>JAZNMP010000011.1:0-93184 GCA_045579705.1 Lachnospiraceae bacterium
CGTTCAGCTACTAACCTCTTTATTTCAGCAGATTGATAACCAATCTACTATTTTTAGTATATGCCAATCAAATTGCATTTACAATATCTATATTTTCTTATGATCTTACATAAATTATAAAATGGATGCCACCTGTTTAAAAAAACAAATAGGCACCCATCTTTATAGAATATCCAAAGTTTAGTGGAATCTCACTCTTCCGTAGGGTTAGACAGTCGCCACTAACTTCTCCCCCAAAACTTCGGGAAACCCTACTTAACTTTGGAGACCCCTATTATGTTTGCTTGATCACAACTTTTCATCAAAAAGCAAGTGCAGCTATCGCCGCAAAGCTCTCTACTCGTTCGCCATTTTCTTTCTAGCCATACAAATAAACCAAGTCTCAGCGCCGCACATCACTGCGCATGCCGCTACAGCAATCACCCATTCCTGTAGTAAATTCTTGCTTATTGAGTATGCATTAAACAAAAACAAAAACGCAACAATCTGAAGAACTCTCATTCCAAAATGCTTCAAAAATGACATCTTGTAGATTCCATCAAAGTACACATCTTTTCCCAGAATCTTCTCAGTGCTCCAAACATACTTAATGAGTATAATAACACTAATCAAAACTAGAGAATATACCCAATGATTGTTATAAGATAACGTGTTAAACTCGGTAAACAACATCAACGCGCTAAATACTAACGCTCTTCCCAGCAACATCGCCTTGTTCTTTGTGCTCATAATTACTCCCCCTTAATCTAAAACATCATTTGATTCCTTCCATCGCCATTAATAGCAATTTCTGCAAATCCTCCCTCTGACGATCAGTTACTTCCACTCCTTCGGAAAAAGCTGACCCTTTTGTCCCTTTGTATGCCACTACAGTTTCAGCAAGTTTATTTGAGTCTGGCAGAACCACCTGATCTGAAGATGCCGCTTTATATCCACGTGCATAATTCAATAGCACCCTCGGTATATGATTCTGTGTCTCTTTATAAGGAGGAATTCCATCGTATTTCTTTACCGCTCCACCACCTGCGCTGTATGCAGCTAGTGCTAAGGAAACATTTCCATTATAGGCAGCCAATTCTCGACTTAATAGCTTTGCGCCACCCATGATGTTCTCTCTGGCATCGTATGAATTTGTCACACCCAGCCCTTCTGCTGTCTTTGGCATAAGCTGCATCACTCCAACAGCGCCAGCTGAGCTGACTGCATCAGTTCTGAAGTTTGATTCCTGCTTTGCCATAGCGATTAGGATTCCTTCATCTACACCATATGTAGCCGCAGCTTCCTTAAAGATTGGAAGCAATTCATCCGGCACTTCAATAGGTTTTAACGAATTAACTAAGCCTTTCAGAGAAGAATCGCCAAGACCAGTAATCCCATTTACACCCAATGAATTTGCCCCTGCTGAACCGGCATTTGTCGTAGTAGAACTGGCATTTGCCGTAGTAGAACCAGCATTAGCTGTAGCAGAGCCAGATTTTCCAGTCGTTCCAGCCTGCTCGGCAGCCTTTGCCTCGAGCGCCTGCTGAAACTCCGCTTTCTTCTCAGCCTGAGTTTTCGCTCCATTTCTCGCTATAACGTCACGATACACCTTAGTGGGACGATTTGAATTTACAATAGTAATAACCAAATTACTTCCTCCATATATTTCAAATCACTACCTTTAGTATACTTTAAATTTAATTTTTTTCAATCCGAATACTAAAATCTTATTGACACCAGCACCTCGTTGTACTATCATAATCAAGTCGGTTATAAAGACTCTGCTGCTATGGCTCAGTCGGTAGAGCGTCACCTTGGTAAGGTGGAGGTCACGGGTTCGATTCCCGTTAGCAGCTCTATGAATAACTAAATATGGGGACGTAGCTCAGTTGGGAGAGCACCTGCCTTGCAAGCAGGGGGTCGAGGGTTCGAATCCCTTCGTCTCCACTAAAAAAGGACTTCGAGTTTTCGAAGTCCTTTTCTTATACCATAATTCCATCTCAATCCGTGTATTTATCCGACGCAAAATTCCATCTCAAATCATGTTTTTCTTCCTCTGATAATCCAGAGAACACAAGAGTATTTACTACTGCTGCCAGGTTCGAAGGCAAGACTGTTGCTACTCCCTGTCCAACTTTTCTGGACAGATTCGAGACCTCATCCATATCGGAGAACTGATGCAATACCACATAAGTATTGCCTTCTGTTCTGGCCACAACTGAATCCACTCCTGAAATATTAATCAACAGCTTTGAGAGCTTATCATCTATCGGATCAAAACCATCTATACCATTTTTCTTTATGAAATCAGCATATCCATCGATTTCAATCATCAGCATGATAAAGTCATGATTATATCGTTCATACTCACGAATATACAAACTCAATGTATCGCCATATTCCTGAGCGTTCAATATTGGCAGATCATCTCTCTTTCTCGAACGATTTTCCATCTTAAACTTCGGCAGGATATCGATGAGATCAGTTACATCGAAAAAGCAACCCACCAAACCTTCGATTTCACCATTTATGTAAAGCGGACGCTTAAAAGCTATAATCGTTCTGTTATCGCCTTTTCGCAGGCAGTTTCCGACTTTTCCATTTATGGAAATACCAAAACGAATTACATCCTCTTCATCATTCTTGAACGCATTCGGATTAATATGCCATCCAACTTCTTCGTCATTTAGGCCCGCAATATCAGCAAACGAATGGAAACCATAGTAATCGAGGAAATATTTGTTCGCGCCGACAAATTTACGATTCTTGTTTTTCCAGAAGACACCTATATCCAACATATCGAGCGTTCTCTTTATCGAAGGATCGCCAAAGAGCATCTTCTTCGCGATTTCTTCCATAACATCCTTCGTATCGTTCACAGATGCCTCGGTATTCTCTTCGAGGATGAATTTCTGAAGTGACAGATCCATGCCCTCAGGGAGCTCATATTTATCAACATCACGACAGCCTGAGAAGATATACCATCTGTCGAGATACTCAAACGGAATGACTGTATAAATCATCCATTTATATTTGCCATTCTTCTTCGTTCTAAATACATTTGATTTATATCCGTCTTCAATGTGATACATCTCTCTCATATTCTTCTCAGAATAGAAATCGATAAATCTGGACTGATCCTCCGGAGCTATGAATGTCGATGCAAAAAGTCTAACTCCCTCGACCATCTCCATCTCATCTCTCTTCAAACTGTATTCCGCATCACCGTTATAGAGCAAGAGCACGGATTTCGAATCCAAATCAAACACATGTGCAAACTGGTACAGCATAAATACATTTCGGATTGCAGCCTGTTTTAGAGACACAGTCTTTAAGCCTCGACCGGTCTGCAGATTCTCCATTCGCATCACCAGAGAAAAAGCATCCCCGTCTTCAATTCTGCTTATAAAATCAAACTCGATAATACCAAACTGACCATCCAATACGAAATCGAGTTCCTGAGCTTCTGAAGAAGCGCAGGCTCTGAGCGCAGCCTCATGAAAATGCTTTGAAAAAATACTATCGCTGTTTGCCCACTTCTCGAACTGGAATCTAGCACCCTCATCACCTTTAAAGAATTCCCTGAAAGAATGATTATCCTGAAGGACTCTAGCATACCCGTTTTTGAACTCGAGCAAAGCCATCGGCTGATGTCTGATACCATTACTCTTCGAATGGACAGGTGGATCCAATACGCTAATCATGCCAGTCTCACATTCATAAACGCGAGTCTCTCTCTTCTCATATTCAAACGGCAAATCTACAATCTGCTCAAAAGGAATCGGTCTGGAAAAATAATATCCCTGAGCTTTTTCACATCCTAAATCCGATAACATACGTAATCGCTCTTCAGTCTCTGTACCTTCACAGACTGTCTCCATACCTAAGCGTTTAGCCATTCGGATTATACTGTATAGAATAGTCTTCGTCTTAGCTGAAGCACCTTCGTTCTCGATTTCCTTCAAGAACTGCATATCGATTTTCAATACGTCAAAATGATAATTCTTCAAAACATTAAAGGAAGAAAAACCTGTTCCGAAGTCATCCATCCAGAGATTATATCCACTATCGTTAAACTTCTTCAGTTCCTTGCGCAAAACCTTCTCTTTCTGGCCCAAAACAGACTCTGTTATCTCGATATCCAGCATATCCTTTGGGACATCATATTCCTCGAGGATTTCTTCGATATACTCAAAGATCATACACTGTTCTCTATCGAAATCCTGGCGCGACAAATTTACAGAAACCGGCACCATGCCCATTCCTGTTTCTTTCATCTTGTTCAAATCTTTTGCGACCTGTTCGATTACGAACATATCTATTTTGTAAATCTGGTTGGAGTTTTCAAGCACAGGTACGAATTTGTTAGGCTGCATCATGCCGTAAGTCGGATCATCCCAGCGGATCAAAGCCTCGAAATCACAGATTTCTCCACTTCGAATTCGAACGATTGGCTGATAATAAACCTTAAGCCAACCCTCTTCGATAGCCATATCTACATGATCTAAGACATAACGCTTGTTGTTAAGTGCTTGTTTTAAAGAATTGTCATAGAATCGATAAGTCTTATCAAATCGATCCTTTATAGAAATACATGCCAGTCTGGCGCAATCTATCGCTTCCATGATATCGTCATCCAGACGCATCTCATAGACACCGGCTTTGATTTCCATGCTTTTTCCACCATACATCTTCACATCGTTGTGAATCTTCATGATGTCTCTGTCCAATGTCGGGTTCGTCGTGACCACCACGAAATGGTCTCCAGAGAATCTGACACAGACACTGTTTTTAAAGGTGAGGTTCAAGCTGTCGGCTATGTCGCACAACAGCTTGTCACCACCAGTTAAATCATAGGTTTGATTATAGAGCGCAAATTCACTGACATTGAAAAAAATAACCTCTACTATATTATCGGGGTCGAATTTTTCCAATACCTTACGCATGATATGTCGCAGTCCACTGACACTGTACAAGCCAGTCAATGGATCACGGTAATCTTCATCGATTTCAGTAACTAGATCTTTAAAGGATATTAAGTCTTTCATAGCTTCACCTATTCTAGTAGATTTACACTACATCGAAACCTATTGGTTATTTATTAGGCCAAGTATTCTTTGATACTCTTAAGTATTCCGTCTTTATCTAATCCATATTTCTTTATAAGCTCACCAGCAGGACCTGATTCACCGAATCTATCATTTACACCGATTCTCTTTACTGGAGCTGGGTGATGTTCAGCGAGGCACTCACATACAGCTGATCCAAGTCCACCGATGATAGAATGCTCTTCAACTGTAACTACCTTGCCAGTCTTTTTAACTGACTCGAGAATCAATTCTTCATCTAGAGGTTTAATAGTTGCTATATTGATTACTTCTGCTGATACGCCTTCCTTTGCAAGCTCTTCTGCAGCTTCAAGTGAAGGTGCTACGCACATTCCAGTTGCAACGATAGTGAGATCTGTACCTTCACGAAGCACAGTTCCTTTACCGATTTCAAATTTATAATCTGGCTTATTGATTACAGGTACATTTGCACGACCAAAACGTAGATAAACAGGACCTACATGATCAAGTGCTGCTTTTACAGCCTGTTTTGCTTCGATATCATCCGCAGGATTGATAACAACCATTCCCGGAATTTCTCTCATAAGCGCTAGGTCTTCGAGGCACTGATGTGAAGCGCCATCTTCACCTACGCTGATACCTGCATGAGTCGCACCAATTTTTACATTAAGATGTGGGTATCCGATAGAGTTTCTAATCTGCTCATATGCTCTACCAGCTGAGAACATAGCAAATGTACTAGCGAAAGGGATCATTCCAGTAGTTGCAAGTCCAGCAGCGATACCAAACATATTTCCTTCTGCAATACCACAATCGATAAATCTATCTGGGTAAGCTTCCTTAAAGATTGATGTCTTTGTAGCTCCACTTAGGTCGGCATCTAGAACTACGAGGTTAGGATACTCGTTTGCCAATTCCTTAAGAGCATTTCCATAACTATTTCTAGTTGCGATTGATTCCATTATAATGCCTCCCCGATTTTGTTTAAGTCGTTCATTGCGATTTCAAATTCTTCGTCGTTTGGTGCTTTGCCATGCCAGCCAGCTTTGTTTTCCATGAAGGAAACGCCTTTACCCTTTACAGTCTTCATGATGATTGCTGTAGGGCAGCCCTTTGTCTCTCTAGCTGATTTGAAAGCATCTCTGAGCTGATCAAAATCAGAGCCATCAACGCATACTACATTAAAGTTAAAAGCTTTAAACTTCTCATCGATAGGATATGGGCTGTTAACCTCTTCGATAGTTCCATCGATCTGGAGATTGTTGTTATCTACGATTACTACGAGATTATCAAGTTTCTTTGCTCCAGCAAACATAGCAGCTTCCCATACCTGGCCTTCCTGGATTTCACCGTCTCCGAGAAGTGTATATGTTCTATAAGACTTGTTCTGAAGTTTAGCTGAAAGAGCCATTCCCACCGCTGTAGAAATACCCTGTCCGAGTGATCCTGTACTCATATCGAGGCCAGGAAGCATATGCATAGATGGATGTCCCTGAAGTCTAGTTCCTACTTTTCTGAAAGTAGTAAGTTCTTCCTTCGGAAAAAATCCCCTCTCGGCGAGAGTTGCATATAAGCCCGGTGCTGTGTGTCCTTTTGATAATACGAAACGATCACGATTATCCATCTTTGGATTCTCAGGATCGATGTTCATTTCTTCAAAATAAAGGAATGTAAACACATCAGCCGCTGAAAGTGATCCGCCTGGATGACCAGACTGAGCTGCGTGTACTTCTGTCACAATACCTTTTCTAACTTCGTTTGCAAGTTTTTTTAATTTCTGATTGTCCACAATCTTTCCCTTTCTTGTCTCTACTCAGATTGGATATTAACATTCATAATATCCCACTTTTATCAATAATAACACACTTTTGGCTTTAAGTATCGTTTTTTCACAAAGAAACTATCAATTATTGTTTTTTCACTATGCATATTTTATAATAAAAAATAATTGATTATGAGTGTGTAGATAGGGGGAAAAACTATGCATCACGTATTTCAACCGTTTCCTATAGAGGATTTAGACTTCAATCCATTTAAGAAATTCCGCGAAGAAGGTGCCGCTCTGGTTATTAAAGACACAGCACATAAGCGTATTAACGCTACTTACATCAAATACGGAACTGTCGGAAATCTATACGATAGGAATGTTGCTGCGCTTTATCTACGAAAGAGCACCTACACATCAGAGCTCATGAAAAGCGAAGAATATGTAACTATTAATTTCTTCGACATGGACATCAAGGGGATTCGCTCTTCATTAAAATTTCTGGAAATGGCTTCCGGACGTGATGAAGACAAAATCAAACAGCTCGGTATGCATATCGATGCAGACGGCGATGCTCCGTATCTGGATGAAGCAAACTTCGTAATAGTCTGCCGAATCATCGCTTGCATGGATTTAAACGAATCCAGCCTGCTGGTTGAAGAAGATGTAAAGAAGCTTCAAGAAGAAGACCTCGTCATCTACATTACAGAAATAGTAAACGCTTTTGCAAGATAATAAAAAAAACCGACCACCAAATAAATCTAATTTGGTGGTCGGTTTATTTTATTAATGTTCTACATGTATAGGCCAATACGGCTGTAAATTAAGAGTCTCTCTCAAAGCTGTATTTTCCCAATCAGAAACTTCGTATGATTTAAAGTAAGAATCCAGGATAGAAAGTGGAAGAACTCGGATATTAGATTTATCCTCATCCTCGATATATTTCTCAAACTTCTGGATTTCTTCCTTCGTGAAATCTCTATCACCAGAATCGAATTCGTTCTCAACCTCGTCGATTTCTCCCAGGATTTCATCTACCAAATCATTGGTATCTGCGAACAAATCATCCATAGCACCTTTGTATTCGATAGTTCCATAAATCTCAGATATTTCCTGATTTTCTACTACGATGTGAAGAATCAGGGATTCTTCTTTCGTGGAAAAAAGTTCATCATAAATTTCAAAATCATATTCGATATCGTCAGCTGCTATAGCCTTAATTCTATCTCGTAACTCGAGGAATTTATCAAAAGCTTCTCTGTCTTCGATATCTCTCACGACTTCAAAATGAACTACTTCCGGGAACGCATCATCGATTATCGCGTCCTTTACATGTGTCTTTCTTTCATCGTCATCGGAGTTCAAATAGATACCACTGGCTGGAATCTGTTCCATCTCCTCAGACTCTAAACTAATTCTTCCGGATATATCCAGGATAATAGGTGTATTATCGTCACTCATTACTTTCCAAATACCGCTTTTCTAATCTTTGACTCTTCATCTAGTGCTACATCAAACAAGCTGTCTTCCTCAACAGCATCATGAGCCTTGAGGAACATCTTTCTGGCATTTACCATCTTCTTTGTAACGAACTTGCCCTGCTGTACCACGACATCCTTTACATGATAAGGGATATAATCATCCATCAATACTTCAAAAAATACCGGGTCGATTCCTTCCATGATTAACAACATAGAACGAATTACGATAAAGAACGCAAGAGCTTCTACACCCTGCGGATTTCTATTCCAGTAAGAAGCTGTCAATGTCTCTAATAGCAGATCCTGTGGCATATTTGTAGTCATATAGTCTACAATAGCTCCGATAAAATCCTGTAAATCTTCATAGCCTTCAATCTTTACAGTATCAGAAACCTGCATCAAAGCAAGTACATCATCTTCATCCTGGCATATTTCTGCCATGGCCTTCATAGTTCCAAGAGTTTCAGCAAGCATCTTTACATCATACTCTGTAATCTTTGCAAGATTTGCTTTCTTTACTCCATCTTTACGAATGTCATATAACAGTTTATCCACGTTTTAAACCTCCAAATTATCAACTGCCTGTACATTAGCCTGTACATTAGAATTCTTCCAGTCATCAAACTTCTTAATGACTGCATCATATGTCTTCTGGGAAATATCTGGTAAATCCTTTCCCCAAGTCTTTGTCGCTTCACCGAAACCTTTCTTAAAAGCATCTAGAAGTTTGTCCGCCTGTGCAGGATCGTCACCAGCCAAAGCCTTTGCGAAATCGACGATACGATCTGAAGTCTGTTCTACACCCCAGTATCCGTCATCCGCAATATCAGCCTGTGCCTGTGCTTTTGTTGCAGCATCAACTGTGAAATTTCCATTTGCGAGGAATTTCCACATGTCATCTTCGGTTGCTAGCGCAAATGCATTGCCCTGACCAGCTATCGTCTTCTTAACGATTTCAAACAGGTCGTTCTTTCTCTTCTCTGCATCTGCCTGAAGCTGTTTTACTATAGCAGTTCTATCGCCTTTTGTAAATTTATCAGCTTTCTGTACGGCATCATCTTTAGCTTTGACGGTGCCTTCATTGCTCTTCTCGTAAACTGCAGCTTCTCCAAAGACATCCTTTTCTTTTTTCTCTACTGCCTGAACTTCTTCCTTCTTAGGAGCAGGATTGGCTACCTGATAGTTCAGATTCTCGTTTGCATTAATACCATTAATAGCCATAATGAAACCCTCCTTGGTTATAAATAATGATAACTATAACTACAATCCGAGCATACGCATTCTTGTCTATATTATATATCGACCTATTTTTTCTTTAAATAAGTATATTCTAAAAAAAGAATTAAAAGTCGCTGCCTCCTGCCTCACTCTTTCCATTTTGCTTCATACGCATCCGATAGAACGGCTGGAAAGTCAGGATTATGAGCAATGCTAATCCACCGATAGATAACAGGCATCCTTGCAGTAGATATGGATAGTGCATCTTTATCAGAGTTTTTCCTCTATGAACATATACCATTCTATTCTTTACATAGAAATCGCCTTCAAAGATATCGTGTGTAGCTATAGTAGTATTTACATGATTCTCTTCAGTTCGTATTTCGATAGAGCGCGGATGTACTTTGATTTCTACAGGAACAACTTTTCTCTCCGGCAAATCCGAAGTGCTGACATCGAGAATATTCTCCAAAAGCTCCGCAACATGTCTATCTCTAGTCTGTGAATAGAAATAAGTCAGATTCAAACCTATAAAGTGAATATTGTCATTTCCTTTAGTTCCAACTACAGAAAGATTTCTATCCAACACCTTGATATATGCTTCAGTATTATCTAATCCATTTAGATATACCGTTCGCCAGTCGTTCAAATCAGTAGGGAACAGCTTCGTTACGAAATCACCATGATTTATCGTATGAATCATCGGAAAAGCATTCTCAAACTGGATCTTCTGCATCTCAACACCGAGGAACTTCTCTGTCTGAGTATGCGGATTGACTGGAACACCATCCGCCATAATATAGAATTCGACTCCTCGTTTCGCGGCCTGCTTAACCACCTGTTCCGCCTTATCAATATTATGGAACTTGAACTTAAACAGATACACCTTTGAGTATTTTTCAAAATCTGAAACTGTATAATCATCCAGATAATCCTCTTCCGCTGTTTCGATATTCGGAAACATCCTGCAGATATAGGAAGCGCCCTCTCCGACTGCAAGTCCCTGAAATTCAGAAACCACGCCAAAAGTTCCCTTTGCTCTATCCAGCTTAAAGAATGCATAGACTGCATTCTCCTCGACCATAGAGTATCCTGAAGCTTTTGCTGCCTTCTCAACTTTAACCGGCTTGTATTTTGAAACGCTAGGTGTATTCTTGTTCACTACGATAGTATCTACTCCGAGTTCGACCAGACGATCAAACATGAAATAATACTCTCCCGTATCATAAGCTTCGTTGACTTCAGTAATCTGATGAGATGTAGATGAAGCTTCCCATCCCTGTCCAAAGATCTGGTTCACGCCTTCTCCGTAGCCCGTTAGGTAATACACACCTACAGATGAGCCAAGGTATGCCAGACGGTTCTTCGTCATACTCTTTGCTTTATCCAGAATAGTTTCTTTAGCTATATTCTCATAATACTCATTTGAATCTTTGACATTACTGCCGCATAGTCCAGTTTTATAAACCGAAAGCATAGGTATCGTATCAGCTACTATAAGTAGACACAGTAATACCATTATCCATTTTTTCAAAGTCTTCCATTTGAATAATCCAAACAGGATCAATGCAGAAACGATAGGCAGGAATCTAAGCATCCACAGGAACTGTCCGCCCGGCAGATTTATAAGCACGATTGACATACTCTGCGCTGTCATGAGGAAGATGATTAAAGCTGTTATAAACTCTGTCTTCTGCTCTCTTCTAGAACCCAGAGCTCCGAACACCGCTACTATAAATAATGATAATCCGAAATAATTATATGCATAGCCTTCATGGAATTTTGCAACAGGATTCAAACTTTTTAATAGCGGCTGAAAAAATAAAACCGCAACCTGAGAGGTTGCCCCACTATTTGAAGCCATTCCTCCCTTTAAGGCCGGAATCAAGAAGATTCCCGTTAACATAAATCCTATTATTACAGCAAACAGCAATGTAAGAGATTTAGAAAGAGCATTCTTAAACTCAGCTCTCTCCATCGCATACGTTACTATCAGCTTTACGATGAAGTAGATTAGAACCGATATAGCAATCATGCCTGCATATCCGACATGGCAAAGGACCATCATCGCAAAGGTTACTGCTACACCGATTAAGTTTCTACGTTTTCTGTTCTCATAGAATCTGGAAAAATAATGTAAGAACAAAGGCAGGATTGATACAATTAAGCTTCTAGGCAGGTTTCCCTCTGCATAAAATAGATATATTCCTGTTGGAAGGAAGAAATAGATGAGACCTATAACTAAGCTTAAAAACTTTCTATCACGCTTTATTCCGATAAAACACCAGTTCATAGCTCCTATGAAATAAATCAGTCCAGCATAAACTGCAAAGCCCTGAGCTCCTATATTTCCTCCTAAGCTATAGAATCCTATACGGCTTACAAATCCTGCTATAACCTGGCAAAGCGCCATGAGATAAGCTGCTGCTGGAGTCCAATAACGCATTAGCTCGACACCGTTATACCAGATTGGATTATAGATTGGATAGAAGTTTCCCTTCTTTATCTCATCTAATAGCCACTGGCCTCTATATACGTGGTACATAGTATCGGAGCCTATAATCATATTTGCAGATTTATCTGTCAAATATACAACCACAGATGCGATAAACAGATTGAAAACCAGAGCCAGTATGAAGAATAATACAGTGGATATCTTTCGTTTCTGTTTCATCTTTTTCCTCGATCCAATCTGTCTAGTATCTTTGAAACGTTTACTTCTTCCGTTTTGACTATCTCCTCGGATTCCTCGTTCACTATTCTTTCAACACCCGCATTCTCAGACTCTTTCTGTGATTCATGATGAAATTCTGCAGACATATTTCTGTTTTCCAATAGAACACCATATGTACGAACCGGTGTCTCACTACCTTCAAACTCGACCAGACGATATCCAAATGGCTTTACAGCCTCCTGAATTCTTTTCACGAAATACTCTGTAATATTCTCTAGAGAAGGAACGATTTCATCAAAAGGTCTCAAATCGTTGATTACCTTATTCTGATATGGATCGAAAATACTACGAATTGCTTTTTCCGTATCAGTAAATTTCGTAATCTCGTTTCCAGTACTATAAAGAAGCGCTGAAAATTCCCATGTGTGTGGGTGTACTTCTCCCTTTATTCCATTAAAAACAACGAAATGGCTTGCATTCAAATAGTTTTTCAATCGATAATATCTAACCATAATTAAGCCTCAAAAATTCATCTATTGCCTTCTTTATTTCCACTGATTTGTGTTCTGAATCAATATCAAATAATTTATAAGCGACTACATTCTTCTGATATACGATATTTTTCCATACAAAATCCATAATCTGATTTTTATTCTTGTTTGCAAATAGCAGTGCTACCGTTGCATCATTCTCTGAAATCCAAACTGCATCACGTTTAAAGATTCCTTTATAATTCGTATAGAATTCACGAGAAGTCATATCTCTAAGTTTACAAGCTAGAACCGTCGATGGATAGATTTCTCTCTCATCGATACCACTAAAAAGTTCATTGACCTGCTCTGGAGATTTTACGATATGTGCATCGATATACTCATCTTCTGACATAGTCATCTCACCTTTAGGAACTTCACTTACCTCTGAAGTCTCAGGTTCCGGTTTTATCTCCGGCTCTTCTTCCTTTGTATCTTCTGCCTTTGTATCTTCTGCTACTTCATTCTCAGATTCTAAAGTTCTCTTCATGAGGATTTCCTTTACACCTTCATGGTTTGAAATGGACTCTAGTTTCTCCTGTAGTAATTTATTCTGTTCTCTAACACCTTCGCTTCTCTTATGTTCTTTAGAGATATAGATAGCCATCAGAATGATGCATATTACAAATATCAATGCAACTGAAGCTATCGCAATAGAAAGGAAGATTTTATTGCTCAAATATACATTATTTGAGAAGAGAATCTGATAATCAGTAAGCAGTACCATTCGTACTAGATCATCGTCCGTTCCAACCAAAATTCCTGAAGCGATATACTTCTTTCCCTCAATTTCGATAATACTATGCTTTACATCATTCTCATTAAGTTCGCTTAAGAACTTCTTTGCTGACTTAGATTTGTAGTATTTTTCCGGATCCAGATTTCTATAGAGATTTGTTTCCGATACGTTCTTTATGTAGAGGATTGTAGATTTGTCATCCAAAGTCCAATACTTACTGTTAGAAGAATCCAAAACTTCAACCGTATCTTCGGCAGTTGAAATGACAGCTGTACCACTTTTTACACGTTCAGAAACCAATGATACATAACCATCCTGCTCTTCTGCATATATATCAGCCATTCCCTCTTCATATTTATCTATCTGATAATAGCCATAGACCGCAAATATAATCATAAATACGATTGACAAAAAAGCAGCTCTTCCTACGGTTTTCTTGTTTTTATCGTTCATAAGAATCCTTCCTCTAAGAAGTAAGAGTGTCATCATTTACAGCATCAGCAAATCTCCTGAATACCGCTCTTACTTTGTTCATGTCTTCTTTTAAGTTCTTCTTAAATATATGTCTCTCTTCAGTCAAAGTATCCGTCTTCCAAGAACCTGGAGTCTTTATAGAGTTAATGATACCCGCCATTCTAATGAAGAAAGTCATCATATTATATAATGGAAGCAACGCGATATAAGCCCACTTGCTTCTATAATAGCTTCTCAATTCCTTGAAATTCTTTAAAATATTCAGAGAAACGAAGTAATACAAATATCCACACAATGTATAGAATATGAGGATTGCAACCATCGACCATACTACGATAGAACTAGAATAACCGATGATCATCAGATATATCAATGCCAGATACCATATCAATCGTGGAAAAGCAAATGTATGGTCAAAGAGCAGAGTCTTTAGATTAACATTCTTTACCATCTTACGAATATTCAGTGCTGTATCCTGATACATCTGGGAGACTTCGAGAGATCCTCTCTGCCATCTCTGTCTCTGTGTATAAAGCTTGTTCAAATCTTCTATCGGACCAGTTATATAAATCGCATCTACTACGATTCCCACTTTCTTCTTCAGATTGTTCTTTATCTGGAAAGTGATTTCTGTATCTTCTGCGATAGTATTTGTATTGTAAAGTCTCGTAAATCGAATAGTACTCAATCTAAAAGCTGTAAAGGCACCCGAGAAAGTATACATTTCATTTTTCTGTGAAGCATAATTTCTACCAGCCATAAATGCCTGCGCATATTCGAGGAACTCCAGTCTACGAAGTACACGGCCCTTCATAGTAGGCCACTGCTCGATTTCCTCTGGATCAGTGAGAATAGTACCTGTCAGTCCAGCTACATCCTCATCATTCTCAAATCTACGAACTATATTCTTCAAGGCAGATTTTTCAAGATATCCATCTGAATCGATATTTACAACATACTTTCCGCCACCATTATAAATAGCGAGATTCAAAGCTCTGGACTTTCCCTGTTCAGCAGAAAGCCACTGTAAACGGAGAGTCGGAAACTCTCTCTGCGCCTGAGCGTAAATATCAAAACTGTTATCCTTTGAACGGTTATCTACCAGAAACACCCGGATATGTTCGTTCGGATAATCCGAATCATTAATAGAACGAACACATTTAAACAGCGAATCCTGTGAATTGTAAACCGGAACGATAACCTCGAGATCCGGCCAAATAGCAGGATCCACATATTTTTTCTCCCTATCGCGTCCGATAAGCATACCAAAGAATGATACAATTCCCGGAACGATTTCAACTATAAAAGGAATGATAACCCAAGCCATCCAATAGAAGAAAGGATTCAATACTACTGTAAAGAGATTCATTCCTGTTTTTCCTCCCTATATCCGAAGTTTCCGACTTTCATACGAAGTACCTGAGGCTTTGTAAATACAAAGAAATACAGCAAGACCTGAAGCACGTAGAATACCAGACGACCAACTATAGTATGAGCAACAAAGTAATAATCCGTACCGAGATAATGAATCATCAGGCAGATGATAGTCAGTCTAAATGCATTACAAACTATAGTATAAACCGTACCTATTAATCCGACATATATTCTCTCAGGTATAGAATACACTCTAAAGAATGCCAGTAAAGCCAGGAAGGCTGAAATCTCGATGATTCCAGAACATTCCAGATCGATTCGAACAGAAATAGCTCCTGAAACAGAAGATATGAATATAACTCCATATTTATAGTAAGCGATATAAGTTCCAGTCAGTTTTCCAACTATACCTGCTAATGCTGCAACTGTTCTGGCAAGCGGCATCGCCACAAAAGGTCTCATAGACATACATATCAGGAAAAAGCCGCAAGCCCCAAGCAGATAATTCCAAAACTTCAAGTTTGCTTTATTTAATAATCTAAGTAAGTAAATCCAAACGGCGACTCCAATTACGCCGAGTATAATTTTAGACATAATTCTCCTTATAGTAAGTATATTCAAAACATTTTAATTTTAGCACACTTATATCGATTTTACATTGCCTTTCTCAACAAAAAAATCTGGCGGGTTTCCCACGCCAGATTTCTTTATTATATTACTAAAAAGTTGTTATTCTGCAATAGTTTCAGGCTCTGGATATGTCTCTCCAAAAGTCTCAACAGTAACCTTCTTCATAACCTGTGGTGTTGTAGGCTTATCAGACCAGTCAGTATCTGTTTCAGCGATTCTGTTTACCACATCCATTCCTTCGATAATCCTTCCAAATGCAGCATATTCTCCATCGAGATGTGGAGCATCTTTGTGCATTACAAAGAACTGTGATCCAGCAGAATCAGGAATCATAGTTCTAGCCATTGAAAGAACACCTGCTGTATGCTTCAAATCATTCTTAAATCCATTTGATGAAAACTCACCCTTAATAGCATAACCAGGGCCACCCATACCAGTTCCTGTTGGATCACCACCCTGAAGCATGAAGTTCTTTATAACACGGTGAAAGATAATTCCGTCATAATATCCCTTATTAATCAGAGAGATGAAGTTATTAACAGTGTTTGGTGCGATTTCTGGATAAAGCTCGGCTTTCATAATTCCGCCGTCTTCCATTTCGATAGTAACTATTGGTTTCTCAGCCATATCTATACTCCTATTTTTTCAAATTTTAAAATCCAGAGTGAATATTAGCATACGAACTATCGAGCGTCAATCATCCTACACTACTAAGTTTCGCAGTGTTTACATCATAATAGAATATGCTGTTTGACAGGAAATCTTTGGCATCGAGAACATTCTGATTCACATCTAAAACTACGCTCTTCAGACTCTCAATTTCGATATCTTCCTCTGCAGGCATCGCGAGAAACTCGTGAACACTGCTAGGAAGCAGATATAGATTATGTTTGCAATTATTTGCAATAGTCCTTAAGACATTCCTGTACATGATAGCCGCCGCACCAAACAGACTGCTCTCATTTGAAATGATAATGAGAGGACTCGTAACTTCCGCATCCTCCGGCAGACCGTGTTTCTCCCTAACGTCTTCCGGCAGCAATCCCTTACGAATCAACAGATTATCCATCGGTTCTATCGACACTGGAAAAAGTTTCTCAGTATTCTCCAATGCCAGTTCAAAGAGCCCCTCTTCCTCAAGTTCCATAACTTGCATCATGTCATTATTCACTTTACAACTTCCGACTCCTTCGAGAGAACGTTCTACTATGATGACATAGTACAACGCGATATCTCCTAACACTCGATGCGGTAACTCCTCCAGTTCCTCCTCATTTCCGGAAATCGGCATAAAGCGAAATGCGATATTTCTCTTAATATGATGTTCTTCAACGAATTCCTTATTGAACTCCCTAACTTCCTTCCCCATGATAGTTCCTCCTTAAAAAAAAGAATTAACCATCATGTCTGTCTGCGCACCAACTATTATAAAGAATAATCAAGCAAATAATTATTAAATAAAATTTGTAATTATAAACTTTAGGGTCGATTATAAACTGATTATAAAATTTCTATATCCATAATTTCAGAAACAGGTATTTCAGAGCCTTCATCCATCACCAGAACTTTCTCAAACTCCTTAAATTTAGAGACCTTTCCCTTTACTGTCACATAGACTCCACCACTTTTAAGCTCATCTGCGACGAAATACGTAATCACAGATTCTACTTCACCAGAAATTATAGTCTGAAGAGCCAGTTCTATTTCTTCTTTCTTCTCTTCAGTCATTTCTTTCTTAGCATCGGTAAGTCTCGCAGTCTCTAAAATTTCATCATCAAATCCGACCAAAGCCGCAAAAGGTGAAAATTGCGCAGCTCTACTGAGAGCATCTGCTCTCTTATGTGAACGAACGCCTTCCCATTTCACTCCCAGAATATCACCATATTTATTTGGTACTTCTGAATCCCACAGAGAATCTGTCATGCTTTGTGACCTCCTATCTGCTGATTTCTAGAAATAGTAGTCGCACCTTCCTGCAAATCAGTTCCTTTAAAGACGGCATTCTTTCCAAATTTCTTCTTCATCTCCAAAACCGCCTTCTGTGCCTGTTTCTCCCTCTGAAGTTCACGCTCCTCGAGCTCTCTTTCTCTGGCAATCTGTTCGTAATCAGTAAACAGATCTAACTGCTCGAACTCATCCCGTTTCGGAATATTTTTCTCATAGATAATATGGTTTGTCGTGATATTCAGCTTTCGAACCAATAGTATCGGATTTACTATCTCATCATAGAGTTTCAAGATAGCCTCCGTCATAAGCCTGGTCGAACTCGTATATCGTCCCAGATTAATACTTCCATGCACACTCTTTGGAACCTCTCTACCATAGAAATCCCGAACGATTTCGCCGTGATACCTCTTTCGAATCTCAGGGTCTGACAGACTCGTCCTATCGTAGACTATATCTAGCACCAGCTGGTCCGTCACAACTTTTTTCTCAACGAGTTCTAAAGAAACGAGGTCGACCATCTCACGAACTACTATCCTCGCCTTCTCATAACTATACGGTTCCATCAGAACCTGTCCCGAGCTGAAACTGTTCTCCTTAGGACGATAGGATTTAATATCGCGAATCTCTGTATTCTCATATCCAAAGGCATGATCTATCAGATATTCTGCATTCACGCCAAAAAGTTTGAACAGATAGTCCTCGTGGTAATATGCCATCCTGGCGACATCTCCCATCGTATACATGCCGTGTTTTTCCAGCTTCGTCGCAATTCCACGACCAACTCTCCAGAAATCCGTAAGTGGTCTGTGGTTCCACAGGATATTTCGGTAACTTTCCTCATCGAGTTCGGCGATTCGCACACCATCCTCATCCGGTTTCATGTGCTTTGCTACGATATCCATCGCCACCTTACAAAGGTACATATTCGAAGCGACACCTGCTGTCGCAGTGATTCCAGTCTCCTCTAAAACCTCACGAATCATCTTCATCGCAAGCTCATGCGCACTCATCTGATAAGTATTCAGATAATCCGTCACATCCAGAAAGACCTCATCAATCGAGTAAACATGCATATCCTCCGGTGCAACATAACGTAGATACACCCCATAGACCTGCGAGCTGACCTCTTCATAACGCTTCATCCTCGGAACCGCGACGATATAGTCGAGCTCCAGCATAGGATCTGCCATCAACTCACTGTATTTATATGACTTTCCGGAAAAAGCTTTCCCTCTGTTTCTATACTTCCTGGATTCATTTACTTCTTTGACTCGAGAAACTACTTCGAAGAGCCTCGCTCGACCAGATATATGAAAAGATTTAAGAGATGGAGTCACTGCCAAACAGATAGTCTTCTCTGTACGACTCGAATCTGCGACGACCAGATTCGTATCCAGTGGATCCAAGCCCCTATCATGACATTCTACGGACGCAAAAAAGGACTTTAGGTCGATCGCAATATAAGATTTATTTCTCTCGGCCATAAAGTCCTCCTTCCTTTAACTATATTCAATTATATCATGGAATCTGTTTTTTACAAGAACATTTGTTCCATATTTCATATTATAACACGCAAGGCAATCCAAAGCAGATGATACCGGCTACGATTGCAAATACGATTGCAAATCCAAATACTTTCTTAAGAAGTACACTCTCCTGTCCAGCTAGTCCAGCAGCTGCACATCCGATAGCGATTCCCTGCGGAGAAATCATCTTTCCGATTCCGGCGCCTACGGCATTTGCTGCTGCAATCCATGATGGATCCCAGCCGATAGCTTTTGCAGATTCTACCTGAAGCTGTCCAAAGAGAACCTGAGTAGATGTACCTGAGCCTGTTACAAATCCACCTAATGTTCCGATAAGTGGTGTGAACAGTGGATAAAGCTGACCTGTTACTGCAACGAGGAGAGCTGCGATAGCTGAAATCATTCCACTGTAGCCCATAATCTTTGCAAGTGCCAGTACTGAGCAGATAGTCACGATAGTCTTCCAGTTTCCGATCAATGTATCTACATATGTCTTTACGATAGTCTTAATAGATGCTCCCTGGATGAGACCTCCTATGAGACCTGCAATCATGATAAGGATACCAGGTGTATTAATCCAAGTGAAACTTAGTGTTCCAGGATTCTTTCCTGCGTATACAGACACTTTGCTTGAAATAGAAGAAAGTGAATCATGAATAGCCGGTACCAGGCTTGATGTTAGAAGCAGGATTACAAAGATCAGGATAAATGGGCACCATGCTACGAGGGCACTCTTTAGATCGATAGAAACTTTTTTCACATCTGAAACTGCATATTCTGCAGGAACTGTACGTGTTGATTTGATAGAAATCAAAACGAGTACAATCATACAGAAGATAGCTCCAATGATATCACCGAGTTCTGGACCGATAAATCTCGCAGCTAAAAACTGCGGTGCTAAGAATGCGAGAGCGGCTACTGTTGTAAATGCCCACATTCCCTTCATAGCATCTTTTCTCTTTAAGCCTTTACCGACCATAAATACGAGGATGTAAGGTGATACAAAAGTCAAAACAGCCTGCATGATTGCAGTATTTCCAGAAAGAGCAACTGCATCGATTCCTGTAATTCCAGAAAGTGTTACAAGTGGAACACCAACACTACCAAAAGCAGTTGGTGTTGAATTTACAACCAACAATCCGATTACAATAGTTACAGGCTCAAACCCCATAGCTATGAGGATACTAGCAGGGATAGCTACAGCTGTTCCGAAACCAGCCATACCTTCCATGAAGTTTCCGAAGCCCCATCCGATGATGAGTGCGAGGATTCTTTTGTCCATAGAAACACTTGAGAGCATTGCTTTGATTTTGTCCATGGCTTTAGTCTCGAGTGTAAGGTTATAAACGAACAAAGCCGCCACGATTACGAGACATATAGGCCAGAGCGCATTTAGGATTCCCTCAAGAGAAGCTGTCGCTACTTCGATGACGCTCATCTTGAAATAAAGCATACCGATTAGAATTGTGATAATTGCTGACGCAAAACAGGCCTTATATCCAGGCATCTTCAGGATAGTCAGCATCCCAATCAAACAGATGATTGGAAGGATTGAAATTAGAAATTTGATAATCATCAGAACCGTCCTAACTTTCTATAATGTTAATTTTTAATCATAAACGTTAAAAAGTATAAAACTATTCCTGTCTTTTGTCATTATAAATACTATCCAAAAAAAATTCAAAAAAAGAGTCGTACTCCATCAGAATAGAATACGACTCTCCATAGAAAGTAAAGATTTTAAGATGTCTATAACTACATCGTTGCTGCAGCAGCTTTCTGTGCTACAGGAATGAATATCATAGCTACAACGAAACATAGAATGTAGCATGGGATGAAAGTTCCCAGGAACGCGAATAAAAATGCTGGCGCTTTTGCTCCTGCAAATATCTGGACATTTATGAAATTCATAACGAGTCCGATGATGACGCAGAACAAAGCTACGATTGGAATATTTCCTACCAAGTGTCCAGGTAAACTTTCTGGATCTAATTTAAACAGAGTAGGGAATTTCATGGCGATTCCCTGAATAGGGAACAGCGCATTTATGATACACGCCAGTACGAAGCCGATTAGAATATTTACGGCAAGTGCTGGTGTAAGCAACTTTGAAGCGTTGCCTGAGAATACCATTCCCCCGATAGACATAGCTGCTGCCATCGGGATATTCATTACTAGGTTGAATACTACGACAAACTTAAAGCTTGGCTTTTCCATTATTATTTCCTCCCTCAATATTTAACCCAATTTATCAAGCTTTTGATGGTGATGGTGTTGGTTCACAAACAGCTGTATAGTGAGCCTTACGAGCCTTGAACTCAGGATCTTTGAATAGATTCATAAGTCTTCCTTCGTTCTCGAAGATGTCATCGCCATGCATCTTCTTTCCTGTCAATGTATCATGAGCCTTTGGTTCATCTTCAGGATCGAACTTGAACTTAAATGCACCATTTACTATCTCAAGTGTTCCTTCCAAACCACAGAGTTCGCATACACAATGAGTTGTTCCAGGGAAGATATAGAAGTTATTTCCCTGGCAATGAGGACAAGCACCTTCAGCGCCCTTCCACTCGGCATTCTCGATATCGCCTGCTGCCTCTACGAGGTTACGTCCGATTTCCTTCATACGCTCAACCTTGTCATCCTGCATGATTACATCCTTTGACCATGAGAAGAACTCATTGTTGATAACCTTCCAAGCCGGGCTCATAGCGAGCATAGCGTGATCTGTTTCAACACGGCATGCCCAGTCAGAACCACCGATACCAACAAAAGAGATAGCCTTCTGCTTGAGATACTTAGGATCAAGACCTTCTTTACCCTGTTCCTTAAGCTTTGCATCAGCCATGAGGAGCATTCCCATATCATGTCCAGGTCCCATTCTGTCGCAAAGAACATGGAAGAGTCCTGATCCGCCTGATTCATAGATAGGATCTACGATTAAAACACCATCAGCTTCAGCCATCTTGTCAAAGAGTGCCTTATAATCGTCTTTCTGTGAGCAAATCATACCTTTGCCCATTACCAGACCACGAGAACAAGCTACGCATCCAGTACAATATTTGATATCCCAATCAAATACATGTATAAATTCGATTTCTGCCCCCATTTTTTTTGCTTCCTCTAGTGCTACACGACACATGGTATCGTTGTTACCATTTCGAGTACCACATGAAAGTCCTAAGATTTTCATAATATAACCTCCTATTTATGAAAAAATAACCTCTTATAAAAAGTCTCCATCATATCGAAGACATTTTTATCAAAACATAAGCGTAATCTTTTGAACCGGCTTCTCAATTACGAGGCTGGTTACTAATCCTACGAGGTGAAGGATTGGATAAGTCTGAAACCAAACAGGAATCAAACTTCCATTTATTCCTACATTCACTAATGCAACCGTGAAACTGATAATCGTTACATAGATTGCATTTACTACGAAATTTCTCGCAAAGAATTCCCCGACTGAACCCGTCTTAAACTTAAGAAGTGACTCCGCAAACCACTTTCCTATTCGATCCATCGGAAGTATCGCTGCCCAGACCGTATTAATTGTAAAGGCAAGCGCACATCCTTTTACCCATCCGGCTACTGTATCTCCACCGGAAAGATAAGTTGCAGTTGTATTAATAGATAATGCCATCAGTACATTTGTCAGTACTATCCAGCGTAAATATTTCTTCGTAGTCATCATTCATTCCTAACCGGTCTACGTATCAACAGAGCACATACGAGCGCCAATACGATTGCAAACAGCATTATCATAAAGATAGAGCTGAAACTTCCTTCTCTGTCGTAGATAGCTCCTGCGAGGATTCCTCCAAATGATGCAATCAACAGATTTAGATTTATAATGGAAAAATTCACCGGATAGTGTTTAACTCCATAGAAATCCATAATGAATGCTGAGTTTGTAGGTGTAACTCCTCCGTATGACAGACCAAAGCAAATGAAACCGATGATGATAACAGCCAGACTTCCCATATTTAGTCCGATGATATTTATAATCACTGAAACGAGATATAATCCGAGATTGAGAAGCATAGTTCTCTTCTGGCCCAGTTTGTCATATAGACCACCAAAGATTACTCGTCCAACTCCATTAAATATAGAAATAAGTCCTACTATAGTAGCAATAGTTCCGGCTCCTAAATCGCCATCTGTCTCCAGGACGATTCCACTCGCCTGCGCAATCAGTGCCAAAGCTGCTGCACTGAGTAAGATTGCGTAGCAGAAGTAAAGCCAGAAACTTCCTTTTTTCACCATTTCGAGTGTCGTATAGTCGACACCAGCTGCATCTTCTGTACCATCCTCTATCTCGTACTCCGCGATTTCCTCACTCTTCGGTCTACGAATAATAAACGCTCCGATGAGAATCACTGCAAATACGATGAAGCCCATTACTTTAAACTCTTCTCTCCAACTATAGGTGGCTAGTAGAGATGCATAGACTTTTCCAATCAGAAAAGCTCCTATTCCGAATCCCATGAGGAGGATTCCGGAAATCAAACCTTTGCGGTCAGGGAACCATTTCGTGATGCTTCCCATAACTGCGTTATAACTAAATCCTGCTCCTAATCCAGCGAGCACTCCGAACCCCATATAGAGAGCCGGGAGACTGTTTAGCGTACTCACCATTTCAAATCCCCCTAGCAGTAAGAGGGATGAAATAATGAGGAGATATCTTTCTCTAACCTTTGAAGCTAGTATTCCCGCTATCAGGCCACCAATACAGAAGGAACTCATAGCTAAGGTAAAAGTAAGAGAAAGAGCGCCTTTGCTCCAACCTGAGTACTCAGTTGCAATAGGACTTGAGAGAACACTCCAAGCATAGATTAGTCCTGCGAACAGGAGAACTACGACTCCTGCCGTGGCTATAATCCATCTATTTGTTTTCTTCATATTCACACTCCATTATTCATATACTCTAGCTTCCTCTTCGCCGCGAAGAACTCGAAGAGTTCCTTCTGCGAGGGCACTCATCTCATTCTCACCAGGAATGATTTCGATAGGTGCCAGGAAACCAACATGTTTGATGATGGAATTTGTAAATATCTTTGATTTCGCTGTACCACCAGTGAGTACGATGTAATCGATATCACCGTCTACTGAAGGTGCGATACGAGCGATAGTCTTTGCTGTATTGAGCGCCATAGCTTCGTAAAGTAATGAAGCTTCCTCATTTCCTTCGGCTATCATATCTTCAACAACTCTCATATCAGAAGTTCCAAAGTAGGAAATCATACCGCCTTCACGCTGTAGCTTTCTCATCAGTTCTTCCTTTGTGTACTTTCCGCTGTAGCACATATCTACGAGAGCATAAGTTGGAAGTCCACCTGCACGTTCTGGTGCAAAAGTTCCGATTTCGTCATTGAAGAAATCGATGATATGTCCGTTAGAGTGCAGATTTACAGTAATTCCACCACCCAAATGTGCGACGATGATATTTGATCTCTTATAATCGATTCCTTTGTCACGGCAGAGCTTTAAAGCTGCTGCACGTGTATTTAGGTTGTGTCCCTTTGCCGGAACACGGATTCCCTTAATACCAGTGATTTTGTTTACATCAGTCATCTCATCTACAGTGATTGCATCGTAGATATATGCCTTGATTCCGACTTCCTGAGCGAGGCTATAAGCGATACCTGCTCCGAGGTTGCTGGCATGCTGATCTACTGGATGATTCTTCAGAGTATCAACCATCTTCTCGTTTACTTCGTAGGCACCAGTCTTTACTGGTGGAAGCGCACCGCCTCGACCTACGATAGCGGAAAAAGATTCCAAAGATTCGTCATGCTTCGTCAAAGCTGCACGAATCAGATTTTTTCTCATCTCTAACTGATCATAGATAGTTGCATAAGCTTTTAATTCTTCTAGAGTATGATCTATACTTTCAATCCACTGCTGCTCTTCGTTTAGATATACTGCGATTTTTGTCGAAGTAGAGCCAGGATTAATAACCAAAATTCTATAATCTGACATTCAAATAACTCCTCTTACTTTGTTGCCGCAGCACAAACTACGATAGAGAGATATTTCTCTTCTGCGCTGGAGCCGCGTGATACCATAACTATTGGGCATTTTGCGCCTACGATGAAGCCTGCCATCTTTGCCTTGCAGCTGATAGCGTACATCTTTCCCATAATATTTCCTGCGTGGATATTTGGAGCCACGAGTACATCCGGGTCACCTGCTATCTTTGAATCCAATCCTTTGAACTCTGAGATTTCCTTGCTCATAGCACAGTCATACTGGATAGGACCTTCGACGATACAGTTTTTGATTTCGCCACGCTTGTTCATCTCTGCAAGCTCAGCTGCATCTACTGACTCAGGCATCTTTGGATTTACTTTCTCAACACAAGCAAGTACACCAACCTTTGGACAGTCATATCCCATAGCGCAGAGTGTATCTACTGTGTTCTGGATGATTTCCTTCTTCTGGTTCAAATCTGGATAAGGAACCATTCCACCATCTACAGGAAGGATAAGCTTGTGATAAGTAGGAACTTCAAAGATTGAGAAGTGAGACATCAGTCTGCCCTGTCCGAGTCCGTACTCTTTGTTTACTACTTCCTTTAATATGATTTTTGTATCAACTTTGCCTTTCATCAAGAAATCTGCCTTGCCATCACGAACTAACTTAACTGCGATTTCACAAGCTTCCTTAAGTTCACTAGCAGGCACATCGATGATATTCTCGTCAGGAATTTTTTCCGAAAGCTGTGAGAGAATTCCTTCGATGATAGCCTTGTCTCCGACGAGAATAGGCTCTACGATTCCTTCTCTTCTGGCATTTACAACTGCTTCAAGTGTATGTTCATCATTCGCACAAGCAACCGCCATAATCTTTCTCTGGCCGTTACTCTTTACATGTGCGATTAATTCCTCAAAATTATGAAATACCATTTCTACTCCTCCCTAGTGTTTCTGGGCTCTTCCGATTTCCAAGCCCTTCTCAAAAGCCTGTTTGTTTAGTGGAAGAAGTTTAGGTTTCTTTGAAAGTTTGTGTTCTACTGTTGACCAAACGATTTCAGGATCTACGACTTCCGTATACCCAACGTAAACACCGAGCATGATTACGTTTAGAACCTTTGCATTTCCCATTTCGAGGGCAAGCTCTGTAACTGGAGCCTCGATAACCTCGATATCTGTACGTTTGATTTCATCCTTTACGATAGAACTATTGATAAAAAGTCTACCGCCCTCTTTAAGAGTGCCTATAAATTTATTCAAAGATGGACCGTTCATGACGATCAAATCGTCCATTACATCACCAAGTGGTGCACCGATCATCTCATCTGAAATTACTACATAACAGTTGGCTGTACCGCCTCGCTGCTCAGCACCATAAGATGGAAAGAAAGTTACGTTTTTGTCCGTAGAATCACAAGTTGCCTGTGATAGGAACTTTCCGAGTGACATAACACCCTGTCCACCAAATCCTGCTACACATAAATTTGTTTCCATGCTGCTCCTCCTTAACCGTTATCTCTGATGACACCGAGAGGGAATTCTTTAAGCATATTCTCCTCCAGATAATCGAGTGCCTTTAATGAATTCAATCCCCAGTTTGTAGGACATGAAGTTACGATTTCTACGAGTGAGAAACCTTTGCCTTCAAGCTGGTACTCAAAAGCTTTCTTTATAGCTTTCTTTGTCTTCATTACATTTCCTGGATTATTGCAGCTGGTTCTAACGAGATAATGTGGAGCTGTAAGCTGATCCAAAGTCTCGCAGACATGCATAGGATATCCATGTTCTTCTGCATTTCTGCCGTTAGGTGCAGTAGAAGCCTTCATACCCATTAGAGTAGTAGGCGCAAGCTGTCCACCTGTCATTCCATAGATACCGTTATTGATAAAGATTACTGTGAAGTTCTCACCTCTGTTTGCTGCTGATACTGTTTCAGCCAAACCGATTGATGCGAGGTCACCGTCACCCTGATATGTGAAATAAAGTGTATCCGGGTTAGCTCTCTTCATACCTGTTGCAACAGCACAAGCTCTACCATGAGGAGCAGTTGTGTTGTCATAAGCCATGTAATCCATCTGCAGACCACAACAACCGATTCCGAGTACTGCTGCCGTCTTATCCACGATGCCCATTTCATCGATAACTTCACCGATGAGCTTCATTACAGTAGAGTGCATACAACCTGGGCAAAAGCCTGAAACCTTATCTTCCTGAATAGTCTTTGTTCTACTATATTTAAGTTCTGACATCTTATGCCTCCTCTCCTGCTATCTTCATTACGGCTTCGATTACTGCCTCTCTAGACATTACGTTTCCACCAGAGCACAGGCATTTTTCAACAGGAACTCTTCCTTTTACGACTGCCTCTACATCTGTGGCATACTGTGCAGGAATAGACATTTCTACATCGAGGATTGCCTTTACTTTGTCGTAATTAATTCTTTCAAAAGCCTCAGTTGGGAAAGGATTTAATGTTATAGGACGGATTAGACCTGCCTTAATTCCCTTCTTTCTGAGTACATCTACTGCCGATTTAGCGATACGGGCTGAAATACCATAAGCTGTAAGGATGATATCTGCATCCTCTACTTCGTATTCTTCAACCATCACATCGTTAGCCTTCCATGATTCATAGAGCGCAGCTGCCTCTTCATTACACTTCTGCTGCTCTGTTGTAAGCCAATGTCCTGGCTGAATCCATGAACGTTTCTTTACATCGAGAGGATGACCGATACATGCCCAGTCTTTTTTCTCCTCTTTCATCTTCAAAACTTCCTCTTCCGGAATCATCTCTGGAAGTTCAACCGGTTCCATCATAGTTGCGATAACACCGTCAGCCAGAATATGAACCGGATTTCTATCTCTATCTGCAAGCTCAAAAGCTTTATATGTCAAATCAACTGCTTCCTGAACTGTTGAAGGAGCTAGGACTATCATCTGGAAACCACCGTTTCCTGCTGCCTTAGTTGCTTCAAAGTAGTCCATCTGTGCCGGCTGAATAGAACCTACACCAGGGCCTCCTCTTGCGAAGTTTGCATACACCATAGGAATTCTCGCAGATGCACAGTATGAAATACCTTCACTCTTAAGTGCAATTCCCGGTGATGATGAAGATGTCATCGCTCTGACACCTGTAGAAGCTGCACCATAAACCATATTGATAGATGCCACTTCTGATTCACCCTGTACGAAGACACCACCTACTTCAGGAAGTCTTCTAGAAAAATATTCCGGAACCTCGTTCTGAGGTGTAATAGGATATCCGGCAAAAAAACGACAGCCCGCTCTGACAGCTGCTTCCGCAACAGCTTCGCTGCCCTTCATAAATGTTCTAGCCATTTTAGTCCTCCTTATAAATCTCGATTGCCCCGTCTGGACAAATACGGCCACAAGTCATACAACCTATGCAGTCGTCCATTCTAGCTGCCACAACATATTCGTAGCCTTTTACATTTACTTCTGTTCCAACTTCTAGAACATTCTTTGGACAGAATTTCATGCAATAGCCACAACTCTTACAACGTTCGGCAACAACATTAATTCTAAAATTTGCCATTTCGGCCTCCTCTTTCTAACTTGCATCAGACTCCAACCACTCATAAGTCAGATAAAGTTTGAGCGGCAGGATTAAATCTTTCGAGATTTTGTCACTAAGAGACTCGACAAACCTCTCTCTTACACAAATCATTTCCACATCCTTATAGGCAGAAATGATATCCTGGATTCTTTTTTCCCCATCTATGATTTCATCCAAGGATGTCGTAATACCTGCGTTCGGATTGTGCACCATATGGATGTCATCTACTGTAAAATGTGACACTGCCAAGATTTCACCGAGGAACGTATCGATATGATCGATGTCCTGGCAAAAAGGTCTGAAATAATTCAACACATACATCACACACAGAGAATTCCTATCCACTCCCAGCATGAAACCGCCTATCAGACGCGCACCTATGTCGTCTCCGCCGACGTCCATAACCACTATGCTGTTCTCATCTTTCAGGTATTCCCTGACTCCACCCACTACAGTCGGAGCATCATAGAACTGCTCTTCATAATGGATTTCCACATCCTTAAACTCTTCGGCATCCTTAAAATCTCTGGAACGAAACAGGGGTTTGGTCATATCCATGTCAAACAGATGGACCTTTTTCCCCGTTTCGCTGTATTTACTTGCGAGTAGTTTTGCGAGATTAAGTGCAATTTCACTTTTTCCGCAACCGGCCTCCCCGATTAATATGAAATTCGTTTTATTCTCCCGAAGAGCGTTTTCGATTAATTGCATTATCTAATCTCCATCTTTAAAAAATCTATCTCCAATCGACGGCTTGCCTCACCCTCGTTTATCTAAGAGTGATATATCCACCGAAGTTTCTCAGGTTATCTGATGTACATCTATCGCCCAGGAATACTGATGCGATATTATGCTGTGGCTTCAAGAATGGGAATTCATCCTGCTGTGCCCATTCAGGCTTCTTCAAATAAGTCTTTGAAAGGTTTACACAGAGGTCATACCATTCTTCCGGACCATCGAACCAAACTTCAACAACACGGTCAAAAGCAGCTTCTGGTGCACCGTAATTTACCATTACCTTGCTGGATACTAGACGGTTAACACGAACAGAGTTTGTAAAGAATGGAACGATTTCTTCATGGAACCATCTCTCACCTTCATCCTTTGAACAATTCTCTGGATACTGAATGAGGAACTGCCAACGGAAGTTAGGTCCATCTTCTAGAGTTCTGCTTTCACCCTTGAAATCTTCTTCCCAGTTGATAGGCACAAATGAAAAGATAAATGGAGGGAATTCTCCACCACCTACTGCACGACCTGCATCACCAGTCTCAGCATTTTCATGAACTGTTGCGCTATCAACATCAGGAATACATCCCTGCCAACGAAGTACATCCATAGGCATATATTCATTGAAGATGTTGTGAGCCATCTCTGGCAGATGCTCGTTTACAAGCCAATAATGCTCTGTAAGCTGCATTTCTCTAGCACCAAATCTTTTTCCTTCTGGAGGAGTTGGATAAGCCTGATAAAATGCGTATTTAGTTATGTAAGGCTGTAATTTACTGATACTTTCTGGAACGTGGTGTTTATATAACCAGTTTTCGAGTTTAGGTCTGTACTCTTCTTTAGCAAGACCCACATAGATTAGACTTCTCATAATTTTAAAATCATAAGACATAATAAAACCTCCCTTTATCGAACGTTAGGACATCCTAACCAATTCTATAAGTCAAGTGTACTAATAATTTGTGCACTTTTACCGCAGTTAGAATTCTAACAAATGCTGCTCTGAGAAAAAAATATCAATATTTGAAGGTTTTCATAACAAATTTGATATTGGATTTTTTCTACATATAGGTATTAGACTTTAGACGAAAATTAAATATATGGAGGTTTATAAAATGAGCGAAAAGTTCTATGCAAAAAGCCCAGGCAACGAAGGCTATATCAAAAACATGGAAGTCGTTGCTTATCACGATGCAGACAATCACTATCTATTTCAGTCTCAGCTTTATAAAACATCCGATGGAAAGTACTACCTTTATGGTGGATGTTTCTTCGGATATGGCGTAGAAATCATAGATGTAACTGATCCAGCAAATCCTAGACATGTCCAGTACATGCCAGTTATGGATCCTGAACAGTATCCTTACATGTCTACTCCAAAGGTTCAGATTGCAGATGATTTGATGATTGTTTCAAACGGTAACTGTCTAGAATTCCTTCATGGTCCAGCTCCAGAGAAATACACTCCTGCACCAGGCGGTGTAACTATTTATTCTTTGAAAGAAGATCCAGAACATCCAAAGAAACTCTCTTTCTGGGCTACAGGCGATGAAGGAAATCCAGGTGCCGGTGTTCACCGTTTCACTTATAATGGCGGCAAATACCTTCACCTCTCAGCTACTGCCGTAGGATTCAAGGATTACATCTATCGAATCGTAGATATTTCCGATCCTACAAATCCTCACGAAGTTGGTCGTTGGTGGAATCCTGGTCAGTTCTATGGAAACCAGACTAAAGCCACACGTGAGAAGAACTGGGAAGGCTGGCAGGGATATAACACATACCCTGGCTTCGTACACTTCCCATACGTCGATGGTGATACAGCTTATCTAAGTTGTGCAGGTGGCGGATTTAAGATCCTCGATGTTTCTAATCCAGAATGGCCACAGGTTATCGGCGAAGCAAAGATGACACCACCTTTTGCTACTAAATTCGGTGGTGCATTATGTCACACATTCATGCCTATCCATGGCACAAAATACGCTATCGGTATGCAGGAAGGTGAACGTCAGTGGACATATAACAAGAAAGATTTCGACAAATTCGGTGTGCAGGCTATGTGCGGTATCGAGATGTTTGATATTTCAAACCCAGAAGATCCAGTTCTTATTTCTGTATTCCCATATCCAGAGATTCCAGAAAACTGGCCTTATAAGAATTTCAACGATTTAGGATACGGTTATCCTACTTCTTTCGGTCCACACAACCTTCACGAGCCGATGACAAACAAGCCTTGGCTTGAAGACAGAAGTGACCGAGCTTATGACTGCTATTTCCATGCAGGTTTACGCGTATACGATATTTCAGATCCTTATGTACCAAAGGAAATCGCATACTTTATTCCACCAAACCCAGAGAAACTCTGCTTTGATGTAAAGATGCCAAACAAACCACTCGGTACAGCAGAAGACCTCGTAGTCGACGACAGAGGTTACATCTACTTAAACGCTATGCATGATGGTGTTTACATCCTAAAATGCTTAGTTTAAATACTGATATTTGACATCTAGTTAAACTTAATTCAAACAAGCTACTACTAACAATCTTTAAATAACTAATAAAAAAATGGCAACCGTCCACGTGACAGTTGTCATTTTTTTGTTATAATAGCGTTTATGAATGATAAACAGATAGAATGTTTTCTTGAGACAGGCAAACACTTAAGCTTTACAAAAGCTGCACAGAATCTATATCTGCCGCAGCCAGCTGTAAGCCGCTATATTTCTGCGCTGGAGCAGGAATTGGGTGTTCCTCTCTTCATCAGAGAGAATAGCCGGCATATTGAGTTATCACCAGAAGGAACTATGTATTTCAACATGTTCCAGCGATTCAAATCAGAACTTTATAACATCAGAAGGACTCTTTCGAGTTCTACTTCTATCCTCCGACTTGGATACAACATCGGATGGGATGTTTCCACTTTCCTGCCAAATGCTATTAGAGAATGCCTCAAAGAACAACCAGATTTAAAAATTTCATTTGAGTGTCTAAGTTTCCGCGACTTGGTACAATCTATAAACGACAAACATTTGGATGCCATCATCACAACTGACAACTACGTAGAAGGGAAGACAGATTACGTCAGAAACAAATTTACATCCATTTCCAGAAATGTCGTTTTCTCGGAATTCCTACCAGGTTACGAAAACATCAAAACTCCAGCAGACCTAGAGCCATACACGTTCTACATGATTGATGATCCAAAAGTCGGTGCTCTCTGCCAGGACATCGAAATCCTGTTTAGGCCTTTTGGTTTCATACCTAAATTTCAAGCTGTTACAAATATCAACTCAGTTTTTGCTGCCATCGAAAACGGAGTCGGAGTCGCCATCCTCGACGAATGGTACCAGGGTATAAAGCGTTCCTACATGCATAGCATCAAACTCGACGACACCCTGCCTATCTCCCTCGTATGGCACAGAAGCACACTCTCTCCTTCACTGGATTTGCTAAAGAGAAAGATATGTGAGGAATTCGAGAAATAGCACCTGTCAGTGATTCAAGCTTGATATGAGCGTTGCAATTTATAATTTTGCTTGTATTAGCGCCGATCAGCGATTCAAGCTTGAGGTAAGCTGTAATCTAAAATTTTGCAATGAATAGCGCCTGTCAGCGGTTTGAAACATAGTTTTTGTTTCTAGAAACGAAACAAAAACCATGTTTCACCGGCCAGGCGCTTATTATTTTGCATAAATATCAAATCACACTCTTACAAGCTCGCTACTGGGGCCTCACATACGAAGTTTAGTACGTTAATCGTAGTTTTGCCGTAGGTTTCACTCTCCCGCCAATCAAGTCAGCTCCGCAAACTACGAAATATTCCACTTAAATCGTCAATTTTTCGTATGTCATAGTTTCAACACTTTTTCAAATCATGTGAAACTCATCATTTCCCCTATTTCACATGACTTCTCGCGCCCAACCCTCCCCATAAGCCAAATTAGATCAATCAAGTGTGGCTGCGCCGCAAAGGGCATTTTCTGTATTTCTCTCCAAATCCCCCCAGAAACACAGACTTTTCAGCGCCAAATTGCTTGCTCCAATGTCTAAAGTCTGTGTTTCACTTCTTGCTTCTTCAAAAACACAGACTTTAGTGCAAACTAAAGACGTGCAACCGCGTGAATCTCTGTATTTTATATCTTTCTTTTCCAAAAACACAGACTTTATATCAAATTTAGATCGAGTAAGTAACTGGATCTCTGTGTTTTCAAACTCGAAATACAAAAAACACAGAAAACATCCTCTTCACCCCTAAAATTCATACCAACAACTCTGTGTTTCCAAGCCAGAATTGAGAAAAACAGATAAAAAAAAGCAAACACCAAAGTGTTTGCTTGAATCATCATCTGAGAATGAGACATGGGGGATTCGAACCCCCGACAACCTGATTAAAAGTCAGAGACTGTTAATAGCGTTTTCAACGCTTTCCACAATCTGTCGCGCACGCAGTCGCACATCACCACTGTTTTCTTCTTTCCTTATCTTTCCACAGAGTCGATATCATAAGAGACCATCTATCATCATTCAAATCTGCAGTACAATCTGGTGATGCACTCACTGAAACTTCCATTCCTGGCCAGCTATCATGTTTTGATTCTAACACTGATACTCCTGCTTTTGCAACTTCCGGTGGCACTTCATAAATAAAAACGCAATATCGATATCCGAGGTACGGAACATGGTCCCAAATATCATAAGTCGACTCATGAATATCATAACTATCAAACAACTCGTGTACAAGCTGATCTAGTTCTTTCACTTCGTCTGGAAAGTTTGGCTTCACAAAATCGAACAGACTCATTTGCCCTTCCATCTGCTTCATACAAACACCTTCTTTACGCAGGTTCTTTCAATTCAAGCCAAAAACCATTTCCAAATTTATCACAGTAAAACCACTTGTAATCTTCGCACATTTTCAAAGCCGATTCTGCATCCTCAAATTCCTTCAGGATCATCTGCACATTTGTCTTTCGATTCGTTCCAACAACTTTCCATTTCTTATTACTCGAGATTCTTTTTCTCACGTTACGCTTTCTTCTATTTGTTCTATCATAAGTCTTCTGACTAAGTTCATAGTCGTGAAGCAGCTTTCTATCATATTCGTCCAAGTATGCCATTGCTTCGGTATGAAATCTGAACACTTTTTCTTCGTCCTTATCCAGCGTTACAAAGAACTCAATCCGTCTTGCTTCATTCGTTCTATACCAAATTGTATAACCTCTGTATCTAGCAAATACATGCATACTTATTCTCTCTAATTTTCCTTCTCTGTACTCCATAAAACACCTCTTTCTAATGTTCGCTAATTTCTATTATTCCCATCCAGTAGTCGATTCCGTTTTCAGAATAGGACCATCCCCATTCCTCACACTCTTTCTCAGCCTTTTCTTCTGTATCAAATTCGTCAATCATTATTGATGCCCTGGTTCTCTTGTTAATTCCAATTACTCTAAACATTTCACTCGACCCCTTCCTTTAACAAAGAATCAATATAATCCATTGCATCTACATACATCCTAAAATGTACATCCGTTCCGTCTCCTGCAGCCACTGAAAAATACAGTTCGCCGTTTTCAAACGATTCGTACCATATAACATTGCCTCGATAACTCATGAATTTCTTCATATCATCACTCCTCAATAATCTCATATCTATATGATGTTCCTCTTCTGTAATCATCGAACACAATAACTTCATTGTCCTTCAGAATATACGGTGTCCAAATGTTTGGCTGAGGTCCGTTCGTTGCGTTCATATACGTACTTGAATATTCCAGTGGATCCTCCGCATCCATAAAATCCTCTGACACAATTTGAATCTTCGTAAACTTAGTACAAGTTGCCTGGCCTTCTTCCTCGTCGGTCATGTAATAAATACTGCCATACTCATTTCTCAATTTCTTCATTGCATGTCTCCCTTCTCAATCTCAGTTTCTGCTTGTTTTTCCTATCTTGGTATGTTAACCTCTTAGAGGTAGGCAGCACCGATAGGTAGCACTGCCATTTTGTTTTTGGTTTCGGACTAGCTTCGGCTAGTCCTTTTTTGTTATATAACTAATACATTCAACTATCTCTTCCGCTTTAAAACCCTTGCTCTTGAGCCAGTCAATTAGTCGGCTGATTAGTATTTTCAATTTGACTCTCATACCTTTCTACCTCCTATCTAGGGAATTAAGATAAATCTTTTATTTATCTTATCTATATACTAGCATAGATATCATAGGATAGCAAGTGTTTTTTGATTTTTTACATAAAAAAACCTGGAATTTTACTCCCAGGTTTATACTTCATTCTAGCTTAAACATTTCTTTACAATGAATTCTTTCATCGAAAGTCCTGCTTTTTTTGCAGCCTCAACCATTGCATCTTTTTCATCAGGTGTTACTAAAATCGATATCTGCTTGTGTTTAGAACGATATGTTTTCATCGCATTTTTTTGATATTCAGGTACCATCTCAGCCTCCAATCTATAACTTGTATATATATACTATCACATCACATAGATTGTGGCAACTCACATCAAAATTCAAACTCCGCTTTTTCTCTGCTGAAAAAGTACGCATGATTAGAAAGATAGTCCTCAGCTGCCAACTCCGTTTCATTGACCTGGCAGATCATATCATTCGCCTGATTCTCTGTTATTGTCTTTGCAGGAAGTGCTAAGCACTCGTGAATAGAACTAGGTAGAATCATAAGGTCAGACTCCAACTTATCTGCTAACTCCTTTAATACGTCCTTATACATTATAACTGCAGCTCCGTTTATTCTATCCACATTTGAGATAACATGCATATTGCCTTCTGCTTCGAACATTTCTGCAGGCATTCCAGTCAGCTCTGCTAATGTATCTGCCATCGTCTTCACAAGTACTGGTCGAATCTTAGGAGTGTTCTCTTTCGCAGCTTCAAAAATCTCCTCAGTAGAAACTCCCCAAGTCTTTGAATGCTCGTTTCTAATCGTAATAGTTCCGATTCCGTTCTCTCCTTTATCCAACTGCACTTTAAAAACAAGTGCTAAATCTCCGAGAACATCAACGTGCTCTACGTTCTCGAGCAGCTTCTTATTCTTCTCTTTATTAACCATATCGTATACGATCAAGTCTTTCACATTCTCAAATCTAAGGAATCTGTCTGCTATATTTCCATAGTCTGGTGCCTCATTTTCCTTCGCAATCTTCACAATTTCTCTAGCAATCATTTCTATTGATTTTCCATCATTGTACTCCTGCTCAAACTTTTCTAGGTAAACTGTTGGTGCAACACTGCATTCCTGCTTTCTTAGTGTAACTGATGTTTTTTCTAAGCCGTTATTCTTCTGAGTCTCATGTGTATCTACAACCACATCTTCATCTACAATCTTTCTGATTGCTTCTACTACTGCGTTCTTAAATTCTACTGATACCATAACTAATAATCTCCTTCGTATAAAAATATCTTTGGTTTCTGCTTTCCCCGTTTAAGCCGATAGGTCAGCTAATTTCTTATTAACAACGTACTACATCTACATAACTACTTCTGAACACTTTTCTTGCACCTTCTTTAAGATGTAAGATTACGTACTCATGAAACACATCCATATCTTTGCCTTTTAGTTCACTCTCTAATTCTGCAGAATCGTTTCCAGTTACGATTTCCAATGTACTAGCAGTCTTATATACTCTCGTGCTTACAATCTGTGCATCAAACTGGTACTTTGGCTTATCGTATTCCCTTATCTTTGTTCCGCAATTTCTGGCTATTCTTACTTCTTTCACGTCTTACCTCCTACAACATTCTGTGATACTTACCGAACTTCTTTTTAGCATATGCTTTTCGATATTCGATCAGCGAATATTCATTACGTCTACGAAACATATCTGCTAAATTCGAATCTCTTTCTTCGGCTGAATAAACTCTAAAATTTTCTTCATAGCCGTCTTTCCAAATCAAATGAAATTCGTATTGCATAGGCTCACCTTTAGATTTCCTCTAAAATCTCTTTTAGTCTCTCAATCTGGTCATTATTAAGTGAGATTCCTTTGCTCATTTTCTCGTGATTTTCGTCCCAGCTACGGATATCGTACTTCGGTTCTCTGCCATTCCAGCTGACAAGATTCAATTCTGTCTGCCAGCCTTTTGTGTCTTCGGATATCACACCTACATGCTCGATGATTTCAAACTTAAATTCAGACATTTTCTTTTTTCTCCTCTTAGTTTCTGCTTTTTGTTCCCCGTATTGCCGGTAGGTCAGCACTCAGTTATCTCTTATTCTTCCACCTCCCACATATAGATAAACTGAGCAACTCCGTTTTCATCTGTCACAAATCCGTGATGTTTCTCAAAAATTCTTGAGGCCTGCTTCTCTGTATAAAATCTGCCGAATAACTGATTGCCTTTTTCGTCTACGATCATCCATCTGCTTTTTCTCATAGCGCACCTCCTACTTTGTATAATTAACAACTGGCTTAATCAGCATGTACTCAAGTTCAACCTTTGCAAGTACTTTTGCAACTTCCTTCTCAACTCCTGCAGATATTAAGTCTTTCACTCTTGCCTTGTATGCTTCCTTCTCAGCTTTCATATTTACACCTCCTGCTTATTCACTCCTAAAAGTGTTATTTGTTTTGTTATGTATATACTAGCATAGATATCATAGGATAGCAATAGTTTTCACTAATTTTTTTCAATTTTTTCAGGGATTTTCGCAATCGCATCAAACACTTCTATCATCCAGCAGTCACGGATCCTGCATGCTTTATTCAGATAGCGTCCTTCTGTGTTGCTGATCTCTTTCACATAATCTCTAAATTCCGATTCGTTATCAAACTTATATACAGTAGTCATATATCTAAAAAATATCTGCTTCATCTTCGTTGCCTTTCTCAATCGTTCTCTCTAGTTGCATTCACATATGCAGTAATAAACTGCTCGCATACGTCTGAATCGTAGCGGTCAAATGTTTCATAACTTCTGCTTGAAATCACTCTCTGAACGGCTGACCAGTCCTCTCTACTATTGATTCCGTCTAATACTTTTTTACCGAATCTAACATCTTCATAACATCTCTCAATCATTGCCTGGATATCATTATTCGTGTACAACATATTTGCCTCCTATAACTCAATTACGTTTACATCTGGATTAAATAGATAGTATTCATTCTCAGCAACTTCATACGCCCACTTTCTAGCTGCAGACATATCAACAAACTCATTGACTGTGCTCAAGTAGCATTTGCCAGTGTTCATATCACTAATTTCTATTAAACAAACCATCGTTCTCACGCTTTCTATTACTTCAAATAATACTGAATCGTCTCAACATCCTCTTCGTCCGTTCTACCTTCAAGCATGTATGCAAGAAAATCTTTCTCAATTCCAGTCAATCTAATAATTCCAGTAAAGTTCTCTGCTTTGTAATACGCTCTTAGTGCTTTATCGCAGATACCTCTGCCAACACCTTCTGTAAATCCTTCTGTCAGCACTCTCAAATTGTCTAGTCTCTTCATTTTCTTCATGAGTTCTGGTTTCTCAAGTTTGCTTGTGCATTTAAAACCGTCTGTAAATGTGTATGTAAACATATCTGATACCTCCTAAATTTCATTCTGTGGTTTAAGGTGGCTTGCTAGCTCATATGCTTCGTTCCAGCTTTTACAACTCATATAAACAGTTCCGTTTGGATTAAAAATTGTGAAACTATACTGCATTTCGAATCCGTTGTAGCATTCACATTTTGCTATCTTATAATCGTTTTTTAATGTGTAAAGTTTCCCTATTCTGTTCAACATATCAATTACCTCCGAATTGGTGTTGTTTGTTTTGTTATGTATATACTAGCATAGATATCATAGGATAGCAAGTGATTTTTACGTTTTTTTCGTAAAAATATTGATTTATCATTTATCTAATCGTAAAATGTACATAGCCATACGAATTGGAGTTGACTCCATATACAAAAAGCCCAGGTCAAATATCATGACCTGGGCTTCTTTTAAATCTTGCTCATAACTTGGCTATAAAGTCTCGGATTCAACACTTGAAGCGTTGTCATCAATTCATCCATCAGTAACCAAGCATCCTCTGGATTCATTCCTGCAATCTTGGTTAGAAATTCGCTCTCGCCGTATTGCTTGACGATTGAATCTTCCTGTTTCAAAGTAACAACGTTATCCTCTTTCTCTTTGTTTCCATATAAATGGTCGTAAATCGTATAAAACGCTGCTAAATTTCTGCAGGTAGTTGCATTAGGATTTCTCTCGCCTTGACATTCAGCGATTGCTTCTAAAAGGTCCTGCTCTTTTATCAAGGCTGATCTCCTTTCTACATCTGTTCGATTTTCTGAATGAATCTTTCAAACTCAAGACGAGTCTTTTCGTTCGGTGCTACTTCCATCAGTTCCCTAAGTTCAGATACCATATCCTCATTAGCATAAGAAGAGCCATCCGAGTATCTCCCCATAGAATCTCTTCTAGAGTATCTTCCTCGGCCTCTAGCGTATGAGCCTCCCATCATATCGTAGGAACTGTTACCGCCTCTTCTGGAGCTATTTCCGTTACGGTATGACCTGCCATCTCTTGAGTTACCGCCTCGATTATTATCATAAGAAGAATTTCCTTCTTCCATTTCAGATTCAAGCATTGCTTTCGTTGTTTTAACAGACTTCAACGCATGAGTCAGCTTATCAATATACTCAAGGTCTCCTGCAGATAATTCTCCACCGGCTTTCTCAACCTTCATATTCGCTTTTGCAAGTTCATCCGAAAGCGTATAGCACATCTGCTCTATATCTTCATATAGCTTTTCCATTATCGTTCCTCCTTTCTACGCAATCCTCGTTACAACTAAATTTGCATTCTGAACATTTATTGCAGTTGGCGCATCTGCAGCAGTTGCTCCCTGAGAAGTATTCTCAACGCTCACACTGAAACAACATTCTCTTGGAACTGTTATTATCGCAGTTGACGTTACATTGAAATAATTCTCAGAAGTTGGACCAGCTGGTGCTGCTGCCGCAGGTGTTACGATAGCTCTACTTGTGAGAATTGGCTCTCCATCAATGGCTAACGCTACTGATATCGGGCCTACCGTACCATCCTCAGGAACTGCTATATTTCCGTTAAATGTAACTTGATAACGAGCAAAGCAATTCGGAGTGACTCCACGTAGAATTAGATTTCCAGACCCGTTTCTGTGATAAACGTATCCTTTATTACATCTAATCGAGTCTTCCAATAATACTGGCTGATTCGGCTGAACTAGCTGAATCTCGTTATATACAAACTCTGCCATAAGTCACCTCCTAAAATGAAGAACCGCATCCGCATCCACATCCTGAGTTGTTATTCGGGCATGTGAAGATTGGCTGACTGCCGTAAACTGGCTGAGATGGAATAGGGCATGAACGTAATTCGTTAATCAGCTGATTTGCGACGTTGCTCTGACCATCTCTAATCTGAGCAGTCTGCTCAACCTGCGAAGCCTGACCTCTTGCATACATAAGCTCTGAACGAAGATTCTGATTTTCTCTACGTTCTGCCTGCAGTTCCTGATCGCATAACTTATCAAGGATTCTCTGTGTTCCTGCAGTCTGTGCTGCGATAATATCACGTACGCCCTCATTGACTGCCTGTCGATCTGCGCAATTTTCTGTAGCAACTGTGTACTTCAAATCAGCAAGTCCTGCTCCAGTGGTATTTGTTCCATTAGCAATCTGTGACTGAATGCCAAACAAACTCTGCATATTAGCAATCTGGCGAGCATTTGCACCCATTTCTACACCTGCAAAGCCGTTTGCGACCGCCATCTGCATGTCTCCGCAACATCCACACAACTGAGTTGAAAGATTCTGAACACCAGTCTGAATACCTGCAATTCCATTCATGATTGCTGACTGGTCAAATCCTCTCTGAATATTGCTTCCACCACCATCATTTACGATGATAGGCTGGCCACCGCCAAATCCACCGCCATTGTTTCCGTTGTTGTTCCAACCGCCTGCAGCAAATAACAGAATAAGGACTAGAACAATCCACCATCCATTATCACCGCCAAATCCGTTGCCGTTTCCACCATTTCCCATAAACATAGGATATGGTGCTCCCTGCGTTCCTACTGATGTAGGACCAACAAGCATTGTTGCAGGGATTCCGTTACTTTCATCTGTTAGTGCCATAATAAATCCTCCTATAATTCTTGTAGGTTAGCGGCTCCTCATTTTTGAGGAGTCGGTTTATATCAAAGTCTGTGCACCGACCTTAATATCAAAGTTTAATTCCCATGCTCTGTGCTACCTGCATAGCCTGGTTTATAACGTTCTGCGGAATCTGACCGCTACTAACTAAATAATTCGCTATTTCATGCGGATCATTAACATTCTTCGGTACGTTCAGCCCCTGCTGGCTGAGCATTCCTAGAGGGTTACTCTTCACTTTTGATAACATATTCATTACCATCAATGGATTAAACATCTTCAGCTACCTCCTTCTTCTTTGTGGATGTGCTTTTTTTACTTGTCATTGATTCCAACTGTTTATTCAGGCTATTTATCTGTTCCTGAATCGAACTAATATCTTCCTTTGTAGCAAAATCAGAGTCAGCTAGTGCATTTTTCACGCTAGACTCACTATCTCTAATCGTATAGTCCAAAATCTTCATGCTAGGCATTCCGCTAGCATCTGCAGATTTAAGATATATTACTGTCTTTTCAGAATCCCACAACGCAACTGTACTATTCGGTGCTATCAAATAGGACTTTGCTGCAGCTTCACCCTGCACCCAAATAGGGCCACTTCCTAAATTGCTCGGTTGCTGAATATGCTGAGGCTGATACTACGAATACGGATTTTGTAAATTATTCGGATAATACTGTTGAAAACTAGGCATTTTAACTCTCCTTTACGAAATAATAAACCGGTGTCTCGTCTCCCGAGTCCCAAGAATCCATATATGTACCATCGATTGCACAAACTGCATGCGATCCAGTCGCAAGAACATATACACCTTTCGGATGGTCTTCACAGAAATCCCTAACCGTGTAATCTGCAGAATACGTATCTGGAATCAATTTCTTTTTAAATCCATTGTCCACCAAAAATAAGCCCCATACATTGTTTGAAGATGGCATATCGGAAAGCATATATCCGTAATATGCTAACTTTGCGTAGGTGCTTTTCCAGTCTGAATTTGTGGCAATAGATAGCGCCCTTATCACGCAATCCCCCACACGTTTTTTCTTTGGATTCGGGTTTACTTTTCTATAACTCATACCCGTATTTTGGCATCAAAAAAGCCTGCCAGCAATGAAGCCAGCAGGCAATAAAAGTGCAATTTTAATTCGCATGAGCCGAGAGTTGATTCTTAGCCTTGTAAACAATAGATTTCGTCTGTCTTACCGATAAATCAAATTCCTCAGCTAGCGCCTCATACTTAATTCCATCAATAAACCTTCGTTTCAATAAATCTCTATCTCTCTTACTATGTACCCATTCCTCGATAAGTACTTCAATTTCTGAATTGGGTAGCTTGACTAAAAAATCAACCTCGCCCATATATTTAACCCTTTCTTATGTATTCGCTCTTAACGAATCCATCAGCTCTGCCATTCACATGGATGTGATACCAATCAGCTCCTGCAGAGTCTTTCTCAGTTCCAAAAATCTCAACGACTGTATTGCAAGCAATCGCATACAACTTTCCGTGATTTGTTCCTGGTCCTGAGCGAACATTCAAACCGATGCTTGGAGTAACAACTCCTCTAATTGACTGATGAACTGGTGCAGGTGCAGGCGCTGGTGCAGATGCAGAACCGCCTTCAACATAAGCCTCCCCATCATAAAACGCTGCGATCCAACCCGATGGAGTACGCATCCAAATTTCATTTCCTACCTGCTGAACCTCTTTACATGTTACTTCAGTTCCGGCAAGCAATGTTCCGTTTGCTTTCGCATGTCTCTGTCCATCTGCAGTAAGCTCATTTTTTGCTTTTGCACGATTGTTTGTGCCAGCTCCCGTTCTTACTTTCAAGTCATACTTTAACTTATACACATTACCAACTACAAAGCCATTCTGCACAGTCTGAGCAGGCGCTGGTGCAGGAGTAGGTACTACTGCAGGTGCTGGTTTCTGAGATACTCCCTCATATTTTGGAGTAACATATCCACGAATATATTTGCTATTTACAGTGATTCTTCTTTCTTTCACTGCGTTTGAATTGTTACCTTCGATAACGAAAATCGTCTTTGCAGTAACCTTTGTTACGCATCCAATATGCTCAGGCCATCCGTGGTCATCCCCAGCTCCCTTGTCATCCCAGTCGTACAAAATCAGATCACCTGGCTGAGGAGTATATGCATCATCCTCTACCCAGCATCCCATTGACTGAGCCTTTGCAACAAGTCTTCCACATGAACACTCAAGCGGAACTACATCAGCATTTCCAGTTGCGATAGCTGCTGCCGATACTGTTGTTGCACACCAGTTATCGGTGTATTTTACTTTGTACCCTGCTGGCAGTGGAGTATGCGCATTATAAATATCAATAATGTGCTTATGCTCATTACTGCCTGCCTTAATGCCCTTCCAAGCAAGCATCTGATTTACCATTGCTTCTCTATTACTCATTGATAATTTCCTCCTCTTCGATTGCCTGAACTTCAGGGATTCCCTTTAGACACTTTGCAAAGCAAAAGATGGTCGCTACTGCAGATACGCTAAAAGCAGTCTTCCACTGGATATCTCCTAATCCAGCTCCTACAACAAAGAATCCGCAAAATGTCTCTGCGAATGTTGCTACGCATCTGGCAGCAGTTCCTTTTAACCAGTCCTTAGTACTTACGTTCTTTTTGAATACAGAGTTATTTACCATAATCATCCTCCTCTTCTGTATTATGAAATTCTTTCAAAACATATTGATTCATTTCATCTCGACACTTTTCTGCCTCTTCAGAATCGACTGAATCAAGCAATATCAGATTGCTTCGCATCAGTAGATATAATTCATGCTGAGATTTTTTCTCATTTCTGATTCTTGTAGCTATTGCTTCCTCAAGGATTGTCAATCTTCTGAAATCGTTATCTAGCTTTCCTTTCATTTTTACGATTTCTTTATCAATTTCATCCATTCTCTCATTGATATTCTCGCCATCGTTTTTCACCCATGTCTTCGCCCAGGCTTTTAATTTTGGCAAGCAGACCACAACAACTACTCCCGCTATTATTACCCACTGTACAATCTGGCTTGCTGGTATATCTTCAATCAACTTGTCTATCATTTTCTATCCTTCTTACTTAGCCTACTGGTTCTACTGGCTCCTCAATCGGATTCTCGACCTCCTCTGGGTGGTCCTTATCCCAAAGTTCTTTCACCTGCGGATACCAATGCGAAAATCTTGTTCTAATATCTTCCATTGTGTACCTTCCGTTCTTTACATTCTTATACAGTAACGCTGCCATCCTCTTTCTCCTTTCCTTTTGCTTCCTCAAGTTCTGCTATTCTTTGCTCTAACGAAGAAACATATTCGGTTAAATCGAGAATAGCTGCTTCATTCTCTGTCGACTGCTCTGAACTAGAATTTGAACTTTCTGCAAGCTCTAAAAGCGCATCTTCCGTTAATGAGGATGAGTTCTTAATATTCTCAACCTCGGAAGTTAGCTTTTCGAACATATCTACATCTGCCTTCTTATTAGCAAGCTCTTCATCTGTATATTTCTTGTAAATTAGAATATCTTCCTTTTCCTCGAAGAATTCTTCAGCATTCGCAGGACTATTAACCCAGGCGATTACTTTTCCACCATCTGGAAGCGTATCTATCACTTCCGCATGTCCTTCTGTGCTTACTTTCTTCGGGTGTCTAATTACAATTTCAGCTTTCTCAAAGTAGCCTTTAGTCAAATCAGGGTTCTTAATCTCTTGATTTGACTCGTCAAAAATTCTCATAAGCTCTCCTTTCTTTTTCTTAAAGGGCAACACTAGGTTGCCCTAGAATATATGGTTGTCTCTTCCCTTTCTATGCGGTTCTTTGCCATAGCCACTCAATCCCTAAATTGAGTGGTACGGCTAGTGAGGCTGGATATCATCAGCATTACAGTTTTGCAACCACCCAAAAATACGGTGTTGATTGGGGTGGAGGCTATGCATACTCTTGTTATTCAGCAGGAACTTACGATTTGAATCCGCTTACAACGGGAGGTGGTAAACATACACATCCAGTAACAACAAACGCAAGTACAACTGGAACTAAAGGTTCTGGAACTGCCATCGACATAAGACCGAGACGTTTAAATTCCGTAGTTTGGAGACGTATCAGCTAATTCTTCGCCATACAACGGAATTGAGTCTGCGAGGACGAATATCTATTGCAGAGCCACTTCCACTTGTGCCCGTAGTCGATGCATTAGTGGTTACGGACATAGTTAAATTACCAGAATTTTGCGTTGGAACACTTCCTGCTGATGCTCCTCCCCACTTACCTGCCGCCGCAGTTCCTCCAGAACCAGCACCTACGTTGTAATTACCATCCGATATATGATGGTGATTACCGCCCGTAGCCGTACCACTCAATTTAGGGATTGAGTGGTCGTGGCTTGGCAGTTCTGAAACTGTCAATGTGTGCGTGTTACTTCCAACGATTGCACCGATTCCACCCGTTACGTTGTCTGATGCGGCATAGATTACGCAATCTGTTAGTCGCTCCCATACTCCATGCCAACCTGGGGCGGTATTCGGATTAAAATCTGTATTATCCATCGCAAACGTGTAGCCGATTGGATGGAACATATCAAATATCGCAGCTAAATTCTCATTGAGCCGGCCAGCACCCGAATACGGAACATAATCTTTTTCTGCGGTCAAATCTTCCGTTATCATCGGCTTGAGCACTACGTTGTTGAACGAAGTTCCGTTTGGAATGTCATAGAAAACGATTGAACTATTCCAGTCGCTAGACATTCCGAACGTGTTAAACATAGTCGAAATATTGCCGTTCGTCACTATTGCCGTTCTAACATTTGAGTTAGCAGCTTTTCTCATGTGCAAATGTAAAGATACTCTACTAGGAACTGGCGAGCAGTTCGTCAGTATATATCTCTTGTTTGGTTCGACAATCTTATTAAGAGTTTGTGCGCCTCTATAAACCACGATAAATCCCGATGCCGTAGCCGTTCCATTTACAAGATACGAATCATCAGCAAGTCTCTCTATTGTCAGTCCTGCAGGTGTTGCCTCTTGATATCCATTAGGAATCAAATTAGTATGCACACCCTCGCTGATCTTCTTCACGTTCACTAGGTTCTCATTGATTTCTCCATCTCCCGAGTACTCAACAAAGTCATCGTAAGTGGCAGTTAGGTCTGAACTTACCATTGGCTTGAATGTATCGTTGTTGAACACCTCATCTTTTCCGATATAGAATTTCACATAAATATCGGACTGCGCAGTATCCAAATCATGCTGAGTAATCGTAATTTTCTTTCTGCTTCCATCTGAATATGAAGATAACGTTATCCATGAACTGCCGTTATAGTAGTTACAATAAACGTTTCTAGCTCCGTTTTTATCATTGTTCAGAGAATATTCCCCTGGCTTTAATGCCGTAAGAGGACCTACTGCTATATCTATTCTCGCAGTAGCAGTTCCGTTAACTACATACGTTCCGTCTCCATTTGCAGTAATCGTCACTCCATTTGCAGTAGCGCTACCGAATTCGGCCTTCAACAGATTAGTTAACGTATTCTTCTTAAGCCTTTCCACATCCTCACGGATCACATTCATATCCTGGCGAACAGTGAACAACTTCACTGGTGTTCCGATTGTTAGTCCGTTAATCGGAAGTCTCCACAATGGCATTTCATTTACCAACGCTTCGCCATTCATTACGTCTCCCGTAGTTACCTGCGGATCACTTGGCGTTCCATCTGTCGGTGTTCCCTTCAGAACAACAACATCCACTTTCTCTTTACCGCTGATAGAATCCTTTGAATATCTAGCAACTACAAGGTCATTTCTCTTATAGCCGGCTACACCATTCTCAACATCAAGGTCAGCATATTCACTCTCATTAATTCTGAAGTGTGCGCCCTGCATAAATCCGTCACCAGACTTTATCCTAACCTTGTTGTTACTCTGCACTTCCAACTTGAACTGCTCATTGTTCTCAAAAACAAATTCAGCATTTCCCAAAGTGGCTGCATTCATGTTTCGCTGGTCTACTGCGGTAACGTGCGCTTCTCCACGTTTTCCAGTTACTAAATTTATTTCTGCCATCTTTCTCTCCTTTATGCTATTACTGCATTCTCAGATGCCTTAGAACCGATTTGACATTGAACGCTAATCAATCCTTTCGATATCTTAACTATTTTCTGCGTTATCTCTTCGCTTATTGCTACTCCGATATCATCATCTACTGTGCCTACGATATCCCCTATATCGTAAATCTCCTCTACATTATCGAAGTCTACATCTGCAGAACTCTGTGATAGATACTCTTTCAATTTATCAATTCCAGACTCAAGTAATTCATCATCTTCAGCATTTGTGTTTTCGTATATCTCTTCCCTTTCATCTATACCGAATAAGCTCTGATTTCGGCTTATATTGCCATTCTTATCAGCATATAGATGAATCACTGTTCTCTCTGTCAACTCGCCCTTACCGAGGCAAATAAGATGGTTCACGGGCTTATAAACCTTATTGATTACAAACTCAAACTGACTCGAACTGATATCATCCGTTTGCGTATAGTCAACTCTTGGTTCTGCAGATAAAACAACCTTTTCGCCATTAAAGATAATCTTTAGCTTCGCAAACTTTTTCTTTAGCATTTTCTTGATGCCTACGTACGCTTTTGTGTATCTATCAAACTGATAATTGGTAATAGGAATATCTGAAAGCTCACTACACGCTTCAAACAGATCACCAAGCCCAAGTCTCTGTATCAGATTCGCTATAACTACGTTTGCATCACCCGAAACTACGTAATGCGACTGGCCTGCATCTGGTTCGATTACCTTGCTATTCAAAATGCCATGCCAGGTTCTTCCGTGATAAGTAACTGTCGCAGTAGACGTATCTTTCTTTACATCATCCACAATTCCACCAAGTTCTGTTCCGACTATGTAGATATAGCTTCCACCCTCTATCTCGTATGTATCCATAGGAACTGTAAACTCGAAGTCGTTCTCTTCCTCTCCGAAAGATAAATCCATATCTACCGACTCTAAGATTCCCATATCGACTCTCTTCGCATTCGTGTAAATCAGTTCTAGGTCCATAGTGGCTCACTCCTTTCGTAGTACAGAGTGATATCAACCATCGAGTCTCTATCAATCGCATTTACTCCTGGCTGGATTTTCTTGAACAAACTGTAATCTCTATTCCTCAAACTAAAGATGTTCGTCTGTCTACCGATTGCATCAACCTTATACGCTCTCTTTTCTCGACTATCTATTACGGCATATTCACCACCCAGTAATGATTGATTAATCTCATACAAGTTATCACCGATACCCACTCGAACTTTTTCTGCGGATCCATACACAATCATCTTGAAATCGCACTCTGAGAAGTTCTCATTCACGATATTCTGCGCTTTTGAACCATAGTCATAGCCAAAGTCGTATGGAAAATCAAAACCACCAGTCGTATCTTTCTCGTCTGACCTCATATAGATGTTCTTCTCTTTAGTCCATCTAGGCTTGTCAGTCAGTACTTTTAACTGAAATATGGTTTCTTTCTTTGTCCTCGAATACTTAGATTTTGAACTACCGATAATGAAGCAAGACAGATAGTAATCGCCTACCCACAACTTGCCCTCACTCTCTGCTAGAACATCTTCTTCCGCATACTCAAGTAATCGATTCTTGATATCCGTTGCGACTTCTACGTCTGGATTCAGCACTACTGCAGGAATAGTCTTTTCTTTTATCTCCTGAAAAAATTTCTTGATTCTTCCATTTGCTGAAGTGTAGCTCCAGCTATAATCACGTAAATCGTTTTCATTTACGTATAAGCCAGAGCCATCACCAAATATCAGCTTTTTCCCGAGATGGTTTTCATAAATCAACTGTTCATATCTACTCAAACCGTCACTCTCCTAACTTTCCTTCTGAAGTCTCTACCATCAACATCAACTGGAACTCCACCTCTCAGAATCTCAATAATCAGTCTGATTAGTTCGTTAGTGTTCTGCTGAGTCTCACTCATTTCTTCAGTAAGTTCCATAAAATCAGAATTGTTTCTATTCAAAGGTGTTACCTGCGCTCCTCTTGGAAGGTGTACAAGCTCTGCTCCTGCCTCACCGACAATTGCACTACCACTTCCACCGATAACACCACCTTTAGCAAGCAATGGAATCTGAGGAACATCAAATCTAGAAATCAATCCCTTAAACGGATGTGCTCCTGCGATAGACAGATTTCTCAGCGTGTCTAACATATTGTTGATAGCGTTAAACGGAACTGATACAACCTTATTTATTCCACGAATAATCGCATTTACAATAGTCTTGAATGCTGAAACGATTCCGTCTTTGATACCATCAAAAATCTTTCCACCTACTGAGAAAACGTCCTTTACTCTTTTCCAAGCCTTTGAGAATACATCTCCAAAGAACTCAGCAACTGTAGAAAATACACTCTTGATTCCGTTCCAAGCTTTAGATGCCCCATTTTTGAGACCTTCCCACATAGAACTAAAGAATCCTGCGACTGGCTGAATAATGTACGTACTAAACCATCCTGCTACTACATTCCAAACGGCTACTATTCCATCCCATGCAGCGCTTGCTGCTTCTTTAATTCCGTTCCACAATTTGGCGAAGAAATCTCCTACCGGCTGAATGATATTCGACATAAACCAGTCTGCAACAACTCCCCAAACGGCTTTTATCAGTTCCCAAGTGCCTACCGCCAATTCCTTAATGACATTAAATGCAGTCACAAAAAACTCGATTCTTTTCTTTATTGGACCGATAACAAACGTTTCAACAAAATCTCCTACTGGAGCGAAGAAACTCTTAATGCTTTCCCATAAGCCTGAGAAGAAATCAGCTACATTCGAACCGAAACTCTTTAACTTATCCCAAACTCCCGAGAAGAAGTCTGCAATCCCCTCTCCAATCTCTACGATCTTATCCCATAAGCCCGAGAAGAAGTCTTTCACTGCATTCCATACGACTCCAGCTACTTCTTTTACCTTGTCAAAGTGTTTAACCAGTAGAATCACCGCTGCTATTATGGCGGCTACTATTCCAACTGTAATCAGCATAGGAGCGTTGGCTGCTATCTGAGCAGCTGCTAATCCCCATAAACTAGTTGTCTCTGTCTGTATCATCAGAATCTTTAGTCTAGTTGAGATTTCCCACGCTGCCTGAACTGCACGATAACCCTTGTATGCTGCAGTTACCGAAACTACAGATATTGCTACACCTTCGAGGATAGGAGATAGCTTTTTAAAATTCTTAACCAATTTACCAACATCAACGCTCTTTACGGACTTTGTCAAATTATCAAGCAGATCCTTACCTTTTTTCGCAAGTTCTCTCAAAGCAGGTGTTAACTTTTCGCTAATTGCTATTTGTAAAGTCTCAAATTTTGATTTCAAAGAAGTTACATCTCCAGCTAAATTATCCATCTGAGTTTTAGCCATCTTTTCAGCCGCACCCTTTGAGTTATCTATTGCATTCGTCAATTCATCCCAACGTTCTACATTCGTTCCTAATAAAGCATTTACAGACTTCAAATCAACCTTATTAAAGATTGTAGCCAAAGCCTCTTGACGTTCTTGCTGAGACATTCCATCCAAACTCTTATTCAAATCTGTAAAGATATCTTTCAGTGGTCTCATATTTCCGTTTGCATCATATGCCTGGAAACCTAGTTTCTTCATCATATCTGCAGCTTCTTTACTCTTAGGATTCAAAGCAAGTAAAATATTTCGAAGTGCAGTACCACCTTCAGCACCTTTAACACCATTGTCAGCAAGCAATCCTAATGCAGTAGACAGTTCTACAGTTCCACCTTTCAGATCCTTTGCCGTACCACCTACTGTTAGGAACGCTTCACCTAACTGCGCAACAGATGTGTTAGACTTCGAAGATGCTTTAGCCATCTGGTCAACCATATCTTTTGTTTGACCAATTGATAACCCTAATGCCGACTGCGCATCGGTAACCATATCAGATGCCGAGGCAAGTTCTATATTGCCTGCAGCCGCCAAGTTCAATACATTCGGCATCATCTTCACTGTAGTCTTAGCATCATATCCGGCAAGCGCCATATAATTCATGGCATCTGCTGCCTGCTTAGCTGAAAAAACTGTGTCATTTCCAAGTTTTATTGCAAACTCACGAAGTGTTCCGCTAAAATCTTTAGTCTTAACTTTTGATTCATTAATCTGCTTCGTTGTCTTACCCATTGTGGCTGCTACCTGCGACATTGATTTATCGAACTGCATTCCAGTATCAACGGATTTTTTACCAAATGCTATTGCCATAGTTCCGCCAGCAGCTACTGCCATACCACCTACTTTTGCAAGTGTTCCCAGTCCACTTTTTATCTTTCCACCAAAAGTCTCACTCTGCTGGCCTGCTTTTCTTAATCCTTTATCAAAATCAGAAGCATCGAGCGACAAGGATGCAAATAATTCAAATACATTCATTCTTCTGTATCCTTTCAATCTGAGCCATTAAGTTCATCCATAAAGTGCTCAATTATTTCTCCACTCGTTTTTGTTTCTTGTTTCTGCGCACTCCTCTGTGCTTCTCGGAATTCATTAAGACTCATTTTCATTCCTTCCTCTCCTGCCAACCCTGCTAGGCAATCAAAGATTCCTCTTTCAGTCTCTGAAATATAAAAACGGTACGTCTCAGCATCGAATTTTTCTTCGTTTCTTGCCTTGACGTACCGCAAAAATGGTCTTACTTTTCTTCTATCTCCTCTGAAGTCTCCGTAGCAGAGCCAAAAGGTGCGCCTGTCAGACTCTGACCCTGCGATTGAAAAAGTTCTGCTACCTCTTTATCATTCAGTAGCTCGATAACTTTTAGTGGTAATGTAAGAGCGCTTACTTTATACTCGGCTGGGTCAACTCCATCGATTCGAGCCATAATCTCAATAACTTCGTGCTTATGGCTTCTCAAGAGATATGCAACGATTTTCAGCTGATGTTCTTCAGCCTCAACCTTTTTCTGCAGAACTTCATCCGTACAGATTTTTGAAATCGGCTCAAGCAAATCTGCCAATAAATCAATCGCATCCTCGCCTTTGTAATCTGATAGTTTCATCAATTACCTCCTAAAAATCATCCTGCAGATTCTGGTGTCTCTGCAGTATCTTCTTTCTCTGTTGAGTAAAACTCCATAGGAACTTTTTCCTGGTCTGCTAATGAATAATGACCAGTCAACTCAACTGCAATCTGGCCTTTACCGCCTTTTGTAGTCTGCAGAGAAAATCCGCTTGTAGATAAAGCATTGATAAGTCGAATAGCAACCATTCCACCGCCTGCTTTATCACCTACCCACCAAACATCACTAAAATCTGTATCTTTCAATGAGTTTCTAGGAGTAATCTTTCCGCTCTCAGCTTCAATATCTGCAGCTCCGAGTGACATTCTGATCATCTCAGCAGACGTTCCCAATGATGTGAAAGCCATCTTTGCTTCCCATCCAGTAATATCCTTCAGCTCCTTCATGTTGTTAGGGCAATTATCTACATCCTCACCCATGTCGACGTAAGAAGGAACGCAAGTAGGATTGATACCGCCCGTTGTAGCACATACAATATCTGTATTTACTACGTTTGGTTCTGCAGGATTGAAACGCTTCAGAACTACACCTGCTTCCAACTGCAAAGACTCAAATGTATCCTGAGGAATCTGGTAAAAACGTTTCATCTTTTCCTCCTTTAATTCTCGGTTAAAAACTCAACCTCGGTTTGTAAATAATATCTACGTATTTCACGATTCGGATCACTTACTCTCTGAGCAAATGCCGAACCTCTCTGAATCCACACATAGCCGTTGTCAATATCAATAACCTTACCGCCTATGCCTATTGCTTCAGAGATTTCATCTTTCTTTAGGGTTATATCCTTCCATGAGTTCGAATAATACCAAAGAGAAGCCGTCATACTGACCACGTTACCCAAACTTGACGTTGCGACTGAATATGTTATATAGGGTAACTCCGCTCCGTCTGGAACGTCCGATTCGTCGTATGCAGGAAGTCCAAAAGATTTCCAAAAATCATGAATTGCTTGTTCTTTGTTCATCATTCGTTAACACCCATTCTTCAGCATTGACCTGCCTCATATCTAACGTTGCACTATCAGGTGTCTTCACATCGTCTCCATCCGTTGTGCACCTAAAGATTTTCTTATCAGAATCTCTCTGAAACACTTCATGGAACTGGAGATTAACGTTTTTAGTCGTTGTGACTGTGTAGATACCTTTCGTTCCCTCTGCTTCAGCAATCTTTGCGTTATCAGAGGTTTCTTTTACAATCGCAGCTTTGAACTTCGCTCCTGGAACCCATTTGTTTATAAAGCCTCCGTAGCCATCTTCTACATGGATCTTATCGATCATCGTGCAGTCTTCCATATACTCTTCTAGTAAACTCATGGTCTTATCTTCCTCCACTGATTCAATCTAGACTTGAACTGCGTCTTCCACGAACAGTCACCAGTACTTGATACTGCTTTCGTAAACGAATAACCGCCAAACGATTCAGACTGATACGGAGAATCCACTTTACTTCCGTATTTCTCGTTCCAGTTATTGATTTCTGCTAAAAGGTCTATGACAGTCTTAGGGACTGCCATAGGCCAAATAGCTCCATCAAATTCTTCATCCGTGAGGTTCTCTGCCGGATACTGATAGACTCCGTCATTAAAGGTTGAACCCACTATGCGAAAATACTGACCCTGTTTCATATACTCTAGGTCAATTCTTCCGTTCTCAATCTGGAAATCGCCCAATACGATAGAAGTCTGAAACCAGTTATTCAATTCTGCGCATAGGTCAGTAATCTGCATCTGTTACTCCTTTAGCCTGCTGGCTCTTCCTCTGGTGTCTGTGTTCCTGCTGCCTTTGCCTTAGCAATAAACAGTGAACTTGGATTGTAAAGCACTGGCATAAACAATCCTGAAGCCTTTGTCCAAAGTACTGCAGGGTCTTTTTCCATCCACTGTGAAACATAAACGTATGGAGATTCTCCTGATGCGTTTACTTTTGTAAAGTCAACTGCATCCACTTCTGGAGGATTTCCCCAAAGTCCTTCACCCATAAATCCGCCTGGATTTGTTGCGAAGAATGAAATTACATCACTTGGGAAATATCTCTCAGATGTAACCACTGGTCTGCCAGTTTCCTTATCGATCTCAGCGCCTGCTCCATATGTAAGGTCGTTTGTGATTACTGTTGTGATTCCATACTCGTCATTAAGGTATGCTTCAAGAGCACTTCTTCTAACAACTGCTCCCTTTGCTGCTGCTCCGTTGATAGCAGTCTGTACTGACTCATGCTTACGAATCTTTGACAACATAGCAGTAGATGTGTAAATTCCAGTAAGAGTTACACCCTTAGTCTTAGCTGCTTCAATAATCGCTTCGATCTGTGCAAAAACATCTTTACCATCAGAAAAATCAATTTCAAATGTTGTCTGGTCCTGAGCAACACCATAATCAACAGTGAGGTTGAGGTTGTTCTCTTTGATGGTCACTTTACCAGTAGCCATAAGTTCATTCTTTGCTACCTTTGAGCGTGTAAATACCTGCTCTGAAAGTCTGATACCATCATTGAGAACATAGTCATAAAGTGCATCTTCTCTAACACCAGTTCTGAGAAGTTCTCTCATTCTTTCTGACTGATTGATTTTTACCTTAATCAGTCCTTTTTCGATGCTATGAGCATCAACTGGCATTCTGAATGTTGTGTTTGACTCTGTATCAAACGCATGGAAGTGTGCAGCCATTGGAATCTGATACTCAGATGCAAGGCTATTCCATTTTGCAAGCAGGTTGTCAGTCTTTGTATCACCGAATAGTGAATCGATCGGGTCGTTCTGTCTAGTTACCTGGAATCCGACCTCTCGCCAATCGGCATCTTTTACGAATCCTAAAATATTCTTTACGAAATTAGGCATGTTCTTTTTCCTCCGCTATTACACAAATTTAAAACCAAGTCCTTTAAGTGCAGTCTTTGCAGCGTTGCTGAGTTCATCAGTAAGTCTGCTCTCATAAACTGTACCTGCAGTAACAACTGAGCCTGGCATATTTCCTGAAGTAACGTCTACGTCCTCATAAATGATTCCGATAGCGTTCGCATCGTTTGAAGGATAGATTGTTCCGCCCTTTACGATCTTCAATCCGTCTTCATCAGCCTGAACACCAGTCTGTGCAATCTCACGTGTTTCTCTTGTACACTCTTCATGTGCAAGGAAATATCCTGGCGCATAGGCTCTTCCGTTTTTTGTCTGAATAAAAGACATTCTTTATTCCTCCTTAGTTGAACCAAATCTGTTCTCATGGTACTTTTTAGCAAGTTCAGCAGCCCTGCCACTTGTACCATTTCCACCATTTCCTTTAGGTGGGGTCTCTACATCAGCACCCTTCTTTCCGTTCTGCTCAATGAAATCAGCCCATTCGTTCTTAATTGATTCTGTCTTCTTTTCAACATCCTCAATCTTTCCTTCTTCATCCAGCTTCACTTCAGACAGATCAGTTACTTTCAAAATTGAATCGATTCGTTTCTCTGATACACCGATTTCTTTTAGGAGTTCACGATATGCTTTTTCAATCTTTGCATCAGCCTCTTTCTTTTCGATCCCTGCCTTGTAGCTTTCAAACTCTTTCTTAACTTTCTCAAGTTCCTCAGTGCTTGTATTAGCCTTAGCTTCTTCAAGTTCCTTCTGAACCTTCTCGAGACTGTTCTTTGTCTCTTCTAGTTCTTTCTTTGTCTTCTGTAAATCTTTCTCTTTTTCCTCAGCATTTGCATTCTGTGCTTTGAGTGCAGTAACTGATTCCATATGGGATTCGATGATTTCATCAATCTTATCTGCTTCAATTCCTAGAGCAGACAAAAACTTTCTTGTTAGTGCCATTGATAATTTCTCTCCTTTGCTTCGGTGACGTTTCTTTGTCATTAGATACTTTTACTATAAAACCGTTTTTCGAGAATTTCAAGACAGATTTACGATTTAATCATCATCAACATCACAAAGAAGTATATTTATATACTTCTTTATATTTATCTTTTCCTTTCTCTTTTCCTTTAGGGGGTTTTTAGGGGTTTTTAAAAAAAGGGGGTTAGGGGTTTTTTAGGGGTTTTTGAATCGCTGAAACCCTTGAAAATAAAGGATTTTTAAATTTAGTCAAAAATGATTTTTTCCGACTTCCCGAATCAGGTTTTACGATGATTTAAACAGAAAATCTGTTTAAACCACATTTGAAATCTTCAAAATATGATTTTATTCAAAAAGGGGTTTGGGGGTTTCTTAGGGGTTTCTTGGGGGTTTTTTAGGGGTTTTCTGAAACAAAAAAGAGATGCTGCCGAAGCAACATCTCATAGGGAAATAAAAGCGAAACAATCTGTAACCACATTGTTTTATGAGCATATAAATTATATCTCGAAACTAGTATCTTTTCAATCCCTTTTACGACTTAATCGTTAGGATTTCAGATACTTAATCATAATATCCTTGTACGTGGATATATTGTCTGCCATAGCAGGTTTCAAAAAAGGTTGCGCAGTACTCCTTGACGTTCCCATCTCAAGATATGGTGCATACTCAACGTTCGTTCCAACATAGACAGTATAATCATTTCTACTGCCTACCTTTCCCGAATAACTACCCGAATGAGGACCTGGTGCTGGCTTTCCTGCAGTTCCATTCGCAATAGTATGAGGATTTGTTCCGTGAGTTTTACTACCTCGATAACTACTGATTGCAGGCGAATTTCCACCGACTGCATGTGTAATACTGTTTCTCAATAAGCCAGTATCTACCGGACATTTCAACTTCGCATCGCCTTCAGCCTGGATTCCAACTGCCTCTAGTCCTCTACGTATCTGCTCGTCAGTAGCCTTGCGAACTAAATCTGAGTGGTCTAATAACGTAAAATTAAACTCTTGAGCCATAGGCTACTCTCCTTTCGTGAAATTACCTCTTCTAATATCAATTTCTGTCAAAATAACATCTGCAGGTGTTGCAGGGGCATCCTCTGGAAAACTATTGATATAATCTATCAATAACTGCCTTTCTCCATCCGTTTCAAGGCCTATCATAATGTTCTCAGCAAAACCTTCTCGGCTTCGAATATTTTTTAGCAACTCATATAATTCTTTTTCAGTTTGTGTTTTCATGTTTTATCACCCTTTATTTAATTTCTTATCGATAATGATATATTCTTCGTCTTTAGGTAAATATAGCACAGAATAAATATAGTCACCAATAGCCTTCTGAAAGATTCTATCTTCCCGTTCTTCATCTGTAGCATGAGTTCTCAAATTATGCATTACTTTTGCATATTCTTTGTAATCAAGATAGATTTGCTCATATTCACTAAAGTCTTTTCTACTAGCGAAAAACTGCAGGTCAACCTTTAATAGTTTTCCATTTCTTCCCTTGTATACTCGTTTCTCATAATGCTTGACAGACTCCCAAGTCTTTTTAGATGTTGATTTTGAACGTTTCCAGTCATCGTAATCGTCTTCCATCATGTGAGTTGTATTTCTTTTCGATAAATCTGACAAGTCTCTTCTAAAACCTGCTACGTTACCAATCAGCGTACATCTGCAGTTATATACTTCTCGGGGGTCTCCACTCGGATCTCCTGGATACTCCAAGCCATTTGAAAATTCCTCCCCAATAGGTCTTGTCTCACCATCAAGCCATCTATGAGACTCTCGGGTTCTACCATCAAGCGTTGCAACCCAAGTCTGCTCCATATCTATGCCAAAATCCAAAGCTCTTTCGTAGGAGTCTCGTCTTGCTCGATTTTCTACTCCAGTATAGATTGTCCTAGCATTTCGGATTGCTCCCTTTCGGTTCATGTCGGTGACTTCAACCATTCGCTTTGATATTCTACGAACATCCTCGCCCTGCAGAACACCCTGCAAAACTGCGCTATTGATGCTTTGTTTATTCCACCTAACATCTTTCGGGATATTGACTTTCGGGTCAGGCAGTAACTTCGGATTCTCTTTTGCCAGTGTCTCTACTGTCTGTCGGTCATACAATGTATAGCTAGTATCAATCTGAGAACCCTTCTCGACTTCAAACGTTCCGTAGTTATGATTCAGCGCATAAACATCCGGCAAAGTTTCTTTTACCATACTCATGGCTATCTGATTAACGTTAGTAAGGTCTTCAGCTAACGTCTGCTTCATTTCTTCCCAGCGTTTTCCCATCATCATTTGGCCAACTCGCCACTGCTTGTACTCTTCTTCAGTAATTTTCTCCGCTTTTAATTCATTCAGCTTCAACTTGTCTTTGGTCTCAAAGCGAGAGAGGTGACTCTCCAATTTCTGAGTCACCTCTTTGCTAGCCTGCTTGTATTCCTTTGTCAATTTGCGCTCAAGTTTCTTGAGTTCGTCATCAGTTATTTTGTGTCCTTTATCTAACATTTAGAAATACCTCTATGGCTTCGTAGTTTGCCTTTATTCCTCTTCTAACTCTTCGCTTGAGGATTTGTTGGAGTCTCCGTCTTCCTCGTCAGAATCGTTGTTTGCGTTCTTTTTACGACTAGTAAAACGTTCCATGTCCTCTTCGTCTTTTCTCTGCAGGATTTCCTCAACCATATCTCCATCACCTAGAATGTTGAGCAACTTCGTTGTTGTGTACTCTTCGCCCGTGTACTGAGCAGCCTGGAGCACATTCGTAATCTCTTCGCCTTTATTTACGATCATCGAACGTGTAAAGGTCGGATTTTCATCTTCGATTCCTGCAAGCCTAAGAATATCCTCAAGGAAATTGTTCACACAGTATTCGTATTCGTCACACTTACTATCCAACGGCTTGTATGCTGCTACGATTACTGAAGTAACTACCGAACCACCGCTTGCCAGCGCCTTAGTATCAAGCGCCATTGCATCCTCGTACAAATCAGCTCTTAATCTGTTTAGCAGTGCTTCCCTTGATTCATAATGCAGTTCTACTGAGTGAGCCTCTGCCTTTGCCCCTTCATCGGATAAAACTGAAGCTTTTATAGTTTTCATTCGCTCTACGAATCTCGCTAAGTCCATTTCATCCATTCCATCAGCGTTCTGAATAGTCCAGTAAATCAAAGATGCATCATCAACATCGTTAGCAAATCCGCTCTTGATTAGGTCGTAGCAGTCAATCTGTTCTCTAAGGCCTACTAGTTCTGACTGATGGCTCTTATTGCCCCAAAGTGGAACAATCGGAAACGTTGGGTAGTTCTCATAATCGTAAATTTCAGTACCATCGAAATTAGAAGTCTTGAACTTGGCAATATACCCTCTCTTTGGTGCAAGTATCTCGCCCTTGTTCTTTCTCCAAATGTACTTCGTATATCCATCCAATTCGTACAAGGTTGCTCTTAACGGCTTATTCGATGCAATCTGCCAAAAACGGACTCCCATCTTCATAGAGCCATCCTCTTCATCAAAGATAGGCGCATATTCTAGAGCATCAAATTCTTCAATATGGTCAAAATTCCAAAAGCCATACGATACACCACCCCAAAGAGCACTTTCGCCTGCATCAGACAGTTTCGCATCGAACTTCTTGCCTAGCTTCTTTGCAGTCTCTGGATTGCTCCAGACTGGTCCGTTACCTAGCAGGTGTTCATTCTCCTGGCAGATAAATCTCTTCAAGAAGCTATGGCGCATTTTCCAGTTAGCTGAGTAGTTGTCCGGCACTGTTTCTCCAGTAACCTTGTAAAGCAGTTTCTGATACTCTCGAATAGTTACATTTCGCTTTTCGAAGTATTCTTTCGCTATGCAAGCAGTCTTGTACTGATCACTGTTCTTGTACTCAGTGATAACGTCCTTGACGAACTGCATAACCTTCTTTTCATCACCATTTAGCTCCAAAAAATCCTGATAGGTTTTCATTAGCTATCCTCCTCACAACTCTCATTATCAAGGATACTGAATAACAACATACACAAATCACTACAAACAAGCGCTTGTGTCATATCAGACTGTCTGTTTGATATAATTCCCTCGCCAACTTCAAACTCTAGTTCTTTGCACATATCATCCAGCGCCATCTTATAGCCCCGAAAAAACTCCTTTGACTCTTCGTGCTTGATATCCTCTTCTTTGTACGCTGGTTCTTCCTGCAGACTCTGATTTTCTCCCCAGGCTGCAACATTCTGATCACTTAACTTTTTGTTCTCGTCAAAGTCCATTGCACATCTCATTGCTTTTCCTCCTTTTCCTAGTTCCAAAGTGGATGGTATTCCGACTTAGGCTTCAACAATTTCTTGGTCACACAAAAATATCTAACTGCATCACACAGATGGTCTCGTTCTTTTACTGGTCGTTCTATCTCTGGGTTTGAATCATCCCAAACATAGCCCGATGCTTCTGTTTTCCACTCCTTAACCTCTGGGCTTATCTTGATTAGTCCTCTCTGCATACACGTAGCAGTCTGTCTGATTCCTTCAAGCACATCATTCTTAGCTGGTCTCACTTTGCACCATGCCTTTCTCTTCATCAGCGTAATAAACGATTTAGCTGATGGGTCAATTATCACTTCAATTCGCTCTGGCTCGATTCCTTTCTTCAGATGCTCTTCTGCTCGTTCAAGTAAGATATCCGAAATCCAGTCATCAATATCGTTTGCATATTCATCGTCAGTCTTCTGCTTGCCATTGCTTCTACCATCGTAGTAGTAACATCTCATTCCATACCAAACATCGTTTATCTTGCCCCACAACATAGCTGCAAAGGGGTTCATCGTTCCGTAGTCCATCGAGATTACATACTCAGTAGGCTTCCCTTCAACATAGCCAATGCACTGGTCATACATAGGCCATATAAGACCTTCTGCCTTAGCCCACATACCTAGAACATAACGCTGAAAATAAACTGTACCTGCATATTCTGCTTCCAGTGACTGCACGTATACTTTCGGCAAGAATGGGTTATCGTAAAGCGTATACGTCTGGCAGTAGATATCTACTCCCTTTTCTGCAGTATCAAGAAACTCCTTGATATAGTGGGTCGGATATGATGGGTTCGCAGCTGCATGGCATATTGAATACGGCAAGGAAAGTCGAGATTTCAGCATTTCGAATATTTCTTTATGGATATCCGTTGCCTCGTCTATATACACAAACTTAATCTCAGCACCACGGATCCTGGACACTTGGTCCTTCGTCAAACCACCGATGCAATATACTTTTTCTCCAAAGATAACTGCTATACCTCTAGCATTTATCTGAGTAGCAGCTCCATCTCCCCATATGTCTCGAATCGGTTGTAGAACATTTCGTTCAATGTTCTCTTTTGTTGCACCGATAATGAAGTTCAGACCTTTCTTTCCGTGTAATCTTCTCAGCTCAAAAGGGATAACGAACTGAACTGCTATATGCGACTTGCCTGAACGCACTGCACCGATGGCAAAATTCCATCGGTGATGCGCTTCTCTAATATATTCAGCTTGCTTTTCAGAAATACATACATCCATTACTGAGTTTCACTCTCGTCTTTCTGTTCTTCCTGCATCTGTGCTCCAACTTCCATAGCAACCTTTTGAATCTTGACGAGTACATCATCTGTCTTCTTCATGATTTCAGCGTCTGGTTCAGGCTCTCTTCTATCTCTCCAAACATTTGGCTTTCTGTTCTTCAACCAGAACGCAATAGCGCCAACATCAGGCTTCTCGTAGTTCTTGTACGTTCGGATGCTCTTAATCTTCGGTTGTCCGTTTTCATCAATCGTAGTATTCGTTTCTGTTGTCGTATATTCGTAGCCAGTGGCTCTTTTATACAGACTTTTCTCTACTCTCGAATCAGCCAGGCTCTTCGTTGTCTCTCGGACTTCTTGGAAATCCTCGAACTTCTTAGCCCACCTAAGAATTGTTCGTTCAGATACTCCAAAAGCCTCTGCAACCTGCTTGTCCGTTGCTCCAAGTGCATACAATGACCAAGCCCAATCTCGATGATATTCCGGATTGTACTTAGTTGCTGCCATTTACTACTCTCCTAGATATTCTTTGCAAAGTTTAATAATCAATTCGCTCTTTGACTTATCTGTGATTACTTCTTCATCCTTAGCTTTCTTTATGGCTCTTCTTACCACATCAGCGTTTTCTGCACTGATTGCTCCACCACCAAACAATGAAACAAGCGGAAGCCAGTCTTCGTTCTCGTCATAGTCTGAATAGTGCTCCTCAGTCAGCTTAATCATCTGGTGAATAGCCGTTCCCACTGCTTTTATATTCTCGAACTTCTTTGTCTTTTCTACTGCATCAGCAAAACCTTTGAACTGATCAATATCCGTATAGCCTAGATACTCACTAGATGGAATCTTCTTTACAACATCGTCTAGCTCTTTTATTTGGTGAGGCAGGAAAGTAAATGTAACTGTCTTGAAATTAAAATCAACTGCAGGAGTTGCTAAACTTTCCACTTCATGCTGAATCTCATTGAAATACTCCTTTGGCATAGCTGACTCGATCATGTCATCAACGTCTGTAATCGCCTTGCAGATTTCTTTCAAAGTTGATTCATCATCGAAACCTTCGATGGCATTGTGCGCTAACTGCTTAGCTGCTATCTGGCTACGTGTAAGACCCGATACATCGATAATTGAAATCAGCTCGTCAATGCCTGCAGCCTTTGCTGACTTCACTCTATGATGGCCAGAAACGATTTCAAGTTTTCCGTCCTTGTCTGCTAATAGTGGCAGGCTTTCCAACTGCCCTCTCTTTGTAATATTCTCTGTCAGAAGGCTCTGCATATCGTCCTTCATTATTCGAGCATTGATATCCTGCTCTTTAACAGACTTAATCGGAACTTTTGCTATAATCAAGCCATGTCCCATGTCATAAATCTGCTCATATCTCTTTATTTCTTCTTTCTGTTCGCCTGCCATTTTTGCTCCTTTCTTACCCATTCTTTGAGTAACACTTCTTCACTTTCTTTCTTGAGGTCTGCTCTATATTTCAGTTTGAAACCTAACTGGCCTTTCTCTTTTGAATACAATTTGAAAAGGCCACGCATTTCTTTCGATTCAGGATACTTTGTAAGTACTGTTGTCTGAATTCCCTTACAGTTTTCTGCATCCAGGTCATTGATTGTCGACTTCACACGCTCTTCACGCATAGCCATGCTATACATCAATCTATTCAAGCGATAAATAGAAGGTGCTCCAATTCCAAAGGCTAATTCGATATCAGAGCCACCTGCCAAGCTGATTCCTAACTGAGAATATCCGAAAACTCCAGCGATATATCCATCAACGATAACTGCATATCCAGATGCTCCTGAACCACCTACAAAGTTATGAGTCCAAAGCGAACGATAATATCTGATGTTCTCAGGCTTCGCTTGGATAACTGCAACTTTGCTCTTCTCTGTTATCTCGTAGTCTTTAGGAATAATGTCATACTTTACCGGCTCCATCTTTGATGCAGTGCCTCGTGCTATCACCTTTCCATCTGTCAGCTTTATAACCTCTTCAGGTCTGTTCGTTGTCAGATACATATGCATACCTGGTCTTCCAGCTTCTCTTCCGTATACTGGAACTCCAACAGACTCTCCTGCAGCACATTCCTCGTAGATGATTGCAAGCGCTTTGCAATTATTCAGAATCTCAAACAACTGATGCATTCCTTCTTCAACATCGAATATTCCGTAGTTCGGTTCTCTCCACTGTAATTTGCCGCCAGTATCGAAGAACTTCTCATAACCTGCAGTATAAGTCGGCGGGCATGCTACGATGATTGCGTGCGGATCATCAGCAACCTCTAGAATGTGCTCCATCATATCCATATCACGATAGGACATTCCCTTAATCTTCCCCGACATTCTGTCAATCTGTTCCTGAATGTGCGCAATGTGTTCCTCTCTTCTTAACTTGAGGTCCTTGAACAGTTCATAGAAATAGTCCTGCCCTGCGTTCTTTGCCATCTTCAGATACAACTGCGCATACAATGCCGTTGCTGGATTCAACAGCTCTTCACTACTAAATCCTTCAGCAACTATCTCCATATCTTCAGTAGTTTTCCCGTTTATTCCTCTCGCATATGCTCCCGAAAAATATGAAACATCACTTGCCTCGATATTCTTAGGCTCAAAGCCTGCTTCTGCAGCAATAAACGACATTGCTAGTGCCCCTGCACACGGCTCTACAAATCTCGTATAGCCCTTTTCTTTAGCCCCTTTTAGGACCGATAACACGAACTGCTTATCTGGCGCTTTCAATGCTCCGATAAACAATCCACCACTGTTTCCGAATGCCATATTGTCTCCTCTCACTCTCGATATAAAAAAAGCGGAGACCTAAGTCTCCGCTCACTCCAGACCCACTGATTCGAACAGCAATCTTCAGAACCCCGAGTTCTGTGCTCTACCATTAAGCTAAGTCTGGTCATACAAATCGAACAAACTCAACTGCTTACACTGAGTGTCCTCTCTGCGTGTTGTCGATGGACTTTCTGCTTTAGCCCTCTTCGGTTTTTTCACCTTCGGTTCAGACGGATCAGGTAACTCTTCAACTTCATACCCAATGTTGTCTCTAACCCATTCTGCAAAGGCCGTTCTATGACAAAACTCTCCTTCGACTCTGATATCCTCAAAGCAAAGGAATACAACCTTGCGTCCATTAGACCGTTTTATCGTTCCATCTATCATGGATTTTACTCGTGCTACTCCGTAGTTGTCAAGCCCTTCTTTGTACTTCTTGTTAAATTCTTCTTCGGGTAAATTGAAAATCTTTCTTGATGGAGCGAACATATAAATCTGCTCGTTCAACACGTACGGAATGTAGTATTTAGGCTTTCCCATGCTTATCGAAACATGATAGTATTCGAAGTCTTTCCAGTGCTCCTTGTTTGAATATCTGCTTGTGTAAATCTTTGTAGCCATACAAATTTCCTCCTTAACTATATTATAGCATATATATTACTTAATTAAAATGGTTTTACGATTTTTTCGGATTTTAGGGTGTGACAAAAGCCTCAAAAGGTTCAGCCTTCCTAAAGCCTCTAAAAGCCCCAATTTAAGCCCTTTGAGGTGTCACCGAAGAAGTGTAAGCCCATCCCCATAAGTCCTCTAAATAGCCCAAATACGTGACACAAAGTGACACAAAATACACCAAAACATCCCATAAATCACACAAAAACGTTAAAAAAATATACTTTTGCGTATCAAAACTGACACAAAATGTACGTAACTGTATTGAGTGCGTAAGCACTCCGACGATTTCAAAAATTCGCATAATAAAAGACCCAAGCTGATCTAGCCTGGGTCTCATATCTAATATTATAATCCAAGTTTATCTGCAGCATATGTTGCCTGCTCAACTGTGAACTTATCTCCGTAATCAGAAGTCAACTGGTCAATTAAACCTTGTCTAGAAAATCCCTTAAAATCAAGATAGTTCTTACCAGCTTTTACTGCCTGCTCATTCCAATCTACTTTACCTTCATCTTCAAGTGCTTGCACTGCTGCCGTTGCCTGCTCAACAGTATATCCATCCCCATACTCAGATGATAACTGATCTATAAGTCCCTGCTTTGAGAATCCCTTGAATGAAATATAGTTCTTTGCAGAACGATAAGCATTCTTCGTAGCAACATCCATACCAGATGTTACGTCCTTCTTTTCTACTTTCGTTTCCTCTTTCGTAGATTCCTTAGTCTCTTCTTTTTTTGCTTCTTCTTTCTTAGCCTTTTCTTTATCAGCACTCTTCTCGATTTTAGTCTCTTCTTTTTTTGCTGATTTACTGTCTTCGTTACCTAGATTTGCAAATCCAGATATCACAAGAACGATAATTACCCAAAACCACCACTTCTTGTAAATAGGTTTCTTTGCGCCCTCTGCTTTAGCCATACTTTCTTCCTCCTTATAATAGCTATTACTTTTTACAAACGTATATAGTATTTCACAATTTGTTCACATTTTCAATCGCTTTATCTTAACCTTCCTAAAACATATCCTAGAATAATACCACATGCAGTTCCCAGGATGCTTATAAATCCCACTAACATTTCTTCACACTTTCCAACGCTTTCCACGATTTTGGTTTAGGGCACTCTTCTTCTGGATGGCCAGCTCCATCATTTTTATATCCCAAGCAACATCCTTTAGGCTCTCCGCATAATGGATGCTGGCCAGTATCTGCAGCATAACAGCCCTTACAATTTTTCTTTATCATAATTTACCTCTCTTTCTTCCTCTTCTTATTTCTCCTGATACTGCCTCTAGGTTTCTTTCTAGAATGTTGCATCTCAAACCACTGATAATTTTCAAGAGAATCAAGCACCCTCTGCATCTTATCTACCACTATTTTAACCATTTCTCCGAGCGGTTCTGCTAACTGTTCAAATCGAGTTTTCAGGAAATATTGCTGATATAATAGAGTATTTTTAAAGACTCATATTTTTCGATATCAACATCCTCTGGATATCCGATTGTTATCAGCCATTTTTTGAAAAGTTCATCATCTGTCATTTTTTATCCTCCAAAGTGATAGTCAATGTAGCATCGTTATTGTAAAATCCTGAACTAATATGTTTTACTTTTCTATCCTTATACTTTAGTATTTCAGGGCTACCTGCTAATGAATTTATCCAGATACCATCTCTCTCGTAAATACGTATTTTCTCATTCGGTGTCATACGTTTTAGAATCTTCTTTAGTTTCATTCTTCCACCTTTCTCCTATATTTCTTTTAGAATAGTAAACAGTTTTTCATTCCCACTATTTATTTTGATTGTTCCATTTTGTATTTCTTGCTTTATTTCCCTAATCGCCTTATCAATCTTGGAACGCAAGTCCTCTTGACTCTCCATTACTTTAATTGCAATTTCAATCTCATCTGCATAATCAAATTGAGTATCTGTGCAATCTTCGGATATTAGATACTTTAGATTTTCAATTACTTCTTCCCAATCCATAATTTACTCTCCTATATTCTTCTTGAGAATTTCCAAACAATCAGCAACTCCGTCCTCATAAGTTTCTCCAAGTATTGTAGTTTCAAGGTTCTCCATTTCCTCAATAGCCTTATTAATCTTCTCACGTTCTACTACATCTGCGGTTTTCTCTGTCTTTAACAGTTCTAAAGTGAACAAAACTCCGTCTGTGAAATCCTTTGTAAAATCTCCCTCTGCCATTCCAACTGCTAATCGCACTCTTGTGTCGAAATGTTCTTTTTCTATATACTCTGCCATTTTACTCTTCCTTGTTCTCCATTTCCTGCGGCTCAATTATCGGTAACACTAACGGACACGCTAATGCGATTAGTATATATTCAAATAACTCTGTCATTCTTCACTCTCCTTTCTGTGTTTTGAAAGTGAAACGGGCATAAATATCTTTGTGCCTTTTCTTTCTGATTTTACATAGCAAAATGCCAAATCAAATTGGAAAAATCCATATGCTTTCCAATCACACACTTTTTTACCTATTTTTTTTCCACTATTACATTCATATGGGTCTGTAGAGATTCCTTTACAGTTTGGACAAATAAACTCTTTTCCGCACTTCTTTCTCAATTCATCAACAGTCTCGAACACAAACACATTATCACTGTCAATCAATGGTTGATTAGCATCCTGATAATAATTTAAAAACCAATAACTTCTATCATCTTCCCACGATTTCAATATTTCTTTCCACGGGATTCCTAATTTTTCCTCATAGTGCCTTGCCCTATCGACAGCCCATTTGAACTTCCAGCAATACTCACATTTATGACCACAATCAGCATGAGTATCTCCATATGACTCTAAATAATCTTTGCATTTTTCAGAGTAATGTTCGCACCATCTGCCTGTGAAATCACTCTTTCTCTCTAAATCCTCAATAACATCATTTAATAATCTTTCCACTTTTACCACCTCTCAATCTAAACAATTATCCTCTCTGCTCTCCATATCCGCTCCACAATTAGGACAGTAATTACACTGTTCTCTAATATCATTTAGATAGTCATCTACAAATTTCCGTTCACTACCAATAATGCCTAATTCCTCATAATTGCAATTCGAGCACACTATGCATGTCTTAAACTTAAATTGACCGTCAGTTACAACTACCCACTTTGCTTTCTTGCGTGTAGGTGTTACGGATGGCAAATTTTCTATCGCCCCCAGTGCTATCAATTTATCGTTTTTATCTCTAGTTGCTATACACGTTGCCCCTAGTTCGTACATAAATTTCCTGCTCACCGCATCCTCGCAAGGCTCTTGCTCTAGTGCTTTGATTGCCAATTGAAAAGCCTCGTAGTTTTTTCTGTTCGGATTGAACGTATACCCCACAACACCATCAGTTCCTTGATACATTTCATTCGGATGCTTTAAGATATCTATTGCCTCTTCTTTTGTCATCTCATTCCTCACTTTCCAGCAAACCACTTATAGCTTATTTCTTTACCTTCAATTCAAATCCGCTATTGTAGATTGCATTAGCCATCATTTGAACAAATTCTTCATTTCCACTTAATTCATCCTGCCCCATATGGACCAACATTCCATGTACCATTTCGTGAATAATAACTTCTTTTTCAATATCTTTTGGCAATCCTTTCTTTATTCTGATCTTCGCTTTGCTATATTCTATTTCTCCTTGAGTAGTTCCAGCACAATCCTCATTTATAACTTCCTTATAGACTATTTTATGTGGAACACCACAAATATTTACTTTCATTCCGTCCCTCACTTTCTGCCTGTCCAGTGGTCGTACCACTCTCTTAGTTCTTTAGGTGACAAATATCGTCCAAAGAACAAAGTGTACTTTTTCTGTACTCTCTTCTTTTGTTTTCTCCACCATTGATATGATTTCATCTATTCCTCGCTTTCTGTCATATCAGCAAGGATTGCAAGGCTTCTGGATATATCTGCAAGCATTGAAGCAATTGCACCGAGCTGAAATGTTACCATTTCCTCATACGTTCCTTCCGGCTTACGTCTTGATTCTTCCGTTATTTTCTCAATCGTCAGTTGATTTTCTATAATTCTCGTCATTCTAACCCCTCGCTTTCTGCTCTGTATGGTTCAATATCACATATTTTCAGGATGTAATATTTTTTTCCTTTTTCTGCTCCCCATTCCGGCTTGCCTTTCCCCATTCCAAGTCTTACTTTTGCAACTAACAATGGTGAGTTATGGCTATATCCATTACGAAATGCGACTGTATGTATTTCATGCCAATATGCAGGATAGCCCCAAACATTTCTAAATCGTGTAGTATAATACGGCTTGATTTCTCTATACTCTTCCCTCTTCTCGCCGGAGAGAATCATATCAAACCACTTTTTCTTTATAGGTAAAATCAGCATTCTGACTCCTCACTTTCTATCAGCTTAAAACATCTTTCTAAATCTTCCTCATTTATCTCAATCCAGCCCCTATCACCATCTAAATGTATATCTGCACCAGTACAAGAGCCAAAGTCATCATCTTCTCTCTGCCAGAACGAACCGACCTCAATGTCATAGAATTGTGATTCGTCATAGGAATCTGTTTCAATATCGTAATAAGGAACGCTAAATGGTTTTATGCAAACATACTCTCTCATTATCTCAACCTCCTATCATCAAATATCCATTCTTTCTGCTTTTTATCATAGTGTGCGACTGCTTTACACCTTAAATCCATCTGATTCTCACTTGCTTTCAGGGGACAGTCACTACAATGGACTTTGCCGTTCTCGTCTCTCTTGGAGTATTTCTTGTGGATTAGTATTTCTCTTATTGTCGTAAGCATTTATTTCACCCATTATTTATCCTGATTCCATCTGCCTCGCATATAGCGCATAGATGTACGTAATCTTCATCTATCTTTTCTACTGAATCATACTGATTTATCAGTATTCTAGGAGTGCCATCTATATTGCATCCTTCAATTTCTACCCTAAGTAGGATTCCAATATCTCCCATATCCTCTTTTGATATGCAGCGGATCCTATCCGCTCTGACTATCGCCTGGTCAAAAATATTTACAAATTTCATATTCAATCTCCCTTCGTATGTTTCTGCCTTATTTCTGTTCGTGGTAGGAATCATATTCCTCAAGCTCTAACTTCATTCGATGATACTTTTTCATGTAATCTCGTCTGAGATACTTCGAATCCGTCTTATCCGCTATTTCTTTGTAACGCTCCATCTCTTTAACATGACGTTCTCTGACTCTGTCCATCCTCTTCCCCCTTATATGGTTCACCCTGCTCAACACATTCCTGACTCTCAAAAATATCTGCAGAGTTTTCTCTTGCAGTCTTTCCCGCTTCGGTAACATTATCTGTTGTACTCATGAACCAGTACTCACCCATCATGCTTCTAGCAACAACATATTTTTTTAGATGCTTTTTCTCCGGCAAAAAATAAATCTCTTTCATCAGCGTTTCTCCGTGTTAAAATTCTCTCTTTCATGCATCATTTTGATTGTCTCTAGCATTGCCTTATTTGAGGCCAACATTTTCTTCAATTTCCAAGTCGAGACCGCATGCTCTACCGTATTCATAATTACTGATACCGCCAAAATAATCATTGAAACGGAAATTAAGATTAAAACAAAACTCACTATTTTCTCCTATCACTATTCTCTGCTCTTCTTTTGTAGTTCTTCAGAATTTTGATTGCATCTTCTTTCGTTCTAACCAATAAGCTGCTGCCGTGTGTCTTCGTTGAATACTCAACTCGAATTTTATTCAAGCCATCGATGCACACACGAATCACTGCTTCTTTAATCTGGATGCATCCACAATCCTTATTACACCATCTGCCTTTTTCGAACTTGATATCTGAGCCAGCTCCTAACTCATTTAAGATTTCATCTAAGGTTTCATCGTTTATTTCTGATGCCCTCAAAAAATCATCAATAGTCAACTGGCCATTAACTACATAGTTTTCTCCAAAAGCCATAATGAATCACCTTCTACTCTTCGCTCACTATTACAAGCATTATCAAACAGAATATTAAAATCCATTTACCCATTACTTCCTCGTCAACGTCTCCTCTCTGTCGATTACTACTCCTGGAATCGACTGTATTTTTGAAATCAAACTCTGTGGTTCACTTTTCATAAACGGATCAAAACCGGCAATCGTTTTAATCACATCAACCTGCCGTATATAGATTCCTTTATACTCTTTTTCAAAATCAGTCTTTTCCTGGCTAGTTATATCCTTGTAAAATTCATCAGCATATTCACTCTGCAGACCATTTTCTTTTAGCCATGACATATTTCGATAATGAAGACGTCTCATTTTTCCTCTATCTCCATAAACGGAACACTTATCCACATCCATCATCAACTCAAACAACTGATTCTTTAACTTGCTACATAAGTTTTCCAGCTCCTTTTCTTCAGCCATTAACTTTCTCCTCTCGCATACTGTAGACCATGTATCTACAATCATCTCCGTATCTATTCTTCCCAGTTACCCATTCACCTTTTATTGGATAACCTTGCCTTCTCAATTTACTAACAGTCTTTGTAAAGCATCCAATTCCAAGTTCTTCCATTGCTGACTTTACTGTCAATCTTCTTCCCGTTCTCAAATAATCTAAGGTTCTCTGCTCTTGAACTCCCATTTGTAATCCCCTTATTCCTTTCTAGGGCGGTTTGTCCGCCCAAAACTAAGGTTTATATATTCTTTGTGGTATAAATCGCATGCTCTCAATTTACGGCTGAGAGCGACCATCTATTCTAGGTCCTGCAGTTCTTCAAGTTCGCACTCGACTCTTGCTTCTTCTGCATAACCCTTGCAAACGTGAAGTTCAACTATCTGTGAATCATCACGATATGCAACTCCATTCAACGCATCAAGTACACTTTTTGCTAAATTATCGCAATCAGGCTTCTGCGTTCTGCCTACTCTTCCATCAAGCATCATTGCTTTTCTCTTCTTGCTGGTGCTTTTAGGTACTTCAAAATAGGCTTTTATCGTTGCCTTGATACATCCATCAAGTCTTTCTCCCACTTGACTCATGTATTCACATTTCACTAAGTTCTCATACATCAAAGTTTCTTTTGGTGTATAAGCGCCATATCGTGTTACCCTCGGTCTCTGCTTCGCTTGAGGTTTCCCTGGAATCGTGAACTTAATACTCATAATTCAAGTAGTCCTCTCTAGTCTTTCCTAAATACTTCAGCAGCTTCTCAAAATTCGCAGTCGAAGGAAGGTCCTGATTCAGCAGGTACTTCGATACGCAAGACCTGCTGATTTTCGCTTCTCTTGAGATTTCTTCAATAGAAACATCTGGCCTCAAATCCATTTCAGCTTTTAAAAAGTCATAAAACTTGTTTGGATTTTTCAGAACATCTATATCCGCTTTCCTTAGCGAATTCTTAACATCCTTATCCTTCTTCACCAGCACTCCATACTTACTCAAAATCTTACGGATCTCGTGACTTGTGCAGGCGTTCAGTTCTGCTAATACTCGAATCTGCTTATTTGGGTTCCTGCTATTCTTGTACAGACGAAGTATCTCGTCATCTGTCATTTCCATAACTTCTCCCTTCTACTTCAGTAGTATGCTTTCAAGTAAATTCATATCGTCATCGTCTCTGCCTTTAAAGTTGCCGAAATTCGTTTTCTTTTGTCTGTTATCGTATTTACCTTCCAAGACTCTGTTAATTGTGTCTGGGCGAACGAACCAATCAAAATCAGCAACCCATCCTCTTTCACTTTTTCCGTGACAGAAATCTGACTTCTGAACTTTCTCTATCGCAGTTAAAATAGAATTCACTCCATACGTATCTATCCTAGCAGTCAGTGCTTGATATCTTTTTGAGCCAGCCTTAATCTCTCGGATATTTATCAAGTTCGAATCTTTATTCCACTGCTCTTTAATCTCTGCTACTGATTCAGCATACTTATTCTTTTCTTTATCTTTTACTTTATCTTTCTCTTTATCTTTTTCTTTAGGGGGTTTTTCTATATCCCCTTTAGGGGTTTCTTGGGGGTTTTTCTTCGGTCTACCACCCAACTTCCCATATTCAGCGCCTTTCATTCCATTCGCCTTGCCGACTCTGCGCCTTTTTTGATTCGCATCAATCTGCGGTTTAGCCATAATGAATATTGCTTTCGCCACCCCTGATACTTCGGGTTCAACTTCTTCAATTCCATAGGTGCAGATAGCGTCATACGCTTGAAGTCTCATTTCATCCGGCAAGTCTTTTATGGCCTCTAGGAAACTGCTATAAAAAACGAATCCATCATTCATGTTACAAATACCTCAACACCGACAAGACGTTTTACTGCATCTGACATAATCTTGTTATCTCCATTCAAGTCTGAGATATGAGCAAGATATATCTGCTTCAATTCGCTCAAATCACTTGCTTTCAAAAAATCAAGCAGATGCTCTAGGCTCATATGGCTTCTTAACGTTCTATCAGCTCTTCCTTTTGGCAAATATCCGTTTTCAATGTTTTTCTCTAGGATGGACTTAACGTAGTTGCATTCTGCGATAATATAGTTGACGTTGCTAAATCTGTACTTCAGATAATATGTATCCGTGAAATAAAGCAGCGTTTCATTCGTATACTTACTCTTTATCAAGAATCCCAAAGGCTCTTCTGCATCATGCTGAACATCGAACGGCTGAATAATGAACGTATCAACATAAAAAATCTCTTTGGATTTACAAATCTCAACGTTTGTTTTTACCGCCCACGGACGTTCCTTTGCACCTTTAAGTGTTCCTTCCGACATATAGCAACGAACTCCATATTTTCGACACAAATCATTAACCGCCTGGCAATGGTCTCCATGTTCATGTGTTACCAAACAAGCAGACACATCACTTAATCCGTACCCCGTTTTCTTGCTGATCTCCTTCGCAGGGATTCCAGCATCGAGCAACAATGAAGTTTTTCCATCTGACACCAAGTAGCAGTTTCCGCTGCTACCCGATGCCAACACCTTGATAATCATTTAGAACCCCATGTCATCAAGGCTAATCTGCTCATTTTCGGCTTTTGTATCTTTCTTTGAGGATTTGTTAGACTTCGCCTCTTTCTCGTCTAATTCGGCAACATTTGCCTCTTCTATTGGCATTTCTAATAGTTCTTTGTTTGCTTCAACCTCAATCTCAGCTTCGATGATATTGCTTTCATCTACTTCATCACTGTTCGAATAGGATTCAGTCTCAGTAAGCCATCCTTCTGGAGAAGAATTAACTGTAATCTTCAGCGCACGATTGATAACTGTCTTCTTCGCCATCTGGTCCGGGAAGTTCTTATGTGCAGGGCTTGCACCTTTCGTTGCTCCCTGCCCCCAAGATTTCCTAATCTGCTCCATATTCATAATCTCAGTAAACTTCTCACCTGATTCGAGAGTAACTATCGCATATGCACCAATTAAGTCATCTGGATTCAGCTTGAGGAAATTCTGCTTATGCTTTGTAATTTTCTTGATTCCATCCACGATTTCGTATTCGAATTCATCATCTTTGTAGATGACTTCAGCATGAACTTCTTTCATTCCGCATCTATGAGCCAATGCAAGGTTTCCAAAGTAACTTCTCTGGAAAATACACTTGCTACCATACGCTATGAAATATCCCTGCTTTCTCTGTGCTGACAAACCAAGTGTTGCCATATCCATCAGACTGCTTGCTACTGATGCAGGAGTACAAACCTCAAGCAACGGCTTCTGATTTCTGTCTTTAGCCTCTTTCAAAACCAAGTATGCTGCAGTCAATTCTTTGCTCACTGAATATCCTGGAGGAAAAACAAAACCTGCTTTTGCTTTCAAATCCAACTGCTTTGTAAGTCCATCAATAAACTTATTGTCTACCGCAAGTGCTAACTCATTCTTTGTCTCTGCCATTTCTAGGCCTCCTTCACTAATCTAAGTTCTTTATCTTTCTCGCTAACAACCAATCTGATCACCTGCATCATTTCGCACTTATCCAAGTGACTGACTGATTCCGCATTATCTACAAACACCGGAATACTGATATTCCAAGCGTCTGACAATGTGCTAATAATCTCTAATCCCGCATTGATTCTTGATGCATTATTCGCATACGCAAACGGAATCAACTTTTCTCCGCAAGGTATAAGGACTTCGCAGTTATCCTTGATTCCTCCGTTAATCTGCTCGTCAAACAATTTGAATCTAACATGCTTGAATCGCTGATTGATTTTTTCATCCAGCAGGCTTACCTTGCACTTTGTAAATAGTTCGCAAAGGTACAATTCTTTTTCAGTTTCTTCATAGTCCTTCGCAAGTCCTTTCAACTCTTCTTCAAGTTCTGCCACTCTCGCCTTCTGCTTTTCTGCCAAATCGAATCTTGAAAGCATCTCCTTTTCTTCGCTGATAACTGATTCTTCTTTCTCAATATGGCTACGGATCTCGTCCAATTCTTCCTGCATTTTTTCATCAACATCTACAAGATTTCCATCATTCAAAGCATCCAGCCCTTTCTTTAATTCCGAGTAAATCTTTGTTGTCTCAAAAGAAATTTCTGCAGGTGCTCCTTTTTTCTCCTGGTCAAGCTGAACCTTCATAGTCATTACATATGTCAGAATCTCGTTTAACTGACCTTCTGCATCTTCAAGTTCTTTCTCTTTTTCTGAGATAAGGTCCTTACTGTTCTTCTTACCCAGCTCTCGAATTCTTTCCAGCTTGTTAGATTTATCAAGATTGAACTGTTCTCTCAGCTCTTCAATTCTTTCTGCAGGCAATTTCTGTCCACATGTAGGGCAGATTTCGTTTCCTTCATCCCAAACCATCTCAGAAGTCTTCTTGAATTCTTCAGCAAGTTCGTTTCGATTTCTCGTCATTCGCTCAATCTCAGACTTGATTGCATTAACCTTTGTCTCATATTCAAAACGCTTGCGTTCTCCATCCCTGATGCAGTTTTCAACGTTACTGATTTTTGAGCGATAATTAGTTAATTCTTCATTCTGATTTCTCAAATACACTGTTCTCGCTTTTTCGATTTCAGCGTTCTTCTCAGCAATCTTGGTGCTCAGTTCCGTATTTATGCTTCTCTTCTGAATCTCAACCTTCTTTAATTTCAACGCTTCAATTTCCTGCTCTCTTTCTCTGATGCTCTCTTTCAATTCAAGCGGATCACCTTCAGTCTCAGGTATCGATTTGTTCGCTTCATCAATTCGAACTGGGATACTTTCCATATCTTTGTTCAGCTTCGTTCTTCGTGCTGCTAAAATCGAACGCATATCATCGACTGTTCTGTTCTCAAGTACCAATCTCAAATCGCTCAAATCTTTATTGCTTTCGAAAACATCTTCATCAGATACATCTCCGCAAATATCAATTAGAATCTTTCTGCGGTCATCCCACTTCATTGACTCTGAGAAGTAGAACGGCATCGTCAGCGCCTTTATTTGTTCTGGTGAACCGAACAAATCAACCACTGTCTCATTAAAGTCTTTCTCTTTCTGCGGAACATCGTTGATATAATAGTCAGTCGCATGACCACTAAATGTTTCAGTCACCGAGCCTCTTTTTTTCTTATAAACCTCATGGAAATTTCTTTTTAGAACTATTTTTTCATTCGTAGAATCATTAAGAATTACTGCTTCTACTGAATGATTTAGACCATGCGCTGCTACTGTCTTCGGACTAAAAGACTTAATCCCCGTAGAAGAATTGCCAGTCAGTAGCCAAGTAAACGCATTGTAGACTGTTGTTTTGCCGGTAGCATTATCTCCAAATATTGAATAATTGCTTCCGTTTTCAAATTCGAATAACTTATCCGTTACCCCTTGAAAATTTTCTAGTTTTAGTGATAAAATCCTCATATAATCTCCTTTCGTATTTTCGAATCGAGGTTTCTGCTTTTTAACGGTTCTGATTTATCAGAGCCGTTTTTTATTTGTAAAAAATGTGAGCGCCATGTGCGAACACAAAAATAAGATGATTCCTATGCCATGTCGAATTACTTTCAGCCTCAAAATACATAGCACCTTTGGATTCATCCCATCCATTCAATACCATATTGACTGCTTGAAAATCTGACTCGTTCGGAACTGCTCTTCTATAATGTCCATCCCATACACTCGAAAATTGCTTGTCCTGGAATACTACCTGCTCAATCGAATTTGGAAAGTCACTACTTTCGACCCTATTCATAACTACTCGAGCAACTAAGCATTTACCTTTTAAATCCTGATTGCCTGCTTCTGCGTGTACCAACTTTGCTAAAATCGCCACCTCATATTCACGTTGCATATTCTGAGTTTCTGTAACAATATCTCTTGCCAGTTCAACGCTCTTGATAACGATCATGTCAGAATCACTTGCGTATGCTTCTACCTCTGGATATTCTTCCGACTCCATTTCTACTTCCACGTCAGCGTCATCCATAGTTTCTTCGTAGTACGTTCTGTCTAACGTACCTCCAACTGATAGAACCCCAATTATTCCAACTACAATAGCGAAGTCCTTAAACTTCCCTGCTATCTTCACTTTTTCACCTCCCCGTTCGAAAACTTCTTCATTTTTGACTCCTCTCAGTCAAGCCGTTCTCGCTTTCAGTTTCTTGTCCTTCATAATCGCAGTCGCTATATCTGGAATGAAATAATACTTTCCATCTACACATTCCAAATCACTTAAAAATCTTTTCTCTGCATATGTAGATGTTTTAATTCCCATAAACTTTGCAAACTGCGTTGCAGTTACAAACCCCTGCGAGTCGCTCACCTTCTCAAGTGCTCTAATTACTTCTTGTTTTGTCATCGGTTTTACCATTTTACCTTTTAATCGTTTTTCTCTGCAGAAAAAATCAGCTCCTGGATAGGAACTCCGTAAACTTTTGACATATTCGCCGCAGTTTTTACGTTTGGCTGTGTTACACCACGCTCATAACAACTAAGCGAATAGACCGAAATTCCTAACATTTTTGCAGCGACCGCCTGCGTATAGCCTTTGTTTACTCGTGCTGCCTTAATAGTCATCTTCGTCCTCCTTGTTTATAAATTTTTAACTTGTCTTTATGATAATACGATTTAATCGTTACGTCAAGGAAAATTTAAGGTTTTTTCCGTTTTATATTGTGATTTCCTAAAATTCTATTTATAATAGGAAGCACGAAAGGAGGACTCACGTATGGCTACTTCAATGAAAAATAGAAAAATCATTTCAGACAACATCGTTCGATATTGCGAGAAAATCGGCAAGGAACGTCAGCAGATTGCTAACGATCTGGATGTAAGTTACTCAACTTTCACTGATTGGATAAACGGCAATAGTTATCCACGAATTGACCGAATCGAGCAAATGGCTGATTATTTCAACTGCAGAATTTCAGACCTTATCGAAGAATATGTTCCTGGCGGAGACTTATCTAACGAGTATTATCTCAATAGCGAAGCTGCAGAGATAGCAGACTTTCTACGCAAAAGCCCCGAGTACAAGGTTTTATTCGATGCTTCACGCAAAGTCAAACCCGAAGATATCGACAAGGTCAAACAAATGATTGACCTCATGCGAGGACCAGACACAAACGAACCAGCATAGGGATTACACAAAGGGGAAGAAAATGTCACTTGTAGATACTGACGTGCGAGTACTTCTAATCGACCTACCCACACATATAAAAGGATATACATCCGCTTTTCCAGACGGAACTTACACGATTTATCTCAATAGTGAACTAAATTATGAACAAAACTTACAGACGTATTATCATGAACTTCATCACATTCGATGCAAAGATTTTGATAAGAACTTAAACGTCTCAGAAATCGAAAGGGATGCTCACTGTGAAATATGAATATCGAAAGACGTTTACTTTTGAAGGTAAGCGTTATAACGCATATGGGCATACTGAAAAAGAGGCGCTTCTTCGTATGTTCGAAAAACAAAAGGCTTTATCTGAAGGAAAAACACTTCAGAACGGAAGCATCACTGTCTCGGAATGGACCGAGATTGCTCTCGATACGTATAAGCCTAATTTAAGCGCCAAAGGTAAAAAAGATAGTTTATTGCGAATAAAAAAGCACATACTCCCTTCTATCGGCTATATGCCAATAAAAAATGTAAAGCCGATAGACTGTCAGCGAATCATAAACGATAAATCTGATATGAGTTTCTCTTTTATTCAAAAACTATCACAGGAAATGAACTTCATTTTTAAAACTGCATTACGAAATCATCTAATCACCGAGAATCCTTGCGATGGACTCTCAAAGCCTAACGGACACAGAGGTTCAAGACAGTCTATCACAGAAGCCGAACGCTCTGCGTTCCTGGAGGCCTGCAAAGGCACTGACCGATTTCGATTATTTGAACTGATGCTCTATTGTGGATGCAGACCCGAAGAGGCTGCAAAAAGTGTAGGCTCTGATTTATCTATCAAGGATGGAGTTGCACTATTCCACATTAGAGGGACAAAAACAAAGAATTCAGACCGCATCGTTCCGATGCCATCACTCTTATATCAGAAATTAAAGAACATTCCTGCAGACAAGCCTCTTGCTCCAAATTGTAGCGGATCTCGTCATACAAAGAGTTCCTACGAACGAGCAGTCGCAAGTCTTAAACGAGCAATGAACATTGCTATGGGATGTCAGACGTACCGCAACGCTCTAATTGGGCCATATCCGCTTCGTGAGTCATTCGTGCCATATGATTTAAGGCACACATATTGTACCGACCTAGCGAGACGAAATATCGACCTCAGAGTGGCACAACGTCTTATGGGGCATTCCTCAGTAAAGATTACTGCAGATATTTACACCCACATAGAAGACGAACAAATAATATCTGAGGCATCAAAGATTCTCGGCAACTAAAAAAAGAGACCTTCGGGTCTCTTTTTTAGTCGCACATCTAGTCGCACACCTATATTTAATATTTTTTAAACTTTTTTCAATTTCTTAATTCTAAATCCATTGCATGAAAAAAGCCTTGCAACCGCCATTCCCAACGGATTGCAAGGCTAAGTAATAACTGAGACATGGGGGATTCGAACCCCCGACAACCTGATTAAAAGTCAGGTGCTCTACCAACTGAGCTAATATCTCATATAAGTCTGCTAAATTTTTGTAAAAAAAAAGCGAGGCAATGAACTGGGCTAGTCGGATTCGAACCGGCGCATCTAGGAGTCAAAGTCCCATGCCTTACCGCTTGGCTATAGCCCACTGTTTCGTGCAGCTAAATTGCTATAGCTGAGGGTGGGTAGAGGGATTCGAACCCTCGGCCTCCAGAGCCACAATCTGGCGCGCTAACCAGCTGCGCTATACTCACCATATAAATGTGCTCGTGGGGATTCGAACCCCAGACCCACGGCTTAGAAGGCCGTTGCTCTATCCAGCTGAGCTACGAACACACAAGAGCGGGTGATGGGAATCGAACCCACGTATCCAGCTTGGAAGGCTGGTGTTCTACCATTGAACTACACCCGCATATTCATACTATTCAAAAGTAATTTCTTAAAAATGCATTTTTAGAAATCGGGGTGACAGGATTCGAACCTGCGACCCCCTGGTCCCAAACCAGGTGCTCTAGCCAAACTGAGCCACACCCCGTTTTGGGTTTAGGTTTTACCCGAAACGCAAGTGCTATTATAAGGGAACTCGTTAGGCCTGTCAAGAGTTTTTTAGATTTTTTTAATCAAATCTGTTTCTCTAAGTCGGCTCCCTCATCAGCACGTACAGTATAATCTCACACTTCACGTCCAAAAGCAAGTCTGACTTAATTCTCTGTTGTCAGAAAACTCCTGCCAATTCGCTTACAACCCCTGAAAACAGTGGATTTAAGCCAGCCCCGCTTCTAAAATTTTCTTTTATTTTTTCATTTAAACAACAGTCTATGCAGATCCTGGTACTCCTTATCGACTTTTTGGATTTTGGAAATCAACTTGTTTTTTATCGGCGAGCCCTTTCTAACAAAGATTGGAGGCACACCAACAGGCGCACTAACTTTCTTATAACCCTTACGAAATGCCTGCCCCGTCCATACATCTATCCACTCATCACTTGGGAAATAAACATAACGATACAAAACTCCCTCATGTAAGATTGGCGCCACTAGCACGTCCCTTCCCAGCAAATATTCTGTCTGGCAAGAATATGCCTCCCGATCCTCATAATAGTAATACAGAGGACGCATCACCGGGATTCCCTCTTTCTTTGCTATATCCACATTCGCATTGATATAATCCTTCCAGGCCTCATGCAACCTGCTCGCGCGAGCTGTAAACCACAGCATTTCGTCGTCTGAATAGAATTGTTCATTCCTAAGAGGCTGATTTCCCTCATGTGTTCGTAGCATCGGCGAGAAGACATTCATCTCCATCCACCTCATCAGAAGCTCCTTCGAACGTGTCATATCGAGAATCGTCATATATCCGCCCGCATCAGAATGAACTACTGGATATCCGCTTGCCCCTAAGGAAAAAGTTGCCGGAACGACCGAACTGATGCCTTCATCGATAGACCAGTCCACATGCTGATATCCCGTCCACATCATAGGTGATTTCGCAATCGTACCGGTTGACCCCGCACGTGTAAAGAAAAAGACTTCCTCTTCACATTCAGCTTCCACTATTGCCTCCAGATTCAGCCCAGACCAAATAGCAGGCCAGAGATTGTGCAAAGCTTTTGGATCTTCACCAGAGTACAATACGCAATCCGTCGGGAGATATTCGCCAAAATCTGCCATCCATCCACCCAACCCTAAATCTATCAGGTTCTCCTTTATTATCTGCTTAAACCACTTGTACGCCTCAGGATTAGTGAAATCCACCATTGCCGCAGGAAACGTCGTAATCTTTACCATATAAGGCTTCCCTGATTCGTCCAGTACACAGTAGCCCTTGCGCTTTGCTTCCTGATAGAGCTCGCCCTCAAGCGCCAAAAACGGGTTGATATAGCCCAGCAGTCGTATTCCCTCGTCCTGCCATTCAGAAATCTTTCTATGCAACCTAGGATATAAATCAGAATTCCACTTCCAATCCCACATCACCTGATATCCAAACTCCGTCTCACGACAACCGCACCAGTCCTGGCTCCATATTGCAGCTATACTGCCCCCAAAACGTCGAAACTCATCAATTCTCTTCTGAACCTCATCAGTGCCGCCAGAAACCGCCAGAATTGCGCCATTATTCACCCAACTAGGCACAGACATAGATAGATTTGACGTCAAAGAACGAATCGACATCGGCCAGACATTCATCAAATCCCTCTGAGAAATATCCCTGAGGAATTTATACTGAAGCTTTGACAACTCTTCAAAATTCTCTGCTGCCCCAATATAAATGCAAGGCTTGTCCTCCACAGTCAGCGTAAAACTGTCCTTTTTTGAAAAATCAAACACACTATATTTATCTGTCAAAACATGTATGAAATACTTACGACTTGATTGAAAAGTAGGTTGTGAATAGTACGACTCATACTTATCAAATTTACATACTTTATAAGATTCATGTCCGAGCAGGATGTTGGAAGCCTTCCACTGAAGCATCTTTTTCGCAATACGAACACCATTCTGATGCTCCGCCACCCAAATACGGACTTTTTCACCCTTTAGATTTGTCTTTAGATAGTTTTCCCCGCAGCCAAAGAACTTTTCCTCCTTCGAAGACGGAAAAGTCACCTCAAACCTATTATATTTACCATTTGATGTATCCCATGAAAAAAGCGCTCTCTGAATAGAGTCAGAAATTTGTTCCCAGCGAATATGACCATAGACCTTTGAGCCATCACCGTAGTAAACGATAAACCCTCTTTCGCTCTCCTCTGCTTTCATCTTTGTCAGATAAAACTTTCTCGAATGCCTCGTCTTGTAGTTGAAATTACCGCGAGACATCGAGAAATCATTTTCCCCCGAATATATCGTGACCTGAATACTTTCCGGATCAAACACACCCTTCATAAATACCTTCCCCTTAAAATTGTTTCAAAACGCCATCTGGAGCGAAATATATACTTTATTTAATGCTATTTTAAGTATAATTGACTGAAACTTTTCATTCAAGGTTTTATAGGTATTTTTGCTCAAATTTGAGCTTTCCATCTGCTGCCTCAGTGATCACCATATAGGATTTCTTCCCGTTGGCCTGACGCGGTAGCTCCAAACTACCAGGGTTTGCAACCGTTACGCCATTTATTTCTTCGAAAAAAGGAAGATGAGTATGTCCATATAATGCCACATCACAATTCTCGTCCTTCGCCACATAGGCTAGATGCTCAATATCAGATTTAACCCCAAATCTGTGTCCATGAGTGAGAAAGAATCTGTGCCCCATAACTTCCGCGATAAGCTTCGTCTTAAAGGTGTCATCCACATCGCAGTTTCCTCTTACGCAGTAAATCGAAATGTCAAAGAACGACCTAAGCCAGTCAAATTGAAGTTCACTGTCCCCCAAATGAAAGAGCACATCCGGCTCTTCTGTTTCATAAACCTCCTGCATCTTCCCGATGTACCCATGTGAATCGCTAATAACTAATATCTTCATAATATCTAGATTAGATTATCTCCTTTATCTTTCTCATAGCCTTTCCACGATGGCTTACAGCATTTTTTCCTTCATCTGTCAGAGCCGCACTGGAGCATCCATATTCAGGCAGGAAAAAGATAGGATCATATCCAAATCCCCTCTCGCCTTCCATATGATCTCCAATATATCCTTCCATCACACCTCTAACCGTTTCAGAACTTCCATCTGGGCGAATAATAGCCGCTGCACAGATAAAACGTGCAGTTCTATCGTTTGTTGGTACGTCTTTCATCTTCTCGAGGATAGCTTTATTCTTTATATCATAAGAAGTATCGTGTCCCATAAAGCGAGCACTCTCAACACCGAGAATATCTGGTAAAGCGTCAATTTCCAGGCCTGAATCATCTGCCAATACATAACCGCCTATCTTGTCCCAAACAGACTTTGCCTTGATCATCGCATTTTCTTCAAAAGTTGTTCCATTCTCTTCTGCATCATCTGTGATTCCCATCTCTTTGAGTGAAACGACTTTAAACTTATCAGAACCCAGAATCTCATTTACTTCGCGAACCTTGTTCTGATTTCCTGTTGCAAAAACTACCTGTGTTAACATGCTATTCTCCTCTGATATTTGCTAATATAGCGTTTGCTATTCCTCTAGCTACCTTATTCTGATATTCCTTCTGACTAAGCGCTTCTCTCTCTGTCGCATTTGAAGCGTAACCAGTCTTTATCATAATCGCATTTGTATTTGTAATTTCCAGGATTCTATTCTCATCCCCAGGAATAACCCCTCTGCTCTCCGCACCTGTAGTTTCTAATACTTTGTTCAAGCAGCTAGTCGCAAAAGCTTTACTATCCTGCTTTGTAGATAAATAGTAAGTAGCCACACCCTTCATATCAGAAAGACGACCTGAAGCGGTTGAATTCATTCCTACAGAGATGAAGCGATTACATCCTGTGAAGTTTACCTCTGAAACTCTCTTCTCCTCCGAGATAGTTTCATCCTTTAATCTGGTGTAATAAATCATTACCTCTTCAGGAGCCTCCTCATCCAAGATTTTCTTTACTTCCTTTACGATATTTAAGTTTACATTCTTCTCGGATACGCCGTTGAATTCTGTGCCAACTTGTGAACCTCCCAGGGCTGCATCGATTAGATAGATTTTTTCATACTTATCTTTGATATCTTCAAAATCTATCTTCAAAGTATCACCATCTCGAGTAATATTTGGTAAATGCAGTGAAGTCATCTTAAACTTCATCATTCCCATCTCGTTCTTAAAAGTGTAATAGATATCAGACACTACATCATTAGATCCTCTAAGCTTGTAATCCTCCGGATAAGCCGCATCTAAGCCTGGAAGAGAGAGTATAACCTCATTCTCCTTCAGGCTCACCTTCGTCTCAATCTGGGACTCGTCGAAGCTTTCAGGCACTTCTAACTCATAGACTTTATTTTTTCCTTTGAAATTTGATTCTATAGACCATTCATCCTGCCCGTGGAGTTTCGCCTTCCAAAGCGCTGATTTAGAATGGAAATCCGGAACTAATATGAAGAAAGCACTTAGTGCTACAAATAAGCTCACAAATATGATTGCTATCAACTTTTCAATGCTATAAATATCTCGTCTGTTCTTATCGTTCATTCTTATTTCTTCTCATCGCAGTAAGCCTTCAAGCAGATATTCGCATCAAATTCAGACTCGATACGATTCCATGAAACACCATTCTGGCTGAGATACCCCTGTCCATCTTTAATATCTACGTGTTTTGTAAGCGAATTGCCATCATACTCTATCGCAATCTGCTTCCCGTTCTTCTTTGACTTCATAACGAGAATGATAGCGAAATCGTCGCCTTCTTCTACCTCTATATCCTTGTCAAAGAGGATTGTATAATAACCTAAATCGTGCAAACTTCCCTTTGCAACCAGCTCTCTGTCCGCAAGAGAAGTCGTATTTTCATACTTCGACACAGCATATACTTCGTATTCACTGTCTTTTGAAGTATTGTAGAAGCCTGCTGCCTTGATAACCTGATTCGTATCAGCTTTGTAAACATTCGCCGCCATAGCACTCTTCGTACCGAAGCCGACTTTTCCAACACTACCACAGAGATCTGTCTGGTAGATTCTGTCGTAGTTCGTGTTACTCTCAAGCTTCACGTAAGAAACTCCGAAGTTTCCGATATTTGTATCATAATATGAAACATAGAAAACTCCATCATCTCCAAATTTATCGCCCCAACTGTTCTGACAGATAAAGGCACCATTGCCCGGACATTTATGTCCGAAGTTCTCCGCAGAATAGTTGTCATCCCAACCTATGATTACTATATCGTGGTTCGGATTCTTATTACCATAGTAGTAATATGCTCCCTTTTCTGAATTATAATAATCGGATTTAGTGAACTTACCTTCGCCTGTTTCTGCATAGATCGAAGTTGAAACTCCACCATTTCTAAAGACAGCCCACTTTATATCATCCATATCATCTTGATTGAAAAAATGTACCTCTTGCAGATGTTTTGCCGTACCCGATTTCTCAGATACCACAGGTCCATTCCAGGAAAGCAGGTACGAAACCGCCATCATATAATTTCCAGGTTCCGTAGTCTTTCTCTTATAAGTATTTCTCTTTGCCATATCATAGGCATCAAAAGTCATCTTCTGATCAGAAAGCACGCTCGACTCCAGTGCCGATGTAGCTGCATAGGCCCAGCAGGTACTCAGAGACCCCTGGTTCTTAATCTCCGCCGTTCTACCTTCCGTCCTTAGATCAAATTTCGGACGCAAACGTGGTGGTTCGCTGGCTGTACTATCCAGAGAAACTTCCTTTGTATGATTATCCCACGCATAGCCATAACCAAACATACGACAAATATCTTTCATGGAAAAATAAACCTTGTCGCCTACTTTTTCCGGCTCAACCTCCAGCTTATAGGCATTCTTATTCTTTGTGCCTTCTTTTTTCCCAACTGTAAATTTAAAATTGTCATCATTTCGTTCGAGTATGATAGTTCCATCAGAAAGTGTTCTGGAACTAGCGTAGAATACACGCCTGATTAGAGTTAGAGAAGTCAGTGTATCCATATTGTTATTCAGGAGGATTTCTCCTCGCTCACTGACCATTTCATCACCGTCTATCGAGAGTTTCACGACGTCGGACTTGTTTAAATTCTTTGAAATCAAAGGATTGAAGACAGTGCTTTCCAGGCGGGCACCTCTAAAAGGCTCCACCTGGCCGGATTTGTCCGCCAGATTTAATGTCACCAGCGAAACGAATCCTAACAGCAATATGAAAGAAATTACGAATATTCTCCTGTCTTTCATCAAACTAATCCTTTGAACTTATCTATCTTCTTTCTTTTTTCTAGGAGGCTTAGGGCCCGGGAACTGATAGAAGTAAGTCTTTATCATTCCGTTGTAAATCTTTCGATTCTTCTGCGCCTTAAAGCCGAGATCTTTCTCAGTAAACTCATATGAAGTAATGAGATACATAGACCATGAATCCAAGCCTTTATATACGTCTCCGAGCGTTCTATAAAGCTTCGGCAGATTCTTCTTCTCTTCCAAACGTTCACCATAAGGTGGGTTTGAAATGATAAATCCATATTTCTTTGGATGATGAGTATCCTTCACGTCGCGAACCTGAAAATGAATAAGGTCAGCCACACCAGCCCTCTTCGCATTTTCTCTCGCAATCTTTAGAACATCCGGGTCCACATCAAATCCCTGAATATCTGTTTCAATATTTGTATCTACAGCCTCTCTCGCTTCAGCCTTTGCATCAATCCAAAGCTTACGATCGATGAAATTCGTCCATTTCTCGGCTGTAAAACTACGATTCATTCCCGGTGCTATATTTGCAGCCATCATAGCAGCCTCAATAGGAAATGTTCCCGAACCACACATTGGGTCGAGAAGGATTCTGTCTCCATGCCAAGGTGTCAGCATAATAAGCGCAGCTGCCAATGTCTCCGAAATAGGCGCAGCACCAGCCTCTGTACGATAGCCTCTCTTGTGCAGAGATGTACCAGTTGTATCGAGAGTCACCGTAACTTCATCCTTGTACAGGAACACTCTCAGCGGATACTCTTCGCCATTCTCAGGGAACCAGTCGATCTTGTAGGCTTCTTTCATGCGCTCCACCATAGCTTTTTTCGCTACAGACTGTAAATCTGATGGCGAAAAAAGTTTACTCTGAACAGAGGATGCCTTTTTAACCCAGAATTTTCCATTCTTTGGAATATAGCTTTCCCAAGGCAAAGCTTTAACTCCCTGAAAGAATTCCTCAAAAGTAGTAGCCTTAAACTGTCCGACTACTAGAAGGATTCTCTCAGCAGAACGAAGATGAATATTTGAAAGAACTACCGCTTCAGGATCTCCTTCAAAATAAACTCTTCCATCTTCCACCTTTGAAATCTCATATCCTAAATCGTAGATTTCTCTCTTTAAAACCGCTTCAAGTCCGAAATGACATGGAGCCAGTAACGTAAAATTCTTCATCTAAACATCTTTCTAATAATAAACTACATAATAATATCAGCTAATTCATAACGAACGATTGGCTTAATATCCTCGAGGTGAACCTCAACCTGGAATCCAACCTTTCCACCGCTAAAACATATAGTTTCAAAATCTTCCGCGGTATTATGAAATACTGTTTTAAACTGCTTCTTCATACCGATAGGTGAACATCCGCCATGTACATATCCCGTAAGCGGAAGTAATTCCTTCTGTTTTAACATCGAAATAGATTTCTCGCCTACTGCTTTAGCAGCTTTTTTCAAATCTAATTCTTCAGCAACAGGAATAACAAACACATAATGTTCTCCTGTCTTTCCAACCGTAACCAGGGTCTTAAAAACCTGTTCTTTGTTTTCTCCTAATAATTCTGCAATCTCATCACCTGTAAGTGATGCATCTTCTGTGTATGAATGTGGGTTGTATGAAACTTTCTTCTGTTCCAAAACACGCATTACATTTGTTTTGTCTTCTTTTTTACCCAATTCTAACTCCTATATAAAAACTACTAAATTTCCAGCCAAACTATACTAGTCAAAAATCATGTGTATCAGATGTTTATATTCCTGATACTGCTCTAAGTCTTCTAAATCCTTCATGCAATCCAGCAACTCTTTGTGATACCAACCATGAAGATTTGGATCTTTGACATTAAATCTCTCCCATACCTTAGAGCCGATTTTGTCTATATTCTTAGCTGTCTGTCTCATATTTGAAAGCTTATCCGCCAAAAGAATCTTCTTTGCCTCGATAGAAGATACCCTTGCATGATCGATAGTTTCCTGCTTTCTAATCTTCCAAGAAGTAGACTTGTCGAGATGCTCTCTCTTATCTTCGCTCTCCTCCTGCACTAGATCCGCTATCCTATAGCCAAAATTCTTCACTAGTTCTTCATAAGTCGTATCTGTATCTTCTAAAGTATCGTGAAGCGCTCCAGCAGCTATCATTTCGGGATCTCCGCCCATCTTTGCAACCAACATAGCCACTTCTACGGGATGTCCGATATAAGGGATATTAGAGCCTTTTCTAACCTGCCCTTTATGCTTATCAGCAGCAAATATCAAAGCCTTCTCTATCACACTAAACATACGAATGCTTTCTTCATCAGATAAATATTCTGGGAAAAAACTTACATATCCAAGTTTAATCAAAGCTTCCTGTTTCTTAAAGCTTTCAATAGGTGACAATTCTACTTCTTCAAATAAATCCCCCTGGGATTTCTCAGTATCCAAATCAAAATACCAGCACTGAGGCACACTCGTTCCATTGAGACTGTAGGATGTTCCTCCAAATAACGGACAATCCCTGCAAAGATCGAAATTATCGTGCATCAAAAAATGTCTGGCTCTGCAATAGTACTCTCCTGTTTCATCTGGAGTAGCCGGATGACCAAAGCATCCATATAAATACTTTTGATTTTTTTCCAATTTCATAGAAATAGCCCTCCCCGAAACAATCCTTTGTATATAATAACATAGAATTCCCGGAAAGGGCTAATTTAATCAAGTTTATTAGCTTATCTATATGATATTCTTTTTTTCTGTTGAATAAGTATTATTCCATCTTTTAAAAATATAAATCCATCCCAAAATCACAACTAGCAATATGTATGCAATTGATTTTATCAACTCTATACCATTATATTGGTCATACCCCCAATAATTTATCCAAACTACATGTGAAAGCGGATTAATAAAATACAAGTATTTAAGTATTCCATCTACTCTATATGGTGCTAAATATATCGGAGTCACGATAACGCAAATCATATATATAAGGTTTATTATAGGACCTGCCATACTAGGATTTCTTATTAAGCTTCCAATTATAATTCCCAAAGTAGACAACAATGAAAAACAAATAATTTGGCATAAAACTAACCTAAATAGATTAAACTCTATTGAGTTAAAAGCTGTGATTAATACCATTACTATAAACATAAACACAGATAACAATGTATAGAATAATCCATTTCCGCAAAAGATCTCCAATACCTTAACTTTTGCAGTTCTATACAATTCTAGAATCTGAATTTCATTAGCACTTGAAACCTGTATAGCAAATAAATTAAAAAATAAGGATATTATCATACTGGTATAAGCACCTATAACAGTTTGTATTATTGATATTTTTCCATTGCTTGCTATTATATTCATAACTAAATATGATAATGGAAAAACAACTACCAGCATTAAATAATTCATCAGATTAAAACGCAAGGATTTATAATTAATATACACTGTAGTCCATATTCTGTTTAAGCTATTTAACATATTTAATTACTCCTTCTTCAAAAGCAGGATAATCAACCTTTAACAATTTTATTTCTTTATCCTTTTTATAAGATTCTATAAAATCTATAGCCTGCCCCAAATCTGAAAAATACTCTTTATATATATCGTCTTCGGAACTACTTATTTCTAATTTACAGATTCCATCTCCTACCCCTATTGTATCTCCAGAGTATATTTGTTTCCCATCTTTTAATATCAATAGTTTATCTGTAATCCTATATATCTCAGACATATCATGTGATGAAATCAAAATAGCTTTTTCCTGTTTTAATTCATCTAATATACCTAAAATGGTTTCCTTCGTAACTATATCAACCATAGCTGTAGGCTCATCCAAAATTAGAAAATCTTTATCTATTACTAAAGCATTTGCCAACGCTAACAATTTCATCTGTCCCCCTGAAAGCGTATATGCCAAATGGTTTTTAATTGCATCTAAGCCAGTTTTAACAAGTACATTATTTATTCTTTCCTCACGCTCATCTTTTTTTAAACATGCATATTTTAATATTACATCGATATTTTCTTCTACAGTTAATGCTGGGTATATAGGAGGATTTTGTGGTACATATGCCACCAAATCTAAATAATCATTATTACCGTTAATATCTATACTTCCGTCAGTTGATTTCAGTATTTTTAATATCTGACGTATAAGTGTTGTCTTTCCACAACCATTCTTTCCGATTAGACCAATACATTGTTTTTTTTCTAAAGTAAACGATATATTATCATTTGCCTTCATTCCATTTGAATATATTTTAGTAATGTTATTGATATTCAATCCCATTTTTCACTCTCTCTTATCTTTTCCCTGACAAAATAATCAATATTGTCTTCTATATCCTTTTTATGACATGAATTTTTTAAAACACATCCGCCAAAACAAAGTGGTCCATATTTACACGTATAAACACATTTTTTTATTTTGACTACATTATCTTCTACACATTCTGCTCCATTTTTTGTAATATATCCACTTTTATCCATATATAACATTCCAGGGCATTTATAGACATTCAAAAACTCATCTATAGCGTATCCTTGTCTCATACGTCCTATACAGGGTCCATATTCTACAGAAAAATTAATTTTAAAGCCTAATTCGTCTGCTTTTTTTACTAATGGTAAAATACTTTCATTCACCTCACAATTTATTTTTTTCTGCCCATCAAAAATCTTGCTAAACGAAAGTCTTATATCATTAAGTTCGTATTCTTTTAAGAGCTCAATCAAATCATAATATGGTTTATATTCACTTGATACATTCATTCTAACAACAATACAATCAGGCCTTACTTTATGTATTTTAATTAAGTTATCAAAAATCCTATCAAACGTTCCATTATTATTTTTATTAAGTCGATATTTATCATGATTATCCTTGGTTCCGTCAATTGTAATTTGAACACTTATGCTTTCTAATTCTGATATCAAATTTAATAAATCTTGATTAATTGAGTATCCATTTGAAATCAAAATATGATTAACCTTAATTCTTCCTTTTAGATTATCTATTGTTTTCATAGCATAAATCAATCTATCTAAATTATAGGTTGGTTCACCTCCAAAATATATTATGTTTAAAACATCAACATTTTTACCTTCTATAAAGCGAACCAGCTCATTAATTCTACTTTCATCAATTACCGTCTTAGATAAGATTGAAGTTCGACAATCTTCATAGCAATACTTACATTTTAAATTGCAATTAGAGGTCATTGATAAAAAAATAGTACATTGTTTACTATCGTTTATTTTTTTAGTATATCCTTTTATCATTTCAATTGTTTCATCATCAAAACTATTAATGATCTTATACTTAGACAATACGTCTAGTTCTTCTCGGTCAAACACCGTAAAATCATTATTGGCAATATGAGAATACGAATCTGCACTCAGTTTTAATAATGCTCGTGAAAACATATTATAAACATATACCATCTCACCATATTGAATTGAATAATTATACTTTGAAATCTTAAAATTATTACTAATCATAGCCGAAATTTGTCAACCTAGTTGTCAGTAAATCTTGAAAATTGATAGTTACTATATTTCATCTGACCCGAGTCATCCCAGGTCAGTAATGAATGTTGTTTATGATACCTGCTGAATAGTTTCATTGTTTGCAGATTCAACCT
>JAZNMP010000012.1:0-29433 GCA_045579705.1 Lachnospiraceae bacterium
GCTGTCAGCAAGCAGACCAAGGATAAATATGATGGATTCAACCATCGACATAGTAAAAGGTGATCACTGTTTATGTGACCACCTTTTCGTTTGATGTTATTTTGTTTGTTTTGCCTGTCTACTTGACAGACCCCAGATCAAAGGGTCCTGTCTTTTTTTATAGTTATTTAAGAAATATATAAGATGGAAGCATTTTTTAGACAATCAAAGAAGAGTATAATAAATTAACAGATAATAATGTGAGAAAGGGGATTTTGATGGTTCACTTATCCGGTTTAAAAAAATATTTGACTATATTTCTTATCTTTCTGATTCTGTTCACGTACTCTATCGGTGCGGAAGCGGCTACGTCTACTACGAAAAAAGATAAATCCGAACAGGTGGTTACGGTTGGCTATTATTATCGTGAAGGCTTTCAGGAAGGTACTAAGGATGGTGCTGTCAAAAAAGGATATGCTTACGAGTATCTCCAGAAACTATCGTCTATCACTGGCTGGAAATATAAATATATTTATGGAACCTGGGATGAAATATATCAGAAGTTTACCCAGGGGGAGATCGACTTGCTCGCTGGATTGGACTATGTGGAATTTCGTACTGAGAATATGAATTATCCTGATGTTCCGATGGGAGACGAGGTTTATTATATTTTTGCGAACACCTCTAATTCATCAGTTTCTTCAAATATAGAATCTTTTAATGGGAAAAAAATAGGTGTAGTCCGTGGTCTTCTAGCAAATATACTCTCTGACTGGTTGAAGAAACACAATATTACTGCTGAGATTGTGACTTATGCTGATTCTCTAGAAAGAGATGCGGCTTTAGCAGAAGGACTGATTGACTGCACTTTAGATGAGTCTGTTATGGTTGTAAATCGAGATATAGTTCAGCCGCTGGTTAAAGTCGCTGAGGCGGAGATGTTTTTGTGTACGGCAAAGAATAGAACTGATTTGCTAAAACAGCTAAATGATGCTCAGCACAAAATGAACATGGAGGATCCGTATTATAAAAACATGCTGATTCAGAAATACTATAACTATAGTGTTGCTTCTAGAAATCTGACAGTAGAAGAACAGGCATGGATTAAGGATAAGAAGGAAATCAAAGTCGGATATTTTGATAATTATATGCCCTTCAGTGGAACTGATAAGTTTGGAAAGCCTACAGGAGCGCTTATTGAGTTACTTCCGACTGTTTTAAAAAATGTAGGTTTGGAAGATAAGTTACAAATCAAGTATGTGAAATACAAAGATTGCGCGGACATGGTGAAAGACTTACGAGAGGAAAAGATAGATTTGGCATTTCCTGTTACCGATAATGTGTATTTTCAGGAACAGTTAGGAATTTATGCGTCCAGATCTTGTATAAACGCAAATACTGATTTGATCTATAAGGGTAAATATAATGAGAAAACGATGTCGAAAGTTGCTGTAAACAGGAATAACCTGTATCAGATAAATTACCTCAAGGTTAATTTGCCGGATTCAAAAGTAGTATATTGCAATTCTATCGATGAATGCTTGAAATATATAGCTGCGAACAAGGCTTCCTGTACTATTTTGAATTCATACAGATCGAAGTTTTATCTAGAAAATTCAAAATATACTGGCTTTTCTTCGCTTACAATGTCTGTAAGATCAAATAGATGTTTTGGAGTAAGTCGATCAAATATAGTATTCCTGTCAATCCTGAATCGAGGAATAGGAACTTTGCCACAAGATTATATGATTAATATCATGTATAAATATGATAAAGGAATGCGTACGTATACATTGCTGGATTATATGAGAGAACATTCTTTAGAGACGATAGTTGTTGCAGTAGGCATCTTTCTGGTTGGGATACTGTTTATCGGTATAATACTTAATAAATCTAAGTATCAAAAGATATATGATACTATGGCGCATAGGGATAGTATGACATCATTGCTTAATCGTCGAGCGTACGAAGAAAAGTTTAATGCCTTGGCAAAAGATGGCGTTCCAGATGATTTGGTATATGTCTCTATGGATATAAATGGTTTAAAGGTTGTAAATGATAAATTGGGACATGATGCAGGCGATGAATTGATAATAGGCGCATCTTCCTGTTTTAGATCAGCACTTACGTTCTATGGGAAGGTATACAGAACTGGCGGTGATGAGTTTATAGGTATCATTCAGGCTAGTGAAAGGGAAGTTCAGGATATAAAACAGCAGTTAGAGGAAAAAATAAAGGCCTGGCGAGGAGAGCTGGTTGAGAATGCGCATATTTCTGTGGGCTTTGTAGAGAAGAGGGAATTTCCTGATTATACTATCGTGGAAATCGCGAAGGAAGCGGATAAGCGTATGTATGATATGAAGAATAAATTCTACCAACGTATGCGTAAAAACCAAATATAAATAAATTTTTGTTATAACTGTTGACGTAGGGTAATGCAGATGTTAGTATTGACAATCGTGTTTTAAGAATAACGAAAGGACCCATAAGGATGAGTAATAACGTATCTAAAAAACAGTTTAACTTGCATTCGATTTACGTAAAAATTTTGGCAATTGTACTAGTTAGTATTCTTGCATTTTCACTGTTGAATGTTCTATTTATAATTCCAAAGGCTAGAGACACTATTAAGAAGACTAGTGAAAATAATATGCAGGATATTGCAACACTTTCTTCAGATTTAGTAGAGGAAGAAATCGAAAACCTCGGTGAGAAAAAAGTAGACTATGAGGTTTTGAAGCCTATACTCGATGGAAAAGGATTGAATGGAATCAGTTCTAGCTATGTGTATGTAGTAGATGGTAAGGGTATATTCAAATACCATAAGAAGTCTGACAAGGTTGGAACAGAAATCTTTAACGATGATGTAAAGAAAATCCTCGAAGAAATCCCAACTGGAAACTACAAGGCAAATGGAGTATTCCATTATAAAGATGAGAACGGTGTTGTAAAGTACGCTGCTTATCAGGTAATCAAGTCAACAGGCTGGGTAACAGTTATCGTTGGTGACGAGAATGAAGTTCTCGCTGAAATCAACAATGTACGTAATCTTGGATTTATTTTTTCAGCGGTAGCTGCTGTTCTGATTCTCTTAATCGGAATCTTTGCAGGAAAGAGTATTACAAAGCCAATTCAGATTATAACTGATGTTGTAAAGAATGTCGGAAAGCTTGACTTCTCAGCAAACGATGCTCTAATTCATATTGAAGAAAATAAAGATGAAACTGGTGTTATGGCTAGAGCTGTGGCAGATATGGAAGACAGCCTTCGTGATATGGTTGGCAGAATCACAAATACTTCTGTAGACCTCGAAGGACATGCGCATAAGCTGAAAGACATCACTACAGAAATCGATGCTGCAAATGCTGATAACTCAGCAACTTCAGAGGAATTGGCTGCATCTATGGAAGAAACTAGTGCTACTACAGATGTAATCAGCGAGAGAACAGTTGTAATCAAGGCTAATGCTGATGAAATCGCTGTTGAAGCAAAGAACGGTGCTGATGTTGCAAAGGAAATCAGTGATAAGGCTGATAGAATTCATAGAGAGACAGTAGAAGCTAGACAGAAGACAGAAGCTATTTACGAAGAAATCAATCGTGAAGGTCAGGAGGCTCTCGAGAAGTCAAAGGCTGTAGAAAAGGTTAATACACTAGCTTCAGCTATTCAGGATATCGCAAACCAGACAAATCTCCTCGCGCTTAACGCTTCTATCGAAGCTGCACGTGCTGGTGAAGCAGGAAGAGGATTCGCAGTAGTTGCTACTGAAATCGGTTCTCTTGCTACTCAGTCTAGTGACACAGTTGCGGGGATTATGGAAATCGTCTCTGAGGTTCAGAGCTCAGTGTCTGCTATGAGTGAGTGCTTAGAGAGAACTCTAAACTACATCGAGACAGATATCTCTAAAGATTACGACAACTTCCTCGAAGTAGCAAATGACTATCAGGAGGATGCAAACGGATTCTCAGATTCTATGGGAAATATTTACGAGAAGATTTCAGAACTTCAGGAATCTACAACATCTATTTCTCAGTCAGTAGAAGAAATTTCGCGTACAGTAGCAGAAGCTGCAAACGCTGTTACTACAGTTGCTGAGAAGGCTACAGATGTAGCTAACCTCTCTGACGGAGTAGTAAAGGTTGTAGCTGCTACAGAAGATAACAGCTCAGATTTGAAGGACATCAAGGATTCATTCACACTTTAATCCCGCGTGTTGTCGGAAGATAATTTTATATTGGAAACGATATTTTTCTATTAGGAAAAGAATAGTTTCCTCCATTGTTATATTTCTTGTGTTAAAATTCTATTAGTGACAAGAAATTAACAATGGAGGAATTTTTTTATGAAGTACAGAGAGTTATTTGCTCCGATACAAATCGGAAAACTCGAAATTCCTAACCGTTATGCAATGGCTCCTATGGGACCTCTCGGTCTCGGAGATTGTGAAGGTGGTTGGAATCAGAAGGGTATTGATTATTACACTAGACGTGCTGCTGGTGGTGTAGGCCTAATTATTACAGGTGTTACTTTTTCTGACACTGAAGTAGAGAAGCCTTCATTTCCAAATACACCAAACAGTACTTATAACCCAGTACAGTTTGTTAGAACCAGCCGTGAGATGACAGAGAGGGTTCATGCTTATGGCTCAAAGATCTTTCTACAGATGAGCGGTGGTTTCGGTCGAGTTACTATTCCTACAAACCTCGGTGAGTTCCCACCTGTATCTGCATCTGAGATCCCTCATAGATGGCTCGATAAAACTTGTCGTGCGCTTACTAAAGAGGAAATCAGAGGAATCGTAGAAAGCTTCGGAAAAGGTGCTTATAACGCAAAGAGAGCTGGTTTCGATGGTGTTGAAATTCATGCTGTTCACGAAGGATATCTGATCGATCAGTTTGCTATTTCATTCTTCAATCATAGAACAGATGAGTATGGTGGATCTCTCGAAAACAGACTTAGATTTGCAAAGGAGATTCGTGAGGAAATCGCAAAGACTTGCGGATGGGATTTCCCGGTAGCTATGAGATTCTCTCTCAAATCTATGGTTAAAGACTGGAGAGAAGGCGCTCTTCCAGGAGAAGAATTTGAGGAAAAAGGTCGAGATATCGACGAAGGAATCGAAGCAGCTAAGCTTCTCGAGAAATTCGGATATGATGCTCTCGATGTAGATGCCGGTACTTACGATGCATGGTGGTGGAATCACCCACCTATGTATATGGAAAAAGCTCCATATAAGAAATTTGCAGAGATCGTTAAGCAGAATGTAAACGTTCCAGTTATTATGGCTGGTCGTGTAGATAATCCTGATACAGCTCTCGACTGCCTCAACAGTGGAATCTGTGATGTGATTTCTCTCGGACGTCCACTTCTCGCAGATCCTGATATCGTTAAGAAGATTAGAACTGAGAGACTTTCTGAGATTCGTCCTTGTATCTCATGCCAGGAAGGTTGTATGGGACGTATTCAGACATATTCTCTTATCAACTGTGCAGTTAACCCACAGGCTGGTAAAGAACGTACTAATAAGCTTAACCCTGTTACAAAACAGAAAAAGGTTGCTGTAATCGGTGGTGGTCCTGCTGGTTGTGAGGCTGCCAGAGTTCTCGCAGAGAGAGGACATAAGCCAGTTCTATTCGAGGCTACAAATCGTCTCGGAGGAAATTTGATTCCAGGTGGTGCTCCTTCATTCAAAGAAGACGATATCGCACTTGCTCAGTGGTATACTGATGAACTCGCTCGTCTCGGTGTCGAAGTACATATGAACACCAGAGTAGAGGCTGATGAACTTAGAAAGGGCGATTATGACAGTGTAATCGTGGCTACAGGTTCTCGTCCAAAGATGTTCTCACTCGGTGATGACGAAAAAGTTTACTCTGCAGAACAGGTTCTCCTCGGTGAGAAAGATACAGGAGATCAGGTAGTCGTAGTTGGTGCTGGTCTCGTAGGATGTGAGCTCGCTCTCGACCTTGCTTTAAAGGGAAAGAAAGTTACTATCGTAGAAGCTCTCGACAAGATTATGGCAGTAAACGGACCACTTTGCTCAGCAAACAAAGAGATGCTTGAGAAGCTGATTCCGTTCAACGATATCGATGTAATCACTAGTGCAAAGGTAACTGGTTACAAAGATGGAGTTCTCTCTGCAGAAGTAGAAGGCGGAGTAAAGAATCTCGATGCAGATTCAGTAGTTCTCTGTGTTGGCTATAGAAGTGAGAGTTCACTCTATGAAGAATTGAAGTATGACCTGGATGAAATCTATCAGCTGGGCGATGCAAAGAAGGTTTCAAATATCATGTATGCTATTTGGGACGCATTTGAAGTTGCAAACCATATATAGGTTTGACCCTATTACAAATTACATAAATTCTATCTTATCCTTATCCCCGGAACTCCCCCCTATTAGTTCCGGGGATTCTTTGTATTCATCTATCTTTGACTTTAAATTAAGGCTTATATCCTTTAATATAGAAGAGGTTTCGATTAAATATACACAGGGAAAAAACATGGACACAAAAGCATTTAGATATTTTAATGCGGTTTATGAAGAAGGAAACATTCATGAAGCTGCCAGAAAACTCTTTATATCACCTCAGGGGTTAGGAAAGATTATAAGAACCCTGGAGAGTGAATTTGATACAACTTTTTTCATTAGATCTAAAACCGGAATCGTTCCGACAGAGAGCGGCGTTGAGTTTTATAGATGGTCAAAGGATTTCGCGGACAAATTAAATCTGGTACATGATAGAATTAAAGAAATCGATGCCAGTCGACTGAGTCTGAGGGTGGCTATAGCTAATGGCACTGCAAAGGCATATGACATGGACAGATTTGAGGCGTTTCTAAACTTCGATTCAAATATCGATGTACAGATCTATGAATACGAGAATCTCGAGCTTATAGAGAAGCTTCTGTCTTCTGAAGTAGATATAGGGCTCGTTATAGGAAAGAGCCAGGATAACCGTATATCACAGAGTCTGAGCCTGTCTCTGCCGTTAGGCATGATGGTGTACAAAGGTCATCCTTTTTTCGAAAGAGAGGCACTTAATATCGCGGATTTAAAGAATGAAGAGCTGATCTCTATGAATGAGAATTTCAGGATTTATCATATATTAAAGGATGCCTGTCTGGCGGAGGGCTTTGAGCCGAATATAAAACTGGTTGCAGCGGATGGTGAGACGCTGAATCGTTTCTGCGAGAAGAAGATGGGACTCGCCTTTACACCGGAATTTTTGAATATGAATATTAAGGATACGAGGTTTATTCCTTTTGAGAACAGAGGGATGACCTGGGATATCTATATGACCTGGTTGAAGGACAAAGAGAACATGGCTGCAATCCAGGCATTTAAGAAGAGGTTTGAGGTATAGAACATGAAATATATATTTATAGTAAATCCGATTTCTGGAAAGCAGAATAATATTGCCCAGATTCGAGGAAAGATAGCTGAGTCTAAATATAAAGACAATATGGAAGTTTATGTCACAAAGGAAAAGGGTGATGCGACGCGTTTCGTAACCGAGTGGGCGAGCACTCACGACGAGGAAGTTCGCTTTATATCCTGTGGCGGCGACGGAACATTGAATGAGGTTGCTAATGGCGCTATGAAGGCGATAGAGGCTGGCAGAGACCGTGATAGCATGAGTATTAGCTGTTATCCTTGCGGCAGTGGTAATGACTTCGTAAAAAGTTTCGGTGGAGCGGAAAGATTCCTCTCAGTCGATGGCCTGGTAGAAGCTGGAAATAAAAGTCTCGACATTCTGAAAGTAGGAGATATGTACAGTATCAATATCGTAAACTTTGGATTTGATACGAGAGTTATCGAAGTGCTTGATAGTGAACGACTGAAGCATGGTCACGGGGGAAAACAGTATTATTTGAAGGGAGTGCTGGTTGCTCTCGTGGATTCTATGAAGACAAAGTGTGAAGTCTATTGTGATGGTGTGCTTATGAATCCGGAAGGTGAAGCTTTGCTTTGTACACTTGCGAATGGACAGTATGTAGGCGGTTCGTTTCACTGTGCACCCCGTGCAAAGATGGATGACGGCTTAGTGGATGTATGCCTCGTTAAATGCGTATCCAGAGGAAAATTCGTCCAGTGTGTTGGCTCATATTCGAATGGTACACATCTGGAGAATCCAAAGCTTAAATCAGCTATCAGGTACACACAGGCCAGAAATATCAGAGTAGAGGCTACACCGGGATTTGCGTATACTTTGGATGGCGAGCTTGTATATGATACACATTTTGAGCTTGAGATAGTACATAAAGCGATTAATTTTGCAGTACCAAAGAAAGTAGACAACTAAATAGAGATATCTATATATGCGAAAAGGCGCTTAGTTGGGGAAACTAAGCGCCTTTTCAATATAGGGATTTTGTTTTTAGGGATGCGTTAAGAGTAATATCTAAGCCTATAGGGATCACTTAGATACCTTGAATACTTACCGCATTACGTATTAAATAATAACGTAAGTTTTACTTATAGTCAAATAGAATTTTCTTATCACATATTAGATTTGATAACATCTAATAATGTGTCAAGTTTCCTATGTTTGTTAGAACTGCTGTAATACAGAGTAATAGTATAAGTGTGGGTTCCGTCATTTAGAGGTAGAATTGTGACATATTTATTAATCACAGAATCTATCTGTTCGTCGGAAACGAAGCCTACGGAATCGTTTGAAATAACATCAAATATGAGTGATTCGAAGTTGTCCTTTACAGAGAATACATTTGGCGTGATGCCGATATCATTCAGCTTTGACAGCATGTAATCTTTGTAGTTGCCGAGTGCATGATCAGACAGGATTGATACTGGATATTCGTATATTTCCTTTGCCGATGCTGACTCGCGTGTTGCAAGTGGATGCTTATGGTTTACCATGCAGTAATATTTTCCAGAATGGAAAGGAAGTGCATGGATTTCTGATGTAGGTTCAATCTTTCGGAATGAAACTACTACATCACATACATTTTTTTCCAGATAATTCTGTGCGTCTTCAATAGGAATCTTGATAGGCTTTACATCTATTTCAGGATCTCTGGCAATCAACTCTGGGATATAAGGAAGTATACACTGAATATCGAGTGGTGCAGTATAACCGATTCTAAGTGGAAGCGATTTGTTTGTCATTTCTGCTTCGATAGTGTCGATCATAGTCAAATATTGTGTGTATAACACCTGTGCCTGCTCATAGAAGAGTGTACCGATAGGTGTAGGCTGAATAGGAGATACGGATCTGTCAAAGAATACAGCATTAAACTGGTTTTCTAATGAAGATACATACTGACTTAGTGCAGCCTGAGAGATGTAGTTTCTCTTTGCAGTCTTCGTGTAATTTCTGGATTCATACAGTTCGATGAATAGTTTTAGCTTTTCTACTCTCATTTTTTCTTTCTCTTTCCTTTATGTAATTGATAATTACTTTAAAAGTTTAATTCAGTTTTTATATATTTGCAAATAAAATCTATATATAAAAAAATTTTATGAATATATTTGATGCAATTGAGTTCAGAATTGCGTATATTATTTTTATAAAAGGTTTAAATGTATATGAGGGAGGCTGACGATGGAGAATAAATTTTTTCCAGAAGTAAGAGGAAATTTGGCATTTGGATGTATGAGACTTCCTATGCAGGGCACAGAAGTGGACTATGTTGAATTTGAGAAGATGATTAAAACTTTCTTTGAAGCTGGCTTTAATTACTTTGATACAGCACACGGATATATAAGCGGAAAGTCTGAAATAGCTATTCATGACTGTCTGACTACGAAGTATCCTAGGGAAAAATATATCCTTACAGATAAACTCACCGATTCTTATTTTAAGAAGGAAGAGGATATCGTGCCTTTCTTTGAAAGTCAGTTGGAGATTCTCGGAGTAGATTATCTGGATTTCTATCTGATGCATGCTCAGAATAGAGAAAATTTCAAGAAATTCAAGGCTAGTCACGCGTATGAAATAGCGTTCAAACTTAAGGAAGAAGGAAAGATTCGTCATGTCGGAATCTCTTTCCATGACAAGGCGGAAGTCCTGGACCAGATTTTGACTGAATATCCAGAAATTGAGGTTGTACAGATTCAGTTTAACTATCTCGATTATGAAGATTCCTCTGTAGAATCCAGAAAAGTATATGAAGTCTGCGAGCGACATAATAAACCGGTCCTGGTTATGGAGCCTGTTAAGGGAGGAAGACTTGTAAATCTTCCAAAAGAAGCGGATAATATACTTAAGTCATTAAATGGAGGAAGCAATGCCAGTTATGCAATCAGATTTGCAGGCAGCTTCAAAAATATGGCAGTCGTTCTGTCTGGCATGAGTAATCTCGAACAGATGGAAGACAATATTAAATCTATGAAGGATTTCAAACCTTTGTCTCACGAGGAATTCGAAGCGATTGCAAAGGTACGTGCAGTCTTTGAGGGGCTGAACCTGATACCATGTACTTCTTGCAAGTATTGTATTGAAGAGAATGAATGTCCGATGAATATTCGTATTCCAGATATGTTTTCATCATTAAATATGTATGAGGCATTCCACGACTGGAACTCTTCTTTTTACTATAATGATGTTGTGGTCGGAAAGGATCACGGAAGGGCTTCTGATTGCATTAAATGCGGAAAATGTGAGAAGGTTTGCCCACAGCATTTGGAAATCAGGAAGCTTTTGGTTAAAGTTGCGGATGCTTTTGATCAGGGGTACGAGCCGGAAGACTAGAAAGAGGTTTAAATGTTTACAACTACACTAAAGATAGACGGAATGATGTGTTCTATGTGCGAAGCGCACGTTAATGATGTGATTAGAAAGGTCGTTCCTGATGCGAAGAAAGTTTCCAGCTCACATGCGAAAGGAAAGAGTACCTTTGTTTCTGAGTCACAGCCTGATGAAGAAACACTGCGAAATGCTATCGCTGAAACTGGATACAAGCTTTTAGAGATGTCAAGCGAAGAAGGCGAACAGAAAGGCTTTCTGGGAAAGCTTTTTGGGAAATAATAGGATTATATAACGAAGTTTTTCAAATTAAGGGGGAGAAACATGACAAGTCAAAACTTCAAAACGGGGTTAATCAAAAGTCAAAACATTAATGTATGGTACATGGGAGCGAAGGAGAATGTCGAAGAGTGCGAACAGGTTATAAAGACACTGGGCATTAATGCTATAGTAGACATGGATGAAGTTCCAGATTTCCTGGAAAACCTCGATCTCTATGGTTACTTCGAGTGTAAAGAGCCTGGATATGAGGCAGATGTTGCCAGACTTAACAAGACTATGTCGCGTAGAATGCGTCTCATTTCAGATAATACCTGGATGGGGGCATCTTTGCTGGCATCATTAAAGAAGTAATGTAAAACGGTTGATTAGTATTTAGAAAAAAATAAAAGTTCCAATTGTGAGGTATGATTTCGCAATTGGAACTTTTTTTATGATATGTATTAGTTAGAATACAGGCATTCTAAGGTATCGTCAAATGTATTTTGGTTTATAATTTCTTCCCTTGCTTATGGTTTAAAATTGCAATATTATGTAAGGCGTGCGTCTTGCATGAGAGATAGATTTAGAAAGTTAGGTAAGAAATGGAATATAGAGCAATTGCATTAGATCTGGATGGAACACTTCTAAATAGCGATAAAGAAATCAGTAAGAGAAATCGCGAAGCTATTCAAAAAGCTGCTGAAACTGGTGTGCAGATTATTCTTGCGTCAGGAAGACCTATTCCGGGAATGAAGAGGATAGCACACAAATTGAAGCTTGAAGAATATGGCGGATATTTGCTTTCCTATAATGGAGGTATGATTTCAAACTGTTCTACAGGTGAAGTTCTCCGTCGTGAAACAGTTCCAGAAGAGTGCTATAGAGTGATAGTTCATACCGCAAACAAGCACAATGTAACTGCGCTTACATACGATGCAGATGGAATTATCACAACTGATGAAACAGATAAATTCGTACAGTTAGAAGCTAAGATAAATTCTATTCCGGTGAAGCAGGTTTATCCATTGGATGAGGTTGCAAAACTGGACCCTCCAGTAAAGTTCCTCTGTGTAGGTGAGCACAAGGTTCTTCGTGAAGTTGAGGTGGAATTGAATGAGAAACTTCAGGGAGCTGTAAATGTGTTCTTTTCAGAACCTTTCTTTATGGAGATTACTCCAAAGGGAATTGAAAAAGCTTCTTCTCTGGAGTTTTTGTTAAATAGATTAGATATGGATGCGAAACATCTGATTGCGTGTGGAGATGGATATAATGACATTCCTATGATGAGATATGCTGGTCTTGCAGTTGCTATGGAGAATGGTCAGGATGAAACAAAGCAGTGGGCAGATGTGATAGCGCCTCTGAATGATGAGGACGGAGTTGCATATATTATCGAGAAATATTTGCTGCCTCAATCTCACAGATGTTAATGAAATCGCAGTTTCCACAGATTTCGTGAAGTTTGCCGGGGATGATGATGTTCTCTTTAGATGCTTTAAAGAATTCGTCCATAGTCATACGTTGTCTGGCATGAAAATGGTTCGCTAGAGAGACTTTTTCATCAATTTCTGCTACATGGATTTCAGAAGTGCAGATTTCTCCTGGATGGTTCGGACAAGCCTGGCAGAGGTGGTCTAGGTCGTATGTGATTTCGATTTCGGTATCGCGAGGAAGTGCGAGGGTGGCATACATGTTCTCGGTAAATTTGGGGCTATAGCCGTTTCCGATAAAGAATTGCATGCATAAACTGTGATGTGGTCTGAGCTTGATCATGGAGACTCCTTTGGTTTACTTCAGGGTATTAGTGGCTTGTTTCGGGTTATTAGTGCTTTACTTCAGGGTATTAGTGGTTTGATCGACTTATAAATGGTTAAATAGTCCGTTTAAACCGGCTGAAATATCATCCCATGTGGCCTGGAAATTTCCTGCATACCAAGGGTCAGCGACATCTTGGTCTAGTCCGGCATATTCGAGCATCATATGAATCTTGTGCTCAGGGTCACCTCCCCAGAAACGAAGAGCGTTTCGATAGTTGTTTCGGTCCATTACGATGAGCAGATCGAATTCATCATAATCGGCCGCAGTAATCTGACGTGCGCGTTTACCGCTGCAGTCGATTCCGTGCTTGCTTAGTATTTCGCGTGCAGGGGGATAAACGGGATTGCCGACTCCGTTTATGATTTCTTCGGTAGAAGTGGCGGCTGACTCGACATAAAGTTTGTCAGCGATTCTGAGTTTGCTAGCTTTTGCTTTACACATAAATTCGGCCATCGGAGATCTGCAGATATTACCGTGGCAGATGAATAGTATCTTTATCATGGGTTGTACCTTTGTGTTGAGATTCTTGCTATGTTTCGCGTTTGTAATATAGTTTAGCAGATGTGTGTGATTATTTCAGTTAAAATTCTATATTCTGCGGAGCTGACTTTTTGTGGAGTGAAAAGCAAGAAATAGTTAATCTCACACCAGTGGTTTCTTTAAGGCGTGGTGTGAAATTGAGAAAATGCTTGGAATCACACCATCACATTTGGATTATTGGTGGTGTGAGATTAACGAAAGGTGCAGTTTCACACTAGTGCTTAAAATGAGGTATGGTGTGTAATCAGGAAAAGCTTCAGTTTCACACTATTATTTCAAGATTTTTTGTGGAGTGAAAGGCAAGAAATAGTTAATCTCACACCAGTGGTTTCTTTAAGGCGTGGCGTGAAATTGAGAAAATGCTTGGAATCACACCATTACATTTGAATCATTGGTGGTGTGAGATTAACGGAAGTAGTAGTTTCACACTAGTGCTTAAAATGAGGTATGGTGTGTAATCCAGGAAAATCAAAGATTCACATCAATTCTTTTGATTTGCTTTATGCTTTAGGTGTTAATCAAGTGTTCGCTGTGCTCACAGAGTGGACTTTGTTCCTGATGGTTTTAGTCAAGATTCTATGTTGTGTGCATGCGCACAAAATGAGATATATGTTTGCTTGGGTGATTATATTCATCAAAGAAAGCAGCCTGTCAAGGACGTAGCCTCTGGTGGTTTCGCCATCCTTGACAGGCTGATTTCTTGATGACAGGCTGTTATCAAGCAAACATAATAGGAGTTATCTGCGGCGGAGCCGCACTTGCTTTCGATTCTGGGCTGGGAGAGAGCTGGTCTGCGTTTTCAGTGAAATTATGATTGAAACACAGAGTTTTGAGCTTGTAGTAGATTTTGTAATCTGTGAAGTTCTGTGTATTTGAAGATAAATATAAGATTACACAGAGAATGCATGTGGTGGCCGTCTGGAGTCTTACAGAAGGTCTGTGTATTCTAGTGAGTATGAAATAAAACACAGACTATAGGAGTTGATTCAGAACTTACGAGCTGAAAAACTCTGTGCTTTTGATTATTTTTGCTTAAAAACACAGAAAAGTCATTCTTGCGGCGCAGCCGCACTTGCTTCTAGGAAAGCCCTGTAAGGGAAAGAACTTGATATAGAGGAATTCACAATACAAAGCGGAGCTGACAAGCTAGATTTTGGAGCTTTGGTATAGGGAATGAGCTTGAAATAAAGAGATTCCCTATAAAATGCATGAAAGATTGGAACAGTGCGTTTGCCACACACGGTAAAATGCAGGGTTTCTTATATTACTATAAACAAATTGCTTAATTGCACCTCGTCATTTATAATAAAAATTAGATTATTATGTCTAAATTTAAGGCTAGGAGATAGGACGTTATGGCTTTAGTTAACTTTACAAAAGGACAAATTATACATTCAACAGAGCAAGATGTTATAACAGCTGAACTGGTGTTGAAAGGACAGGTTACGGTTTCTTTTGGCAGCCAGACTATGGTATTTACTCAGGGCTCTATCATCGGTTTGTCTGAAACAGCGGGAGAGAAATACAAATATGAGTATGTGGCTGGTTCAGATGGTGCCATCTATTCCTATCCATATGAAGGTAGTGAGAGCTTGCAGAAGATTATCGAGACTAATGCAAAGATTGCTCCGATGCTTACAGTTAAAGCAGTTCAGAATACATTAAATGCTTATTATGCATATGATAGTTTCTTTGATGATGTTCATGGAGAGTATGAACGTTTGAATTCTGTACTTTCTGATTATCCAATCGTCTGCAAGAAAGCGGGCGTAGATCAGAAGTCTTTTCCTGAATTAGAATCTATGGAATCTCCTGAGAGAGATGGCCTGCTTTCTAATTGGCAGTTGGATTACTTGGAGGCGCTTCAGGAGAATGAAAAAACTATTGCGTCTCGTTATTATGCCATAAATCCAGCTATTTCTATCGGTGTTATCTTCCAGATGAATGAGATAAAGAAGGGTATCGATGAAGCTATTCTGGAGCTTAAGGATTTCAATCTCGAACTCCTCGAGAAATCCAGCGCGTTTAATGCTGAGATGGAAATGGTAAATGTTAAGCTCAATGCTGTCAAGAACAGCATGCCGGGTGTAGTTGATGAGAATGGCGAAGTTCCTCTTATCACAAATGCTATGGACACTATTCTCGCTTACAGTGATATCGATGGCGAGAAGATGATCGAGATCAAGAATACGATTGAAGAGTACAAAGCACTTCCAGATCGTAGAAATACGACAGATCCTATTCGTCGTATGAGAAAAAAGATGATCGATGCATTCTTTGAAATCTACGAGAAATGCTTCCTTAAGAATAGAGAAAATCCGGCAGAAACACCTGCTGAGGTTATGATGTTCCTGCTATACGGTTTCTTTGATGAAGAGATGGCGGGCCCAGAGAATACAGAAATACTGTATCGTCTCATGCAGTCTTATAGGCCGGATCCTGAGAATCGTGTCTGCACGATTTATCAGTGGTTCAATATGATTATCGATGGAGTAGTACAGCCATCTAGAAATGAATTCGAACAGGATTTTGATGCGTTTCTGCGTGAGCAGCATATGCACGGTGATATTTCTGATGAAGAGTACGCTCGTTATCAGAAAGACACAAAGGAAAAATTCCGTTACGAATTGAATAACCTCTTCAAATCTGGAAATAGAATGACTTTTGGACGTATCAGTTCTTACCAGCCATTCTTTGATAGCGTAAATTGTATGATGGATTTGGAAAAAGGTTTTATGTCTATCGAGAGAGTAAACGAGATTATCAATCGTATCAAAGGCATCGATAAATACCTGTTTAGAAGAGATATAGAGTATTCAAATCCTGAACTTGAAATCAAGAATCTGCCTATTTCTAAAGAGGTTCTGCCTAGAATCATTCTGTTCCCGAATGTAGGAACCAGACCGGCTCTATGGCAGGAGATTGAAGGAAAAAAGAGAGATTCACATGCTAGAATGCTTTCACCGATCTTCCTGGTAGAAGACCTTATGAAGAGTATGGTTGCTTTGTGCGGTGAGTTCCGTTGGGAGATTACAAAGACAGAGCAGGGCGTTCATTGGAACGATCTAAAGGATTTGTCTCTTACATCTGAGTACAATGATTACATTCAGTTTTATAGAAAGAATCGTGAGCTGAATGCAGAGCAGAAAGAGAAGATTAAGAAGCAGATTCAGAAAGCCGGTAGTAACCTTCGTCGCGAATTTGTAGCTGATTACACTGTTTATATGAATTCAGAGAGCAACGGTAGCCCGATGATGAACAAGGTTTCACGTAGAATTCTCTTCACTTATTGCCCATTCTCAAAGGAATACAGAGAGAAGCTTAAGAGCATCCCGATGTATCAGAATGAGCTTAATAAATATGAAACAAAGACGAACGAGAGATTACGTCCTATTTCAAATATTACTAAGAAACTCGAACACGAAGGAATTGATATTCCTGATGTTTTGAAAGAGCAGATAGAGTTCTTAGAATCATAAGATTAGGTGTAAAAAATAGTTGTAACTTTTGTAATATTTGATAGAATTGTTACAGACAGAATTGACCTCATTAACAGGAGGTTTATGTTACATCTAAATAATGTAAACAAAACCGGATTTATTCTGGTTTTGTTTTTATGTATCACGATTTGTGGCGGTTGTAAGCGAAAGTCATATATCGAATCCCAGAATGATAATTTAAGGGCTGATAACGTAAAGACTGATGACTCAAAAAGTGAGAAGTCCAGTGCGGAATTAAAGCCGGGGGAGATATATGTAGATGTCGAAGGCGCAGTCCAAAAAGCTGGAGTATACAAATTAAAATCAGGCTCCAGGGTTTATCAAGCGATAAAGTCTGCTGGTGGCTTGCGCGATGACGCTTCGATTCAGGATTTAAATCAGGCTGAATTACTGGAAGATGGACAAAAGATTTATATTTTTTCCCAGAACGAACATGAAGCTGAACAACAGAAGAGTGTAGATTCTAGTGATGATAAGCTAGTGAATCTAAATACGGCTACGGCAGATGAACTTATGACTTTGCCGGGTGTCGGGAAGTCGAAGGCGGATAGTATTATTAAATTCAGAGAGGAATCCGGCCGCTTCAAAACAAAGAAGGATCTGATGAAGATACCGGGCATAAAGCAAGGTGTTTATTCGAAATTAGAGAATCTGATTAAGGTGGATTAAAAAATGTCAAAGAGAGTATTAGTTGTAGACGATGAAAAGCTGATTGTTAAAGGAATCAAGTTTAGTTTAGAGCAGGACGAGATGGATGTTGACTGTGCATATGATGGACAGGAAGCTTATGATCTCGCTATGCAGAATAAATACGACATGATACTACTCGACGTCATGCTGCCAAAGATGGACGGATTCGAAGTACTTCAGAAGATTCGTGAAACCAGCAAAGTTCCTGTAATTATGCTGACTGCAAAGGCTGAAGACATGGACAAGATACTAGGTCTCGAATATGGAGCTGATGATTATATAACTAAGCCTTTTAATATTCTAGAAGTTAAAGCCAGAATTAAGGCTATCATGCGACGCATGGCTCCTGAGAAGAGCGAAGTGAATTCTGATTCTGTGATAAATAGCGGTGACTTCGTATTAAATCTCGAGAATCGCAGATGTTCTATAAAGAATCGTGAAATCAACCTGACTAGCAAAGAATTCGATATGGTTTATATCTTCTTGAAGAATCCAGGAAAGGTATTTAGCCGTGACGAATTGCTTCAGACGGTTTGGGGAAATGATTATCCGGGTGATGCCAGAACTGTTGATGTACATATTCGTAGACTTCGTGAAAAAATAGAAACTAATCCTGGTGAGCCACGTTACATTCACACAAAGTGGGGCATGGGCTATTTCTACAAAGTTTAATATATTTAGGAAGTATCTATCTTGAAACGTTTATTTCATAGTTTAAAGTTTCGAATATTTGTAATCATTTTTCTGTGTACGATGGTGCCGGTTATAGGTATCAGTATTTTTGCTGTGCCTTTATATATGAATCGTACCATCGACAGAAACGTGACTATGATTCAGTCTCAGGCGCAGCTTTTGACGAACCAGATTAGAACTACAGGCTATATCGAGAATCCGAATGTAGAATTCATAAATGCGGAGCTCGTAGCGCTGGGAAATGCTTATTCTGGACGAATCGTCGTAACTGACGCATCTCTAAAAGTAGTAAAAGATACCTATGGCGTTGATGAAAGCAAGATTATGCTATGGGAAAATGCTATTTCAGCTTTAAAGGGAAATCCTGCAATCTTTACGGATGACGAAAATGAAGTCGTAATCGTTGCAGTTCCGATTTACTCTCTACAGAACAATACTCAAAGTACAAGTAAAAATGGTGAGCAGATGGCAAAGGAGTCCACATCTTCAGTGGATGGAATTCTGATTATCACTAGAGCGACAAATGATATCAAGCAGGAAGCTGTGTTTATCAGAAATATCCTGTTGGAAGTCTGTGTGGTGCTAGGCATCCTTTCGTTTGCGTTGGCACTTTTTTTGTCAAGAAAGTACTCACGTCCGATGGAAAAATTTGCTGAACGTATTCATGATCTTCGAGAGACGGGAACGGCGCATGAGTATCATCCGGTATTTACGGAGAACGAAGTTATCTCCGAGGAGTTCGATAAGTTCAGGGAAAAAGCTGATACGGTCGAAGAGTCTAGAGAAGCTTTCGTTTCAAACGTGTCTCATGAGCTGAAGACGCCGCTGGCTTCTATCAAGGTACTCGCGGATTCTCTGAATTCATTTGAAGGTGCGCCGATTGAGATGTACAAAGAGTTTATGACGGATATTACTGCGGAAATCGATAGAGAGACGCAGATCATTAATGACCTGCTTTCGCTCGTTAAGCTCGACAGAACAGGGGCAGCGCTTAATATTGAATCTGTTTCTCTAAACGAGATGGTTGAGAGTCTGCTTAAGAGACTACGTCCGCTTGCGGAAAAACAGAATGTAGAACTCGTAATGGAAAGCTTTAGGCCTGTAGTTTTGGAAGCGGATGAGGTGAAGTTGTCGCTTGCGATTATGAATCTCGTCGAGAACGGTATCAAATATAACAAGGAAAACGGCTATGTCCATGTCACTTTGAACTCGGACAAAAGCTATGCATATATTAAGGTTGAAGATTCTGGAATGGGTATACCTGAAGATTCTATCGCGCATATCTTTGAGCGATTCTACCGTGTTGATAAATCACATTCACGTGAAATTGGCGGAACCGGATTGGGATTGGCTATCGTACAGGAAATCATCGCGCTTCATGGCGGTGAGATCAGGGTGTCCTCTATTTTGGACAGAGGAACTATCTTTGACGTGCGTTTGCCATTGAATTTCGTATCGAAAGGAGATAAATGATGAAGAAACGTATTGCTTGTCTCCTGGCAGTGATAATGATGGTAAATATAGCCTTGACTGGTTGTTCGAATAGTAATTCTAATATCACGGCTTCCGTGATTTATGACATTAATGAGAACAATAACGGTGTAGTTCGTGAAGAAGTGGAAATCAAATCGAAGTCTCCAGAAGGTCAGATTAAAGAATATCTCGACCTCATGAAGAAGCCTGCGGCGAGCGGAGACATGATACGTCCTCTGAATACGAAGATCAATTTTCAAGACTATAAGTATTCATCGAGCACATGCAGTCTGACTCTGTCTTTTGATAGAACTTATGAGAATATGCAGGGAGTCGAAGAACTGCTTAGGAGAGCTTGTATAGTTCTAACTCTGCTTCAGGTGGAAGGTGTCAGTGATGTGACATTCGAGGTAGAGCACGAGCCACTTCGACTTGAAAACGAGATGAATCCGGTAGGCGCGATGAATGAAGACTCATTTGTGTTGAGTCTTACAGGAAATGATTCAATGTCACAGAAGGCGTCGCTCGATCTGTTCTATCCGAGCACAAAAGGTGACGGACTTTTTTACGAAAAAAGAAATGTTTCATATGCCAGCAACATGTCGCTCGAGCGTGTGGTTATGCGATATCTTTCTGAAATTCCGAGTACGAAAGAAGCTATGCCGGCTCTGTCAGCGAACACTTCAATACTGAATATTTATGTTGCGGACGGTGTATGTTATCTGAATCTCGCATCTTCTTTTACAGATGGTATTTCAGATGAAATGTTGAAGCTAAAAGTTTATGCAATCGTCGACTCACTGTGCCAGCTTACTCGAGTTAAGCGAGTTCAGATTTCAGTAGAGGGAAAGAATCTGAATTTGGAAAAAGATACTGCGTCTAGTGAAGATGCCTTATATCTGCCAGACGAGTCTCTCATCTTAAACAAGGTGGACATGAAAAAATAGGAGAGAAAATGAAACGAATAATGGGGTATTCGTTTCTGGTATTTCTGGATTTTGTTTTAGTAAGTATTACGGGGAAGAATATCTATATCATACTAGGTTTAGCTCTCATCGTTTGGGGTCTTTGGACCGCATACGGTGAGGCTGACACTAGGATGAAAATCTATTTCTTAATTATAATTCTGAGCAATATCATACTAGCTTTTGTTAGAACTAATCACTACGAGAATTTCATAGGACGAATAGAACAGGAAATACGTCTAAAACCACATTTAGAAATTTCAGGAACAGTATTAAAAGTTGAAGAGAGAACGAAGAATACGAAAGTTCTCATTAAGGTTAAGTCTGTTAGAAATAACAGGCATAATTTCGTGCGCTCTAATTTACGGGGCACGAAAGGAAATCTATATTTTGTAAGCGAAAGCAGGGATTCGGTGGATTCAGGAACGAGTTCTTTGATACCAGGGCAGAGAATTACGGTTTTTGGGGAAGTGTCCCCGTTAGAGAAATCGCGAAATGATGGAGGTTATTCTGAACGCGATAATCTCTACGGTCAGTCCGTTTATTTCAAGATGTTTCGACCATCCGTCCAACAGATTGATAGAAGGCACGGTATATTTCGGGAGCAAGATAGCGACGCAGCTCGTGGTGGAGTTCGGGGTATGCTCTATCGTTTTAGCGTGGCGTTGGAAAGCGAGTTTCGCAAGAATCTGCCAGCCGAAGAAGGTACTCTCGTTTCGGAAATGTGCATAGGCACAAAGAGTGATGGAAATGAGATGGTGAAGGATCTTTTTCGCCTGGCGGGAATAATCTCACTACTTTCAATTTCTGGAACTCACGTGTCGGTTGTGTCGCGTAGTCTATACAATCTGCTGCGCAGACATAGGCTGAGTTTTCTAGAGTCGATGGTCATTTCGGTAATGGTGGCTCTGCTATATGGCGGACTTTGTGGTAATTCAATTTCCACAGTTAGGGCTATAGCGTGTTTTTCGCTTATGACTTTCGCTCAGGTGCTGGGGATGTCTTATGACAGTGTTACAGCGCTGGCGGCTGTAGCATATTTCATGGTTATTCGTAATCCTTACATCGTCTACAATTCTTCATTTCAGCTTTCGTTTGGAATCATGTTTGGCGTGGTGTATGTGGCTTATCCGGCGAGCGTGCGAATTCGAACTACGATGAGGCGAGTTTGGAATTTGAAACATAAGAATTCAGGTGTAGAGAGTTATCGTCTAAACACGAAAGACAGGATCCGGATATATGTTCTTATGATGTTTCTGATTCAGCTTTGGTCGATTCCGATTGTAAGTTATCTGTTTTATGAGATACCGACTTACTCGTGTCTGGCAAATGTCGTTTTGATGCCTCTTTTTCCGGTGCTGCTAATCTGTGCGCTCTTTGGATCTTTGCTAAGTTTGCTCGGGGAAGGGCTGATTTCGGCGTTCATCTTTAGCATATGTCATGCGCTAATCTACGGTTTTGAAGTTGTGTCGGACATGCTGACGCGGCTGCCTTTCTATCACATCGTTACGGGAAAGCCGAGCGAGCTTAAGATGGCGTTGTACTTTGCGATTATGCTCATCGTGTTCTCGGATTTCTATCGATTTGGCAGGCGGACTCACAGGCTTGCGTGCGCTGCGCTTCTCGCGATTATGCTCGTTCCTCTGCCTAGGGGAAAGTCGGTTAATATGCTTTATGTGGGCCAGGGCGATGGGCTTCATATCTCGCTCGGTCGCGGGCGCGATATTTGTATCGATGGAGGAAGCACGTCGCAGGATGAACTCGGAAAATACACACTTGATCCTTACTTTAAGTCAAATCGAATTACGGAAATCGATTCGTGGTTTGTGACGCATACTGATCTCGATCATATTTCTGGTTTGTTGGACGAATTGCGCTCAGGTATGAGGATTCGAGAGGTCGTGACTTCTCCGCAAGTTTCCAAAACGCCGGCGTTTTGCGAAATCGAGCGTCTCGCGAAGAGGAATGGAACTCGAATTCGACTCGTCGAAGCAGGAGAGAAGTACATTATAGGTAAAAAAGGGCTGGAGGATGTATCTTCGGTTTTACCATTGAGGCCATGTATTGAGGTTTTGTCTCCGGATGCTGGATTGAGATCGGATGATGTGAATGATTATAGTTTGGTCTTCTTGCTAAGAGACGATGAGGGGTGCAAAGGAAATGCCGGTTTTTCAGGTTTGTTTACTGGAGATTTGTCTGGCGAGTTGGAAGAGAAGTATTTGACTCGCTTTAAAAAAGTAAATCTGCTTAAGGCGTGTCATCATGGATCGAATTTGTCGAATTCGGAGGATTTTCTCAGGCAAGTATCGCCTGACTTGATTATTATTTCTGCAGGTATAGGAAATCGTTATGGCCATCCGGGAAAAAAGGCTCTCGCGCGCATGGACAAGCTACATCTAAAGCATGTTTGCACAATATCAAATGGGCAAATTAGTGTGGAGTATGGAGGCGGACGAATGTGGTGGCGAAGATAAAAGCAGGAATCCAAAATATCTTCGCCAGAAATAAGAAATAACAACCAAGCAACAAACAATTCATTTTGAAAGGGGTTTATATGCTTACACAGAAAGATATTATCGCGGAAAGACAGCGCCTGGAGGGGATAGTCAAGAAACTAAATATCGAAATTGAAGGACTTAGAAAAGTTGTTCCAGAAACAGAGAAGTTAAGAGTGATCAAGCATGGAGCGGGGTATCAATATTTTGTCAGGTCTAAGCCGTCGCAGAAGACAGGTTCCTATATTCAGCAGAAAGACTTAATCAGGGCGCAGAGAATGGCACAGTTGGAGTACGATGAGAAGGTCGTTTCGCATATCTTTTCGGAACTTGAGAAGTTAAAGGAGTTAGAGGAATTAGTGGGGACGAATCTGGATATTTTTTCTGTATGAGAAGCCACTGGATTTGGGAGATGCGGTGGTGCATCCGGAGTATAGAACGAAGGCGTTTGGGAAGATTTGTATGTATGAGGCGAATGGGTATTATTTAGGGGATGGGTTTGTGTGTTCTTTTGAAACGATGAAGAAACCATTGAATGTCAGAGATGTTAGGTGTAAGCTTATGAAGTTGAAGGAAGCGGCGTACTAGGGCGAGAGAGTGGATAGCTATATCGATATTTCCTGCAATTCCCCCTTGACAAAACTATAGGGTAAAGATTATTATATCAGTTGTATGCCGCATCGGATTGTCCGTGTCCTATTCCGATACGGAATGGAATATAGTGAAATAAACCATGGAGGTGGACAGCTTTGGCAAATATTAAGTCAGCTAAAAAGAGAGTTCTTGTAAACAAGAAGAAGTATGAAAGAAATAAGAGCATCCGTTCTGGAGTAAAGACTTACATCAAGAACGTAGAGACAGCAGTTGCTGCTGGTAACAAAGAAGATGCTAAGGCAGCTCTTACAGTTGCTATCGGCGCTATCGCAAAAGCTTCTAACAAGGGTATTTACCACAAGAACAATGCAGCTAGAAAAGTATCTCGTCTTACAAAGCTTGTAGACGCAATGTAATTTGCATCTCGAGTATTGAGATATTAATTAGTTAAAAAATATAACCGGAGATTGCAGATTTGCAGTCTCCGGTTTTTTTATTACATATGTTTTAAAAGCAGCATCTCGATGGCGCTTGATTTCTGCTCTGATTTGGTCAGAGTCGATTTCATCTGCTGATCGAGATCATTTATTTCTTCGATAAAGGAGAGGATTTCCTCTTCTGTAAAGTTTCGTGACATGTTTAGCGTTCGGTCTACGAAATAAATGTTGATTCCTGAGGATGAAGCGATATCTTTCTTTGAATATCGAAGAGCAGCCATGTTCTTTGCAATTAGAATCTTTGAAAACTGCGATTGGATGATTCTAAGAATCTTTATCGGCTCTTCGCGCGCCTCGAGGAGAGAGTGGTAACAAGCCATAACTCCTTCGACATTTTTGGAACTCAAGGCGTTTATCATTTCAAATATTTTGTCTTCGACGAAACCGCTGCAAATCGCGCGTACGTCTTCGACTGTGACCATGTCACGGTCGCCGATGTAGTTGAGCAGCTTTTCAAATTCGGTATCCATCATATCCATAGAGGCGCTGGTTCTGATGTAGAACTCTGTCCAGGCCTCGCGCTGAATCTTTTTCCCGGCTTTCTTGAGACGGTTTCCAATCCAGGCGGAGATTTCTCGTTCTGCTTCGGATTTGTCCTTTGGCAGGGCGCATTCTATCAGCTGGCCTTTTGCCTTTGCGGCCTTGTATGTGTTCGTACGTTTGTCGACAGATTCTTCGAGGCAGATTAGAACGGTTGTCTCGTTTGGCGCTTTGAGGTAAGAGGCGAGTTCATCGTTTGATTTTGAGAACAGTCCGCAACGGTCGCAGATGATTACGCGGTGCTCCGCAAAAAGAGGCATCGTATTCGCCAGCTCCACCAAAGCTTTGACATCGATGGTGTCCGGGTCATAAGCTGTGAAATTCATAGTATCACCAGGAGTTACGAGTGCATTCTTTAGTTTGTTTTTGTATGTGCGACGCAGATATCCTTCTTCGCCGTAGAGTAGGTATATCTGTTTGAATGCGCCTGTTTTTATGTCGTTATCAATAGGATGCATGATTCCTCCGTGTGCTTTCCTGATTATCTTTGTTTATAAATCTAACTTCGAGATTATCGAACTGGTCGATGACTTTCTGTGAATCAGCCTCGCCCATGAGAAAGAGTGAGGTGGAGAGTGCATCGCCGTCGATACTTTTTTCGCTAATAATAGTAACAGAATTTAGGTCATTCTGACATGGGTAACCTGTCTTTAAATCGATGATATGATGGTAAATCGTATCATTTTTTTTGAAGTAGCGTTCGTAATTGCCGCTGGTTACGACAGATTTGTTTGTGACAGTGACTGAATCGATTACTTCGTTTGTCTTAGTAAAAGGTTTCTTGATTCCGACTGTGTAGCTGTCGCCGTTTGGCTTTTTAGACATGGCGTAGATGTTTCCACCGAGGTTTATGAGCCCGCTCTTTATGCCGTGTTTGTTCAGGTAGGCTTTGATGCGGTCGGCGATGTAACCTTTTGCGATGCCACCGAGGTCTAGTGCTTGGTTTCGCCCTATCTTTATGCGATTCCCATCGATTTCAATCTGATGGTAGTCGACTGTTGCGAGAGCGCGTTGCACTGATTCGTCAGATGGAACGGTATGACTTCGGATAGCGTCTTTCCATAGTTTGGAGAGATGTCCGACTGTGATATCGAAGTTTCCGTCTGTTATTTTGGAATAGTGGATGCTCTCTTCGATAAGCTTTCTGGTATCGCTGTGTACAGAAACGAATTCCCCTGTATGAGAATTGATTTTTGCTATATCCGAAGAGGGGGTAGTTGTGCTAAAATAGTTGTCGTATTTTTGAGCGAGGGCGAAACAGCCATCGAGTATCTCAGGTGCCTGTTCGTACAGTGTGATAGTGATCACGGTGTCGAAGTAGGTTCCACTTTTTGAAATTTCAGTATTCTGTTTTGAACACCCTACACAGGTTAGGTTTATCATAAGTGCTAGAGCAGTCAGCCTAGCGAGAATGCGTTTATACATGTTTACTCCGTTTCGTTTGCTCAAAACATTATACCAAATATAGAAATAATAATCAGATGCATGAGACGATTTTTCGTCTTTGTTTTTGAAAAAATAAAAGTGAAGGAGCTTAAATTTGGATCAGTCACATATTAGAAATTTTAGTATCGTAGCACATATCGATCATGGTAAGTCTACTTTGGCGGACCGTATGATTGAGAAGACAGGAACTCTTACAGAGCGTGAGATGCAGAACCAGGTGTTGGACAACATGGATCTCGAGCGAGAGAGAGGAATCACTATTAAGTCTCAGGCGGTTCGTTTGATTTATACTGCAAAAAATGGTGAAGAGTATATCTTTAACCTGATCGATACACCGGGTCATGTCGATTTCAATTATGAGGTATCTAGAAGTCTCGCTGCCTGTGATGGTGCTATTCTCGTAGTAGATGCAACACAGGGTGTAGAAGCACAGACTCTCGCAAATGTATATCTCGCTATCGATTCAAATCTCGAGGTTCTGCCTGTTATCAACAAGGTTGATTTGCCTAGTGCTATGCCAGATAGAGTTGCAGAAGAGATTGAAAATATCATCGGCATTGAAGCTATGGATGCCCCTCGTATTTCTGCGAAGACAGGTCTGAATGTCGAGGAGGTTCTCGAGCGTATTATCACAGACCTGCCAGCTCCAACAGGCGATGCAAAGACACCACTAAAGGGCTTGATCTTTGATTCTTTTTACGATCCGTATAAAGGTGTTATCGCTTTCGTCCGTATCTTTGATGGTACTGTTAAAGCGGGGGATATGGTTCACTTTATGGCTTCTGGTGCAGAAGACCTCGCTATCGAAGTGGGATATTTTGGAGCAGGTCGTATGATTCCATGCGAAGAGCTTAGTGCTGGAATGGTTGGTTATATCGCTGCCGGCATTAAGAATATTCGAGATGCCAGAGTCGGTGATACGGTTACGTTAAAAGCCAATCCTGCAGCAGAAGCGCTGCCAGGATATAAGAAAGTAAATCCTATGGTTTACTGTGGTATGTATCCTGCTGATTCTTCTAAGTATCCTGATCTAAGAGACGCTTTGGAAAAACTTCAGCTTAATGATGCAGCGCTTCAGTTTGAGCCGGAGACATCAGCGGCGCTCGGTTTTGGATTCCGTTGTGGTTTCTTAGGATTGCTTCATCTCGATGTAATCCAGGAGAGATTGGAGAGAGAGTATGATCTCGACCTTGTAACTACTGCGCCGGGTGTTATTTATAAGGTTCACAAGACAGATGGAGAAGTTATCGAACTTACAAATCCATCAAATCTTCCTGACCCAGCTGAGATTGAGTACATGGAAGAGCCTGTGGTGGATGCTGAAATCATGGTAACTTCTGAGTTTATCGGTTCTATCATGGATCTTTGTCAGGAGAGACGTGGTGAATACATCAGTATGGAATACATCGAAGAGAATAGAGCTGTACTGAAATATGTACTTCCTCTAAACGAAATCATCTATGATTTCTTTGATGCGCTTAAATCACGTTCTCGTGGATATGCATCACTAGATTATGAATTCAAAGAATATCGTAAGAGTGAACTTCAGAAGCTCGATATTCTTATAAATAAGGAAGTTGTCGATGCGCTTTCATTTATCGTATTTGCAGATTCTGCCTACTCAAAGGGACGTAAGTTCTGCGAGAAGCTTAAGACTACTATTCCTAGACAGCTGTTCGATATTCCTATTCAGGCTGCTGTCGGCGCAAAGGTTATCGCGCGTGAAACTGTAAAAGCTTACCGCAAGGACGTACTTGCAAAGTGCTACGGTGGAGATATTTCACGAAAGAAGAAACTTCTAGAGAAACAGAAAGAAGGAAAGAAGAGAATGAGACAGATTGGTTCTGTTGAAATTCCACAGGAAGCCTTCATGAGCATACTTAAACTTGACGAGGAGTAAGATGGAACTATATATTCATATTCCTTTTTGCGTGAAAAAATGTAACTATTGCGATTTTCTCTCCGGTACCTCGACTGAGGCGGAGAGAAGTCGTTACACAAAAGCTCTCGAACGAGAGCTTTTATATTATGCTCCAAAGTTCAAAGATACACTTGTTACCAGCGTCTTTATAGGAGGTGGCACGCCGACTTTTTTAGAAACGGACAAGCTGATTTCTATTATGGAAACAGTTCGAGGTGCGTATAATCTTACGGATGACTGTGAAGTTACTATCGAGTGCAATCCTAAGACAGCGTCGCTCGAATCGCTTTATAAATATAGAGAAGCCGGCATCAATCGTATCAGTATTGGCCTTCAGTCGGTGAATGAGGATGAGTTAAAGGCGCTCGACCGGGTACATGACTTTAACGATTTCTTGCGCACTTTCGAAAATGCTCGTAAGGCTGGATTTAATAATATTAACGTAGATATTATGACAGCTCTCCCAGGTCAGACTCTTGAGAAGCTACAGAAGACTTTGAGTTCGGTTTATATGCTTCGTCCGGAACATATTTCAGCGTATGATCTGATTATCGAGCCAGGAACACCTTTTTACGCAAAGTACCATGAGGATATAGAGAAACGAGAAGCGGGACTCGTACCTGAGTTCCTTCCAAAGGAAGAGACAGAGGAAGCGCTTACTAATCTGGTAGAAGATTTCCTCACGAAACACGGTTATCACCAGTACGAAGTTTCGAATTTTGCGCGTCCGGATCGTGAGTGCAGACATAATATTGGTTATTGGGATAGGGTGCCTTATCTCGGCGTCGGAATCGGAGCAGCTTCTTTAATAGAAGAAACTCGTTGGTCAAACGAACGCGATATATATAAATATATGGACATGCTTCTCAGAGATGAACTGTGTGTTCCGGCGGTTGATGTTCATACTCTATCGAAAAAAGAGGCCATGGAGGAATTCTTTTTCCTCGGACTCAGAAAAAAGGATGGAGTTTCACGTTCGGATTTTGAAGAGTACTTTGAAGTTACTGTTGATTCGGTATATGGAGATGTGATTAGACGTCTTAAATCCGAGGAATTGTTAATAGAAGAAGCGGGTCGATTCTACCTCACAAAGAGGGGAATGGATGTGTCAAATATAGTGTTGGCAGAGTTTCTGCTGTATGAGAATTAGATGCTGTAAAAATACAGCATCTCAGAGTGAAGACAAAGGTCGTGTTAATCAACACGGCCTTTTCTTTATGCTGAAATATCAAAAAATCCTTATATTACGGGCTTTTCACCCTTTTGTTTGGTATAATAATAGTATCAAATAAGGCGGTGTAACCCATGATTA
>JAZNMP010000013.1:0-46683 GCA_045579705.1 Lachnospiraceae bacterium
TATCTACATGGTTGATAAGTTACTTTATAGTCATGGTCCCAGAGGTTACAATAAGTTCTATAGAAACTGTAGCTATGGTCACTGCTTCACGTCTCCAGCAAAGCTTATGCTATTGCCAAAAAAGCATGCAGCCCTAACGCTACGCTAAGACTTATCACACAAATGCTGCATTCTGGTATCTAGCCACCAGCAGGGTATTTCTGCCAGATAATGCTAATAACGCGAGGTTTAGGGCAGCGTAGTGATCTGGGATAAGCCATGATTACATTTTCTTTTACTCTTGCTATGAAAGGTGGTGATTATCCGTGAAAGAACATATCGATTACCTCTCAACGCTTTTTGTTGGGATTGATATTGCATCCCGTATTCATGTCATATCTGCACTCGATTTCAATCAAGATTTCTATATCAAGATGGAATCTTTTGAAAATACAAAAGATGGTGCAAGTATTGCTGAAAAAATGATTGCTGATGTCCTTACTGAACATCATCAGTTCAAGTACGTTATTATCGGCATGGAATCAACCGGATTCTATGGAGTTCATTTAGCTAATTATCTATCGACCAGCGAATTATTAACTCCTTTTTCCGTCCGTGTTTACTGTCTTAATCCTAAGGAAGTAAAGAACTACAAAAAGTCCTTTAACGACATAGGCAAAAATGATGGTATTGATTCCTTCGTAATTGCTGATTTTGCTCGTGTTGGTCGCATTGCCATTAAACCTTGGCGTGGTTCCCAATACCTTGCTTTACAACGTCTTACCAGACATCGTCTGCATATCACTGAATGTATTGCTAGAGAAAAAACATATATGTTAAACAACATCTATCTTAAATTCAGCGAATACGCATTACTTCGAGATGGACAACATCCATTCTCAAATAAATATAGTGCTACAGCAGAAGCAATCCTTACTGAGTTCACAACGAATGAAGATATCGTTAACTCATCTGTTGAAGAACTTGTTACGTTCATCAATTCTAAAAGTAAAGGACGTATTGCTGATCCAGAAGAAACAGCAAAAATAATACAGGCTGCAGCAAGGAATTCATATAGACTTGATAAATGTCTTTATGAACCACTTACGATTTCAATAGCTTCATCTTTCAACTGCATAAGTTCTTTTGAAAAAGAACTAAAAGCTATTGATAAAGCAATCCTTAAAACAGTTCAAGGATTAAATCCAGAAGAATATATTGTCCTTAATTCCATCCCTGGAATAGGCAAAGTCTATTCAGCTGGTATCCTTGCAGAAATAGGCTCGATTAAAGCATTTCAAAATGCTAATCAACTTGCCAAATACTGCGGCATCGTATGGAACGATAACGAGTCAGGCGACTTCGAATCTGAAGATTCCAGAATGAGCAAGGCCGGAAATCGTTACTTACGTTATTACATAATAGAAGCTACCAGCAGTGTTATTAATCACTGTCCTGAATATAAAGCCTTCTATCAAAAAAAATATGCTGAGACAAGAAATCATCAGCATAAGCGAGCACTCGCGTTGACTTCCCGTAAATTTATACGTCTGCTCTTTGGTCTGCTGGACAAGAGCCAACTCTACTCTCCGGAAAAGAGTAGGTAATCCATATCGATTTTTTAATCTACGTTTTTCTTAGAAAACCGTAGGTCTATTAAAGTTACCCTTTTATCTGAATCTCATTTCAAAATACTTCTTGACTATTTACCAAATTGCTTCTTGAATACACTAGAAAAGTAAGAACTCGAAACTCCCATCTCGCTACTCACCTCATCGAGTGAGAGCTCCTCCTCACTATAATGGTTCTTCATATAATCGATAGCCTGGCTCACAAAAGACCTCGTCGTAGTCGAACGCGACTCGAGAACATCCCTATGCATACTTACGGAAAAAGAAGCCAGCCACTCACGAAATGCTGCTATATCCATCTCCGGAAGCTCTTTGTAGAGGTCGAGATCATCCGCCATCAGATGCTTCGTCTCAATATGATTATTTGCAGCAAATCTATAAATATTGCTAACCAGTTCCATAATCGCAATCTTGTAATTCTTAATATCTTTAATCTTTGAAAGAGTTCCATCCACATAAGCATTTGACGATTCCACTATATCTTCCTCGCTACTCATCAGAATCTTCTTAAACAAATTGTTAAGAGAGCTCTCGTCGCTAACTTTTAGTGGGTTGTTTGATTCCTCTTTTGGAACCACTTCGCTGATATTTATCGCACGGTTCGTTCCATAAATGACTCTGTAGGAAACTGCTTCTCTGGCACCGTTATAGCTCTCGTTCATCTTTAGGAGGCTAGGAAAAATTTTTCCTATACCCGCAGTCACCACCGCATTTAAAGTATGACTCGTTACCTTGCAGAAACGGTTCATATCATCTGTAAATGCAGAACTGTCTTCTTCCTTTGTAAACTCGACTAACATCACGATGTCACCCAGATATGTAAATATCTTTGCGCGGTAACGATCAGACATCTTTTCCTTTAGGGCGCTCTCGATATAGAGATTCAGGAGCACCGGATTCATTCCTTCCGGAATATGATGCTTAGATGCATGAATCATCGCACAGGCATAGTAAGGCCCCTTAAAGTCGACTCTGTAGTCTTCCATAAACTTCTCGAGGTAATCTTTTTTCACGCTACCTTCTATCAAAGTCGTATAGAAATTCATCTGTAGCAGAGGAAGACTGTTTAGATAATACTCTTCAAGCTTTTCTAAATTCTTTCGCTCCCTGTCTTCACGATCTAGATTGTCCTTAATACGCAGGAATACACTCTTTAGTTCATCAGAATCGATAGGTTTTAGGACATACTCCTCTACTTCGAGGTGCACCGCTTCCTTTGCATACTCGAATTCATCAAAGCCACTAAAGAGTAGGATTTTTACATTTGGAAATTCATTCTTTAAACGACGAGAAAGCTCGAGACCATCCATATAAGGCATCTTTATATCGGTCATGACAACATCCGGCTGTTCTTCCTCAGCCATCTCAAGCGCTTTTATACCATTATGCGCATAGCCTATTACGGAGAAACCGAGTTCTTCCCAATTAATTTTTTTTAGAATTACAGAAATTACATTTTCTTCATCATCAACTAGTAATACTTTGTACTTGTCCATAATATTGCCCCTTTAATAAACCACCGATATAAATTGTATCAAACCTTTCAATATAAAAAAAGACCAGTTGAAAGGTAAACTGGTCTTTTTCCTTCAGTAGAAATAATATTAGGGGGATTATTTCTTCTGAACATATTTCAAGCAATCCAAAGTAACGGCTGCAAGTATGATGATACCTTCGAACACGAACTGAAGGTTTGTATCGATACCGAGGATAGTAAGTGAGTATGTGAGCGCGGTAAAGATCATAACACCAGTTACTACTCCGGAGATTTTTCCGATACCACCTGTGAAGGATACACCACCGACTACGCAGGCTGCGATAGCATCCATATCCCATCCCTGTCCATAAGCGGCTGAACCAGAACCAACCATTCTCGCACATTCAAGCCATGAACCGAAACCGTATAGAATACCAGCTAGTACAAATGCACCTAATGTTACTCTGAAGACTGATATACCTGAAACAGCGGCTGCTTCTGGGTTACCACCTACAGCGTATAGATTCTTTCCGAACGTCGTCTTGTTCCAAATGAACCAAATGATCGCAATCGCAGCTATTGCCCAAAGGATGATGGTAGGGAACTTACCAATCTTTGGAATGATCATATTTGGAATCTGCGGATCGATCGCACCAAAGGAAACACCCTTTGTTGCATATGTGACCAAACCGAAGATCATAAGCATGTTTGCCATAGTTGACACGAATGGATGCATCTTGAACTTGGCAGTAAAGAATCCGGCGATGGAGGTAAAGAAAGTGCACAGGATGATATTTACCACTAACGCGAGGATAATTCTCTCTTCCAGGTACATATTTGAGAAATCAAAGATATGTCCAAAGATTGCTCCGGTATTTGGTCCCGAGTGCATGATAACCGTAGCTGCTACCATTCCCATACCAACCATTCTTCCGATTGAAAGGTCGGTACCTGTAAGAAGGATTAATCCGCCTACACCTAAAGCGAGGAACATACGAGGAGATGCCTGCTGTAGGATGTTTAGGATGTTATTAGTTGTAAGAAGCGGTGTGCCTTTTACAACTGGAGTGATGATACATAAGAATATAAATATCATCAGAATTACGATATACAAACCATTCTTCAGGAAGAACTGCTTTCTGTTGAATGTGTACTTCTGCATTTCCCTCTTCTGAGCTTGCCTCTGTGTAAAAGTAAACTTAGAATTGCGAAGTAAATCGATCAAATGATACTTATATGCAAACGCCTCATGCTTATGATCCTTTGCCATCTGAAGATTATGTTCATGTGTAAGCTTTGCATCGTAGAGCTTGTTCTTATAAACATAATTCTCGTCTTTTATTTCCTGCTTCATATCTGCTGAGGCAGTCTTACGAATCTCCTGGAGTTCTTTTTCGTGTGCAACACGAAGAGCTTCCTTTGCATCGATATACTCGTTCTGAGCCTGCTTCTTCTCTTCCTGAGCACTGAGGGCCACCTTGCTGTAGTACTCTTTGTCATAATGGAGATTAATAAAGTTCTCAGCCTTATCGATTAAAGTCTGGATATCTTTCTCATTCTTTGACTCTACGAGCTTTGCTTTCTCAAGTTCTTTCATAGCCTGCTCGATCAGAGGCTTCTTCTCTTCCTTCGTTCTGGTCTTGTCAGACTTGAGGATTGCAATCTGATTTGTGTATTTGCGGACTTTGTCAGTACCATTCAATCTCAGTTCATTTATCTCGTCCTGAATCTTGCCGACGAAATCGTCGATAGGCTTGCGAAGAGCTTCTTCCTTCTCTTCTGTCAAGATCAGCGATTTGTCCACCGAATATTTGTTATTTGACATTTTCTTCTCCTCCTACAGATACTTCGCACTAAGTCTAAGCAGCTCTTCCTGGTTCGTCTCCTTAGTATTTACTATCCCCGCCAGACGACCATTTGAAACGACGCCGATTCTGTTTGTGATTCCGAGAATCTCTGGCATCTCTGAAGAACATACGATGATTGTTTTTCCCTGCTTTGCCATATCTATGATAAGTTCGTAGATTTCGTATTTCGCACCTACGTCGATACCTCGAGTCGGCTCATCCATTAGGAACACATTTGGATTACGCTCCAACCACTTACCAAAGATGACTTTCTGCTGATTTCCACCAGACAGGCTAGTGATAGGGTCTCCCGGTCCCATCGCTTTCGTATGCATGATTCTGAGTTCTGCCTCTGTAGCTTTTATCATCTTGTCATTTGAAAGTGCAATTCCCGACTTATAATGGCTCATATTCGCGATAGCTGTATTAAAAGTCAAATCAGCTTTCAGGAACAATCCATTCGCCTTTCTCTCCTCCGTAATCATCGCAAAGCCATAATCCATCGCTTCCTTTGCACTATTGAAATTCATCAGTTTTCCACGATAGTAAACTCGGCCCGATGCTCTGGTTCTAACACCAAAGATAGTTTCCATAAGTTCCGTTCTACCTGCTCCAACCAAACCATACAAACCGAAGATTTCTCCCTCTCTGACATCAAAGGAAATATCCTGGATGTGTGGTTTGAATTTCGTAGACAGATTTCTTACAGAAAAAATAACATCTCCCGGTTGATTGTTTACCTCTGGGAATCTCTTATCCAAAGAACGACCAACCATCGCTGAAATCAGTTCGTTCATATCTGTATCTTTAACATTCTTTGACATAACCATGCTTCCATCTCGAAGCACTGAAATCTCATCACAGATCTGGAAGATTTCGTCCATCTTGTGTGAAATAAAGATGATTGAAATTCCTTGTTGCTTCAGCTTTCTAAGCATCTGGAAGAGTTTCTTTACTTCAGGTTCTGTAAGTGATGATGTCGGTTCGTCTAGAACGATTATTTTCGAATTATAAGAAATAGCCTTTGCAATTTCACACATCTGTCGCGCTGAAACAGACATGTTTCTCATAGGCTGTGTGAGATTGACTGTCATATCGAGGCTTCTAAACAACTCCGAAGCTTCTCTCTTCATTCGAGCCTCATCTACTACCCCCACCTGTGTCTTTGGATATCTTCCCAAAAACAGGTTATCCACTACACTTCTCTCTAAGCACTGATTTAATTCCTGGTGAACCATCGCGATACCATTTTCCAATGCATCCTTCGGTCCTGAGAAGCTTACTTCCTTCCCATCCAGAAAAATATGACCTTCGTCTTTCTGATACGTACCAAAGAGGCACTTCATCATAGTCGATTTGCCGGCACCATTTTCCCCCATTAGACCCATAACAGTTCCTTTTTTCACATCGAGATTGATATGATCCAGAACTCTGTTACGTCCGAAAGACTTTGACATGCCTTTGATCGATAAGATGATGTCTTTCTCGTCTGACATTCTCTCTCTCCTTAGTATTAATAAAAGGAGGGGTTAAAAAGGATTGCCTCTTTAACCTCTCCTAAATTTACAGTTACATATTACTGATTAAGAATTGAAGTATAAGAAGCTGCGTTGTCTGTCTTAACCATGTTAATTGCGAACGCATCATACTGGCTTGGGTTACCAAGTTTGTTTGTGATGTTTGACTCTGTCTGTCCATCACCACCGATGTATTCAACCTTTAAGTTAAGTAGATCATCGTAGTTCTGAAGAAGTGGCTGATATGTTGAGCCGAGGAAGTTATCAGCTGAGTTGTAAATATTGAGCCATACCTTCTTCTCTTTGTGAGCACTCTTATCAAGCTTGTTTGAAACTGGCTTGTATGGAACTGTAGAATCGAGATAATCTTTGTAGTTATCTGATGTAACAGCTACATTAAGTGCATAGTATGATCTATTCTCATCATCATATCTGTAAACATCATCTGTAAGTACGTTACCAGCTTCATCCGCTGTTCCGATACCTGTATCTATATCTACCCCATCAAGTGCGTTTCTAAGAACACGAAGTGTCAGATAAGCCTGAACGTCAGCATGCTGGCTGATAGTTCCGCCATATCCATCCTTGATAGCTTCAACAGCATCGCTGTTAGCATCATATCCAAATGTTGGTACCTTCTCCTTCTTTGACCAACCATTGAACATAGCCATTCCCATACCATCGTTGTTTGAAACAACTACATCGATCTGGTCGCCGAATGATGATGACCATGTGCTGATAGCATTACCAGCTGTAGGAGCATCCCATGTAGCACCAGCAGATGTCTTCATTTCCTGAGAAGCAAGCTCACGGATTACGTACTTTTTACCATTGACTTCGATAGAACCATCCTGAACTGCTTTTGCTGATCCATCTGTGTTTGTTCCGATTGGATCAGACTTAACTTCGTTTCCGTCCTTAATACCTGTTCCCAAAGCTGAACGAACACCTCTAGTACGTGCAATTGAATCATTGTGTCCAATATCGCCGATAGCGAGTACGTATCCGATGATTCCGTCACCGTTTCTATCAATCTCATTAATATGAGCCTTGATATAATCAGCAACCATAGTTCCCTGAAGCTCAGCACCCTGGTTAGCATCGAAACCAACATAGTAAGTTTTGTCATTGTAGTGAAGTGCGTTTGAATCGAGTTCACCAGTTGATGAGTTTGATGGCTGACGGTTAAACCAAACTACTGGTTTCTTTGAGTTCTCTGATCCAGAAGCCTTTGCCGATTTAGCCTTTCCTGAATCAGAACCTGTAGATTTCGTTCCACAAGCTACAGAACTAAGTCCCATCATAGCTACCATAGCCATCGCAAGTACTTTCTTTCTGTTCATAAATTCCTAACCCTCCTTAGAATAAGAAATAGATTAGACAACCCCTTGTTGTCCTTCAACATCTATGAGTATAGAGTTTATGTTTTGTTTAGAATATAGAAAATTTTTAGGTCTTTCTTGAAATTTTTATGGTTTTTATGTGGGGATTGTTTAATATTTAAGAATTTGTATTATGCTTTTTATATAATTTACACAAAAGGCAATCACTAAAAGTCGGTCTGTTCCGTAAAATATAGGGCATCCTTCTATTTCAAACTCATTCCCTATATCATATTGCAGAAATCAAGCAAGTTAGCTCCGCTTTGTATAGGGAAATCCTCTATATCTTGCTATTTCCCTATACCGGGCTTTCCTAGAGGCAAGTGCGGCTTCGCCGCAAAGGGCATTTTCTGTGTTTCTCTCCAAATCTCCCTAGAAACACAGACTTTTCAGCCCCAAGCTGCTTGCTCCAATATCTAAAGTCTGTGTTTCACTTCTTGCTTCCTCAAAAACACAGAACTTCACAGATTACAAAGTCTACTACAAGCTCAAAACTCTGTGCTTTAAGCAGTATCTCGCATAAAACACAGAAAATACGTAGCTAAGGCTGCCCAGCCTTCCTTAAAACTCTGCGTTTCTTCAAGATTTCATAAGAAAACACAGACCAGCTCTCCCCCTGTCCATAATCACAAATCAAGTGCGGCTACGCCGCAGAGTCACCCTATATGTTTGCTTGATTACAAAATTACATCTAAGAAAATAATCCTGTCAAGGATGGCGTAGCCACCGTAGGCGCTTACGTCCTTGACAGGATTATTTCTAGATGCTTGTAATCATACAAGCAAACATATAAATCACTTTGTGTACACATACACAAACACAGATTATTTATTGTTATCTTCTTTTTTTTCAATAAAATCTATGATTGCAAAGAACACAACAAACACAAGTATTAATGCAACAAGGTGTACTCTACTACCTATGTAGTCAAGAATTTCTAAGACCTCAAGTACTATAATAAGAATTGCAAAAAACACTCTTATAGGCCAATTATATTTTTTCATTACTGCCCCCTTATATTTTCAATTACCTTACATGTAATTACACCAGTTCCTAATTTTTCCCTAAATACGGAAATTATACATAAAACATCAAATCTTCCGTTGTCCTAGTTCTCGCCCTTCTTATCATTAAGCATTTCCATCTTCATCTCATAATACTTTGGAGTCATGTCGAGATAATGAGGATGAGGATTTTCAAATCTCTGTTCCTCATTCCAAATCTCGTTTTCAAGCTGATATGAAACATATGCTCTGATTTCAGCCAGAGACTTTGTACTAACTACTCTATTTCCATCCTTTACAAAACATCTCTGAAGAGGCTTTGCTACACAGTTTTTAAAGTAATACTGCTTCCAAGGTTTCGAAGGATCCACAAATCTAAAAGGTTCACTGAGGTCAATCTCTTCATCTTTGAGAGCTAACAAATCACAAATAGCCATTCCTTCCTCATCGTAAATTCTATAAACCTCTTTCAATCCAGGATTTGTTATTTTCTCTACTGTATCAGAAACCTTAATACGAGGCTGCATCTTCCCATCTTCCATGCAGGCACACATCTTGTAAACCGCTCCGAATACTGGTTCTGACTTTGATGTAATCATACGCTCGCCGACACCAAAAGCATTGATTTCTGCGCCCTGATCTAACAGAGAAACGATAGTATACTCATCGAGAGAGTTTGAAACTACTATCTTCGCATCTGTAAATCCAGCTGCATCAAGCATTTTTCTAGCCTTCTTTGTAAGGTATGCCAAATCTCCAGAATCGATTCGAATTCCAAAATTCTTTGACTCGATTCCGGCATCCTTCATCTCCTGGAAGACTTTTATCGCATTTGGAATTCCGGAATCTACCACATCATACGTATCAACTAGCAATATGCAATTATGAGGATATATTTTTGCGAACTGTCTAAATGCAGTCAGCTCGTCCTGATAATACATTACATAGCTATGCGCCATAGTTCCACTGACAGGCATATCGAAATACTGTCCAGCAGATACAGTCGCAGTGCTGTTTACACCACCGATAAAGCAAGCTCTCGCACCATAAATAGCGGCGTCGTTATTATGCGCACGACGAGCACCGAAATCAGAAACAGGACGACCATTTGCAGCACGAACTATTCTACGCGCTTTTGTCGCGATTAGTGACTGATGATTAATCTGTGCCAGAATCTCTGTTTCTACCAACTGCGCATCGATCAAAGGCGCAACAACAGTGATTACCGGTTCATTAGGATACATTATCGTTCCTTCCGGGAAGGCATAAATGTCGCCCTTGAACTGAAAGTCCGCGAGATACTGAAGGAAACCTTCGTCAAAGATTTGAAGCGAACGCAGGTATTCCACATCGTCCTCCTCAAAATGCATCTCTGTCACGTATTCAATAATCTGCTCGAGGCCAGCGAATATCGCAAAACCGCCTTCATCTGGGTTCTTTCTGTAGAACACATCGAATGCGACTTTTTTATCTCTGTCTTCTGTCAAATAGTAGCTATTTGCCATTGTAAGCTCATACAAATCCATCATCATAGAGATGTTTCGCTTATCGTATGGTGTCTGTAACATATTTCTCCTTCTTTCCCTATAGAAAAAGGGTGGTCAAATCAACCACCCCAATTAATTTCTATATGATTATAATACATTCGAAAAAAGTTTGCTACAAAACTATCAGATTGCCTTTTTCCATCTGCGCGAATTACAATGTCGCGATGAATCGATCAAATGCCTCGCGGCCTTCCTCTGTAGTCTTGAATACGCCTGCATCTTCGAGAACTTCGCAGAATACTGCACCGATTTCATCCTTCAGAATCTGGTCAACATTTGCCTCGTCGATAGAATCATATTTTGGAAGGAACTCTTCAACCCAATCAGCGTGCTTAGAAAGTGTCTCGTTTGCACGGATTCCATCGAGGTCGCGTGCAACCACGAAAGGCTTTAACTCTTCCATCTCAGTAGCAAGTCTGGCAGGAAGTACTGCGAGACCCATTACTTCGATAAGACCGATATTTTCCTTCTTAATATGATGAAGCTTGTCCTTTGGATGGAAGACGCCAAGTGGACGCTCATCTGTAGTAATGTTATTTCTAAGTGTCAAATCCATCTCATAGAGATCACCGCGACGTCTAGCAATCGGTGTGATTGTGTTATGAGGTGTTCCATCAGTTTCGGCAAAGATAAATGCAGCCTCATCAGAATATCCTCTCCATGCTTTGAGGATATGATTAGCTAGCTCGATGATTCTGTCTGGATTCTCGCCATCCAATCTGATAACTGAAAGTGGCCAGTTTACGATACCACACTTAACATCTTCAAATCCTGTGACTGTGAAATCCTTCTCTACTTCTGCTGTTTCCATTGCAAAAGTATAATGTCCACCCTGGAAATGATCATGTGTCAGGATAGAACCACCTACTATAGGGAGGTCAGCATTTGAGCCGAGGAAATAATGTGGAAAAAGCTGAACGAAGTCAAACAACTTCTTGAATGTAGCTTTTTCAATCTTCATAGGAACATGCTGGCCATTGAACACGATGCAATGCTCGTTGAAGTAAACATATGGAGAATACTGGAATCCCCACTTTGAATCATTGATAGTGATAGGAATGATTCTGTGATTCTCACGAGCAGGATGATCTACACGGCCTGCGTAACCTTCGTTCTCCATGCAAAGCTGACACTTTGGATATGCGCTGTTCTTTGCTTTTAAGGCAGCCGCAATCGCCTTAGGATCTTTTTCCGGCTTGGAAAGATTGATAGTAATATCAAGCGTTCCATATGGAGTCTCTGTCTTCCAGCATTTGTTCTTTGCTACTCGAGTGGTTCGGATATAATTTGAATTGCAAGAAAGGTTGTAGAAATACTTTGTTGCCTCTTCTGGTGACTCTTTATAAAGCGCGTTAAAACATTCCTGAACCTGCGCTGGACGAGGCATCAGGCAATTCATAATCTTTGTGTCGAAGAGGTCTTTGTAAACGATTGAATCCTCACAGAGGTTGAGTTTCACAGCCTCATCAAGCAAATCTTCCAAAATATCATCGAGGTTCAAATCCTCCTCATCGATTTCAGTATCCACGAACTCATCCTGTCCAAACAAATCCAAGAGCAGGTTTGTCGTATAAACTCGCTCGCACTCAGGTGTGAGTCCTGTCTTAATTCCGTAAGCTACTAATTTTTTGATGCTTTCCTGTAACATATCATGTCCCCATTTCAAAATATATTTTTCTATCACCTGCTCGCAGCCTTTACCGCAAAACGAATCGTTTACATTACCACTCCTGTGGTGATATAATCTATTTATTAAGGAGGTCTAAGCTATGCGCAGATTTCAAGATACAACCAAAAAAAGACGTATTTGTGATAAATGTGGTCGTCCTTTGCCATCATCATGGCTGAAAAACACTTGCGAAGCTTGCCTCGACCACGAACTTTACTCTGAGGTTAAAGAATATATCTTATCTAACGATGTAACTGAATTCGAAGTGGCTGACCACTTTGATATCCCTCTGGAAAAAGTTCGCCGTTGGATTCACGAAGGCTATATCGAATATAAGCCATTCAATCCGTTTGATCAGTAATATTTTTTACTTAATAATATAATAACACTCGGAAACCAAATTTTCTATTGCAGTTTCCGAGTGTTTTTTTGCAAATTTATTTCTATATCAAGTTTTCTTCAATAATCTTCTTGATCAATCTAGTTGAAATCGGGCACCTGGCAGCTTCAAAAGTCAGCAGCAGATTTTTCCCCTGCACCCAACCGTAGGTGGCGTAATCCTTAATCTTCCTCATACAAGTCTCAACATATTCAGGATTATCCATCATTCCCAAGTGCTCCCAAATGTACACTTCCATCGTTCGCTTATTTAGAAGCATAAAATCAGGATATGCAGTGTATCTTCCAAGTTTAACTGGAAATTCATATAAATAAGGTACCTCTGCTTCATAAAGCATATCAGCTATTAAAACTTCTGACTTGGAGCGAACACGTTCTCCTCGTCTAGTATAAAATTCTGTCTTATCATTTACTTCAAAGTCTTTTCCTATATATAGCTGACTTTGCCATGCCTCTATTATCTTGTTCGAATCCTCAACTATGGGCTTTATCAAGTTACGACGCGCTAAACCAATATTATCCAAAATATCTTCTGGCGATCTCCAATCTCGAAGCACCTTCGTCCACATTTTTTCTTCTTTCTCAATGGCATTCAAGACTAGTTTCTCATAATCTCTCTGTGCCATTCTATAAGCAAGATTCAAATTCGATTTAGAAATGTACTTTTTCGTTTTCCCATTTCTAATATAATACTCCGCCTTTCCTTTATGCATGCTCGCATCAAGAACCTCTTTTTCCGGCCATTCATGCATAATAAGCTGATTTTGTATTCGCTTAAGCCATTTTAACCTCAAACTTATACATCCACGTAATTCCTGTGAAAAAACCTTTTCTCTGTTCCCCCATTTGCAAAAATCTAGACTTTGACTCAAATAATCCTTCCCCATACTTCCTCCTAAATTAAACACCTAAAAACATAATTGCTGTAGTTTCCGGGATTTTGTTGTTTTTTCCACTATATCCCGGACTCATTTGATTATCCTGTCCGGGATATTGTGACATTTCCCAACTCTTCCCGGGCTCATTTGATTGTCCTGTCCGGGATATTGTGACATTTCCCAACTCTTCCCGGGCTCATTTGATTGTCCTGTCCGGGATATAGCGACTTTTCCCGGCTCTTCCCGGACTCATTTGATTATCCTGTCCGGGATATAGTGACTTTTCCCAGCTCTTCCCGGACTCATTTGATTATCCTGTCCGGGATATAGTCGCTTTCCCCTGCTTATCCCGGACAAGCTTGATTGTCATGTCCGGGATATAGCGGCTTTTCCCAGCTTATCCCGGGCAAAGCACAATTCCATGTCCGGGATATAGCGGCTTTTCACGAGAATGCAACCTCTATCACCTCTCTAAAATCTCATCTGCGACGTAAACTCCACTCGCTGATGCATGTGAAAGCGAATGAGTAACCCCTGAGCCATCGCCGATAATGAAGAGGTTCTCGTGGTTTGCTGGCTGTAAAGTCGAATCCAGCTTGACCTCCATGTTGTAGAACTTGACTTCTACGCCGTAGAGCAGTGTGTCGTCGTTTGCCATTCCTGGGGCAATCTTGTCGAGAGCGTAAATCATCTCAACGATGCCATCGAGAATTCGCTTTGGTAATACGAGCGAGAGGTCACCAGGCGTAGCCTTCAATGTAGGACGAACTGTTCCTTCATCTATACGTTTCTGAGTACTGCGGCGGCCACGCTCGAGATCCCCAAATCTCTGCAGGATTACGCCGCCGCCCAACATATTTGAAAGGCGTACGATAGACTCACCGTATCCGTTACTGTCCTTAAAAGGCTCAGAAAAATGCTTTGCCACGAGGAGCGCAAAGTTCGTGTTCTGAGTCTTCTTCTTCTCATCTTCAAAAGAATGACCGTTGACCGTAACGATGCCGTTCGTATTTTCGTTTACGACGATGCCGTGTGGATTCATACAGAAAGTACGAACCTTGTCTTCAAACTTCTTTGTACGATATGTAATCTTGCCTTCATAAAGCTCGTCTGTGATGTGCTCAAAGATTTCAGAAGGAATCTCAACTCGCACGCCGATGTCAACACGATTTGAAGTTGTCTCGATGTCGAGGTCACGGCATACCTGTTCCATCCATTTTGAACCCGAACGGCCAACAGAGACGATGCAGTACTTTGCGTCAGCATAAACCAAACCATCATCTGCCGCAACATCACCTACATCACGCGCCGCAACATCTCCTGCCGCAACATCTCCCGCATATCTCACTCTATAACCGCCATCGATTGCTTCAATTGTCTCGACAGGCGTGTCGAAGTAGAAATCGACAGAGTCAGACAGCTGGTTTAGCAGGTTTTCGAGCACGATGTAATTCACATCTGTTCCGAGATGACGCACGCTCGCATTGAGAAGCGTGAGACCATTCTGCATACAAACCGTCTTAAAGCGGGAACCAGCTGTGGAATACATCTTTGTACCCGCACCACCATTTGCCATATTTATCTCATCGACATACTCCATGAGCGCTGTCGCCTTCTCGCGACCGATGTACTCGTAGAGCGTGCCACCAAAATCATTTGTGATATTATACTTCCCGTCGGAAAAAGCTCCCGCGCCGCCGAAGCCATTCATAATCGCGCAAGTTTTACAGTGGATGCATGTTTTGACCTTGTCTCCATCGATCGGACACTTTCTCTTTGAAAGTGTGTGTCCCGCTTCAAACACTGCCACCTTCAAGTCTGGTTTCTTATGCATCAATTCATAGGCCGCATAGATTCCTCCCGGGCCCGCGCCGATTATAATTACGTCATATTTCATGATTTTACCCTCCTTAAATCAAGTAACAAATTCCAGCTTTCTTTACTCTTCCACCAAGTCCATTACATTCCTGTTCTTTAAAGCCACACGAACGAGGAAGATTTACTCTTCAACCAAGTCCACTACATTCCTATTCTTCACAGCCATACGGATGAGGAAGATGATTCCTTCAATGATGAGCTGTAAGCACATGGCAATCCAAACACCGCGAAGACCTATAATTCTGGCCAGAACGTACGCCAGCGGAAGTCGAACCAGCCACATAGTTGCGAAATCGATTATAGATGGTCCCAAAGTATCCTTAAAACCTCTAAATACGCCAGAACCTACTATTTGAGCAGCAAAGAAAGGCTCCGCAAAAGCCTCTATTCTTAGCACTGCCGCACCCAGCTCTCTAATATCTTCTACCGGAGATAACAGTCCGATTAGTGGATATGAAAAAATATACATAAGAGCGCCGGTTAGAGTCATAATCACCATACCACTTAGGATACAAATCCAACCGAGTCTCTTTGCTGTCTTTTTACGACCGGCACCGATACTCTGGCCGACCATAGTTGTCGCTGCTGCCGCGATTCCAAATCCCGGCATGTAACAGAACCCCTCCGTAGTAACCGCAAAAGAATTTGCAGAAATCGCTACCGGGCCGAGAGGAGCTACGATTCCTGTAGCGACAATCTGGGCACCACCAGACAGGATATTCTGAAAAGCGACAGGAAGCGAAATCTGAAGCGCTGAAGTAAGCTCAGCTTTATCAAACTTCTTTCTCTTCTCTCTCCTGAAATGCAGATTCTCAGATCTGACAAACAGGAAGTAAACCATCGCGAGACCACAGCAGGCAGCCGCGAGCGTCGTTCCCAATGCCGCGCCACGAACTCCGAGCCCAGCACGATGAAGCACAAACTCATGTCCAAATATATGAATAACCTTTGATGGGTATATCAGGAAGAAATTAAAGACCACATCGAGAACACATGAGACTACGTTCAATACGCTCGGCACCTTCATATTTCCACTACACTGAAGCATACCGCCCGATGTATTATTTATAGCCATGAACGGAAGGGAAAAAGCATATATCACAAAATACTTCGTAGCATCTGCTCGGATATTCTGCTGCCCACCTAACCATCCTGGAAGAAAACCTGAAATAGAAAGTGCTATGGCACATAATGCCAGGCCTATACATAGAACTGTCAATACACCATGCAAACAAACACTTCTCGCATTCTTATAATCTTCAGCCCCGTACAGATGCGCCACCTGGACTGTAAATCCTAGAGTCGCAGAACGAATGATTCCGCCCAGCAACCAGGTAGTCGTAGCTACGATACCTACCGAAGCTGAAGCATTCGCACCTAGAGAACCTACCATAGACGCATCTATAAAAGACATAAATAGATACGAAACCTCCGCGATTATCGAAGGCAAAGCCAACGTCATTGTGAGATAAAGCATCTCTCTGGTGTTTAGATGCTTTCCTCTACGCAAATCTGCAAGTAAATCTTTTTTCAATACAAGAACTCCTTAAATCTAACTTTCATAAATTCACTCAGAATCTATTAAACTCTATAATACTTTTTCTTCTGCTGCTCCTTCATATTCACATACAAATCGTAGAGCGCAGATCCCGTCTTTCCGAGAGGCGGGTGCTCCGAATCCTCCACAGAAAGCAGGTATTTGTCATAGCAATTTATAATCTTCGTGCCGGTCTCGTGCATGGTCTCGCGCTCGAAACTTCCCGGATTATAATTTGCATGAACATGTCCATGCAGCATATATTTAGGGTGCCATTTTTCAATCAGCTGGTTGAAACACTTAAACCCCTGATGTGGCAAATCCTCTAAGTCACCATGACCTGCTGCCGGCGCATGAGTAACCAGGATGTCGAAACCGTTTCGAAGAGTGATCGCCGAATTCATCTTTCGAATCTTTCGCGCCATCTCACCCTCTGTATACATATTAGGGCCATCATGATATTTCATCGAGCCACCTAGCCCCATAATACGAAGCCCCTTAAAATCGTAAATCTTACCATCGATATTCTCACAACCGAGTGGCGGCTTACGGTCATAGGCCGCATCGTGGTTCCCTGGCACATACAACAGAGGCTTATTCGCCATCGTCACCAAATACTGCAAATAATCCGAATTCAAATCGCCACAGGAGATGATGAGGTCGACATCTTCCATCTTCTCCGGTGTGTAATAATCCCATAATCCTTTATTTTCAACATCAGCTATACATAATATATTCACGATATTCCCCTTACCTTTATGAAAAAAACAACTAGTAGATTAAACCGCTTACATTGATAATCTCAATCGCCTCATCTTTTAATTCCGCCTTTGTCGGGAAGCGACCGATGATATTGTCATTCAACCAATCCATCGTAACGATTTCCTCGTAAGTGAGCGAAGGATCACCTTCGACTTTGATAACACGATCCTGCGAATGAAGTTCCCCATCAAATGGATTCAATAATCCATTTACGAGAACGCTTCTCAGCGATTCTACTTCCTTTCTCGAATAGTACGAAAGCTTGTCCGACAGGATGACATCGATAGCACCGGATGCCATGCCGAGGTAATAATTCGTCGCCTTGTCCTTATCAACTGACAAATCTTCCCAATCCGCCTCGATGATAGACGCGATAATCTTGTGGTAGAATTTGCCCCAGTCCCAAACCGGGAGTGCCAGATTCTGGATGCCACCATCCTCTAACAATCTAAACAAACCGTACTCACGCGAAGGTTCTTTCGGCATAGAGAATTCAGGTCCCATTATGAGGTCTATGCCCTCCTCCTGAAATTCTTTCTTCCAATCCACATCGCGCATAGACGACCACTTCAAGACCACCTTCACTTCAGGATTTATTAGAGCTGCACCTATCGCAAAAGCATTGATTTCCGCAGCCTGTCCGTATATCGGGTATGATGCCAGATAGCCTATATTTTTTCCATGAGACTGAGACGCTGCCAATGCTCCCAGCAAGAACTTCGCCTCATACATCCTGCCATAGTAAGTACGCACATTTGTCGATGTCAAATTTATCGAGCAGTTCATAAATTTTACCTTCGGAAAATGAAGTGCGCACCTCATAGTCTCCGGCATATGTTTTGGCGAAAGTGTAAAGCAGATGTCCGCGCCCCATTCGACTGCATTGTCGATGGATTCCTTCAATTTCTCATCCGTTTCACAGTCGCAGTAAACCTGGGATACTACCGCACCTTTGTAACTCTCTTCGACATAGTTTCGTCCAAGCTCATGGGCATAGAGCCACGCGGATGTCGCCGGGTCTCTCTCATAGAAGAATGCGGCCTTCAGCGGTTTCTCCTCAGTGTAGTTACTTACCACTGCTGAAAAAAGCTTCTTTATATTATTCTTGCTCTGAATCTCTACATTTTCATCGACGACAGCTATGTTATCGTCGTTTTCATTCAGCAGAATCTCGTTCCAGATTTTTCCGATACGACGAGTCAGAACCTGAGTGCTGATTTCCTTTATAGAAAGGATAGGATAGACCTGCGCATAGACTAAGAGCGCATCGCCTACAGACAGATTCAGTCTGCCTTTAGACACGTGCAGATAAGTTCTCTCGAATAGCTGAAAAACAGTACGAAGTGACTTCACATCTTCCTCTGACCATGGAGTCTCGAGATTAAGCCCCATCGCCTCGGCTATCTTTCGATATCCGTTTGTCGCGCTCACTTCTATCTCGTAAAGCGGGCAGACACGATAGAAATCCAGGAACTGCTGATACTGGTTATAAGTATCCGTGTCCTCTTTCCTCGGAACGATTCTGGTTACATTTGCGAGAATAGTCGGCGCATGCACATACTTGGAAACGGATACACGCTTGTTTCCTTCCTGAACATAGAATCGATGCATGTATTCGTAAACTTTTATAGCGTCGCGAATGCCTTCGTCTACCTGGGCGAGATAGAGACCTTGCCACTTTCTGGCGAACTCTGTATCAGGCTCAAGTAACGGCATGAAGTCTCTGGAAAAAGCATTTGTTCTCCCAGCTGTCTTCGTGCCGACCACGAATTCCATCGGAATTTCCATCAGTCCTACCGGAAATTCGCTGGAAGTATTATCCTTTAAAATCTCATCGAGAACCGGAAGATAAGGATAATCTCCCTTTGAAATCGCTTCTCTGTATTCTCTTTGACCTGTTTTTCTGGCCTTAATATAATCTTCCTGCATAATTTAGCTCCAATAATCTATAACTATCAGTCTATAATCTCATACAGTTTGTGAACCAATTCCACTGTTTTGTCCCAACCGAGACATGGGTCTGTGATCGAACAACCGAATTTATCTCCTCCGACTTCCTGTTTTCCATCTTCGAGATAACTCTCAATCATGAGACCTTTCACCAGGCCATGAATCTCTTCAGAAGTATTTCTGGAATGGATTACATCTCTCGCAATTCGAATCTGCTGCAAGTAATCTTTGTTCGAATTAGAGTGATTACAATCTACGATAACCGCCGGATTCTTTAGATCCGGACGCTCCTGGTACAGATTGTATGTATTTATAAGTCCTTCGTAGTGGTAGTTAGGATGATTGATACCGTATTTATCGATGTAACCACGCAAGATAGCCAGTGAATACTCATTTCCAGTAGTTACAACTTCCCAGCCACGATATATAAATCTCTGTGGAGCCTGTGATGCTTCAATAGCATTCATCATAACTGTGAGATCTCCACCAGTCGGATTCTTCATTCCACATGGTATTCCTACTCCGCTCGCTGTCAGTCTGTGCTGCTGATCCTCTACAGATCTGGCTCCAACTGATACGAAGCTAAGCAAATCTGATAGATATCTGTGATACTCCGGATAAAGCATCTCCTCTGCAGCAGTCATTCCGCTTTCCTTTACTACTCTCGTATGCATCCTACGGGAAGCGATGATTCCTGCAAACATATCCTCAGGTTCTGTAGGATCTGGCTGGTGAACCATTCCTTTATAACCACGTCCATTTGTACGAGGCTTGTTCGTATAAACCCTCGGAATAAACAGAAGCTTGTCCTTTACTTCCTCCTGTAATGCCCCGAGGCGCTTTGTATATTCGATGACCGCCTCTTCGTTGTCTGCAGAACAAGGTCCTATAATCAGGATAAACCTGTCATCCTCGCCTGACAGAATCGCACGAATTTCGGCGTCTCTTCGTTCTTTAATCTGTTTAATCTCCTCATCAGTAGGATACATCTCCTTTACTTCCTGTGGTGTAGGAAGCTTTCTGAGGAAATCCATCTGCATTTCCATTATTTTTTTGCCTCACTATTATCATCTACATAAATATAAGTGCATCAAAAATGATGCACTTATACTATAAACGATTTATTTAGTTAAAAAAAGTAAAAGAATAATTACGGAAATTAAACCAACTACATATACAGACCCAATCAAAAGTGAAGCTTTAAGCACACCGAGGATATACCATCTGGTTTCTTCCTTCGAAAGACTTATCGGCTCCGGATTAGAACTCTGATATGTCATATCTACCGGTTCTTCAGTTTTAAACTTTGGTCGCTTCCAATCGCCAATGGGTTTAAACCCAAAGAGTGAAGGTCTCTCAATCGCGCTCATATCTGAAACTACGAAATCGTCTTCATCATCTTCCTTTTGATTAGTGTATCCATATGAGTTGTATTTATTCATTGCTATCTACTTTCTTTCCCTGATCTTTGTAAAGGTGGCAGGCTACCTTGTGTCCCGGTTCGATTTCTCTAACCTCAGGAGTCTCTGTCTTGCAGCATTCCATGCACTTAGGACATCTAGTATGGAACTTGCATCCCTTTGGAGGGTTTGCAGGTGAAGGAATAGATCCTTCGAGAACGATTCTCTCCATCTTTGCCTTTGGATCTGGAGTAGGTACTGCAGATAGAAGAGCCTGTGTATATGGATGGAGTGGATTCTTGAAGATGTCTTCTGTCTTACCAAACTCAACCATAGTACCGAGGTACATAACACCTACTGTATCAGAGATATGCTCAACTACTGAAAGGTCATGTGAGATAAAGAGATATGTAAGATTTCTCTTCTCCTGAAGTTCCTTTAGCAGGTTGATAATCTGTGCCTGGATAGAAACATCGAGGGCTGATACAGGCTCATCACAAACGATAAACTCTGGCTGAAGTGCAATCGCACGAGCGATACAGATTCTCTGTCTCTGTCCACCTGAGAACTCATGTGGATATCTTTCCTTCTGGAATGACTGAAGTCCACATTCGTCCATAATCTTTTCTACATATTCATCATATTCAGCTGGAGGAACAATCTTGTGCTCTCTAACAGCTTCTCCGATGATTTCTCCTACAGGCATTCTAGGCTGGAGTGAAGCAAAAGGATCCTGGAAGATGATCTGCATCTCAGTTCTTTTTTCATTCATCTCTTTGTTAGAGAAATCGTATACTTCCTGTCCGTTAAAGAGAATCTGTCCATCTGTCTTCTCTCCTTCGAGACGTAGAAGTGTACGTCCTGTAGTAGACTTACCACAACCGGACTCTCCTACGAGGCCCATTGTAGTACCACGTTCGATGTTAAATGAAATTCCATCTACCGCCTTAACATGTCCGATTACACGTGAGAAGAAACCACCTTTAATCGGATAATATTTCTTTAGGTTCTTAACCTCAAGGATGTAGTCTTTTTCCTGATTTGTCGACATTACTCTTCTACTCCTTTCGTGTTATCTAAAACTGTGCCTTCGTCATAGTATCTATAACAAGATACGAAATGAGTATCAGAAAGCTTAACCATGCATGGATAAGCGCCATCACATTTATCTACGCATTTATCACATCTGTCTTTGAAGTAGCAGTAGTTTGGCATATTAATAGGGTTTGGAACCTTACCTGGAATAGAATAGAGCTTGTCTACTTTTTTTCCGACTACTGGCTTTGAAGCCATAAGGCCAAGTGTGTATGGATGAGATGGGTGATAGAAGATATCTTCTGCTGTACCTTTCTCGATTACACGTCCGGCATACATAACTACTACATAATCTGCCATCTCAGCGATAACACCGAGGTCATGTGTGATGAACATGATAGATGCATTGATCTTGTCCTTCAAATTACGAAGCAAGTCGAGGATCTGTGCCTGAATAGTAACGTCAAGCGCTGTTGTAGGCTCATCTGCGATGATCATCTTAGGATTGCAAGCGAGCGCCATAGCGATCATAACACGCTGTCTCATACCACCTGAGAGCTCATGTGGATACATCTTGTAAACACCTTTTGAATTCGCGATACCAACCATCTCGAGCAATTCGATAGAACGGTTCTTAATATCCTCTTCTGTCTTTCCTTCACCATCGTGAAGTTCTATTACTTCGTTAAGCTGCTCTCCGATTCTAAAGATCGGATTAAGAGCAGTCATAGGTTCCTGGAAGATCATAGAAACTTCGTTTCCTCTAAGTTTCTCCATAACTTCATCAGGAGCTTTAGTTACATCGATGACTTTGTCACCGAGATTTAATCTGATAGAACCACCAACCGTCTGGCCCTGTGGTCTCTGAACGAGTCTCATGAGTGAAAGTGAAGTAACTGACTTACCACAACCTGACTCACCTACGACTCCGACAGTCTTTCCCTTTGGGATATCGAAAGAAACACCATCTACTGACTTAACTGTACCCGCATCAGTAAAGAAATAAGTCTGTAGGTTATCAAACTCTACTTCGTTATTAGGATCTCGCATCTCTGTGAGGTACTCTTCCTCTGGTACATTCTTTCTCTTATTTTTCTTCTCTATTTCACTAGTAATCTTTCTGTTTCTCTTTGAAATCGCACGAATCTCTTTAGCAGAAAGATATCCATCTGTATTCTTCTTTGCCATGAATCTCTCTCCCTCTAATTAACGCTTCATTCTAGGATCGAATGCATCTCTAAGTCCGTCACCAACCAAGTTGAACGCTACTACTGTTAGAAGCAGGAGAACACCAGCTGGAATCCATAAGAACAAATAATTTGTAAGGACAAATGTATCCTGTACACCATTTATGATATTTCCCCAAGAAGCAAATGGGAACTTAACACCAAGTCCTAAGTATGAAAGTGTAGCTTCTGTGATAATAGTTCCTCCGAGACCCATAGTCATAGAAACGATAAGCTGTGGAACTACATTTGGTACGAGGTGCCTGAAGATACGACGTTTTACAGAAAGTCCTGTAGCTTCAGTAGCAACCATAAATTCCTGTTCTCTAAAGAGTAGAATCTGTCCACGTACGAGTCGAGCCATAGTAGGCCATCCTAAGAATCCGAGGATGAGCATCAAATAAACCATTCTCATCATAGGTGAAACATGTAATGCATCCATTACCGCACCGAGGATGATGATGAGTGGCATAGACGGAATACAGTAGAATACATCTACGATTCTCATGATAAGGTTATCTACTTTTCCGCCAAAATAACCAGAAATACCACCGAGTGTAACACCGATAGCTGCCGCAATAAACTCTACGATGAAACCGATAATCAGAGAAACTCGACCACCATACATAAGTCTGGTAAGTAGATCCATTCCGTACTGATCAGTTCCAACCCAGTGTTTCTTTGATGGATGTGAGTAAGTATCGTACTTTCTAACTACCGCTGAAGAAACGATTGAATATACTTCCTTATCAGCCTCGAAAGAGATTACAAATTTAGTATCTTTGCCTTTATGATCTTTAGCTCTAAAGTCTTCTGCATCATCTTTGATTGCATCTGCAAGTTTTGCTCTGAAGTCTTTTGAAAGCTTAACACCATTGTTTGCAGGCTTAACGATGAATGTAGAAATAGTACCTACAGTTTTATTATTAGATGTAACTACTCCGTCTTCATCTACAGAGTAATCTTTTCCACCTGCGGAAAAAGTCTTCTCTCCATTTGAAACTGCCTTAACAGCGGCATAGTTTGTATCAAAGTCAAAAGTAGCTTTGCCTTCCGTATCTGTAAGGATAGTTTTGTAAGCAATACCTACTACCTGTCCGTTTACAGATGCTGAATAGAAGTTATTTCCTTCTTTTGTAAGTGTAAAGTTTGTAGAACCTGATTTAAAGCTAGCTGCTTCATCGAGGATAGCTACGATCATATCTGCCTTTGCACCAGAAGTAAAAACTGCTGGGTCCTTAGACATAAACTGGTAATCTTTATTCTTTTTTGCGCTAGCGTAATCCTTTGTTACTTTCTCGTTTCTGTAGAAGAGCTGATCCTGTGAGTAAGGTGAAATGATTCCACCTACAAATGAAAACAGGAAGATGATAATCAAAATAATAAGTCCTGCTACAGCTACTTTATTTCTGAAGAATCTACGACGAACGAGTGCTCCTGGAGAGAGCGATTTAACACGTCTGTCATCACCGATAGCGTACTCTTCGTTACGTTCTCTATTATCTTCTGCTTCCATTAAATTCTCTAATTCTTTAACGTTTTCGTTGTTTTCTATACGCGACATGTTTTTCCTCTCCTTTCCTATGAAACTCTTACACGAGGGTCAACAACCGCGTACAAGATGTCTGAAATCAAGTTTCCTGCCAAAGTTAAAACTGCCATAAATACCAGGTAGAACATAGAGAATGGGATATCTCCATTTACCATAGCATTATATGATGTCAATCCGATACCATTGATTCCAAAGAGCTGCTCTGTGATAAGCGCACCAGAGAAAAGTCCTGGAAGAGAACCACCGATAATAGTTACGAGTGGAATCAAAGTATTTCTAAATGCATGATGATAGATAACCTTTTTCTCTGAAAGTCCCTTTGCTCTAGCTGTACGGATATAATCCTGTCCGAGAACTTCGAGCATATTAGTACGTGTATATCTCATCAGTGAACCAATTTGTATAACTATCAAAACTAGAATAGGAAGAACTAAATGGTATCCCTTATCTAATAGCTGACTCATCGTGCTAAGCTGCTCATAATTTCTACCAGTCAAACCATAGAGATCAAACCAGCCTAGCTTTACGCAAAACACAAGTTTCAGCAGTGATGCAAAAAAGAATGTAGGAAGTGACATACCTGCAATAGCTACGATAGAAATAATATAGTCAGACTTCTGATACTGATGTGTAGCTGCGATTACACCTAGAGGAATAGCGATGAGTATTTCAAAGATCATAGCTACTGCTCCCATGTAAACTGATACCCAAATAGTGTCATGGAATTTCTGTGTAACTGAAACAGTGTAGTACCATGAATCACCAAAATTTCCTCTAATGGCTCTACCTAGCCAGCTAAAGAAACCAGGGATAACACCTTTATTCATACCATAAGTTGCTGACAGCTGTTCCATCCATTCTTCATAAGATTTTGAATTTGGCTGCTGAGATTTCTGTCTTGCTAATGATTCTACATAAGATGTTGGAAGACATCTCATTAATAGATAGATTAGAAAAGATACTATAAATAGTATTACTATAGAAATTAGAATTCTTTTAACAATATATTTCCGCATTAATCCTTTTTCCTCCCATAGAATTGTACTGACTTAATGTCTGTCAATGTTGTAATAAAATTACATGGATAGGATGCAGGACGATACAACGTCCTGCATCCCCCATGTTTATGCAGTAAAACTGCCCCTTTGAAATGTATTGTATTAAGTCAGCACCACGAGGTGGGCCTCCTCAATTATTTAAGTTCGATCTTCTCGACTTCTGCAATCCAACGATAGAAAGGTGTTGTATCCTTAGCGATTGTGCTTGTGTTTACACGCTCTGCTGAGAAGATAGTAGCTTCCTTTCTCTGATATGTTGGGATTTCTACTGCCCAGTCTACAATAGTATCAAGAGCTGCCTTGTACTTAGCTTTACGATACTGCTGATCTGTGTGTGTCTTAGCATCTAAGATAATCTGATCGAGTTCTGGATCAGCGATTTCGTACTGGTAGTTTGAACCACCCTTGTCTTTTCCACCATTTGCGACATCGGCGAAGTAAATCTGTGTCATATCTGGATCTTCTGCTGCTCCCCATGCTGCACACCACATCTGGATCTGTCCTGCTCTAAGTCCATCCCAAAGCTGTGATGAATCTGAAAGATCGTTAATCTCAAATTTAATTCCGATTGATTCGAAAGCTTTCTGTGATTCTGTAAGAATCATGAATGCTGGGTGATCACCCTTTCCATCACCAGGAATTACTGCTGTAAATGTAATAGGCTTTCCATCTGGACCAGCTGTTACCTTTCCATCGGATACCTTGCATCCTGCTGCTTCGAAGAATCCCAAAGCTGCTTTCTTTGCTGCTGCATATTTATCTTCTGCAGACATACCGTCTTTATAAATCTCTTCACCATTTACATCTACCGAGAAAGCTGGCTTGTAATCAGAGTCAGTCTTCTGTGGAGCTGCCCATGATGTATTTGAGATTGGGTAGTTGATAACTGTTGCAGCATCACCGTAGTATGAGTCGATAGCTACATCTCTGTAAGCTGCTACGATAGTTGCAAAACCTTTACGATAGTTCTTTGATTCAGTAGAAGCTCTATCGTTACCAACCTTTACAAGGTTAGCGTTCATACCAATGTATCCGTAACCTAAGAAGTCAGTAAGTTTTGTTTCAATCTTGTCACCACTAAGCTTGCCATTGCTGTTCTGCTTCTTAATGTTCTTTGCAGCATCAGCATTAAGTGAAGGTGTTGCTACATCGATAGTTCCTGTTGTTACACCATTAAGCAAATCAGATTCCTGTGATTCCTGGAATGTAATGTGCTTTGTCTTAGGCTCACCCTTGAAATAATACTTGTTTGCTTCAAAGTTTACTTTACCGTTCTTGTATCCTTTGAATACGTATGGGCCAGCACCAAGTGGTTTTGTTGTAACAGATTTAACATGTGAAAGGTCACCCTTTGTAAATCCGAACTTGTTTGACTTGTAATCATACTTTGATGCTTCACCATAGTAGTGAAGTGGAGCTACTGTAACGCCAAGGTTATAAATAGCTGTAGCATCGATAGTATCCATATGAACGTCGATTTCATAATCGTTTACTTTCTTGATACCCTTGATGTTATCTACAGTATCACCTGTTGTTACACCCTTTGCATATTTAGCATCGAGTATGTCTGAAAGAGTCTTGTCAGCTTTTTCTTTGTCAGCTGCTGCATATGGATCTCCATCATATGCTTCTACAATCTTGTTCCAGAAGTCTTCTGCTGTTGCATTATCATCAAGTTCATAACCCCAATTTGCTGCACAATCTTTTACAGAATCCCCTTTTTTGTTATATCCTTTAGCGATGCAGGAATCTACGATAGACTGAGCGAATTTCTTTCCTGCTTCAGGAAGATCTTTCTCCCAGAATGTCTTCTGTGTTGCTTCATCCCATGCCTTGAAGTCTGTGTTATCTTTGCCGGCTGCTACTAGAGCTTTACCAAGTGATTCTACACCCTGACGATATTCCTTCATTCCTGTAATAGGAAGTGCGGAGAATGTTGAGTTTCCGTCGTATGTAGGATCTGCTAAAACGTAGTATGAGAAAATAACATCATCTGCTGTCAATTTCTTTCCGTCTGAGAATTTAACGCCCTTACGAAGTTTGATCTTGTAATCTACAGTTCCGTCATCATTCTCGTTTACTTTTACGTCTGAAAGTCCTTCGTACTTGTATGACTTGCCGTTATACTTTCTAGTTTCTCCCTTGATTCCCTTGTATACGATAGCGCCCTGTCTATCTTCTTCGATCAGACCAGCTGATGTCATCAAATAAACATCCTTATCGTATGAAGTTTCTGAGAAGAAAGGTGAGAACTTCTGGTTAAATGGAGCATATCCAACAACCAATGTATCTGAACCTTTCTTTCCGGAACCGCCAGAGCCAGCGCCACAACCAGTCAACATTGTAGCTGCACAAGCCACTGAAAGAACCTTCTTCCATGTCTTTGCTTTTCTCATGTTTCCCTCCCATTTTTCTGTACACACTTTTCTACGTGCTACGAGTTTAGAATTGTCTAACATTTCTAAAACTTATAAAATATTGTATATTATGTGTTAATCTCTTGCAAGTAATAGTTGAGAAAAATTCATTTAAACATTTCACAAAAAAATCACATAATATACACATTTTATATAAAAAAATCACAAAAGCATTCCTACTATTTATTAGAAAGTAATACTTCCACGCATTTTTCAGCCTCATCGAGAACTTCTTTAAACTTATCCAAAGCTCTGTCAACAGGTTCTGGAGTAGAGAAATCTACACCTGCATGTTTAAGTTCATCCAATGGGTCTAATGAATTTCCCATTGACAGGAATTCGAGGTACTTCTGAATATTTCCAGAAGCCTTTCCCTGACTTTCTAATCTAATGCCTTCAGAAAGCGCTACTGCTGCAGAATAGCTTGTAGCGTATTTATAAACGTAGAAAGGACGATAGAAATGAGGTATACGAGCCCATTCATATTTAATGAAATCGTCTACAACCATTTCAGGTCCAAAGTACTCCTCATTCAATCTCGCATATAATTTACAGAGATACTGTGGAGTAAGTGCTTCGCCAGTTTCAGATGCCTCATGAATAGTTTTTTCAAATTCAGCAAACATCGTCTGTCTATATACAGTTCCCTTAAAATTCTCCAGATACTGATTCAAAAGAACCAATCTCTCTTTAGGATCTGTAGTCTTCTCTAAGAGATTCTCAATAAGCAGATTCTCGTTTACTGTAGAAGCAACCTCTGCTACGAACAGCGTATATCCTGCATAAGGATATTTCTGGGTCTTATTGGAAAAATAAGTCTGCATTGAATGACCCATCTCATGAACGAGCGTAGATACAGAATCCAAAGTTCCTGTATAGTTCATCATGATGTATGGATCTGTAGTATATGAACCTGAAGAATAAGCGCCTCCGCGTTTACCTTTATTTGGATAGACATCAATCCAACCTTCTTCACAGCCACGTTTAACAGTATTCAGATACTCATCTCCGTATATCTTTACTGTGTCAAACATCATCTGCTTTGCTTCTTCGAAAGTGTACTTCTTTGGCTCATCATCTGTGAGCAGAGGTGCATATACATCGTAAAAATGCAATTCATCAACCTGAAGTAATTTTTTTCGCAAAGCGACATATCTATGCATGTCTGGCATATGGCGTCGAACGGCTTCTATTAGGTTGTCATAAACTACTACCGGTACTCTTTCACTGTCAGATGCCATTTCGCGAGAAGAAGCGTAGTTCCTAAGTTTTGCTGAAACTGTCGCCTGCTTCACATTTGCCTGCATCGTCGATGTGAAGGTATTGATATGATCTTCGAAATTAGAATAGTATTTCTCGTAAGCATTCTTTCGAAGCACTCTATCGTTTGAAGACTGGAGGGTTACGAAGTTCGCACCATTTAGTTCAACATCGTTTCCGTCTTTGTCTTTAACTGTTCCAAATTTCATATCCGAGTCTTCGAGACTCGCTGAAATCTCGCCAGGAGAGCTAAGCACTTCACCGTATGAAGCGATAATGCGTTCTGCTTCTTCTGATAGTGTGTGTTTCTTCTTATCATAAATACGAGATAATAAGATTTGGTAATCTTTCAATTCATCGTTTGAAACGATAGCTTTCAGAGTTTCATCTGGCAAAGAAAGTAGCTCAGGCTCGAAGAAGGATAACGCAGTGTAATATTCCACTGTCAAATTATTCGACTTCGCATTCAAGCTCTTTGCATCTTCAGCTCGGGTATCCTCGCTGAAACGCAGGTATGCGTAAACTTCTAACTCACTGACTTTGCTTTCCACGTGAAAGATATAGTCGAGTGCGGCCTTTAGAGTTTCTACATCACCTAGCTTACCCGCGAAAGAAGTTATCTTCTTAATTTCTTCCTTTACAGTTGAATAAGATTTCTCCCATTCCAAGTCATCATCATAAATCTTAGTGAGATCCCACATATAAGATGGGTCGAGATCTCTTCTCTCTAGCAATTTCTCTGCCACAGAAATCTCCTTTCAAATGTTGTTATCAGTTTTCTTTTTCCCTTAATCGATTTCGATTAGAAATCATTATATACTTTTTTGAATTGGCTGAAAAGTAATTTTGAACATTTTTTAAATTTTTTGTGATCTCAAAATTCAATTTTTGAACATTTAAGGGGTTAAATTGCGCAGTTTTGTGAGATTTTTGCATAAAATTGCAGGATGCCTTGCAGCATCCTGCATGATTTTGAAATATGTAGCAGATTTTCTGTCATTTTTGAATTATCAGACCAACTATAAAAGCAAGTGCGGCTGCGCCGCAGAGTTGCATTTATAGGGAATCTCTTTATTTCAAGCTCATTACCTATACCAAATTGCAAAAAACTAGCTAGTTAGCTCCGCAATGTATTGGGAATTCCTCTATATCAAGCTCTTTCCCTATACCAAACCACCTAATTCAAGCTAGTTAGCTCCGCAATGTATAGGGAATCCATCTATATCAAACTCTTTCCCTATACCAGACCTTCCAAAAAGCAAGTGCGGCTGCGCCGCAAGAATGGCTTTTCTGTGTTTTTAAGCATAAATAATCAAAAACACAAAGTTTTACAGCTCGTAAGTCCTGATCCAACTCTTAAAGTCTGTGTTATATTTCCAATCCTCTAGAAAACACAGACTTTCTCTAATACTCCAGACGGCCACCACATGTATTCTCTGTGTATTCTTACATTCATCATTAAAAACACAGAACTTCACAGATTACAAAGTTTACTACAAGCTCAAAACTCTGTGTTTTAAGCAGTATCTCGCATAAAGCACAGAAACTACGTCGCTAAGGCTGCCAAGCCCTCCTTAAAACTCTGTGTTTCTTCAAGATTTCATAAGAAAACACAGACCTACTCTTCCCCAATCCATAATCACAAAGCAAGTGCGGCTGCGCCGCAAAACTACACCTACTCATTATGTCCTACGCCCTTATGCTTCATCCAAACCTTTGCATAAGCGCATGTTGCTTCGACTTTTTCACCACGTCCTTCTATCATCGCGATGGCCTCTGAGACAAGCTTGCCAGCGAGCCCTTTGCCTCGGTAATCTTCGTTTACAAAAGTACTCTCTATCGTGCAAACCCCTGGTGCTGTCTCCGGAAAATTTATTTCGCAAATTACTCTTCCATCATCATCTCTTCCGTAGATTCTGTGAGGTAACTGGATCCAATCTATTTCTTTTATCTTTTCAGCCATATCTATCTCGCTTTCTATTTCTATATTTAAACATGCACTTCGTGCAAAAAAGTACTACTACATCATATCAAGATGCAGTAGCACTTTCAAATTATCCTTTAAAGTTTAAATGAAGAAACATAATCCTGTAATTCCTGCGCATTCTGAGCAAGTCGATCAGATGCCTGCGCAACTTCATAAGATGAAGCAGTCTGCTCTTCAGAAGCAGCGGATACATTTGATGTTTCATCAGCTACATCCATACTCATCTTTTCAATGTCGTGGATGTTTGTTGCAATAGTAGTCGTTCCATCAGAAAGCTGAGTTACGACCTGGCTCATCTGGTAGGATTCATCCGAAATAGACGCAACCATTTCTACAATATTTGAGAATGTCTCGCCGGCATCATTTACAACCTGAGTTCCGGAATTTACATTTTCTGCGCCTTGTCTCATAGACTCAACCGCTTCCTCAGAGTTTCTAATGATGTCATTTATAAGTTCAGTAATCTTTTGAGCTGCCTGATTTGACTCTTCAGCCAAAGTGCTGATTTCTCCCGCAACTACCGCAAAACCTTTTCCCATCTCACCTGCTCGTGCAGCTTCAATAGAAGCATTTAGTGAAAGCAGATTTGTCTGGCTGGCAATTTCAGAAATAGTATCAACAAACTCATCAATATTCTTAAGCTTCGTTCCGAGTCCTTCTACTACTTCTGCAGTGCTTTCTACTGAATCTTTGATGGTCTTCATCATTTCAGTAGCATTGCCCATTTCCTCAGCACCTTTTTTCGCAGCTTCGTTCGTAGCTGTAATCATCTCGCCAGATCTAACGATTGCATCCGAGAAGTTGTTCATATTTGAAACGAAGGTTTCTGTTTCAGATGTCGCATCGGAAACTGCAGTAATCTGTCCTGAGCAAGACTGTGCAACATTTGTACAGGAAGTAGCAACCATTTCACTGGCTTCAGCTGACTGAGAAGCTGAAGCTGAAAGCTCTTCTGATGCAGCAGCAACAGATGCTGTTGTCTTTGAAATCTTTTGCATCAAATCGCGAATATTAGTATGCATTAAATCCAGGGCGTTTGCTATCATTCCAATTTCAGTCTTGTCCTTCTTAAGCCGACGAACCTGATCAACTTCCTCATTATCCGTGAAATCACTGTTTGACATACGAACCATCTGGTCGGCAACCATTGTAATAGGTTTTGCAATCTTTCCTCCAAAATAGAAAGCTACAATACCACCGATAACACAGAGCACGATAAGCACGATGATAATCATCGTAATATTTGAATTCAGCGCATCTGTGGCATGTTTATTATAATTCGCCTCGAGGCCATCGATGTAATCGACCCAGACACCAGTTCCCATTACCCAATCGAAAGGCTCAAAATAAGCTGTATAATTAATCTTTGGAAGAGGTTTGGTTTCATTTGGCTTTGCGAACATGAGATTTGTATATCCGCCGCCTTCTTTCATTCCATTCTTAATCATTTCCTGGATGAATTTGTTTCCCTTTGGATCTGTCGCATCCCATCTGGACTGTCCTTCGGTATCGCGTCCGAGAAGAACGACATTGACTCCCTTAGAAGTATCAACCCAAAAATATCCGTCACCATCGTTATATCTGAGTTCTCTGATGGCATCGGCAGAATACTTTTTAGCCTCATCCATAGTGAGAAGGCCCTGCTCCGCCAAACCATAATTGTACTGGCAAATACTAAGAGCCACCTGAGTCTCATTCTTCAATTCAGCCTTAATATCTTCTAAAAGTCGATTCTTATAAGCCTCAGTCTGAGAAGTATTTGTCTTTACCGTACGAAATACTGTAAAACCAGTGATTACCGCACCAACCAGAATTACAATTCCGAGAATAACTCCTGTCAAGATTACTCTAATACTAGCCTTCTTTTTCATGATTTTACCCTTTCAATAAATAACCGCCTTAAACTTCAGTAAACTCTAAAACGAATATATCACAAACCAAAGGGTATAAATAATTATATTTCTATTAAAAAAAGCCTCTTCACAGAGACTTTTTCCTCACTTACATCTGATCAACTATCTTCGCTTAATAAATGTCTCGGCAATCATCTCCAACCCGAGAATGCGAATATGAAACGCCAGATGCCCAAAGGGATCCAGCATCAGCATAGCTGAAAAAATAATCGTAAGCACTATACTTAATGCCCCGATTACTCTAAACTGCTTCGTGCGATAGTAATCGTTGATTTCCTTTGCCGCATCATCCAAAGAGAATACCGCCCAAATGATGCCCATGATAGCTATCGCCTGCTCCGTTTCGAGAAGTAGGATTACACCGATGATACCACGAACGATAGAATCCCCCAGACTGATATCTGCATCCGGATATCTCAAATCCATAATCGTATCAATAATAGAATAAACTATAAGCGCGCAACCTACGATGTACGGAGCATATGATGCAATATGAGAAGGAAATATGATTAAAACTAATCCTATTATTACAAATAAATAAATCTGGTCGTTATGTTTTAGTTTCGATAATAGTCTTTTACTCATTAAATCCCTTTCACAAACAAATTCCTGCCTTATGATTTATTCTACCATATTCTATCTAAAAAAGAGGTGATTTCCATCACCTCTTAAATATTTACATTTGTTTTCACATTTATACTATGGCTGTAGTGTAATAATTCCTGCGCAGAAAGACTTCTTCTCAAATGTGAAATTTGGAAAATCTCTTTTCAATCTCTCACATACGATGTAGTATTCATCGCTATCCCACTCATCTCCTGCTCTCTCAGAAGCCCGCTTTAAATCCTCTTCAGTTTCAAAACAAACATCACCGATTAAAAACTTCCCGCCCGGCTTTAAGAGTGACAGGGCTTCTTTAAAGAAAGGAACTTTATCCTCATCTGTAAGATGATGCATAGAATATGTTCCTACGATAAAATCATAAGTCTGCTCTTTTAATTCAGGAACGATACCCTGGTAGAAATCACCCTGAAAGAGAAACGCCTCTGGCATCTTTTTCTGTGCGAGCTCTATCATCTTCTCAGAGAAATCCTGGCCAAACACTTCACAACCACCTTCATAAAGTTTGTTTGTAAGTGTTCCTGTTCCAAACCCGAGATCCAGAACGCGCGCACCCTTCACACTCATTATCTCATTATAAATGTCTCCGAGGACCTCTCGATAACCTGCAAAAGGATAGGTATCAGCAGCCTCGCTGAGACCTACGTATTTGTCATATTCACCTGCCCATAAATCAAATCCAGCCTGATCTCTCATTTGAACTCCTACCTAGTAATTCGATTACGCATCTAATACATCTACTAATTCAATCTCAAAATTCAATTCTTTGCCGGCCATCTCATGGTTTGCGTCAAAAGTAATCTTCTCATCATCCTTCTCGACGACTTTTGCCGGGAAAGGTCGTCCATACATATCCTGAAGATATACGTGATCATTTACAGAAAGCTCACGAGCCTGTGGCATCTTCTCAAGTTCCATTGAGAAGATTGCGTCAGGATCTACTTCTCCGTATGCATCTTCCGGCATGATGTGAACGTTAACCTTATCGCCCACTTCCATATCTTTAACAGCTTCGTCGAAACCACGAATCATCATCCCAACACCACAGATGAACTCAAGTGGTTCGCCTCTGTCATAAGAAGAATCGAACTGTGTGCCATCATTTAAAGTTCCACGGTAATGTGTACGGCAAGTCTTTCCTACATTCTTTCCTTCCATGATAGGTTCTGGGGCACATCCTGAACATCCGCCACAGCCACCGGCACAACCGCAGTCATCGTCATCTCCACAACCGCAGCCTTCCTCTTCATCATGTCCACCGCAATGGCAGCCTTCACCTTCGCTGTGATCATGGTGTTCGTGATGGTCACAGTTTACGCCTGTGTCTACAAGCTCACCGCGAAGATATGCTTCTACGATTTCATCTGCTACGCCTTCTGCACCGGCGCAAACTTCGATACCAGCTTCTTCAAGCGCGCTCATAGCACCACCGCCGATACCTCCGCAAACGAGAGCATCGATAGAATTATCTCGAAGTACTCCTGCGAGAGCCTCATGTCCTGAGCCAGCTGCAGAAAGAATCTCTGATGAAACTACTGCTTTGTCTTCTACTGTGTAAATTTTAAATTCCTCTGTATGTCCAAAATGCTGAAAAACATTTCCATTCTGATGTGGTATTGCAATTCTCATGTTATTTAAAAACCTTTCATTTATTAAAAAACTGTCTAACCTCCAATGCTTGATGCAATGAGCCAAACGATACGATTATACCATCAAACTCAACTTTATCAACAGCATCCTGTATAGCAGAGTTCAAATCTTCAAATCTATTGACCTTCATCTCTGCACTTTCAACTAGGAGATTAAACTTCTCAATCTGGTCTTCATCCACATAATCTGTAACTACACGAATGTCTGCCGCTTTGTCTTTGAGAGCGAGTAACATTCCCGCGCTATTCATAACCATCGGTGATTCTACCACGAAATGAATCTTTTTCTCCGGGAAATAGAGATTCAAACTCTCAACTAGAGAATCAACGCTGGAAACATTGTGTGCAGCATCTACGATCACATAGGGATCTTCATTTACAAACTCAAAACTTCCTGGCCAAACCACATCGAGCGCTCCCTGTGACAGGCTTTCCAGTGAAATATCATAACCATATTTAACCAGTAATCCACCGATTCCAAGAGCGAGAGCCGCATTCATTAGCTGTCCTACACCGAGCATCTTTGTTTCAAAAACCATATTTGCAGCCTTTGAAGAAAGCTCACGCAGGCTCTTATATTCCTTTGGAATTCGTGTATTCTCAGTATTTAACACCTTAAATCTCTGAGTCTTTCTCTCGAGATTGAATCCTTTGTAGAAAGCTGAAGGCGCGCTAAAGAAAGGTACCCCCATCTCCATACACTTAAGGCGCAGAACAACCTCCGCTTCAGGTGGCTGAACTGTAGAAATAACTGTTGTGCCAGCTTTGATAATCCCAGCTTTTTCCGCAGCAATCATATCCAGCTTACTGCCGAGGATTTCAACGTGATCTAAACCGATTGGTGTAAAAAGTGTGAGAATCGGCGCCGGAATTACATTAGTAATGTCACATCTGCCGCCCATTACAACCTTAATGATAGCTAGCTCAACTTCACACTCTGCGAAATAGCACAGTGTAACTGCAAGCATAATCTCATTCAGGGCAAGTTCTCTCTCGTGTGCAGTAGTTTTCCACGCATCGACTACTTTATTCACCAAACGCACCAAATCGTCATCGGATATCTCCTCATTTCCGACGCGGATGACACGATTATATCTATCAAATCCCGGAGCTTTGTACGCGCCGACATTCAAACCTGCTTTAACGAGCACATTCTCTAGAATAGACGCAGTCGAACCTTTGCCGTTCGTACCCGCGATATGAATGAACTTCATCTTTCGTTCTGGATTATCGAGCGCGTCGAGTAGTGACTGCATTACGGAAAAATCTTCCGTGCACTCCAGCTGTGCCTGAGTATAAGGCCTGCACTCAGATAGATATTGCATTACTTCATTGAAATCCATAGTTATCTCCTACAACCATCAATCTCTCGATTCAACCACTATCGCTACGCCCGCCTCAACCGAAATCGTAGCAGAGTCAGCAACTATTTCATTGCTCTGACCGAGAGAAGAACCCATACATAATCTTTCATTTACTAACTCATATTTGAATCCCTTTAAAGTAAGTCCTTCTAATAATGCTGTCATAGGGATTACAGAAACATAATTACCGAATTGTTCTGATTTTAATATAGTTCGAGGAAAATTTCTATCACAAAGTTGGATAAAATTACGTGCATCGCAAAGATATGCATTCCTGCCGGCCTTTAAGGCCTTAAATAGAATTTGAATATTTGAAAGCATGTGATCGACACGCGAGCCAATCCCGCCCCAGATGTAAATATCTCCATCCGTCACGCGAAGTGCTATATCGAGGGCAGCCTCTGTATCCGTGTCATCTTTTTCCGGTTTCAAAAAAATAACTGGAACACCACACTCTGCCAGCGTCTCGACCATAGCTTTATCTGACACAGAAGCTGAATCGAAATCCCCGACTACAAAGTCAGGCTGTTCTCCTATATCACAAAAACCGGAAATTCCAGAATCTGCGGCGATATAACAAACGTCTCTCTTTGTTTTCTTTTTTCTCTGTTTTAAAAAAGCCGAGAAGGCCTTTTTATCAAAAGACCCTCCGGCGATAATATATGCGTCTTTCATTCTATTCCATCTTATCGAGGAACGCCTGAACGTTCTCTTCGATGTCTCCGTTAAATACTGCAGATCCGGCCACGATGATGTTTGCGCCGGCTGCCATAACATCTTCTACATTGTTGAGCTTGATTCCGCCATCGACTTCGATATCTGTCTTCAGATGTCTCTCATCGATCATGCGCTTCAAGTCAGCAATCTTGTCATAAGTGTAAGGGATGAAGCTCTGTCCGCCGTATCCTGGATTTACGCTCATGAGTAAAACCATGTCGAGATCAGGAAGGATATAACGTAGAGTTTCTACAGAAGTAGCCGGATTGATAGCAACTCCAGCCATCACATGAGCGTCTTTGATCATGTGAACCACTCTGTCTAAATGTGTGCAAGCCTCTGCATGAACTGTGATAATATCGGCACCAGCTGCAGCGAAATCAACTATCATATCTTCTGGATGTTCAACCATGAGATGTACGTCGAGTACCGCATCTGTCACCCCACGAATTGCTTTTAAAACATCAGCTCCAAAAGTAATCGGAGGAACGAAATGTCCATCCATAACATCAAAATGAATATACTGTGCGCCTGCGTCCTCGCACGCCTTGACATCGCGACCGAGGTTCGCAAAATCACTAGATAAGATTGAAGGTGCTAAACAGTTCATATGTGCCCTTTCTATATTCACTACCACTTTCTCCTGTCATTTATTTCATTGAAAAAATAAACATAGTCGTCGTAACGTTCCCTGCTTATCTTTCCTTCCTCAAGCGCTGCTTTCACGGCGCACTGAGGTTCGCTCCTATGCGAGCAACCACTAAACTTACAATTTGGAATATGTTCCACGAATTCTGGAAAACACCAGCCGAGGGATTCTTTTTCTATATCTGGAATATCAACACTGGCAAAGCCCGGGGTATCGAGAATATAGGAATGTGGGCCTATCGTGATAAGCTCAGAATGACGAGTCGTATTCTTTCCTCGTTTAATCTTCTGGCTGATCTCGCCCGTTTCCATAACCTGTTTCCCTGCAACAGTGTTTATAAGCGAAGACTTTCCTACTCCGGATGGACCTGCGATAGCTGTAGTCTTTCCGGACAGGATTTCTCTGACTTCTTCAATACCGCGGCCTTCCTTTACACTGGTGCGAAGCACCTTGTATCCGGCTGCGGAAAAAATACGCGGAATCTCAGTCTCTTCATAGAGATCGTTTTTGTTTATGCAGATTATAGATTCTACATCCTCGCTCTCCATAGAAACGAGGAAACGATTCAGAAGATGTATATCCGGAGCAGGATCTATCGCAGCAAATACGATGAGAGCCTGGTCCACATTTGCGACTTCGGGACGACGAAGTTTGCTGTGACGCGGTAGGATAGCTTCGATATTTCCCTTCATATCCTGTCCTTCGAGAATCTTAAATTCCACAAAATCGCCAACTAGAGGCTTTTCGGAACGATTCCGAAATACGCCTCTAGCCTTGCATTCATATATATTGCCGTCGCATTCTACATAGTAGAAGCCGGCTATTCCTTTAACAATTTTTCCTTGCATCAAACCTCTTTACACATTATGGATTTGTAGGTTCTGTTGTTCCACCATTTCCTGATGTACCGTTTCCTGAGTCTGGACCAGGAGTTGATCCAGAATTTGATCCTGAATTATTTCCAGATCCATTATTTGTACCTGAGTTGTTTGAACCAGAGTTAGAGTTATTATTTGAAGGTGTTTCCTTCTTTGGCTCTTCTTTCTTCTCTGATGCCTTACCAACTATGATAGTAATAGTATCTCCAGCGTTTACATTTCCGCCTGATGGTGACTGGCTCTTTACTCTTCCTACGTAGCTGTCATCTGTCTCATAAGCTACAGATACATTTAATCCAGCTGCGCTGATAGTATTTCTAGCCTCAGCTTCTGTAACGCCAACTACATGAGGAACGCTAACCTGCTTCTTACCACGAGATACGACGATCTTTACAGTAGAACCTTCTTTTGCCTTTGCTTTAGCGTTAGGGCTCTGTGAGATAACATTTCCCTGCTCTACGCTATCGCTCTCTTCGTACTGAACGCTAGCTTCGAATCCGGCCTCGTCAAGTGCGCTGATAGCAGATCTCTCTGTCATACCAACTACTGAAGGTACTTCAACTTCTTCATCTGAGTTACCACTTGAGAATGATACTCTGATAACAGTTCCTTCTTTAACCTTTGAACCGCTCTTTATGTTCTGGTGGCAAGCCAAGCCCTTCTTATATTTCTCAGAAGCACGTGTACCTGCGTTCTTGAACTTAAGTCCCTTTGCTTCAAGAGCAGCCTTAACTTCTTCCTTTGTTTTTCCGAGAAGGTCAGGAACCTTTATATTTCCTTCACTCTCTTCTACCTTTGTATCCTCAGCTGGCTTTGATGAGAATTTGAACCAGCCAAAGATGCTACCGATGAGGTATATAACTACGAGTGCGATGATAACAGCAGCTGCGATACCCATGATAGTAACAGCTTTTTCCATCTTTGGATTAAGCTTATCATCGTCATCGTCGTCATCATCAAAGTCAGACATATCAGGTTCAGACTGCTCTCTAATCTTGTCCAAGTCTTCCTTTGTGATAACCTTTGTCTTGTCAGTGTCGTTAGGATCAGGAATTACTACGAAGTCCTCATCAGGTGTAACGAGGGCCTTCTTCAAATCGATGAGGAGTTCATCGACATCCTGATATCTACGCTCTGGGCTCTTCATAGTAGCTTTCATGATGATACGGTCGAGTGCAACCGGTACATCTGATACGAGCTTGCTAGGTGATGTCATCTCACCCTGAAGATGCTTAAGAGCAACTGCTACTGCTGTATCTCCATCGAAAGGAACTGTTCCAGTAGCCATCTCATACATAACGATACCTAATGAATAGATATCGGATTTCTCTGTAACGTAACCATTTCTAGCCTGTTCTGGGGAAATATAGTGAACAGATCCCATAGCTTCAGCAGATACAGTCTTTCCAGAAGCTGCACGTGCTATACCGAAATCTGTAACCTTTACCTTTCCTTCTTTAGAAATGATGATATTCTGAGGTTTGATATCACGGTGGATAATCTTGTTCTTATGAGCTGCTTCTATACCACGGCCCACCTGAATAGCGATACTTACAACCTCTTTGTAGTTAAGATGTCCTTTTTTCTCAATATAAGTCTTTAAAGTGATACCTTCTACATATTCCATGATGATGTAGTAAAGTCCATCTTCAGATCCTACATCATAGATATTTACGATATTTGGGTGCTCGAGACGAGCAGCATTCTGTGCTTCAGAACGGAATTTAGAAACGAAAGTTTCGTCCTCTGCGAACTCTTCCTTTAATACCTTTACTGCGACTTCACGGCTCAACACCTGATCCACAGCACGGTAAACATCAGACATTCCGCCTGTACCGATTTTTTCAATTATTTCATAGCGATCTGCTAAAAAAGATCCTGACTGTAACATAATTTACCTCAAATCTATCCTATAATTCTGGGTCTACTACAACGACAGTAATGTTGTCTTCCCCACCCTTTATGTTTGCATCTTCAACCAAATCCTTCATGATAACTTCAAAGGATTTTCCACTACGCAGTTCTTCCTGAATTTCATCATTAGACAGCATATTTGTAAGGCCATCTGAACAAAGCATCACTAAATCGCCGTGCTCGAGCTCGAGATCAAAGAAGTCGATAGAAATCTTTGTCTCTGCGCCAACTGCCCTGGTAATATAATGTCTCTTTGGGTGATATTTTGCTGCAGTTTTAGAGACTTTGCCATATCTAACCAGCTCATCTACATATGAGTGGTCACGAGTAATCTGTGTGATTCTATCACTCTTTGAAACATAAAGTCTACTGTCACCAACATTCGCAACAATTAGATGATTCTCATATAAGCACGCCAGAACGATAGTTGTTCCCATGCTCTCTTTGTTTGGATCCACCTGTGCTTCCGCAAAAAGGCTTTCATTCGCCTTTTCGATTGCCTCCTTTATGGCCTTCACAGGTTCTTTTTCCTTTGATCCCCTTAAATCTCTAACAATGATTTCTGAAGCAGTCGAAGCTGCATATAACCCAGCCTTCGCACCGCCCATTCCGTCAGCGACGAAATAGAGATTTGGAAGCAAACCCACAGGTTCTGAGGAAGCGAAATACACGTCCTCGTTCTGCTGTCTGGTTACTCCCGGATCAGTGATTGAGATGAATTTCATTTAATCAATGTCCCTTCAAGTGCCGTCTTCTTAACTGTCCGCAGGCTCCATCAATATCCCGGCCCAATTCTCTCCTAATAGTAACATTTATCCCATAATTTTCAAGTTTCTTTTGAAATGCGATAACTGCTTCATGGTTCGGACGCTCGAAATTTCTCTCTCTAACTGGATTAACTGGAATCAAATTAATATGACACATGATTCCTGAAACCAAGTCCGCGAGACGAGAAGCATCTTCGTCTGTGTCATTCTCTCCGTGAATCAAGCTATACTCAAAAGTAACCCTTCTCCCAGTCTGATTTGCATAGTCTCTCATGGCCTGTACAGCATCTTTGATGTCATACTGCCCTGCGATAGGCATCAAGTGCGCTCTTTTTTCCTGCGTAGTCGCATGAAGAGAAAGCGCCAGTGTAATCGAGAGATTTTCCTTTGCCAAATCATAGATACCTGGAACGATTCCTGATGTAGAAACCGTGATATTTCTCTGGCTTATATTTAAGCCATTCTCATCTGAAACCATATGCAGGAATTTCACAATATTATCATAGTTATCAAGCGGTTCCCCCGTTCCCATGATAACAATATTTGAAACTCTCTCGCCGATTTCAGACTGAATTCTATATATTTCATCTAGCATTTCGCCAGCTGAAAGCTGTCTGATAAGACCACCGATAGCAGAAGCGCAGAAAGTACAACCCATTCTGCAGCCCACCTCTGATGAGATACATACGCTGTTTCCGTGTTTGTATTTCATCAGAACCGCCTCTATCATATTTCCATCCTGTAGTTCAAAGAGGTACTTTCTGGTTCCATCGAGTTTTGAAACCTGAAGGTCAGCTATCTTCAAACTGTAAAGTGGAGCTTCCTGTTCGAGCTTCTCCTGTAGTGACTTCGGAATATTTCTCATCTCTTCATACGAAGAAACGAGAGAAACATGAAGCCAACGATAAATCTGTTTTGCCCTGAACTTCTTCTCTCCGAGTCCCTCGAGATATTCAGTTAATTCATTTAAATCGAGTGATCTAATATCCATCTATTCGTAAATACCTTTGTCATCAAATACGGCAATATAGAAGCCGTCGCTGCCATATTCCTGTGGCAATATCTGCTTTTCAAAGATGCACTTCATATTTGGCATCGTTTTTAAAATATAATCTTTATTGTCCTGATTTTCAAGTTTATCGATAGTACATGTGGAAAAAATAATCCTTCCGCCAGCGCGTACATATCTCTTTACATTATCTATAATCTCACGCTGTAGAGATGCCAAAGCTTCTAAATCTGCCTGCTCCACGCGATATTTCATATCAGCTTTTCTACCGATTACACCGAGGCCTGAACAAGGGAAATCTAAGATAGCCACATCAAACTTTCCTTCAAACTCAGGATTGAACTGAGTCGCATCCTGTACTACTGCATTCAGGTTATCGACTCCCATACGCTTTGCGTTTTCTCTAATTATAGAGACTTTGTTCTCTGAAATATCACAGGAAGTGACCGTGCCATGCTTTGTAAGCTCGGCTGCCATAATACTTTTTCCGCCAGGAGCCGCGCATACATCGATGATATTCATTCCATCTTTGATATCTCCATAGATAACAGGACACATAGAACTATAATCCTGAATATAGAATTTACCCTCCAACAGCGCTTTCGACTTAGAAAGAGAGCTTACATTCTTCAGCTCATAAATATTAAATTTAGAATCAACTTCACGGGTAGCGAAGCCTTCTTCATGGAGTTCTGCGAGAATTTCATCCGGTTCACCTTTAAAAGTGTTTAGCCGAATAGTCACAGGGCTCTGCTTCTGAAAAGCTTTTAGAACTTCGAGAGTCACTTCTCGACCGAGCTCTGCTTCGAATGTATCGATGATCCAGGCAGGAACTGAATACTCAGTCTCCAAAGTTTCCGGCTTAATCTCATCGTTATTTCGGATATAGTTTCTGAGAATTCCATTTACGAAACCACGAAACTGCGGATAGCCGAAACCTTTCACGAGCTTTACCGACTCATTTACTACTGCATAATCAGCGGCACCATCCATATATTTAATCTGATAAACCGCATTTCTGAGAACTGTACGAACCCACTTCTTCATCTTTCGTACCTTTGTCTTTGACAAGGCATTAATATAGAAATCAAGCTCTATTTTTTTCTCAACTGTACCCTTTACAAGTCGAACTATGAAGTTACGGTCAGACTCGGAGAGGTATGCGTATTTAATCTGGAGGCTGTCTATCACGAGGTTCTCGAATTCGCCTTCCTCGAGAATGAGATAGGTAAGCTCAGCCGCTAATTTTCTAATATTTATAACATCTGGCATGTTTAAATCTTTCTAACTTTAATTTATTCATCATCGTCTGTGTAGCTTCGAACGATGAGGAGCAGTCTTAAGAACTGTAGCAAAGCGGAAATGGTTCCGGCTACATAAGTAAGAGCCGCAGCTGTGAGGACTTTTCGCGCCATAGCGACTTCTTCGTTATCTACGAGCTGATACTGACGCAGATTAACAAGTGCGCGACGGGAAGCGTCAAACTCTACCGGAAGAGTCACTACGTGGAACATTACAGCTGCAAAGAACAGGATAACACCACCGAGGATAAACATCTTTCCAATATTAGCATTCAGAAACAGACCGACTAGAACCAAAGGCCATGATATAGTCGCACCGAAGTTTGCTACTGGTACGAGGGCACTTCTAATTCCAAGCGGAGCATACTGCTTTGAATGCTGAATAGCGTGTCCACACTCATGCGCTGCTACTCCGAGCGCAGCTATGCTGGTTTCATTATATACCGCATCAGAAAGTCTGACTGTTCGTGTAGCTGGATCGTAGTGATCTGTCAGATTTCCAGAAACATGCTCTACTTCGACATTATAGAGTCCATTAAGCTCAAGAATCTTTTTTGCCACATCTCGACCTCTAAGTCCCGAGTCACTTTCTACATTTGAATATCTGGCAAATACTCCTTTGACATTAGCTGAAGCTAGGAGTGACAGAATCACACCGATGATAATCAATATATAAGTAGGATCATAATACATTCCATATCCGTAATAGCCCATAGAAACCTCCGTAAATACTTCTGTCTAGAATTCTTCGTAACTATTTCTGTCTGGAGACCTTCTGTCCAGCTTCAATGTGATTTCCTCTGAGGAAATCTGCAATAGGCATTCTCTTCTTTCCTTCCATCTGGATTTCGAGAATAGAAAGTGCACCATCTTTAGTTTTAATATACATAGTCTGGTCGTTTGGCATCACAATAGTACCAGGTTCTACTGAACCCTCACACTCATTGCAAACGAGCGGCTTTACCTTCCAGATCTTTATCATCTTTCCATTTAGATATGTAAAAGCTGATGGCCATGGATTCAAGCCTCTGACATAATTATTGAGTTCTGCAGCTGTACGATTGAAATCCAGATTTCCAAGTTCCTTCTGAATCATTCCAACATGAGTAGCTGCCTCTTCATTCTGAGGAACAGGTGTGATTTCACCCTTATCTAATTTCTCGATTGTTTCTACAATCAGATCTCCACCTACTAATGCAAGCTTGTCAAAGAGCTCTCCGCCTGTGATTTCATCATCGATTTCTACAGGCTTCTGAAGGAGGATATCTCCATCATCAAGTCCCACTCCCATCTGCATAGTTGTAACACCTGTATATTCATCACCATTCAGGATAGACCACTGAATAGGAGCTGCACCTCTGTATTTAGGAAGAAGTGAAGCATGAACATTTACACAACCAAGTCTCGGCATCTCAAGGATTTCCTTTGAAAGAATCTGTCCGAAAGCTGCAACTACACAAACATCGCAAGGATATTTCTTAAGTTCTGCTACTGCTTCTTCTCGCTTTATTCTCTCAGGCTGGAATACAGGAACATCATGTTCCATCGCCCATACCTTTGCAGGAGGTGGTACTAGCTCTGCCTTTCTTCCACGAGGTTTATCCGGCTGAGTAACTACTAATACTATCTCATGTCCAGCTTTCTCTATTGAATCTAATATAGGGAGCGTAAAATCAGGTGTTCCCATGAATACTATTTTCATTCGTGTTGTGTCCTTTCGTGTTGTGCTATTTCACATAACCAGGTCAAAATATTCGTTAAAACATTTCTAGTTAGTGTAACATTTTAAAACGGATTTGTACAATTACATAGAAGGAAAAATAATGAAAATACGTTATATTGGATCTTCTTTTTTCTTAGGGTTAACAAATGGTAAAATATACGAAGCGGAAGACGCTGAATTAGGTTTTTATAAAATTATTGATGACTCTGGAGAATACTATTTATATTCAAAGGAAGAACCAGATCCACTAGACGAACCAGAAGTTAAAGGAAAATGGGAAATAATACAACAGTAAAAACGCTATGTTATCAAAACGTAGCGTTATTTTAATGAGTTTTCTAATCACTTAATTCTCTTAGGTACTAAAACGGCACATATTACAAGGTCTATAACCCTTTTGTTTTTTAATCACTTAATTCTTCCAGGTACTAAAACTACCTCCTGCGGCATAAAGCATCAAGTTTTGTTTTCTAATCACTTAATTCTTCCAGGTACTAAAACTCATGGGTAGGTGAAGGTGAAGGCTCAGAGCGTTTTCTAATCACTTAATTCTTCCAGGTACTAAAACTGTATCAACTTTAATATCTAAAGCTAAGAGGTTTTCTAATCACTTAATTCTTCCAGGTACTAAAACTGTTGCTTTTTACAAACGAAGCCTCTTTAAGTTTTCTAATCACTTAATTCTTCCAGGTACTAAAACGGTAAACGTCGTCCATATGGAAGCCGCTTTGTTTTCTAATCACTTAATTCTTCCAGGTACTAAAACGTTCTTCTACGAAACATTAG
>JAZNMP010000014.1:0-20637 GCA_045579705.1 Lachnospiraceae bacterium
TGGGACCATGACTATAAAGTAACTTATCAACCATGTAGATATATATTTGAATATCCAGTAGGATGTTCAATATCTACACAACAAAAAATGATAAGTCAGTAGCCTCTATAGGAGGACTACAAAACTTATCATACGAGGAGACTTTTATTTTGAAAATAATTCATTGCGCGGATTTACATTTAGATTCTCGAATGGAAAGCAATCTATCTAGAGAGCAGGCAAAGGAACGTAGAGAAGAACTTCTGGATACTTTTTCTCGAATGGTAGAGTTTGCTAAACAGAATAGAGTTAAGGCCATCATGATTGCGGGTGATTTATTTGATAGAGCACAGACTCGTAAGTCGGCTAGAAATAGAATCCTCGAAGAAGTGAGAAATCATGAAGATATTGATTTCCTATATCTGAGAGGAAATCATGATAATTCTGATTTCCTATCGAACATGAAAGAGGAAGATATTCCATTTAATCTAAAGAGATTTGATGAGGATAACTGGACTATTTATGATTATGATGAAGAAGATGAAGATATACATGTAACTATTACAGGACGTGAGCTTAATGATAAGAATTCAGCTTTGTTGTCTAGTAATCTGATATTGGATCCGGCTAGAACGAATATCGTAATGCTTCATGGACAGATAGTAGCGGGTGACGTTTCAGCGAATGAAATCATTCGTATTGATGATTTTCGTGGAAAAAACATCGACTATCTCGCTCTTGGACACATTCACAAATTTGCGGAAGAAAAGTTGGATGATAGAGGAGTGGCTTGCTACTCAGGATGTCTGGAAGGACGAGGCTTCGATGAATGTGGTCGAAAAGGTTTCGTACTGATAGATATTTCCGAGGAGGGATTGAAGTATGATTTCATTCCTTTTGCTCGTAGAACTATGCATGAGATAACTGTTGAAATTACTCCTGAGATGACTATGGCTGATGTTATTCAGTCTATGGAAGAGCAGGTTTCAGACATTCCAGAGAGTGATCTCGTTAAGTTTGTAATGTGTGGAAAGACAGATATGGATTTGGATATCCGCCGTGCAAAGAGAAACTTTAACGGTAGATTCTATTTTTCTAAAGTATCTGATGACACACAGATATTTATCGATTATGACAGTTTTAAAAATGACAGATCATTAAAAGGGGAATTCGTTCGCTTGCTTCAGATGCAGGAACTGCCTGAAGAGGAGAAGAGCGAAATCGTTGAAGTGGGGATAAAGGCTATACTGGGAGAGGATATTCTAGAATGAAATTAAAGAGCTTATATATAACGGGGTTCGGCAGACTTAGAGATTATGAATATATTTTTTCCGAAGGCTTAAATACTATCTTTGAGGAAAATGGATGGGGAAAGACTACCTTCTCTGTTTTCATCAAGTCGATGTTTTATGGACTGATCTATTCACCAAATTCGAAGTCGCTTACAGAGAGAAAGCATTATCTGCCATGGGATGGTGGCGTATTTGGTGGAAGTCTGGTATTTGAGACTGAGAAGGGTGTATTTCGAGTAGAGAGATATTTCGGGGAAAAAGGATCTGAGGATTCTTTTAAGCTTTATGATGAAGCGACAGGCAGAGAGTCTGATGCATATTCGGAGAATCTGGGAGAGGAAATCTTTGGAGTAGATCAGGTGTCCTTTGAGAAGACTATCTTTATCGGACAGACTGATATATCGACTTCTATAACTGACAAAATCAATGCGAAAGTCGGAAATATCTCACAGACTAAAGATGATTTGGATGAGTTCGAGGCTGCTGTTGCCAGAATCGAGGAAGCGAGAAAGACGCTGAAATCGAGAAGGAAGAATAATCCAGGCAAATTAGATGAAATCGCGGAAGAAATTCGTGAACTAAAGATTCGTGCAGAGGAAATACCGCCTCTATATGAAGCTTATAGAAAGCAGCAGGAAATCTTCAAGAATAGAGAACAGACCATATTAGAGTACAGACTCGAGAAGACTAATCTTAAGAAAGAGATTACTGCTAGAGAGAAATACGCTGAAAAATCGGGCGTTCTTCAGGAGAAGAATGAGAGACTTAAACAGGATAATAAACAGCTTTCCGAGCTGGATTTGTTCTTTGTAAACGGTATCCCTTCAGAGGATGGCTTAGATGAATATGATGAGACTATCCAGAAATACACTCTGGATAGACGAAGTGTGGAATCTAAACAGAAGGACCTGCTATCTGAAGAGGAAGAGAAGAGAATAGAGAATCTTTTTTCAGAGAAACTGCCTACAGAAACGGAAATCGAAAAGTGGCAGGAAGATGCAGACCGTATTAAAGAGCTTAGAATGATGCGTGAGAATTCGACCCTCGATACTGAGGCTGAGCGAGAACTTAAGAGCCTCAGGGAATTCTTTCAGAAGGGCAGACCGGAGCACCAGGAAATCACAGATGTTCTGAGGTTGGAAGGTCAGATTTCTACTCTGGAAGGTCAGGAGAAAGCTCTGCTTGATAACAAGGACAAACTTGAAGAGGAACGACGTGAGAATGATCTTAAGACACAGAGTCTGGGTAAGAGTACTGAGGTCCTCTATGTGCTACTCGCAGTAATCTGTATCGTTGGAACGGTTCTGTTTGCCGTAGTTTTTGCTGACAGAGATACTGCTTTTATATCATGGCTGTTTGGTGTTGGTGCTATCATCTTTATCGCCCTGTACGGATTTAGAAAGATTCGTTTGAAGCATCTTCGAGTTAATCAGGAAGATAGAATTAAGCGTGATGTGGAAGATTTGCTTGAGAGGCTGGAGGGCTTAAAGGGAGAAATTGAGAAGCTAAAAGGTCTTTCAAATTCTTTCTTTGATAGATTTGAACTTTCTCATACTTCTGATTTAACAGAGGCAGTAAACGAGGTTCAGAGAAAACTCGATAGATTAGAGCATCTGGAGAAGCTCGATAAAGACATGATGGACAAAAACTCCGAAGCTCTCGAGGAGCTTTCAGAGAAGCAGCTTGCTCTGTACACATCTCTTCAGATTTATGCAAAGAGTTATGGATTTGACCTCTATCATGAGATGAATGAAAGCGAGTTGTTAAAGAGACTTCAGGCTGATTTAGAGATGAAGGTCGATAACGATGCGGAAAAGGCAAACATGAAGTTGTTGAGAAACCGTATCACAGACGAGACTCGTGAGATTGAAACTTTCCTGAATAGATTTAACTATGATGTCGTACTTAAAGATGAGGACATCGAAGAATATGATTATGCTGACAAGCTTTCTCTGATTCGTCAGAATATTGATATTTATCTTCGCCTTCAGGAGGAAGTTGAGAAACTTACAGTTGAAATTGAAGAGCTTCAGAAGGATATGCCTGAAACTGCTTATTCAGGTGCTATCGAGGAGCTTCAGGAGAGAGAAGCTCAGCTGGATGAAATGATTGCGACAAACATACGTTATTATGATCAGGATTCTGAGACTTTGAATGATATAGCTGATCAGATTGTAACTCTCGAAGACGAGAAAGACAGAATTGAAAGTCTCGAAGAGCGAAAGCGCCAGTACGAGAACAAGGTTCGAATTCTTGATGCGGCAAAGGATTATCTGAAGTCAGCCAGAGACAAATTTATGGCTGAGTACATGGGTCCTCTTCAGAAAAAGATGATTTCATATATGGATGAAATGTATCCTGAAAGAGATAATAGTATGATTTCAAAAGAATTTGAAATCGATATGGACTTGAATGTACGCTTTAGATATAGAGGCAAATCAATCGCTTCAGAATATCTGAGTGAAGGTTACAAGGACATGGTATCGCTTTCTGTCAGATTTGCTCTGATAGATGCGATGTATGAACAGGAACAGCCGATGGTCGTGTTGGATGATCCGTTTACTAGTTTTGATGATGACAAGATTAAAGAGGGATTGGCTCTGCTTGAAAAAGTATCAAATAATCGCCAGATTATCTACTTTACTTGCCATACGAGTAGATCACTGGAAGGAATGCCTGATGGAAGATAGATTAAGAGAAGCTTTACTGGATTCTCCGGTTATAGCGGCAATCAAAGATGATGAGGGATTGAAGCGATGCCTTGAATGTGATAGCCGTATTATCTTTATACTTTATGGAGATATATTGTCGATACCATCGATAGTGGATGAGGTTAAAAAGGCTGGAAAGATGGCATTTGTACATGTCGATCTGGTTCAGGGGTTGTATTCTAGCGAAGTTGCTGTAGATTATATTAAGCAGGAAACGAAGGCAGACGGTGTTATCTCTACAAAGACACAGGTTATAGTGAGAGCGCGTGAGCTAAATCTCGCAACCGTTATGCGCTTCTTCTTGATCGATTCGATGGCTCTTTCAAATATCGAGAGACAGATGAAACAGGCGAAGCCGGATGTTATAGAAATCATGCCAGCACTCATGCCTAAGGTAATAAAAAAAGTCGCTGCCAAAACTAAATGCCCGGTGATAGGCGGTGGTTTGGTCAGCGACAAAGAAGATGTTATCATGGTGCTTAATGCGGGCGCCACATCCATTTCTTCAACGAACGAAGAAGTCTGGTTTGAATAAGTCAAGACTCGCTCGCGAGTCTTGCGCGCCGGATTCGGGTCTGCTTCAGCAGACAAATTCCTGTCCGAATCCGTGCGCATCCTCGCGGAGCGTTTAACTCAGTCGGAGCTTGTACTCCGACTGAGTTAAATATCTCTGTTAAATAACATCTCACATTGTTTAATTTTTTCAGGAGAAGGATCACTACTAAAGAAATGTACGGATCCTTCTCCTGTTTCTTTAAGTAGATTCTGCTCCTTTAGTCGACGCTTGAGTTCACGTGCTGTTCCGTTTGCTCCATCGTAATGCTTAACGTCTTTGCCGAGTACAGACTGAATCTGTTTTGCTACGAAAGGATAGTGAGTGCAACCTGTTACAAATGCATCTACTGGATTGTCGATATATTCCTGAAGTAGATCTTGTAAATAGTTGATAAGCTCTGGATCGTCAGTTTTTCCCTGTTCGATGAATTCCATCAGACCAGGACAGGCTAGAGGCAGCAGAGTTGCAGTATCTTTGTATGTCTCCATCTGACGATGAAGTTTTGCTCCGCTTATAGTAACAGGTGTAGCGAGGACGAGAACTCGTCCACCAGGATGATTTAGAGCAGCCGGCTTAACCGCTGGCTCTATTCCGACTAGAGGTAGGAATGGAAAAAGTTCCCTCATCTCGGCAACTGCCGCGCTGGTTGCAGTGTTGCATGCAATAGCACAGCCTTTTATTCCTTTATCTAAGTATCTTCGAACAGCATTTATGGTCAGCTCACGTACTTCTTCCTCAGATTTTGTTCCGTATGGAGAATTCTTTGAATCGCCAAAGAATATGAAGTCTTCGTGAGGCATTATTTTTACAAGTTCTTTTAATACACTGATTCCGCCTACGCCGGAATCGAAAACTAATATAGGTTTATCTTTCTCTAATTTCATAGACGCCTTCTTTCTGCAGGCTATATTTTAGTTAGTCAAAATATGTTTGTCAATAAAAGGGAGTGCCCATATCCGTAGGGATACGGGCACTTGAAAAAGAAGATATAAAAAGTTAGTGAGATTATCGTAAGTTAATATTTTTCGTTGCGACGATGTTTACACCGGTATCGCAAACATTTTCAAGAATCACATCTCCAATCGAAACAGGCGCTTCGACTTCGAGATTTGTGATAGCCTTTGTGATTTCAAATATTTTTCCCTTTGGAATATCGTTCTCTGTCTTACAGGAAACCATAGGAATGTCACCATTTTTTACGCGTACAGAAGAAGTAACTATTCGAGTTGGGTTAGTGACCTCTTTCTTTCCGTAGATTTCGCCTCTCTTGCAGGTGTTTCCTGTGACGCTGGTAACTTCACCGTTTTCAAGTGTAACTGTAAGAGAGCAGCCCATAGGGCAGTTGATGCATGTTAGATTTCTTTCTTCCATAGTTTAGGCCTCCTCTATCTTTATGGTGATATCTTTGATGTCGCCTGCATCTAGAAGTTCAGCTTTCTTGATAACCACCTGTTCCATTTCTCCTGGAGCCATGATTGGTCTCTTTCGCTTGGAAATGAGTTTGTCACCGAAATAAGTTGCGATGGCACATTTTTTGTATACGCCGCCTACTCTAAAACGAACTGTAACAGTATCTTCCATATCATCTGGGCGGATGAACTCAGGGACAGTATAACGAACACCGTCGACTGCGTTTACCGGAATGGCACGAGAGTCTTTGTTAGAGCCGTTTTTGATGTAGTTTGCTGCGCTTTTTCCAGCCTGTGCGGCTTCCTGTGATACGAAGTCTACCAGGTCGTGTACGTGTAGAACATTGCCGCATGCAAAGATTCCGTTTACGGAAGTTTCGAGACTGTCATTTACGACTGGTCCACGATGAATAGGTGATAATTCGACGTTTGATTTACGTGAAAGCTCGTTCTCTGGAAGCAATCCTACGGAGAGCAGGAGAGTGTCACATTCATATCGCTCTTCTGTGCCAGGGATAGGCTTCATATGATCATCCACTTGGGCGATAGTTACAGCGTTAACGCGATCTTTGCCTTCGATATCTACAACTGTATGGCTGAGTTTTAGAGGAATGTTGAAATCGTCTAGACACTGAACGATATTTCTCTTAAGTCCACCAGAGTAAGGCATGATTTCGGCGACTACTTTTACCTCTGCGCCCTCCAATGTCATACGTCGAGCCATGATCAATCCGATATCTCCGGAGCCGAGGATGACAACTTTTCGACCAGGCATATATCCTTCGATATTAACCAGACGCTGAGCTGTTCCAGCACTATAGATACCGGCTGGTCTGTAGCCTGGAATATTTAGAGCTCCACGAGGACGTTCTCTACATCCCATAGCGAGGATGACGGCTTTTGAATTAATCGTGAACATTCCGTCTTCTCTGTTCATTGCAGTTACGGTCTTATCTTCAGAGATGTCCATAACCATAGTGTTTAGTTTGTATTCGATATGCAGCTCGACTACTTTCTCAATAAAACGTGATGCGTATTCCGGACCAGTAAGTTCTTCGTTGAACGTGTGAAGACCGAAGCCGTTGTGGATACACTGGTTTAGAATACCGCCAAGTTCTCTATCTCTTTCGAGGATAAGAATATCATCAATTCCATTTTCCTTTGCGGAAATGGCAGCTGCGAGTCCTGCAGGGCCACCACCGATTATTACTAAATCATAATTCTTCATAATAAGCCCCTCCTATACTCTCTTGTTATAACCGAATACTATCTTTGAAGCACCGCCTGATTTTGTAACATCAAAGGCACTCATAGGAATTTCTCTTTCGAGAATCTCCATAGTACGTGGAGAGCAGAAGCCTGCCTGGCATCGCCCCATGCCTGCGCGAGTTCTTCTCTTTACAGCGTCGAGAGATCTGGCGCCGAGAGTTCTGTGAATGCTATCGAGGATTTCTCCTTCAGAGATAGATTCACATCTGCAAATGATAGTTCCATATTCTGGATGTTTCTTAATGAGCTCGTTTCGTTCTTCGAGCGATAAGTTGTTAGGATTCAGAATTCCAGTTCTGTGTCCGTTGAAGTTTTCGTTCTTAGTAAGCTCAAGCTTTTCAGCGACCAGAGTGGCGATATACTCGCCGATGGCAGGTGCGCTTGAAAGTCCAGGAGATTCGATTCCGAGTGCGTTGAAGAAACCTTTGCATCCTTCAGCCTCTCCGAGTACGAAATCGCCACATTCTTCGTGAGCACGTAATCCGGCAAAGGCGGTAATAACTTCTCTAAAAGGAACATTTTTTACTGAAATGGATGCTGTCTTTGAAAGGGAACCTAAGCCATCGAGTGTGGTGTTGATTGCTTCTTTGTTGTCGATATCCTCTGCAGTAGGGCCGACGAGCAGGTTTCCGTGAACTGTAGGAGTGACCAGAACTCCTTTTCCCATCTTTGATGGAAGCTGGAAGATGGTCTTGTATACATGATCTCCTGCTGTTTTGTCGAGAAGGTTGTACTGACCACGTCTAGGAATGATGTGATATTTCTTCTCGTTAACCATGTTGTTTATAGAGTCTGCATAAACACCGGCTGCATTTATGACTGTCTTTGTTTCGATGGTTTTGCTGTCTGTTGTAATCAGGAAATGATCACCGCTTTTCTCGACTTTTTCTACATTAGTGTTTAGAAAAAATTCTACCCCGTTATCGCATGCATTCTCAGCGAAAGCTATGGTCATGTTAAAAGGGCATACGATGGCGCCTGTTGGAGCATAGAGCGCTTTATAAACGTCATCTGCGAGATTTGGTTCCATTTCGCGTAACTCTTCACTTTCGATGATTCTTAAGTCTTTAACCCCGTTTGCTAGTCCCTGTTCTAACAGTTTGTCCAGGATTGATTCATCCTGTCCTTTGGCACAAACTACGAGAGAACCGTTTCTGCGATATGGAAAATCGAGCTCTTTGGAAAGCTCCTCCATCATTTCGCTTCCACGAACATTCATCTTTGCCTTGAGAGAACCTGGCTTTGCGTCAAAACCTGCATGGATGATGGCGCTGTTTGCTTTTGAAGTACCATCACATACGTCTTCTTCTCGTTCGATTACACAGGCTTTGATATTATATTTTGAAAGCTCTCTGGCGATACATGAACCGACAACTCCGGCTCCAATAATCGCTGCATCATACATATTTATTCCTCCTTTTTACATAAAAAAATAAGCCAGACAAATAAAAACAGCATGCCTTGCTGCTTTATTTACCTCGCTCATTTTCTCCCCGGTAATATATTTATTTGTATATAAATATTATCACTGATATTCAGTATTATCAACGTATTCGTTGAATTTTGGAAGTGTGCACAAAGATGGAAACCTTTTTTTGTGAAAGATTACAGTATTACGTTCTGTAGATTACGATTTTGTTCTCCTCACGAACCGTTTTGACATCAAAATTGTATTGTGAAAGTAGCATTTCATCCTGATCTGCAGAAGGTGTAGGATTGTTTGTCAGTTCTAACAGATAATCTGTGGATACATTAAGCAATCCAGCCATTTTTGCGATGATATCATAGCTTGGCTTTCTGTTACCGCTTAGATAATGGCTTAGCGCTGGAGCGGATAGTCCGAGTGCAGCGGAGAAATGCGTTTTCGATATATGGTTCTTTGCGAGCAACGTGTTTAGTCTATCCATCGAAACCATATTTAACCCCTTATTTTTCTAGTATATTCCGCCATCGAGACCGATAATCTGTCCGGTCATATAAATCGGAGCTTCTATTATAGATGAAACAGTTTTGGCAACTTCTGATGTAGCAGCCATTCTGCCGGCGGGGATTTCATCTATTAAAGCCTGAGTCTCTTCTTCGGAAAAACACTTATTCATATCGGTATCGATAACACCGCAGGTTATCGCGTTTACAGATATGTTTGATGGAGCTAGTTCTTTGGCAAGAGCCTTTGTAAAGGTGTTAACTCCGCCTTTTGCGGCAGAGTAGGCAACTTCCATAGAAGCTCCATATGTTCCCCACATAGAAGAAATATTAATTATTCTTCCGTATTTCTTCTGTATCATAGAAGGAACGAAGAGTTTCGAAGAAATAAATAGACTGTTTAGGTCTATGTTAATGACTCTATTCCATTCGTCTAAGGTCATATCAGTCAGTAATCCGATGTGAGAAATACCGGCATTGTTTACTACGCAGTCTAGGGAATGGTATGTACGTAGTGTTTCATCTGCTACAGACTTCATGAAAACAAAGTCTGATATATCTCCAGTAAAAGTTAGAACCTGAACGTGGAAGTCTCGTTCGAGCTGTTCTTTCAGTTCTCTAAGAAGTGCTGAGTTGGTATGGCATGTAAGGGCTAGATTATAGCCTTTAGATGCTAGCTCGATTGCGATTGCTCTACCAATTCCTCGAGATGCGCCTGAAACATATGCACTTTTTGCGTGTAAACTTTCTGACATATTTATTTCCTTAAATCTAGTGGAATACGACTTTGAATTATACGATATTTTGTGATTGTTATAAAGAGTAAATTTTTGTTTTTTTTAGGATTTCGGGCGTGAATTATCAGACAAATATGTTATAATAGGTTCACGATAACTATATATCGAATTTATAGAAAAAGGGGCTGATGACTATGAGACTAACAATCACAGGTAGAAACATCGAATTGACAGAAGGATTAAAGGCAGCAGTGGAGGAGCGCCTTTCGAAATTGGACAAGTATTTTGGCGATGATACTGATTGCAAAGTAACTCTTAGTGTAGAGAAGGAACGCCAGAAGGCCGAGGTTACAATCTTTGCAAAGGGACATACTATTAGATCTGAACAGGTTAGCAATGATATGTACATCTCTATCGATTTAGTAGAAGAAACTATTGAGAGACAGTTTAGAAAATACAGAGATAAGCTCATCTCAAAGAAACATGATGCAGCAAACGATTTTAGAAATATCACTGCTACAGAAGAGATCATGGAGCCTGAAATAAAGATTGTTCGTTCAAAGAAATTCAATATGAAGCCTATGTACACAGAAGATGCTTGCATTGAAATGGAATTGCTGGGACATGATTTCTTTGTTTTCAAGAATGCAGAAACAGATGAAGTAAATGTGGTTTATAAGAGACGTGGAAATACATACGGTCTGATTGAACCAGAAGCATAACAATTAAATATAGTATATTGGGGCCGGCTGCTAAGTAGCCGGCTCTTTTTTACAAAAAACGGATTGTACTGGAATAAATACATGGATTTTACATATTGTAAAATAATTTTTTCTAATATGCGATAAAATAATAATTGCCTGAGGGACTTTGGCTTTGGGAATGGGCATATAAAGGGGAAGGATATGCGCACAGATGGAAACCAAAGACAAATTATTTGCATCTAAACTTAAGAGCGTTAGGTGCAAGCAGGGGATGTCTCAAGAAGCTTTAGCTGAAGAGATGAAATGCTCTCTGTCAACTATTTCTAGATTAGAACGTGGAACAGGAAGTCTGAGAAGTAAAACTTTCTATGATTGTCTGGCCTGGATAGAACAGAAGACGAACAAGGATTCTGTTACAAAATGTGAGAACTTTCGGGTAGATGAGAAACTGTTTGAAAGTCTTGAGAGCGAAGACTATGGCAGTTTAAGAGAAATTCTAGAAGCGTTAGACAGGAGCACAGGCTGGAATCTAGAGAAGAAACGATTTCTCGAGTTGTGCAAACTACTGGAAGAAATAGTTTCTCTCTACCATTCTGCCGGAGATGCTTTCTTTGAGACTGATGACGCAAAGCAGTTAGGCTTTAAAATGACTGAACTGTTTTCGGTATCGGTCGGAACGATTGGTGAAATCGATGAAAGGTTGGAATCAAACTGTAGTAAGGAATTGATTCTGCTATTAAACGCGTATGCGTTGACACTCGTTTCGTTGGGGTTACCTTACGAAGCTGAAGTGGTTCTGGTGAAGATGTACACATACTTACAAAAGGTTAGGTATGAGTCCCTAGAGAACTATAAGGCGTTAGTTATGATTACAAATAATCTGGCATTTATTTCACTTAGATTAAAGAAGACAAAGGAAGCTGGATTGTTCCTGGAAGAAGCATGGAACTATGCTAAACATTGTTTTAGCAGGCTTATGTTGATTTCAATTCTTAGCAATCATAAAGAGGTCTGTAAATGCCTCGATGACGAAGACGGTTACAGCAGAGACGAGACAGCACTTGAGGCGGTTATAGGTATTGAATCCCTGAATGGGATAGAAACACAGAAAACTGCAACAAATAAAGTATTATTTGTATTTTAAAATTTGCCTGTAAATGCGAACCAAAGTTTCCTCGTGGAAGGAGGTGAGTTATCTCACCTCCTTTTTCTATTGTGACTTGCGTCTTTTGAATAAAAAGAGTATATTTTACTGTGTTTTTTTATGTGAAAAATTAGGAGATTTTTGATGGAAATACAGGTTGATGGATTAAATATCCGATACACCGAACAGGGTGAGGGACCAAAGGTTGCTGTTATCCTCGAAGGTTGGGGAACCAGCATAGAGGTTTATGAATCGGTTGCCAGAGATATAAGCGATAAATACAGAGTCGTTACTTTAGATTTGCCGGGATTCGGACGTTCTGATGAACCGAAGGAACCATGGGGAGTAGAGGAATACGCTGAGTTTGTGCTTCATTTTTTATCGAAGATGGGTATCTATGAAGCAGATTTGATAGGCCATTCATATGGTGGACGAATTATAATCTATCTCGCTTCGCATTTGAATGATTTGAAGATTGGAAAAATTGTCCTCGTGGATAGCGCTGGTATCATGCCAGTTCGAACATCAAAACAGAAGAGACGTATTAAACTATATAAGATAAAGAAGAAAGTGCTTCATTTGCCATTTATCTATTTCTTCTTTGCATATTTGATTGATAATTGGATGCATAATCAGGGATCAGAGGATTATAAGAATGCATCACCGATGATGAAGAAATGTCTGGTTAAATCTGTAAACCAGGATTTGACACATTTTCTTAAATCAATCGAGAATGAAACACTTCTCGTTTGGGGAGATTTGGATGATGCAACTCCTATTAGCGATGCGCATATTATGAAGGAAAACATTAGAAATTCTGGATTGGCTGTTCTTGAAGGAACGGGTCATTATTCTTTCTTAGAGAAACCGCTGGAATTTAAAAAGATTCTTCGTGCGTTTATGATTGGAGAGGATTAGGATGTTTTATTTAGCAATAAATGGATTGATTATAGCGTTGGGACTTATCGCGCTGATATGTTGTGGCATCTACAATCTGCATATGTTCCAGCAGAACGGTTATATTAATAAAGAAGAATTAGTATGGCTTGGGAAGCATAATGATAGACAACGTGATCTGTTGTTTAACCTGATCTTTGGTGCTCTTGCACTTATTGATTTCTGGTTGTTTAGAGTTCTGTTTGTTTTAGTTTTGGCTTTAAATATCTGGTATTACATGACGATAGAACACTTGTCCCAGAAGAAACCTTTGGTATGGACGGCCAGAGCAAAGAGATTACGTGATACATATCTGATATTTGTGGCTTTGGTAATAGCACTCGCAGTGTTTATTGTGAGAGATAATTACAATATACTTTATATTTATTTTTCAGTGGTTCTGTTCTTTAGTCCGCTGTTCATTATCCTGGCAAATATCGTTAATGCGCCTATAGAGGCTTTGGTTCGCCAGTATTATATTAATGATGCAAAGAAGATTTTGAAATCAATGCCAAATATGAAGATCGTCGGCATCACAGGAAGTTATGGAAAGACCAGTGTTAAGTATTATCTTGAGACATTGTTGAAAACTAGCTTTAATGTGGTAATGACTCCTGCGAGCTTTAACACTCCTATGGGCGTAGTTAAAACAATTCGTGGAGACTTGAAGAGAGATACAGAAATATTCCTATGCGAAATGGGAGCCAGAGGCGTTCATGAGATTAAGGAGTTGTGTGATATAGTTCATCCTGATGATGGAATCATTACTTCTATCGGACCTCAGCATCTCGAGACTTTTGGAAGCATCGAAAATATTATTTCGACAAAGTATGAGCTTGGAGATGCAATCCCTGAGGGAGGTCATCTTTTTCTGAATATGGATTGCGAATATGAAGCAGGAAATGCTTCAAAGTATTCTACAGCAATCTATTATGGAACTGATGTTGCGAATACTTCAGTGGATGGTAAAAATGTGGGCTATTATTCAAAGAATGTGAAGGTTCATGAGAATGGAACAGAATTTACAGTAGTAGCCCCAAATGGAGAAGAACAGAGCTATCAGATGAAACTCATCGGTGGCCATAATGTTATAAACGTTGTGGGTGCTATCGCGCTTGCAAATACTTATGGAATTCCACTTGATAAGCTGGTTACAGCTGTACGCAGGTTGCGTCCTGCACCGCATAGATTGCAGATGATTCCTAGAGGAAATACAACTATTATCGATGATGCTTACAATTCGAACCCGGTTGGTTCAAAGGCGGCTGTCGAAACTCTGGGAATGTTTAGTGGAACTAGAATCCTGGTTACACCTGGAATGGTTGAATTAGGAGCTAAGGAAGCGGAATATAACAAGGCTTTCGGAACATACGCTGCAGCAAATTGTGATTATGTAGCGTTGGTAGGAGAGAAGCACACTAAACCTATTTATGAAGGCTTGGTAGAGGCTGGTTTCTCTGAGAAAAAAATATTCGTAGGCGAAACATTGCAGGAAGCGATGAACTTCGCAAATTCAATTAGTGCAGAGGGTCATAAATTTATTCTCTTAGAGAATGACCTTACAGATAATTATTAAAACTATTGGAGGCATTCATGAAGTTAAAAGTTGCAGTTCTCTTTGGCGGAAAGAGCGTAGAGCATGAGGTTTCTATTATTTCTGGACTTCAGGCTTTGAAGAATATTGATACAGAAAAATATGATGCATTCCCTGTATATATTACAAAGAAGAATGAATTCTATATGGGAGAAGGCTTTGAAGATATTAAGAACTACACAGATATCGAAGCTCTTCTGAAAAAAGGTACAAAGGTTAGCCTCGTTAATGAGGACGGCGTGCTTAGATTTGAAGAGACAGCAAAGAAGGGGCTTTTTGGAAAAGCTTTTTCACAGGAAGTAGACCTCGCTCTTCCAGTTGTTCATGGAACAAACGAGGAAGATGGTACTCTTCAGGGATATCTGAAGACTATCGGATTACCATTTGCCGGTTGTGATGTTACAGCTTCAGCTGTAGGTATGGACAAATATGTTCAGAAAGCTCTTCTTAAAGAGAATGATATTCCAGTCCTTCCAGCTATGTTGTTCAACCTCGGCGATTATGCAAATATGGATGATATGATCGCTCGTATTGAGGAGAAAATCGGTTATCCTGTAATTGTAAAACCTGTAGATCTCGGATCTTCTGTAGGTATATCTGTAGCAAAGGATAGAGCTGCTCTCGTAGATTCTCTCGATGATGCCTTCCTTTATGCTGGTAGAGTACTTTGCGAACATGCTATTACAAATCTTCGTGAAGTAAACTGCGCTGTTCTCGGAAATGAAGTAGAAGCTATGGCTTCTGAAATAGAAGAGCCTATGCATACAGAAGAAATCCTGAGCTATGAAGATAAGTACATGGGAAATGGATCAAAGAGTGGTGCAAAAGAAGGCGGTTCAAAGGGAATGGCTTCTCTTTCACGTCAGATTCCTGCAAACGTTCCAGCAGAGCTTCGCGATAGAATCAGAGAACTTGCTGTTAAATCATTCCAGGTGATGGGATGTAACGGAGTTTCTAGAATTGATTTTATGATTGATTCAGATACAAATGAACTTTACTTTAATGAGATTAATACTATTCCAGGTTCACTTGCGTTCTATCTCTTCGAACCACTTGGAATTCCTTACAAGGAACTCTTAGATAGAATCATCGATCTCGCAGAGGAGCGTAAGCGTAAAGAACAGTCTATTACTTATTCGTTTGATACAAACATTCTTAAGAATGCTTCTATCGGTGGTGGAAGTAAAGGCACAAAGCACTAGTTCTTAATTCCATAAGCGGTTAAATAAACTTAGATAAACAAAAACGACACATTTTCTGGTTCGAAGAAAATGTGTCGTTTATTTATTTGCTATAACTGTCGTTTCTCTATTTTCTTAAATTGATAATAGTCTCTCTAACGCTGACGTCCAAATTCTTGATCTCATCTCTTGAGAGCTCTTCAGGATAAATAGGCTTTCCGAATGTTACATAAACATCTGTGCTTTTTACAAATGGTATATGTGTGCGCAGGATGTTCTGTGTGTTCTGGATGCAAACTGGAATGATAGGGCATTTGGTTCTGGTTGCAATCTTGAAACTTCCGCCTTTGAACTCAGCCATCTCGCCGGTTTTTGAACGTGTACCTTCTGGAAAGATGAATATTGAAATACCGTCGTTTACTTTGTCGATAGAGTTTGTAATCATCTTTAGGCCGGCTTTGAGCGAACTTCTATCTAGAAATTCGCATTCAATCAGGTCCATCCAGAAGTTTAGAAGCGGAATCTTTTTCAGCTCCTGCTTTGCGATGTATCCCGTTGTTCCTTTAAAGAATGGATAAGTCATCACGATATCGAAGATACTGAGGTGGTTTGCAATGTATAGAACCGGTTTATCTTCCGGAATGTTCTCGCGACCTTCGATATGAAGTCGTGTACACAGAGTAAGGCGGAGTATCGTGAAGATGAAGATGATGAATCTGCGCGCAATTCGGTCAGCGAGTGACCTGTTTATCAAACGAGTGATGTATAACAGTATGATTACCGGAATAGTAATTATGCAAAAAGCTATTGCAAAAAATGCAGTTAAAATAAGTCTAATCATAGAATCTCCTTACGGGTGTTTTTTTTCTTATAATTATAAAATCTATGACATTATAACACATATTAAGTTTTCATAAACCAACCCTTTGTGGTCGCTTCTTTAAAAAATCTATATTTTGTGATATAATGCAACTGCAAGTCATATTTAAATGACAAATCGCGGGCAGGAGGAAAATGTTTTATGGAACGTATAGACGTAGACAAGATCAGGGCATCAGTGAAGGACAATTGCGGTAGCCTGGTTGAAATCCAGTTAGACCGTGGTAGAAACAAAGTTGACATTGAAAAAGGAATTATTAAAGAGGCTTATCCGTCAGTATTTACAATTCAGCTTGAGAATGCTGATGAAGAACAGCCAGACCAGATTCTCTCATTCAGTTACACAGATATCATTACTAAAGATATCAGAATGAGACTTTGCACAGAGTAATTTTTTGAATCAGTATTTATACATAGAAATCACGGGGGTTAGGGGATTTCTTTGTTAAAGTACGAATGGAGGCAGCAAAGTTGAAGAAAAACACCTATAGAAAAGTACTGAATCTGATTCTTACAACAGTGCTTTCTCTTGGGTTTGTACTTGGTGCAAATCCAACACAGGTATATGCAACTAGAAGAACAACAACTAAATCGGTAAATCAGCTTGAAAATGATTCTGCTGCAGTTAACAAAGATTTGCAGGCTGCAAATTCACAGCTGGTTAATCTTATGTCGAAGGTGAATAGCCTTTCAGGAGAGATTGCAGAGAAGCAGGCTTTTATCCAGGAGAAGAATCACGAGATAGAAGAGGCTGGAAAAAAGATTGATGAGCAGTACAATGCTATCAAACTTCGTTTACAGTATACTTATGAAAATCAGAGTGATTCAAATCTCTTTACAATTCTTCTGGAATCAAAGAATATCGCTGACTTTGTAAACAGAGTTGAGTATGTTAACACTATTTACAAATACGACAAAGAGCTCTTGGATAACTTTGATGCCAGTAAGAAAGAGTTGGAAGAAACAAAGCGAGTTGCCGAACAGGAGAAGACAGAATTAGAGGCAAAGAAGAGTGAGCTTAAGGCGAGCCAGAATGCCTTAAACAAAACTGTTGAAGAACTTAAGGCGAAGAAGGGCAACATCGATGCTGAACTTAAAGCAGCAAAGGATGAGGCTGCAAAAAAAGCTGCAGCTGAGAGACGTGCCAGAGAACAGGCTCAGCAGAATCGTTTGAGCGGCGGCTCTTCATCTGGCGGTTCATCTGGTGGTTCATCTGGTGGTCGTGATAATGGTGGTGGAACTGGTGCTTACCATGGTTCATCAGGAGAGCGCGCTGGACAGGGACTGAACCCGGGTAGCAGAGTAGACGGAAATGCTGTAGTTGCTTATGCAATGCAGTTCGTTGGAAATCCATACGAATGGGGTGGCAACAGCCTTACAAATGGATGTGACTGTTCAGGTTTCGTTCATCTGGTATATCAGCATTTTGGCATAAACACTGTTAGACATTCACAGGCGTTCTTACATGATGCCAGTCCGGTTAGTATCGAATGTATCCGACCTGGAGATGTTGTTGTATATCCAGGACATGTTGCTATTTATGCAGGCGGAGGACGTATCGTAGAAGCGCAGTCTTACCCGGCAGGTATTACTGCAAACAGATCGGTATTCTGCCATACTATCTCAGGTATCGTTCGTTATTAGCGCGATCATAAAGTAGAGGTTTTAAATTGAAAGAATTTAGAAGCTTCGGTAAAAAAATACTTACAAGCAAATATCTGAAGGTCGCTATCGTCCTTCTGATATTTGCTTTTTTGCTTAGAGCGGGGTATGATAAGTGGCGTGATTCTCAGCCGATAGATTATGCCAAAGATAAAAATGAGGCAGTGGCTACTATAGATGGTAGACCGGTGACTCTCGGAGATATGGCATATCTAATCATGCTGGAGGAAAGAAGAACAGAAGAGCAGGCTAGAGTATATAACCCTGCAAGCCCGAAAGATTATTGGAATACTAGCGATAAAGGAAAAATCCTGTCTATTAGAATCAGAAATACTGCCCTTGACATGTGCATTCATGACAAGATTATGTATGAAAGAGCTTCTAAAGCGGGAGTAAAGCTGAATGCGGAAGAAGAGGAAACAGTAAAAAATGCGCAGACCGATTTCTGGGAGGATTTGTTTGATGGTCAGGAAGAGAATGCCTATGTTTCAAAGAAGACTATAAACCGTCAGATTTATAAGGCGGCAGTTGTTACTAAATATCAGAGAATTCTCGCGAAGAAGGCAAAGATTAATCAGGCTAGATACGGTTATGAGGGAGACAAGTACAAAGAAATCCTCGAGGGTTACAAAGTCAAAGTTAATAAAACTATGCTTAGAAAGATCCGTATGGGTGAGGTTACTTTGGTACACGATACCGTAAACTTTGTTCAATAATCATTTCAGTATATAGAGAAGTAGAAGTTAGAAAGAGATTAGAAGATGGAGAAAAAAATCGGAAGAAACGATCCATGCTGGTGTGGATCAGGAAAGAAATACAAGAATTGTCATATGGCTATGGAACAGAAGATTCACAAGGCGAAGCTCGAAGGCCACAAGGTTCCTAGACGTGATATGTTAAAGACTCCAGAACAGATTGAGAAGATTAAAGCTAGTGCAAAGATCAATGTAGCTTGTCTGGATGCTGTTGAAAAAATGATCGGACCTGGTGTAAACACAAAGGAAATCGATAATTTGGTTTACAAGACTACAACAGAAATGGGAGGTATCCCAGCACCTCTTAACTATGAAGGCTTCCCTTACAGTGTTTGTACATCTGTAAACGATCAGGTTTGTCATGGCTTCCCATCTGAAGGCGTTGTACTTCAGGAAGGTGATATTATCAATGTCGACTGTTCAACTATCCTCGATGGTTATTATTCAGATTCTTCTAGAATGTTCTGTATCGGTGAAGTTTCAGAAGAAGCAAAGAAGCTGGTGCAGGTAACAAAAGAATGCGTAGAACTCGGTCTTAAAGAAGTTAAGCCTTGGGGATTCCTCGGTGATATGGGACAGGCGGTTCATGAGCATGCTGAGAAAAATGGTTATAGTGTAGTTCGTGAAATAGGTGGACATGGTGTTGGTATTGAATTCCATGAAGATCCATGGGTTTCATATCTTACAAATCGTGGTGAAGATATGCTTCTCGTTCCAGGTCTCATGTTTACTATTGAGCCTATGTTGAATCAGGGAAAGCCGGATGTCTTTACTGATGAAGCAAATGATTGGGAAGTTTATACAGCAGATGGAAAACTTTCAGCGCAGTGGGAAATTCAGGTCGTTGTAACTGAGGACGGTGCTGAAGTTATTTCGTGGTAGAAGTTCGGATTTATAAATAAGCAAAAAAATAAGGATGGGAGCTTGATTTCTTTACATCGAGCTCCCATCCTAATATGATCCGATTGGTTCTTCAGTTCCCATTGGTCCTGCCCTCCTGTCTACTGGTTGGTAGTTACGAAACCTAATCAACAGTTACATTTGACTTTACCATGTTTTTAATGATTCTTCCTAACATATCTCTCATCCTTCTAATTGGTCTTTTATGAGTTATAAATAACTCTTACTTGAAGGGGTATATGTATTTAAATAACATGGCTTCTAACATATCCCGGTTAGATCGGTCCTGTTTTTCAAAATTAAATTTCTGGTGGACTACCCTCCTAAAGCGATGTCTATAGTGTGTATAAAGAAATATATATAATATATATTTTCTTTGTGAGAGTATAATACCATCACTCTAATTTCTTGTCAACAAGTAATCTGAAAATATTTCGATTAAATAAAAATAAACTGCGAATTGCGCGTAATTTCATAAATATTCCGACAGCTAGAAAACTAAATACATTTTGATAGAAGCGTCTGATTGTCTACAGCTTCAAAGAGTGTTAAAATCAACTTTGTGTAGTTTTTATACATAATATTTAGGCTAAAGGGAGAACTAGATGGGTGTAATGACAAAATTGTTTGGATCGCACAGTGAGAGAGAAGTAAAACGTGTGATGCCAATCGTTAAAAAAATTGAATCTCTCAGAGACGATATGCAGAAGCTTTCTGATGAAGAACTTCGTGCAAAAACAACAGAATTTAAAAAACGTCTTGCAGAAGGCGAAACATTAGATGATATTTTACCGGAAGCTTACGCGGTTGTCCGTGAAGCTGGTAAGCGTGTACTTGGTATGGAACATTACAGAGTACAGCTGATCGGTGGTGTGATCTTACATCAGGGACGTATTGCGGAAATGAAAACCGGTGAAGGTAAAACTTTAGTATCTACATTACCGGCTTACTTAAATGCTTTGGAAGGCAAGGGTGTGCATGTCGTTACAGTCAACGATTACCT
>JAZNMP010000015.1:0-110153 GCA_045579705.1 Lachnospiraceae bacterium
AACACAAGCACAATTATCGGATATGCTAGATGTAACAGTAAACACTATTCAGAATTGGGAGCATGGTAGAAATCTTCCAAGTGGTGAAAACTTGAATAAGTACTTAAAGGCACTTGGGATTACTAATCAAGTTGATATCACAAGAATAGTAGGAGAGATTAGTACGGCTTCATACAACGATGATGTAGATTCGGTTGGTAATGTACCTGCATTTCTGTTTGAGCCGGATTCAGAAATAATTAAGCAAATACAGAATTGTTTTGCTTCAGCTGAAGAACTTGATATGCTTGGATATGCAGATTACGTGAGTTGGAATGGAAAATATTCGAAAATTGAAAGAAGAGGCGATGCAAGGTATCCTTTGGAGTTCGCTTTTTTTGAGAAATATGGAGGATATAATGCAACCCTAAAGAAAATGTCTGAAGCAAGAAAACGTTTAGGAAGACTGTACAATGAGGCTTTGATATTCGCAGAGAGTAATCCAGGATGTGAGTATCGTTTGGTTTCTTTTTCGGAAGAAGAGGTAATTAATAAATTGGAAGTTTTCATGGATGATAAAGATTATTCAAAGAAAATAGAAGATATATATAATTGCCTTAAGACTATTGATGCAGTAGGTACAGATTTCTTATCGCCTGCTAACATGAATATTAGATTAGAGAAGAGTAAAGTAATTAATCAGATTCTGCAGAATAGTATTGACTATATGACTGGAAAAAGAAATCTTGGAATGCTTGCTGGATATGCAGAACTAGAAATGACTAATCCAAGTGAAAAGCCTAATATTAGTATGCTTAAGCTAACAGAACGCGGCAAGCAATTTATCGAGTGGGGAGATAAGAAAAGAAAATAAGAAGTTTCAAAAATTATCATTGATTACGAGTAAAGAATAATTGACCGAATTGATGAAATTAAGGAAGTAAAGAATCTTTCTGAATTATAGTGTTACTAAGACAGCAAGTGTAAAACATGAGTGTAGTTATCATGGTTTTCATAGAAAGAGATATCTTAAAGCGGTATACTTAAATAAATGCTTTTATAACTAGAACGATGATTAGGGGGCAGAATAATGACTATTGATAGAAAGATACGTGTGTTTATAAGCTCGAAATGTGGGGGGATTATACTATTGTAAGAAAGAGCCTTCAAGTAATGCTAGAAGAATCAGGTTTTTGCGATGTATATGCTTTTGAGACTGATTATAGTTTGTCATGTCCGGTTGTTTCTGCATACCTTGACGAACTAGCAGACTCGGATGTGATAATTGTTTTTGTTGAAAATAAAGATGGTGTGGTTGATCCGGTTCAATCTGAAATAAATAGAGCTAGGGAATTAAATAAAAAAATTCTGTTTTTCTTTTGCGATGAATACAAAAAAGAGGAAACAGTATTACAGAAGTATTTAAGAGAAAGTTTGCTAGAAAAATGCAAAGTATGCCACGAATTTTCAGATTTCCCTAGAGACGCATATAATTCTTTTTTTAATGATATTACAAAGTTCTATAGGCATTCTGATTCCGAAGTAATTGATAATAACGATGCTGGTGTAAATGCGGTTGATGAGCATGATATAGCCGATTTTAGACAGATAAAAAAAGATAACTTAAAAAGTATATATAGTGTAAAGCAACGGATAAAGAAAATGAGCGGAATTTGTTTTCTTGATGAGGCTCAGCTTGATGAATTGGATACAGCATTTAACGATATTTTTTTCGTAGTTATTGGAGAAAAAAGTATTCATGAAGTAGATTTCTCACCTTTAGAAAAACATTGGACTGAAATCTATAGTAAAGATATAGATGAGGTGATAAAAGCGCGTGAAGACGCGCTAATAAAATATTTATCTGGATATTATCAAGATGCTTTCAATATTTTAGAGAAGATAATTGCAGACTATAGGGAAATTATGCCTCATTGGCTTCTTAATGATATTGCAATTGATATGCGAAATATAGATAGTTATATATCAAATAGAAAAGGAGTATGGTCATTCCCACCTAAGGGACAAAATATACTTGATGAAGATACAGAATGTATTTTTAATCCTTTAATCGATAGGTTTAATAGTGATTTTTATCAAGAACTCGTTAAAATTGAATTGAGCAGCAAAATGGAATCTCCAGATACGGTTAGAATTGGCTCAGAAGATAATGTTTTTGATTGTTTAGCAAATACATTCATAGCGGCAGTTGATTGTATTTCTATAACACATATTTTGCTCATAAGAAGTAAGCTTAGTAAGCTTTTTGCGATGTTAAGCTTCAGATATCGTGAACATTCGCTATTTATTAATGCTGTAAAAATGCTGGTTTTGGATTGTGACGAGAAGGAATTAAAAAAGTATTTTACAAAATATGGGGAATCAACTAATTTGATTAGTTCAAGTGATGTACTGGAAATGCAGAACCTTGTGGACAAAATCTCAGATGATACTAAACGTATTCAGTCACAGTCTCTTTTGTTAGAGTTTTTTGCGTATTACTATGATGATTCAAAGTTTGAATGTGTTAAGGAAAAATTTTTTGTTGATGCAACAAAAGCTATTGAGAACGACCAGATTGCTGATTTTAGTTATATCATTAAAGTGTTGTCATCAGTTGATAGACGTGTATGTCCAGATGAAATACTTAATATAGTATATTTATTCTTAGATAGTAAATATAAGAGATACTATGATGATGCGTTGAAAGCAATTAAGGGTATTGGTAATTTATCAGATTTGAAGACAAAGAATCAAAAAGAGTTGATTCGCAGATTAAAGAACTGGTTGTCTAATAAGGAATTCACTGATAATTGCCGTGGCTTACTAGATGTCATACAATCGGTGAGGTTATCACTAGGTAAAAAGGCGGAAACGCTGGATAGATATGTCAAAAAGTATGCACCTAGCTTTTATGAACGACCATATTCTGTAAATGTTTATGAACATACAAATATGGAGAATGCTAAATATGTTTTAGAATTAATCAAATCTATTAAAGAGCAGAATAAAACACAGGGAGTTGGTGGTGCTTATAGCCAATACGCTTATAATGACTATTCTACTATCGGAAATATTTTACAGAATGCGGCTGAAAAACCTATTGATTACAAATATGTAAGTAGAATTATACCTGTAATTGCGGAAACGCTTAATGCAAAAACTCAAACATGTGAAGCAAAGTTTTCTGCGTTACGTTTATTAATTCTTATACAAATGATATATCCTAAAAGCAGAAAGGCAAAAAAGCTATTGATGGGTATCTCTGATTTTTCTGTGATTAAAACTGAGCATGAGTTTACGATGCAGAATAGATATACAAATGATTCTTTGTTAGTCATGTGGGAACTGGCAAGGATATATATATGCGATGATAATTCTGATTCGTTTATAACTGATTTACATGGCTGTGAGGAGGCGGAGCAGATAGCAGTTATGGATTCTTTATGCATTCTTTCCAAGCCAATAAAAAATGTAAATAAAGATCGCTTAATTAAAATAGTATGGCCGAGTTTACTTTTGTTTGAAGTTGCAGAAAGTAAGAGAATACGTTTCTTTTTGGCGATAATTTATGCTAATTTGTATGGTACATCATTTAGTGATAACGCTCTAAATCGATTGAGAGTGTTGCTTGAGAATGGCACTTCCTCTATGAAAATCGGCGCTATTAGTCGATTAAAGGTTAGAAGCGCTGATGGAGATTTGGTAGATTTCTTGTATCAGCAAGGAAGAGTAGATAATCATTTTTGCGTTAGGGAAGTTGCAAATAGATAAAAGGCATGTTATGCGTACAGCCCATATTCCTTTATCAATTCATCAAAATAAGAATTTCTATTCTGCCATGCGTATTTGACTGGACGTTTTCCTATAAGCTGGTATTCATCGTGACTTACAATATCGAGGACAATATCGAATAGTCATGGAAAAGCTGTAAAAGATGTCCACTTTTATAGGGTAGTACCAAAGTGGTATAATTATTATGAGAGATATATAGGGGATATGTAGAAAAGTGATTTAAAAATTGCGTGCCTTTAGGCACTTTTTTTGAAATATAATAAATATGTTAGTATTAATTATAGTCTAGAGAATTATATAGTGTTTCTGATAACTAGAAAGGGAAAAATAATGATTAATACAATTTCTATTCTTGGTTTGTGGAATGAGCGGAATTATAGAATAAAGATAAATAATAATCGTTTGATAATTGTCGGGGAGAATGGAAGTGGAAAGACAACTATTTTAAGAATTATATATTATGTTTTGACTTGTAATTGGTCAATGTTGTCTAGAGAAGATTTTTCAAAAATTGAAGTGGAGTGTGAAGGGAAAAGACTAACGCTTGATATAGACGAGATTAAAGATGGTGCAGAAGATCTTTTGGATACAAGAGAGATAAGTAATAGATTATTACCGCATCATATTTATAAAATCTTAATGGAAAGATTTGGCCAGTATGTTTATCTTAATCAAGTAATTGAAGTGTGTGAAGAATACAATGTTCCAAAATCAATTATAATGAGAATTGAGCAATATGCAAATAGAGAAGCAAAAGAATGCCCGAGTAAACTTGCTCAGGCAGAAGAATGGATTAATAAAAATAGTTTGTGTCAAGTATTGTATTTCCCAACTTATAGAAGAAGCGAAAAATATGCTACAAATTTACGTGAATATACTCATTATAACTATAGATCATTTGAGAGTGATTATGAAGTTGTTAGAGAAGGCATGAGGGATGTTGATGAGGCGATTAATAATAGAATAAATGAAATAAAGAGAATATATGATGGAGTAGCATCTGAACTCAATGTAAATTGCTTTAAAGGAATCTTGAGTAAGGACTATGAAGGTGAAATAAATATCCCTCAGGAATATAAGGAACCAGACAGAATTGAAACGGTTTTTAGCAGGTTGAGTAATAACGCAGAATTAGAATCGAGTCTAATACAGATAAAAGACGATTTGTTTAAGTTATTAGAGAAAGAAAAAGATTATGATGTTTATGATCAAATAGTTTTGTATTTCTATCATGAACTTATTGAGGGAGTAAAGAAAATAGAAGAAGCAGAAATGTCTTTAGAAAAATTCTTTTATGTGTGTAATAGATACTTAAATAATAAAAGAATAAAATATCTGCCAAATTATTTTGCGTATAAAGTAATAATAGAAAGGGGAGAACAAAGCGATGAAAGAGAGATAGATTTGGAACATTTATCTTCGGGCGAAAAGCAGTTGGTATCAATGTTGGGGTATGTATATTTGGTATCAAAGAAGGAGTCTTTTGTGATTATAGATGAACCAGAACTCTCGCTTTCTGTTGACTGGCAACAGCGTATTCTAGAAGATATAAATGAAAGTGGTAGATGCTGTGGTTTGATTGCAGCTACGCAGTCGCCATTTGTATATGATAATTCTTTGCGTCAGTATGCAAGAGAATTAGGAACGTTTTTGTATATGGAGTAGCAATATGGGGATTTTGGAACAACATGACTATTTTAGGAAAAAGCCAATAGTGTATTATCATACTATTATGACAAAGTACAAGAGAGATAAAGGCTATGTTATGCTTGTATGTGAGGGGGCTGAAGATGGTAGTTATTATAAAACGGTGATTAGACAAAAATATCCGGGAAAGGAAATTGAAGTAACAACTGTTGAGGGAAAAAATAATATATTGTCTATTTTGGAAATGATTGACTGGGGAGTATATGATAGGGAAAAAATACTATTTTTTCTAGATAGGGATTTTGCATATTGGGTTAAAGAACCGGAATCTTTTGAATCAAATGTATATGTAACGGATGGATATTCGTTCGAAAATGATGCAGTAAATGAAGAGATTTTTTTGGAATGCCTTGAAGAAGTGTATGGTTTTTCAAATTATACCGATGAAGAAAAAGAAAAAATCTGTGCTTTTTATAATAAAAGTTGGGAAAGCTTCTATGTGGGATCCTATTATTTGATGGCATATATTATTTGTGTTTATAAAAGATATAGGGAACATGTTGGAAAAGATATAAAGTCAAAGCAGTTTATAAAAATTGGTCCAAATGAGGTTTGGAAAACACGAATTAAAGGTGTTACGCCTTCTGATTATTTAAAAAGCTTATTTCCAGGTTTTTCTGTTAGTGAGGAAGAATTAGAGAAGCAAATTGAAGAATTTAAAAAAGAAAAAGAACATTACAGTATTCGAGGTAAATGGTGTATAACGTTTATGGTCGCTCTTCTGGATTATATATATGTGAATGGAAAGATGTATGCTCCATCGCTTTATGAGAATAATGTTAAGCGTCCTAAACAGTTACAAGAATTGACAGAGAAGGGGCGAATGGTTGTTTTGGGGCCGAGAATTAGAGCTCCAGAGTCTTTAATGAGCTTTATCTTATATAATATAGGGGGGAAAAATGAGTAGAGTATTATTATCGGGTGTTCATGGAGTTGGGAAAAGTTATTTTGTGGAGCATCGGATCAAGGAGAAATATTCAATTGAGGTTTTATCAGCAAGTCAATTGATTTCAAAATATCACGATGCAGAAGATGCAGGAGACAAAAAGGTTAAGGATATAGATTTAAATCAAGCGATTATTGCAAGTGAATTATATAAAATTAAGTGTAGTAAGTCTAATGATTATATTTTAGATGGTCATTTAATAATTATTAATAAAGATGGCAATCTTGAACGGATTCCTTATGATTTTTTTAAAAGCGAATTGCTTGATTCGGTGATTCTGTTAGTTGATGATGTGGATGTAATATATAATCGGATGAAAAAACGTGATGGTTATAGTAAGATATCTAAAGAAATGATTGAAAAGATACAAAAATCTGAGATAGATTATGCGTTAGAATTGAAGGAAAAAGACATAGAAATAAGAATTATTAATCCACAGGAAGAGGATGATTCGTTTTCGGATTTGTTGAGGTAATAATTATATGAATGAAGGTATAAAACATGTAACTTTTACGGATATAGATTTAAATGATAATTTTTTTAAGTCGTTAATTGCCGATTATAAAGAATTTCCTTCATGGTATGAAAAAAAGCGAAATAATCACGAAGATGCATATGTTCAGTATGACGAAAAAGGAAATTTACGTGGATTTTTATACGTCAAAATTGAAGAGAAAGATGAAATTACAGATATTAATCCTATACTAAAGGGTGAAAGGATAACTAAAATAGGTACATTTAAAATTGATGCTCATGGTACTAGAATGGGTGAACAATTTTTGAAAATCGTTTTTGATTATGTTTTTGAGAATGATTCGAAGATGGTTTATGTAACAGTTTTTGAAAAGCAAGATGCTTTAATTAAGCTTTTTAAAAAGTTTGGATTTTTTGAATGGGGGATAAAACAAAGTAAAAATGGAATCGAGAAAGTTTTTGTAAAAAGATTTAACGCACTTGATGGTGATATTATTAAAGATTATCCATTGGTAAATGTTAAAAACAGTAAAAAGTATTTGTTGAGTATATATCCTAAATACCATTCGGTTATGTTTCCAGAATCAATTTTAACGAATGAAAATAGGAATCTTATAAAGGACATTTCGTACACTAATTCAATAGAAAAAGTATATGTATGTGCAATGGAAGGAGTTAGTAAACTAAAAAGAGGAGATTTGCTTTTAATATATAGAACGGCAGAAATTGGTCGAGCTGCTGAGTATTCTGCGGTCGCGAGTACGGTATGTAGTGTAATTGAAGTAAAAAAACAACAAGATTTTGATGACTTTGATAAATTTTATAGTTATACAAACAAGTATACAGTGTTTGATCGTGATGACCTTTTATATTGGTATAATAAAGGGGGTCTTTTTATAATTCGTATGAATTATAATTTTGCTCTAAAAAAGAGAATTGTTAGACATGATTTAATTGAGCGCTTTGGAATAGAAAGAGATCAATATTGGGGATTTGTTGATTTAACAGATGAACAATTTATAGAGATAATAAAAGCAGGCGAGGCTGAAAAGTATTTGCGATAAAAATGGAGGCGAGAATATATGGAATCGGTAATAATGTCTATTAAACCTCAATTTGTAGATAAAATACTAACTGGTGAAAAAACATATGAGTATCGGAAGAATGTATGTAGGAGAAGTGTTAGAAAAATATATATTTATTCAACGGTACCGGTAAAAAGGATTGTTGGAGAGGCTGAAATTGATAGAATTATAGTTGAAAAACCGGAAAAACTGTGGGAAATGACTAAGAAAAGTTCTGGAATAGATAAAGTGTTTTATGATGAATACTTTCGTGATCGAGAAGTAGCTGTAGCATATAAACTAAAAAATATCATTGAATATAGTGAGATGCGATTGTTACGGGAGTTTGGTATAGAAACAGCACCACAATCATATAGATACGTAAATGTATGAGGTGTATTTAACAAGTGATATAAGATGTTTAGGGATTAAACATTAATGAGTTGGTTATTATAGGTGATAGTAAGTTTTAAATGCCTTGTTTTTTGATAAGCCTTTATGGAGTAGAATTACGTAACAAGATTATTGTGTATTAAGCTTTATTATTGGTGTGGGTTATATAGGTTTTACGGACAATTAGAGCACATTTAACCACCTAAATGTCCGTAATTAATTTTTAATTAGTATGAGATTATGACTATCATATTACTTCGTATTCTATATCTTGGACTTGTCCTTGGGGACAAGTCCTTATTTTATCTATGAAAAAGGCCATATTCGAATCGCCAGAAAAGAATCTACTTCAGAATATCTATACTCATTAGTGGCTTGATTCTTGCATTGCTTTTTTATGCGGCAGAAACAGAATTTCGTACTTTCTTGTGGGGCAAATTTCGAAACATTTTTTATGAACAAAGATTCTTTAAATACTGATTATTTCTGGCTTTGGATTATTAAAGGTCTTATAATGAAAAATGTTGATTTGATATTTAATGAAAAACAAGAAAGTGCGCTTTGGGGAGATGTTATGAAAGAAACAGAAAACAAAGATAAGATTTGGTTTTGGGTAACAATAGCGTTGACATTTTTTATTATGTTATTGTTTGCATTACCTACTATAATTATTGACCCGTATTTCCATTATCACAAACCGTTAACTGATTATGGATATACATTTTATCGTCAGCGATATTCCAATGATGGTATAGTGAGGCATTTTGATTATGATGCCTATATTGTTGGAACTTCTATGACAGAAAATTTTAAAGCATCAGAAGCATCAGAGATATTTGGATATAACTTTATTAAAGTTCCATATAGTGGTGGATATTACAAAGAATTGGATCATCTTATTCAAAGGTCATTTAGCTCAGATAATGATATAAAAATGGTTATACGATGTTTGGATTATTCTTTACTAGCTCAAGATAAGGACGCAGAGCATGAAGAAAAAGACCCGTTGCATCCTCAGTATAAAGTTCCTGAGTATATGGTAAATACTAATCCTTTTGATGATATCAAATATTTTCTGAATAAAACAATTTTATTTAACGAAACTTATTCGACTTATTTGAATATTAGGAATGAGGTTCAAACTACAAATTTTGATAGTTATTCTAATTGGTGTTCAGTGTATACGTTTGGAAGAGAAACTGTGCTGGGAACATATACACATACTGATGATGTACAACCAGAAAAAGAATTTACGCAAGATGATTATGAAATGATAAAAGGGAACGTTGAACAAAATGTCATTGCTACAATAAACGAACATCCAGATACCACATTTTGTTTGTTCTTTTCTCCATATAGTATTTGTTATTGGGATACAGCTCATTCTAATGGTACTGTTAAATGGAATATTGAGGCTGAGAGGACGGCAATAGAACTACTTCTTAAATGTCCGAATGTCAAGCTATATTCTTTTACAAATGATTTTGATTTAACATGTAACCTAGATAATTATAAAGATCAAGCGCATTATGGTGAGTGGGTTAATAGCGATATTCTTATTAGAATGAAAAAAGGTAAAAATATGCTGACAAAAGAAAACTATAAAGAGTATTTGAATGAAATAGAAGAGTTTTATAGTAATTATGATTACAACACTTTTGACGTAGGGAATGAGGAACGATAATGGGATTCAATAGTTTTTTCTATATATTAGTTTTTTTGCCACTCAGTATAGTTGGCTATTTTGTATTAAATAAACTCAAACAATATACCATTGCAAATATTTTCTTAGTTTGTATGTCGTTATGGTTTGTTGGGTATTTTAATTATATTTATGCTTTGATGTTGTGTGGAAGCGTGTTCGTAAACTATCTATTTAGCATGGTCATAAAAAAAATATCGGCTAAGAGGATTAGACAATGTGCTTTTGTGGTTGGCATTCTTTGTAATGTGGCATCATTGCTGTATTTTAAGTACTATAATTTTTTTATAGAAAATATAAATAATGCATTCAATACTGGATTACTGACTAAAGAAATTATATTGCCTCTTGGAATTAGTTTTTATACTTTTCAGCAGATAGCTTTCTTAGTAGACACTTATAGAGAGCTTAATAAAGATGTCAGATTTATAGATTATGTATTGTATGTAGTTTATTTTCCTCATATTGCTTCAGGACCTATACTGATGCACAATGATGTGATTGAGCAGTTTAGGGATGAAAATAAACGAGGTTTGGATTATCAGAATCTTTTATCGGGTTTATATTGTTTTTCCATAGGATTATTCAAAAAAGTAATAATAGCAGACACATTTGCAAATGCCGTGTCATGGGGATTTAGCAATGTAGGTGCCATGTCATCACTTGATATTTTCATAGTATCTCTTTGCTATACGTTCCAATTATATTTTGACTTTAGCGGTTATTGTGATATGGCTATTGGAACGAGTAGAATGTTTAATATTGAATTACCTATAAACTTTAACTCTCCGTATCAGTCAACTTCGATAATAGATTTCTGGGGACGATGGCATCTTACATTGACTCAATTTTTGAGAGAATATATTTATTTTCCGCTGGGTGGTAGTAAAAAGGGAACGGTACGTACATATGCCAATATAATGATTATTTTTTTGATAAGTGGTATATGGCACGGAGCCAATTGGACATTTATAGTATGGGGACTGCTACATGGCTTTTTGAATTGTCTGAATAGGATTTTCAAAAAGACCTGGGAAAAAACAAATGTAGTATTTCAATGGATGGTGACATTTATACTGGTTGATTTTCTGTGGCTGTTATTTAGAGCCGAAAGTTTATCACAAGCAGTATATTTATTAAAGAAAATGATGCGCATGGATTCTTTATTTGTGAGCCAAGGGCTTATCGATAGTGTGGCATTAACAGAAATTAGTTTCTGGGAAACACATTCTTTTTCAAGTGCATTTAAATATATAGCTGAAGGTATACAATATTTTTACAATAGAATATATGGTCTTAACTTATGGGCAATGCTTTTGATAGCATTTTTTATAGTGCTGAATTTAAAAAATACTAAACAGATTACCTATAAGAGATCTTTCTGGAGATCCTTGTCTATAGCTATCATGCTTGTGTGGTCGATGGCATCATTTACGGGTGTGGCAACATATATTTACGCAGGTTTTTAGTTTTGAAAAATACAGAACGCTAAAAACAGAAAACTTTCAATCGTGTTGAGAGAAATAATAAATATGGCTACACAGCACTTTAGATTAGAATAGTCTAAGGTGCTTTTTTATATACGGCGGTTGTGATCCTGACGGAACACTCCTTTTTAATTCAAAAATTGAAAGGAGAACAGAAACATGATTAACACAGAAATCACAACAACAAAAGGGAGTGGTAATATAAATTCTATCATTAGATTTGTTGTATTAGTAAATAGAATGTCTAAAAACTTAGAATGCGGATACCCAATTACAGGTAGTTTTTCATCTTCAATAAACTTCTCCATTTGTTTCCTAAAAATGTAATGACACATTTAGATGGAAGCGTCTTTTCCCCAAAATCTGTAGGTTTAATTACATGGGGCTTCTGTTTGTATCGAACTCATAAACAGGATATTTGTTCTTAATTATCTTTTTTAACCTTTCTTTCAAACTGCCGGTTTGTAAATTCAGGTTAAGTCTTTCCATTCGAAAGTGTCAACTCTGCCTTGCTTATAAAATACACTTAACATATCAAGCTGCCTGTGCTTATATCTTCGCATCTTCTCTTTCTCAGAAGGGTAAAAGATTATAATCGAGCTATGGATCTTCTATATAATATAGTCCGGAGCATAAAACTACAGAAAAGCAGTAATATGCTTGAGTTTGCATAATAACGCAGAATTTTGACATAAACCCCATTAGGCAGTAAAATTAATCGAAACAATCATAGACGAAGGCAAGAGATTGTCTTCGTTTTATTGTGTTATTACGCAAGAGAATTATATGTTTTTAGTTTTTATTATCTGATGAATATGTTTGTAGAATCTTTTATTATTTATTTTTTGATTTGAGCTTATGCATTTTTTTCTGTAGATTCTTGTAGTCTTTCATTTGTAGATTGCTAGATCGACTAAGTTATATTCCTTGGCGAGCTTTGCAGCTGATTTGACAGATGAGTACAAATTGATTTTTCTTCAGAGTATTATTTACATTGTGAAATACATTCTTTCTAGATTAGATTTAATGTATCGTATTTTCGAGTTCGCTAAATTATACTAATAGCAATTTTAGATTTTGAAAGGGAAATTAATATAATGGATTATGTGTTAATGATTGGGTTACTTTTCGGGATAATGACATTAGCGGATAAAAGAAGTTTTTTGGATAAAGAAACAACGATATTGGCTAGAAATATTAGCACATTTTTTATTATTCTAAGACATTTAATGGGGCAAGCAGAGGGTGTTAATCCAATGACGTCATATTTGTGTAGTAATGGTTTTTTATATGTAGGATTGTTTTTTCTGATTTCAGGATATGGAATATCGCTAAAGAATATTTCAAAAGGCAATGATAATGTTTTGTTGATTAAATCTCTAGAAAATAGAATCATTAAAATAGTTGTTCCAGTTGTAACAAGCAGCATAGTGATGGGGATTTATTATAGGGTCGCAAATAGGGCTACAACAATATCATTAGAAAATTTATTAGGGGCGAAAACTTTCGTTCCATATTCTTGGTATATATATGTAATAATACTTTTTTATATTATTGCTACGTTATCTCATATGATGAATAAAAAATATGCATATGTTGGTCAGATAATGGCGGTAATATTGTATATTGTTATATTATATAAATGTAGTATTTCTATAAATATATGTTGGTATATGTCCGCTGCTGCATTTGGGATTGGATGTTTATTTGCATATAAAAACAATTTAGTACACTATATTGATGCTCACAAAAATTTTTTTATTTGTTTATCGCTTGTAATCTACTTTATTTTTTATAGCTACTATAATTATCCAGAGAAAACAAGCTGTTTGTTACAAAATATTACATCCATTGGATATGCATGTTTTATATTACTAATAGCCTCGAAATTAGAAATTAACAGTAAAGTTCAGAGATTAATAGGAAGTATTCAATATGAGCTATATTTGTTCCAAGGTCTTTCAAATTACATTATGATTGATATATTTAAGAAACCTACATATTTTATTCTAGCTCTCGGAACAATAATAATAGATATTGCGATTTCGATTTGTGTTTCAAAGATAAATAAAAGTGTGATATTAAGACTGCAACAGGTATTTAGATTTGAATAGGTATCTTAACTGAGGTTGTGTTGCTTTAGGGGAGATATTTGTATTTATTTACAAGTCTAATTGCTATAGAACTGAATATCATTTGCAGTAAAGGCTTAGATTTTATAGAGTGTAGAAAAGATGAGAGTAAGTGTAATTGGATTAAGAGGTTTTCCGGAAATAGAAGGTGGAGTAGAAAAACATTGTGAATCTTTATATCCACGGTTAAATGATAATATAAAGGTGACAGTTTATCGTAGAAAACCATATTTAATTGTTGATAAAAAATATAAAAATATCGATTTTAAGGATCTACCATCGACTAAGATAAAGGGTTTTGAACCGTTTGTTCATTCGATGCTTTGTTCAATCGATGCAATGTTTAGGAAGCCAGATGTTGTCCATTATCATAATATAGGACCAGCACTGTTTAGCCCGATTGTAAAGATAAGAAAAATTCCAGTTGTACTGACTTATCATAGTGCTAATTATGAGCATAGGAAATGGGGGAGATTTGCGAAAGCTTTATTACGTTTTTCTGAAAAGATAGCTTTGAAAACGGCAGATAGGGTTGTATTTGTTAATAAATTTCAGATGGAAAAATATGATGAAGTAATACGTAAAAAGTCAATTTACATTCCAAATGGTATAAATGATTTACAAAAAGTAGATTCAAATGAGCTTCTGAAAAAATATAAACTTGAAACCGGTAAATATATATTAAGTGTCGGGAGAATAACTCCGGAAAAAGGCTTTGATGTGTTGATAAAAGCTTTTAATAAATTACCATCTAATGAATACAAGCTAGTTATTGCAGGCGGAGTAGAGTTTGAAGATTCTTATATGGAAGAACTTCGAAAATTGGATCAGACAGATAATGTTATATTTACAGGATATACAAGGGGCGCAGAGCTAACGCAATTGTATGAAAATGCAAAACTGTTTGTGTTAGCATCTCGAAATGAAGGCTTCCCGTTGGTTCTACTTGAGGCGATGCGATTTGGGCTTGACGTATTGGTTTCAGATATACCAGCAACTCATTTAGTTGACTTGTCGCTAGATGATTATTTTAAAGCAGAAGATGACAAAAAGCTATTAGAAGGTTTAGAGAATAAACTGCGTTGTTCTGTAAAACGTCAGTATGATTTAGAGACGTTTAATTGGGATAATATTGCAAAAGAGGTCGAAAACTTATATTTTCAGTTAAAGGGTAAAGAATGATTAGAATATTGCAATGTGTGAATATAATGGACAGAGCTGGTTTGGAAACTATGCTTATGAATTATTATAGAAATATAGATAGAAGCAAAGTTCAATTTGATTTTTTGGTACATAGACCGTATAGAGGGGCTTATGATGACGAAATTGAAGCTTTGGGAGGAAAGATTTATCATGCTCCGAGGTTATATCCACAAAACTACTCTAGATATTTTAAATGGATGAAAGAATTTTTTGAAGAACATCCTGAATATAGTATTGTTCATTCACATATTGATGCTATGAGTTTTTTTCCGTTGTTGGCTGCTAAAAAGGCTGGAATACCTGTTAGAATTTCGCATAGTCATAGTTCGAAATTAGACCGAGATTTTAAATTACCAATTAAATGGTTTGCGTTAAAAAAGGTTCCGAAAGTAGCTAATTACTACATGGCTTGTGGAGATATGGCTGGAAAATTTATGTATGAAAATCGTAAGTTTACAATAGTTAGAAATGCTATTGATTTAGATAGGTTTTCGTATTCGGAAGATGTACGTGTAAAATTACGAGATGAATTAGGACTTGAGAATAAAATTGTGATAGGTCATGTGGGACGTTTTTGTTATATTAAAAATCAATTATTTTTGTTAGATATTCTATCTAAATTAAATGAAGAAAAAGATGATTTTCATTTAGTGTTAGTGGGTAAGGGAGAAGACGAAGATAAAATACGAGAAAGAATCGTGGAAAAGAAATTGTCAAAGCAGGTAACTATTTTAACAGATCGCTCAGATGTTAATGAATTATATAATATGATGGATGTGTTTGTAATGCCTTCACTTTTTGAGGGACTTCCTGTTGTAGGAGTTGAAGCACAAGCGAATGGATTGCCGTGTGTAATGTCAGAATCTATTTCTAAAGAAATATTATTGACTTCGTGCATTGAACAGGTATCTTTGAATGAAGAAATTGACAAATGGAGTAAAACTGTATTTCTGAAGTCACATCAATGTAGAAATGAAAATGCTCTTCAAGAACTTTGTGGCGCTGGATATGATATTAAAGAGGAAGCATGTAGATTACAAGATATATATGTTTCGTTAATACGAGGAGATTATTAATGAAAGTGTTGATAATAAACGCTATTTTATATACGAATGAAGATAGACGAGTAAAAAAAGTTGATTCAATTAAAGATTGTATGATATGTGATTTGTGTAAAGCTTTTGTAAAGAAAGGACATGATGTCACGCTAATTGCCGCTGAGGATTATAAACCTACGTCTGATGAAAAATATCCATTTAATATAATATGGATGAAGAGTTATTTGAAAAATATATTTCCCGCAAATAAAATTCCATTTAATTACGGAATCAAGAATCATCTTAAGAATAATAATTATGATTTGATTATTAGTAGTGAGGTCTTTTCGATAGATACATTGTTGGCTGTAAAATATAGTCCAGATAATCTTATTATTTGGCAAGAAATGGCGTTTCATCAGAGAATGGCAAAACAGTTGGCGTCTAAATTTTGGCATAATGTTTTTGTAAAGCATATGTATAAGGGTGTTAGAATTGTTCCGAGAACAGATAATGCTAAAAGGTTTATTGAAAAATACTCTGATAATGTTTCGGATACAATTATTCAGCATGGGATTGATTTAAAAAAATTTACTCTAGAAACGAATAAGAATAATTCCTTTATTGTATCCTCTCAACTTATAAAAAGAAAAAGAATAGATAAGATATTACATGCATTTTCAAATTTTTGTGTAAAGACGAATGAGAACTATATATTAAATATAGCTGGTGATGGAGAATGTCGTGCTGAATTAGAGGCACTGTCAAAATCATTGAATATTGATGACAAAGTTCGTTTTTTAGGGAAACTTCCTCATGCTAGTTTAGTAAAGTATTTATCTAAAGCAAAGGGAATGTTGATTTATACAGAAAAAGATAATAGCATGATTTCAATTGCAGAGTCTATTGCAGTTGGAACACCGGTTATAACAACAAGTGTTCCGGATAATTCACGATATATAAACGAAAATGGATTGGGACTAGTAAGGGATAATTGGGGCAGTAATGAATTAGAACTATTAATAGAAAACAATGAACAATATATAGACAATTGTATTAAATATAGAAACTTTTTAGATGATACTTATAACGTAGAATTGTTTGTTAAGGAGAGCGCCAAACAGGGTTAAGGATAGATTTTATGGAAAAGAAAAAACTTTTATTTGTTTGTGCTTCTTTAAAAGTTGGTGGCGCAGAAAAGAGTTTAATAAACCTTTTAAGTGTAATTAATTATAAAAAATATGATGTTTCATTGTTGTTGTTACAAAAGCAAGGTGAATTTTTGGAGCAGATTCCGAATGAGGTTAAGCTAGTTAAATTACCAAGACGAGCAAGAGCGTTATATGATGTTGTATCGTTTAGCGGTTATAGTTTTATTTTTAAGTGTGTAAAGTATATAACCACATTATATGAAAAAATAAAATGGAGGCAGTACGATCGACTTCGCGCGCATCGTTGGAAAGATTTTTATTCAAAAATATGTGAGGAGTTAGACGGCATATATGATGCGGTAATAGCTTTTCAGAGTGGGGAAAGTACGTATTATGGTTTTGACAAGATTAATGCTAAGCGTTACATAACGTACTATCATACTGATGTGCATAATATAGCTTTTGAGGAAGAGATAGAGAATAGATATTTAAAAAAGGCTGATTTAATTGTTACGATTTCTCCTGAATGTGTAAAAAGCATAAATGATATTTTTCCAAAGTTTAAGAATAAAACAATTTGTCTTGAAAACATATCATCTAAAGTGCTTATTGAAAGAATGGCAGGTAATGTTAAACCGATAGAATATGATTTTGAAGGTAAAATAATAGTTTCAGTTGGAAGACTAATTGATATTAAGGGATTTGATATGGTAATAGATGCTTCTAAGATCTTGAAAGAAGAAGGCCTATTATTTAAATGGTATATTATAGGAGAAGGTGGAGAAAGAAAAAAATTAGAACAACAAATACGTAAAAATAAAGTAGAAGATTGTGTTGTTTTAATGGGGTTGAAAACAAATCCTTATCCATATATGAAGTATGCAGATTTAATAGTTCAGAGCTCGCGATATGAAGGTAAAAGTATGGTTTTAGATGAAGCAAAGATGTTGCGAAAAAATATTTTGGTTACAAATTATAAATCTGCTAAGGATCAGATTGAAAATGGAGTAAACGGGTATATATGTGATATTAATTATAGTGCAATTGCAGCTGGGGTAAGGAGAAGTTTAGATAGACCGATTGATTATGTCGCTGAATATAGTGGTTCAGGAGATGAAGAGCAATACATAAAAACTTTACTAGGAGAATAAATGATGGTATTTCTAAAATATGGAACTTTGATGGATAAAATAAAAGCTAAGGTTAGAGGTTCGATAGACATGGATAGGCCTGTTAAAGATGGATTGACTGTCGGAAACAACTTTCATGTTCAAGAGGGGGTAATCATTGATCCGGGTCATTGTTGGTTGATAGAAATCGGCGACAATGTTACGCTAGCGCCTCGTGTTCATGTATTGGCACATGATGCAAGTACTAAAAATTTGATTGGATATACCAAAATAGCAAAAGTAAAAATTGGAAATAATGTATTTATTGGTGCGGGATCAATAGTTTTGCCAGGAATAAAAATTATAGATAATACTATAATAGGAGCTGGAACTGTGGTTTCAAAATCTATTATGGATCCAGGAGTATATTGTGGAAATCCTGCAAAAAAGATTTGCTCTATAGAAGAGTATAAAACGAAACAGTTGGAACGATTGAAAGAATTGCCAGTTTTTTCTACAGATTATATTATAGGTCAAGTAACAAAAACTAGAAAAAATGAGATGAAAGAATCACTTGGAAGAGGCGGTTTTGTAATTTAGAATTATTGAGAAAATGATATGAAGAGTTGTCTGATAAAAAGATTTGATTATGAAAAGGCACTGCTGTCAATTGCGTTAATGATAAATTTAAGTGCTTCATTGTATATTGCAAGTGATACATTTGTTGGACAGTTTGTTTCGTGTGTATCATTGTGTTTTACGATGTTGCATGTTTTTCTTTATGCTACATCTAAAGGGAAACATAAAGAGCTATTGAGATGGATTGTAGGATTAGTTGTTTGCTTTATATTATATAGATTATCAAGAAGAAGAGAAGTTTTTGACTTATATGTTTATACTAATTTTTATGGTGAAAAAGAGGATGATTGGATTGCTGAAGTGTTTTGCTATACAACATTAGCATTTTGTGGAGGAGTATTTGCGCTGAGTTTATTTGGAATACTGCCTGATGCACCTTTGTTTTATAGAGGAAGTGTTCGTAGATATACGCTTGGATTAATACATCCTGGTGCGGGAGGGTATCTGGCCTATATCATATCCTCTGCATTATATGTTTTGTCTAAGCGGAAGACAGAATATAAGACAATATTTAAATTAATTTTACTGTTTCTGTTAGATTGGGTTATATTTAATAATCGAGCTACAACAATCTGTATTTTGATAATGATCTGTACGTGCTTAATTCCATATAAAAAGAATAAAATCAATTATGTGACTAAAAAAAAGAGTATTTATCTAATATATCTATTACCATATTTTATAATGGGAATATTGTTATTGCTCAGTGTTAGAGAGTCGGATAGCCAATTATTAAACAGAATATTAAGTTCAAGAATTGAAAATAATTATTTGTTCCTAAATAAATATAATATAAAACTATTTGGCAACGCAGGATCGTTGACGTGGATACCTGGACCAAACGGATGGGGAGAAAGATATTTAGATTCGGGTTATATGCAATTGATGATTTACATGGGAGTACTTAATACGATAATTTATTTTGCTCTGTGGTCAAAGTCGACGTTTAACTGTATAAGAGATAATGAAAAAAAGCAGGTTGTATTACAGGTTTTACTATTGCTGATGCTTGTGGTAGAGGCTAGTCCTATGAGATGGTATTTTGCATTACCTATATTTTTGAACGGAAAGAAAGGAAAAATAAGTAATGAAAAAGAAAGCAGGAATTATAACTCTTTCGGCATCGGATAATTGTGGTTCGTTATTGCAAACGTTTGCGTTACAACAGTATCTTTCTGATGCTTTGGGTTTAGATATAAAAGTGATTGATTTTGAATCAGAAGAATCAAAGAAAGTATATAGTATTTTCCCTAAGGGGTTTTTTAAACATCCTAAAAAGACATTGTTCACAATAAGACATTTTTTTAGTATAAAAAAACAAAGGGAAGGATATCGCAAGTTTAGAGAAGAAAAACTATTTATGACAAATAAGCGATATAAAAATGTTAAGGAGCTTTCAGAACTGGCAGGAAATTTTGATTATCTTATATCTGGTAGTGACCAAGTTTGGAATATAAATATGTCTGATTTTAATTGCGCGTTTTATTTACCGTGGAAAGATACTGCAAAGAAAATATCGTATGCGGCTAGTCTGGGGTCAATGAGTTCTGTCCCGGATGAGTATAAAGAACGAGTTGGAAAATGGTTAAGTGATTATTCGTTCATATCAGTGCGCGAAAACACTGGAAAAGAAACTTTGAAAAATTATACTAAAAAAGAAATTACGGTTACTTTGGATCCGACATTGCTTTTAAAACCTGAAGAATGGGACGCGATGGTTGGAGAAAGACTTATAAAAGATAACTATATTTTTTATTATTCATGGTCATATCCAGATGAAGAAATGCATCGAATCGTGGAAAGGTTTGCTGAGGAGAGAGGATTAAAGGTATATGTTATTAATTCGACCAAATGGTATCATAACCGTCCTAAAAAATATGACTTTGAATTATTTAAAGAAAGCGGACCGGATGTGTTTTTGAATCTAATGAAATATGCTGAATATGTTTTTGTTCAATCATTTCATGGAACGGTATTTGCAAATGTGTTTAGAAAGAAGTTTTTCTTTTTAAATGAAAAGAATAATGGTGAGATTGACTTTCGGTCTATGAACTTAATATCAATGCTTCATCAGGAAAATGTGATTATTCATGATTTAAAAGATATTAATAATGCTCTGAAAAATGAGATAAATTATGACTCGACAGAATATAGAAATGCGATAGAAGTATCAAAAGCATTTTTGAAAAAAAGCTTAGAATAGGTGAATATTAATGAACGATAAACATGCATATATGATAATGGCACATCATAGACCTGATTTGCTACAGTTATTGATAGATGCTCTAGATGATGAACGGAATGATATTATTATTCATATTGATAAGAAAGGTGATATGCCTGAATGCTTATTTAAAACTAAACATGCGAGGCTATTTTTTACAAAACGTATTGATGTTCATTGGGGAGGGTATTCACAGGTTGAGTGTGAATACTTGTTGCTCGAAAATGCTTTAGAGAAAGGTGAACATCAATACTATCATTTTTTGACTGGTGCTAATTTTCCGTTATATTGCCAAAACACTATTCATGAATTTTTTTCTAAGATGCATGGATATGAATTTGTGGGGTTTGATAATGGCGCAAATTTCTATGATAGAACTCGATTCTATGTTCCGTTTTCTGAATTTGGAAAACTTAGTGGTATAAGAGGAAAAATGGTTTTAGGAATAAGAAAGGTAGCTGAAAGCATTCAGCGGTTATTGCGCATTGACCGTAATAAAAAGTATTCTTTAGAAATAAAAAAGGGACTGGCATATTTTTCTATTACTGAGGAATTTGCAAAGTATTTATTAGAAAAAAGAAAAATAGTAGAAGATATGTTAAAGCATACAATATGTTGTGATGAGGTTTTTGTCCAAACTATTATATTTAATTCTCGGTTTAGACAAAAGGTTTATAACCTAGATAACGAATTTGAAGGAAGTATGAGAGAATGTGCATGGCCGTCAAATATTCCTGGGGTACATAAGGGATGGAATTATTCGTTGAAAGATTTGGACTACTTGTTATCAAGTAAGAGAATGTTTGCAATGAAATTTGAGTCTGAAGACGGTATTGAAGTTATAAATAAGATTAAACAAACAAGGAATATCTAATGAAATTAGAACGTACAAAAAATAGTCTTAGAAATATTTTATGGGGGCTGATAAATAGAATAGTAAATATAATACTTCCGTTTGTAATCCGTTCGGTTTTTATTTACACGTTGGGTGTAGAGTATTTAGGGTTAAATAGTTTATTTACGTCGATACTAACGGTACTTAATCTGGCAGAATTGGGTTTTTCAAATGCTATAGTTTATAATATGTATAAACCGATAGCTGAGAATGACGATGTTACGATTTGTGCGCTGATGAATTATTATAAAAAAGTTTATCATGTAATAGGAATAGTCGTTTTGGGGGCAGGCGTTGCGATAATACCTTTTTTAGATTATTTAATAAAAGGTGACGTTCCTTCAGATATAAATTTAGTATATTTATATTTATTATATTTAATTAATACATCAGTAAGCTATTTTTTGTTTGCTTATAAAAATTGTATTTTGACAGCGTATCAGAGAGAAGATGTAATAAGTAAGATAAATATTACTTTGAAATTGATTTTATATATGGCTCAGTTTGCTGTGCTGATATATTGGAAGAACTATTATGTGTACGTCATTTTGATGATAATTAATACTGTAGTAACAAATATAGTTACTGCAATATGTTCAAATCTGTTGTATCCACAGTATCAATGTGCAGGGAACATAACGGATGATAAGAAAGCGGTAATAAAAAAGAATATCGAAGGTTTGATGATTGGGAAAATATGCCTAATAAGCAGGAATGCGTTTGATAGTATATTTTTATCGATGTTTTTAGGACTTCGTGTGGTTACAATTTATGGAAACTATTATTATATAATGAGCGCTTTAAGCGGAGTTTTATTAATAATCACTTCATCAATGGGGGCTGGAATTGGAAATAGTATAGCAACAGAATCGATTGAAAAGAATTATATGGATTATATGAAGTTTAGTTTCATGTATTCATGGATTTCTGGGTGGTGTGCGATATGTTTGTTGTGCTTATATCAACCATTTATGGAACTGTGGATGGGAAAAGGTTTATTATTTCCTTTCCTTGATGTAGTTCTTATATGTTTATACTTTTATACCTCGACGATGGGGGATGTAAGGAGTCAATATTCGACTGCAACTGGTTTGTTTTGGGAAAATAGAATTTATGTAATGGTTGAAGCTTTTTTGAATATTGTTTTGAATTATTTTTTGGGAAAGAATTTTGGTGTGCATGGTATTATCCTAGCGACATGGATCAGTATGTTCTTTATTAATTTCTGCTGGGGAGCAAGAATTTTATTTAGGTATTATTTTGTGGGGTATAGTGTTATAAGCTATTATAAATTGCAAGTGGGATTTATGGTTTTGGCTTCTTTTGCTGCTGTAGTAACTTATTATGTATGTGAAATGATATCGGTACCACCAATCGTGGAACTATTATATAGAGGAGGGATATGTGTAGTTGTTCCAAATCTATTGTTTTGGATTATTAGCCATAAAAGTATTTGGTATAAAAAATCATATGAGTTTGTAATTAAAAATATACGAAGAAGAGATAGAGTTGGAGGTTGATAAGTATGATTTCGGTTGTTTTACCAGTATATAATGGTGAAAAATATTTGAGATATTCAATTGAGAGTGTTTTAAATCAGACGTATAAAGATATTGAACTTGTTATAGTAAATGATTGTTCTACAGATAATACAGTAAGTATTATAGAAGAATATATGAAAGTGGATAGTAGAGTTAAGCTTATAAATAATACATCTAATCAAAAATTACCGAAATCGCTTAATATTGGCTTTTCTAATTGCAGTGGAGATTATTTTACATGGACTTCGGATGATAATATTATGTTAGCTAATGCACTTGAAGTATTATTAGATAATTTAAAAGAGAAAGATGTAGATTTGGTCTTTTCGAGATGTGAAACTATAGATGAAGATGGAAAGGTACTAGGTAAAACTGAGTTATATAAAGATTTAAATGAAATATATTATAATAATATTGTGTTAGCATCTTTTTTATATAAACGCGAAGTTCATGAAAAACTGTGTGGTTATGATGTAAATAAGTTTTTGGTTGAAGACTATGATTTTTGGTTGAGAGCGTATTCTATGTTTAAATTTGCTTTTGTGCCTGATGTTTTATATGAAATAAGATTTCACAATGATAAATTGGGGGTAAAAAGGTTAGAAGATGTAAAGTTGGGGAAAATTCAATTGTTAAAAAATAACCTTATGAATGTGAATGATGTAGAACTTAAGGATTTCATAAATAAAGAAATATCACAATGTTATTTTGAGCTATCAAATGCGTTTTATTCAAGATTAGAAAATAAGAAGTGTAAAAGGGCACTTTCAAAAACTAGAAATCATGATTTGGTAAAAAGATTATTGGGGATGTATTAAAGAAAGGTAGTTTTGTGAAGAAAATAATGCTAGTCTTTGGCACTAGACCGGAAGCTATTAAAATGTGCCCGTTAGTCAATGAATTGAAGAAACGAGATGAAATACAGACAATTGTGTGCGTTACAGCTCAACATCGTCAGATGTTAGATCAGGTTTTGGCTACGTTTGGAGTAGTTCCTGATTATGATTTGAATGTAATGAAGAATCGACAGACGTTGTTTGATATAAGTACAAATATATTGAATAGTATTCGCGATGTTTTGGAGAAAGAAAAACCGGATGTTGTTTTGGTGCATGGAGATACATCTACAACATTTGTAACTGCGTTGGCATGTTTTTATCTTCAGATACCGGTAGGTCATGTTGAAGCTGGTCTACGAACATATAATATATATTCTCCTTATCCGGAAGAATTTAATCGTCAGGCTGTGTCAATAATTAGTAAGTATAACTTTGCGCCAACACCATTATCACGAGATAATCTTATAAAAGAAGGAAAGAATCCAGAAGATATTTATGTGACTGGAAATACTGTAATTGACGCTATGCAGCATACTGTTAAGGAAGATTATACACATCCAGAACTAGAATGGGTTGGGGATTCTAAACTTATTTTTATAACAGCTCATAGAAGAGAAAATTTGGGAGAACCAATGCATCATATGTTTAGGGCAATTAGACGAGTTTTGGATGAGCATCCTGATTGTAAGGCGGTTTATCCGATACATATGAATCCGGTTGTCCGAGAAGCTGCTGAGCAGGAATTGAGTGGTTGTAGTAATATTCATATAATTGAGCCGATTGAGGTGTTTGATTGCCACAATTTTGAGGCGAGAAGTTTTCTTTGTTTGACAGACTCAGGTGGAATTCAGGAAGAGTGCCCATCATATGGAGTTCCTGTGCTTGTGATGAGAGATACAACAGAACGGCCAGAAGGCGTTACTGCTGGAACCTTAAAATTAGTAGGAACGGATGAAGAATCAATTTATAAGTCTTTTAAGGAGCTGCTAGAGAATCCTGTAAAATATAAGGAAATGTCTTCAGCGTGCAATCCTTATGGAGATGGACATGCATGTGAACGTATTGCGGATATTCTTGAGAATAAAGAATTTCAACCGTGGATTAGTAGTATGTGAAAAGCTTATAATGATAAATATCAAAGATGATATGAGGTTGGTTAAGGGTAGAAATGGGTTATGACACCTTAAATATAATGTGATATAATACTCGGGTTATCGTAGTAGTTTACGATAACTTGAGTTTTATTTTGTGAAAGGTAAGAAAATGAAACATATATTTGCAGTTTGTGCATATGGAGAAAGTCTATATCTCGAAGAATGTATAAAATCATTGGTGGAACAGACGTCTAAAAGCGAAATCTTTATTTCAACATCAACACCAAATGAACATATTTCTAAAGTTGCAGAGAAGTACGGTTTAAAGGTTGTAGTTAATAATGGTCCTAGCGGAATCACTGAGGATTGGAATTACGCATACAGTCAAACAGATGCAGATTTAGTTACTATAGCGCATCAGGATGATACGTATGCTCCTGAATATGCTGAAAAAATTATAGAGAATTATGGTAAGGCGACGCATCCACTGATAGTATTCTCTGATTATGCTGAGCTTAGAAATGGTGAAGTAGTAAGTGAGAACACAAACCTTAAGATAAAGAGAATTCTTTTGAGAAAACTTAGAAATCCAAAGAACTGGGGAAAGAAACGTGCAAAGCGCTCGGCGCTTGCGTATGGTTGCTCCATTTGTTGCCCTGCAGTAACACTTGTAAAACCTAATCTTCCAGATCAGGTATATGAGAATCACTTTAGATCTGATGAAGACTGGGAAGCATGGGAAAAACTCTCAAGATTAGATGGAGAGTTTGTATATGTTCCAGAAATGCTGATGTATCATAGAGTGCATGAGGATTCGGCTACTACAGAAATCATCAATGATAATTCTAGAACTGTAGAAGATTATGAGATGTTCTGCAAGTTTTGGCCTAAGTGGTTTGCAAAGCTTATTACTAAAGTTTATTTGCTTAGTGAAAAATCAAATAATATTAAATAATTATAAGCTGTTTTGCAATTGATGCAAAACAGCTTGTTTTTTGCAAATAAATAACATTAATGATAAAATACTTAAGTTTAGTGTATTAATAAAATGGAGATGAGTATGTCTAAAGAATTGTTTCGAGATGATTCGGCAAAAAAGATATATGATGAATCATTAATAAGAAGAAATATTATTGAATGGTATCCTTTTAATAAGAATACAAAAGCTATATGTATTGGATGTCCTACTGCTGTTTTAGAGTATTTGAAGAATAATGGCGTAGAAGTAATAAAGGTAAAGAATGATTCTGATTTAGATAGTGTAAATGAAAGTTTATACGATTATGTGATTTATTTAAACGGTCCGGAGATTAATTATACCAGAGGATTAGAATTAAACCTTGGAACTTTAGAAAGACTAAAAAGTATCTTGCAAGATAATGGCAAAATGTTTATTGCTTCAAATAATAAATTGTCAGTTCAGTCTTTAGCTGGTAAGGCTGAATTACGTTCTGGAAAAGCGTTCTGGAGTTTTAGAAGAGAGAACGATGGAGTCAGTACGTATGCTTATACAAAAAAGGAGCTTGAAAAGTTACTAGAGGAATCAGGCTGTAATAAATTTGAGTTTTACTATCCTGTTCCTGATTTTTCTTTTCCAACGCAGATTTACTCAGATGATTTCCTGCCACATAAGGGTGATTTTTATGATGAAGGTGTTAGATTGCTTGAAAACGATTTAAAAACATTTGATGAACGTGTTGCACTGAATCAGTTATGCGAAGAAGGGCTGTTTACAGAACTTACAAATTCTTATTTGGTAGTTGTGGAGAAATAAAATGTCAAAAGTGATTTATACAAAGTATAATCAGAACCGTAATGAAAAGTTTCAAACTAGAACATCAATTATAAAAGATGATGAGAATAAATATGTTGTAAAAGCAGCTGCAAATATAGCAGCTAGTGACTTTATAAGTGCATTTCCAGAAAAGTATAATATGACAAAATCCATATATCCTAATATGGATTTTTTGCCATGCAATCTTAAAGATGGAGTTGTATATTATGATTTTTTGAAGGGTAAATCATTAGATTCTCAAATTGGAAAATATACAAATGATGTTAATAAATTAGTAGATGTTATTAAAGAGATATTGGATAAATACTTCGTTTTAAATGATGGTGTAAAGACCAGTTTTGTACTGGATGCTAATTTTAAAGAAGTGTTTGGAGAGATTGATTGCAGCAAGTATTCTTGCATTAGGCCAGTAAATCTGGATGTAATTCTAGACAATTTAATAATGAAAGAAGATGGAACTGTTACTGTATATGATTATGAATGGGTATTTGATATGACAGTTCCAGTAAATTTTGTATTGTACAGAATTTTGTCTAGGATCTATGATAAGTATTTTTCGGATTTAAGTGCTCAGATAGATTTTGAGGAATTTGTAAAGAAATTTAATATCGAATCAGATGAACGTTCTATTTATGAAGAAATGGAAAATAGGTTTATAAAATATGTATATGATAATAATGATCCTATTTTCTCTAATGCTGAATATAGAAATGGTGCAAGAACAGTAGATGATTTGGTTCGTAAACTAGATGATACTGAGTATCGTTTGGAAGATATGATTAATGAACATGCAAAGGTGTCTAAAGCTTTTATTGAGGTTAATGAGGAATTGAATAGAATTCGGAATTCTAAAATGTGGAAGGCTTCAAAGCCAATTCGTTTTGTGGCAAGAAAGGCTAGAACATGTTTTAGAATCGGTTTAAAAGGAACTATTAAAGAAGCTAAAAGAAAGATCGTTTTAAAGAAGGGCGACTATCTTTGGAAACCAACAAGTAAAGAGTTGGAAAAGCAGAGGAAATATATTTCTGAGTGTAATCCTAAAATAAGTATTTTAACGCCATTATTTAAGACACCAGATTTATTCTTAAGAGAAATGATAGATTCTGTTGTCGCGCAGACATATGAAAATTGGGAATTGTGCTTAGTTGATTTTTCTCCTGCTGACTATTATGAAGTTGAAAATATTGTAAGGGAATATAAAGATTCACGTATTAAATATTATCGAGATGAAAATGTAAATATTCCTGAAAATACAAATACATGTATTGAGAAAGCAACTGGAGATTATCTGGCGATTTTGGATCATGATGACATTTTACATCCATCCGCATTGTACATGTGTGTAAAAGAAATTGATGCAGGATCTGACTTTGTATATACAGATGAAATAAAGTTTGAAGGTGATTTGAATCATTGTTATGCTCCGAATTTCAAACCTGATTTTGCACCAGAAGATTTGTTGGCATCTAACTATATCTGTCATTTCAATGTGTTTAAAAAATCTCTTTTAGACAAAGCCGGTTTATATAGAACAGAGGCAAATGGTAGCCAGGATCATGATGTTGTTCTACGTATGACAAAATTAGCAGAGAAGATTGCGCATGTTCCGTATCTTTTGTATTTCTGGAGAAATCATCCAGGTTCAGTTGCTTCAAATATTGATGCCAAACCATATGCGACATTGGCAGGAATATGGTCTGTGGAACAGAGATTGAAGAGCGATGGATATGACATAGAGGCTTCATCTGTTATTAATAACATTCCAGTATATCGATTAAAGGCATCTGTTTCTGAAATAAAAGATGTTCTAGTTGTTATATATGGAAATGATATTGAAAAAATAAATCAAACTAAGAAGTCGATATTACAGCAGAAAATTTCAGAATCAGATATTGTTTTTGTAGATGATTTAGTATCTTCAAAAACAACAATTTCAGATAAAGCTTTATATGAATTGCTAAGGAAAACAGACAGGAAGTATGTTCTACTGATTAAAGAAGGTTCAGTCTTTACTTCTGATAATGCAATAAATGAAATGCGTACATATATTCAGTTTGAGGGTGTATCAGCTGTTGATTCAAAAGTAATAGATGAAAATGAAAAGCTTTATTCCGCTGGAGTTTCTGTTTCAAATAAATTTGAGAACAATGTTAAGCTTCGAGGAAAAGGTGCGAACAGAGATTTCGGTGGATTTGAGAATGCATTTATACATGCGAGAAATGTTTCTGCAGCATTAGGTATATGTACATTAATAGATCGAAACATGTGGTTAAATTCGGATGTTGAGATTGATTCATCAGAAAATGCGATACTTCAGAAATCATTTAAGATGACGGAAGGCCGTGTGGCTTGGACACCGTTTGCTGAAGTGCAGACTGATGGTACTTCTTATGATGATTTATTGAGAGATGAGCATTATAGAAGTATAGGTGCAACGGATAGAGATCCATATTTCAGTGATTATGTTATAAAGTATTCTTTTGAATAAGATACATTTGGGAGCTTCAAATGGCTAAATTACAGAGAATTAAAAATGGAACGAAAAAAGTTTCGAGAGCAATTTTGGGACAGAAGGCAACTAGTAATCTGGGAAAGGTATACAGAAAAGTTTTTAAGAAGGAAATAAGGTATAAGAGAATGGTTGATGTTCTCTTTATCAATGGGTGTGATCTTTCTGTACCTCATCCTCCTAGATATAGAGTTACACATCAGAGAGAGCAGCTTGAAGCTAATAATATTACAACTGAAGAAATGTTTTATACGCAGGTTTCAAAGCAGGATGTAAAATATGCAAATGCATTTGTGATATTTAGATGTCCTTATTTGGATAGTATTGGTGAACTTATAGAAGAAGCTCATCGTTTAAATAAACCAGTATTTTATGACATCGATGATTTAGTTGTAGATACTAAGTATACCGATATGATTCCTTATGTTCAGTGCTTAAATGCTGAGGAAAAGGCTCTGTATGATGATGGTGTAAATCGTATGGGTAAAACACTGAAAATGTGTGATGCTGCGATAACAACTACACAGGCATTAGCTGATGAATTAGCTAATTATGTTCCAAAGGTTTATGTAAATAGAAATACAGCCTCCGAAGCGATGTATAAATGTTCTTTAGACGCGATAGAACTTAAGCATCGTAATTATTCTGAGAATATAAGAATCGATGAAGCTAAAAATGTTCTTATCAAAAAACGTGAGAAAAATGAGGTAAGAATCGGGTATTTCAGTGGAAGTATTACACATAATGCAGACGTAGAACTGATTAAAGATTCTTTGATAAGAATATTAAGTGAAAATGCTAATGTTAAATTATATCTAGTTGGTGAATTAGATTTACCAGAAGAGTTCAAAGAATATAACAACCAGATAGTTATAGTTCCATTTATAGATTGGCATAATCTTCCTAAATTAGTTGCTAGTGTTGATATTAATCTTGCACCTATAGAAGATACTATTTTTAATAGAGCTAAATCTGAGAATAAATGGGTAGAAGCATCTTTGGTTAAGACTGTTACTGTTGCAAGTAACGTGGGCGCTTTTGCAGAGATGATTGAAGATGGGAAGACAGGTTATCTTTGTGATGATAATTGGTACGATGTTCTATCTATGCTTGTAAAGGATACTGGCTTAAGAAATGAAATATCTGAGAATGCTTTTTCTTTTGTAAAGGAAAAATGTATTACCCTTTATAATGGGAAGAATATTGCAGATATTGTTTCGCAAAAATTTGATAAGACGCTTATGTGTGCACTTCCTTCAAGTGAAATAAGCGGTGGAATTATGGTTGCGCTGAAACATCTTTGCTTTTTAAGAAACCAGGGATGGAATGTGACTATAGTTGCAAGTAATCCTTCTCTTACTAATATGATTTTTGACGGATATGATTACCCGGTTATTTATATGGAAAGAGAAGCAGTTGATGCTTCTTTTGAAAAGGGAATTGCTACTATGTGGAGTACTGTTCCGTATTTAGAATCACATTCTAGAATTAAAAATTGCTATTACTTAGTTCAGAATTACGAAACAGATTTTTATGCACCAAATCATCCGCTTAGATTGCCTGCAAATAGAACATATTCAATTAAAGATAATAGATTTAAATATGTAACTATTTCAAAATGGTGCCAGAAGTGGCTTAAGAAATATTATGATCAGGATGCCTCATATGCACCTAATGGTATTGAAACTAAGAATTTCAATTGGAAAGAACGCGATTTTTCTGATGTAGAAAATGGAAAGCGAAAGGTGAGAATTCTGATTGAAGGTGATTCTGCGGTCAAATATAAAGGCGTAGATGATAGTTTTAATGTAGTAAAGGAATTGGACCCTGCTAAATATGAAATATGGTATATGTCATATAATGCGGGACCTAAGGATTGGTATAGAGTAGATAAGTTCTTACATAGAATACCTTATGCTGAGGTTGGAAAAGTGTATGAGCAGTGTGATATCTTGCTTAAATCAAGTACACTTGAAAGCTTCTCATATCCTCCGTTAGAAATGATGACAACAGGTGGATTTGTAGTTGCTGTTAAAAATGGTGGAAACCAGGAATATCTTAAGGATGGAGAAAACTGTCTATTTTATGAATCAGGTGATTCTAAAGCTGGCGCTGAATGCATTGAACGGATTGTAAATAATGATGAATTGAGAACAACTTTAAATTCTAATGTTAAAGAGCTGGTTAAAAGTCGTGATTGGTTGATGCTAAAAGAAAGCATACTTAACTTATATGACGTATAGATAAGGAAATAATACATGGAATTCATAAATAATAAATCTAGGTGCATAGGTATTATTTTATTAGATATTATTCTTTTGGTATTATCGTATAATGCTGTCTGCAGAATAAAACCTACGTTTTGGGTGGTATTGGTTCTTGGGATAGTAATAGTTGATTTTTGCTTGTTGAAGTCTAAATTTGAATTGAGTGGAATCAAGGAGCTCTTTTCATTAAAAAATACTATTTCTTGGATAATACGGATGGTAATCCTTGGTGTTGTAGCATTTGCGTTAAATGCAGTTATAGCAAAAGTTACAAATGGTTCATTTCTTAACTTCTCACGTATTCTGATGGTTTTCTGTGTAGGAATGATTATATTAGTTGGTTATATAGCTAAATCAAAAGAGAATTATAAAGAAGAAACCTTTTTTGCCTTTGTAGGTATTGTTTGTAGTTTGTTTTTTGTTGTTGTATCGCCTAGAATACTAGGGATATCCTGGGATGATCAATATCACTATGATCATGCACTTTCACTTGTATATTTAACTGATGATACAAGATATGAAGCAGATGATAATATTGAGCATTATAGCGTAAAGTATATGCCGGACGAAAAGCATTCTCCGGAGAAGTTGCGTAGATATTATAAAGAGCTAAATGATTCATATAAGTTAAAAGAACTTGCAAATGATAAGAATCATAAATATGCGTATGATATTCATTCATATGCATATTTACCATCAGCTTTGGGTATTTTTATAGGTAGAGGATTAAGCCTTTCGTATACTAAAACTGTTATGATGGGTAGATTCTTTAATGCATTATTCTATATATTGATAATAGCACTTGGAATAAGAAAACTTCATTATGGTAAAGCTTTGATGGGAGTTTTGGGATTAAATCCTATGTCTGTTTTTTTAGCTTCATCTTATTCGTATGATGCTTGGGTTATTGCATTTATGTTTTTGGGATATGCATATTATATAAGCATGTTACAGAGTGATGAAAAAATTACTTTTAAAGATCAGCTATTGATGGTTGGATTTGTTGCTATTGCATGTCTGCCAAAACAGATTTATTTTACTATGCTTTTGCCAATGCTGTTTGTATCAAAGAAGCATTTTAAGAGTAATAAAGAATGGAAAAGATTTATATTTATTGATTTAATTGCTGGTCTTGCGTTATTAATTAGTTTTATTATCCCATTCTTTGTTCATACAGAGAATTATAATGATCCAAATGGGGGTGCTGGAATAGATGCGATGGGGCAGGTGAGTTTTATATTGCATCAGCCATTAGCATATGTTCGTGTATTCATAGGATTTATGAGAGGATATCTCAATCTTGATAATTCTTGGTGGTATATTCAGGATATTGGCTATTTGAATGCTGGAAAATATTTTGCAACCGTATTAGTGGTATTTTTTGTTGTAGCTTTCTTAGATAGAAAGAATACAGTGAAGATTACTGTTTGGGAGAGATTTAAAGTCTTTTGTTCTATTGCTATTACGATAACACTTATTACAACAGCTATATATGTTTCATTTAATCCAGTTGCTTCTCCAGTAATAAATGGATGTCAGTTTAGGTATTTAATTCCATTTTTGCTTCCAGCATTTTATTTTGGAGTTGGCGATAATGTTGTATATACAGGGAATAAGAGATTGTTATCAATTGTCCCTTATTCAATAATAGGAATTTTGTTTGTTTTGTTAATATATCAAATCTGTGGAGTCTTTTGGTGATTAATATGAATTGTAAGAAGTTTGAGTGGGCGTTTATCGGGATTCTAGAAGCGATAATTCTCTTTCTTTCTGTTTTTGTAGCGCACAAATTTAGGGTAAATTATTTAGCATATTCTAATGCAATCATTGTATTAGGAATAATGTTGATGTGTGCACTTTTATTGGTATATATATTATATAAAAAGAATATAGAACTGCATAAGATTGCGTTAACTATTGGATTGCTATTAGGCTTTGTTTATTCTATATACCTTCCAATTGGATCAGTTCCAGATGAACCTGTGCACTTTGAAGTTGCATATAGCGTTTCAAATTTTTATTTAGGATATGATCATGTATCATATAAAAGACAATGCGATATAGATTATAAGTATTCTATTAAATATAACACGCCAGAATTAAATGATACGTATTATTCAAAAATGTTTAAAAAAGCTGGGAATACTGATGTAAAGCGAAAGCATTATTATGTTAACAATAGATTTCCATTTCAGTATTATATTCCGGCATTAGGGATTGCTGTTGGTCGTATTTTACATTTTAATCCGGAACTAATGTATATGTTAGGAAGAATTTTTAATATGATTTTCTTCTGGATAATGGCTTCCTTAGCGGTGAAATATATGCCATTTGGTAAGACGGGATTGTTGGCTTTACTATTTATGCCTACAACATTACAACAAACAATGTCGTATTCATATGATTCATCAATAATAGCTTGTTCGTTGGTTATTATATCGTTAACGTTACATATGTATTATTCATCATTGCAGGATATAAAGAAAACTGAATGGGGACTTTTGGCTGGTGCGGGTATGTTTTTGTTGCCACAAAAAAGTCATGCATATATTTTGGTCGTCTTTTTCCCAATAGTTTTGCTTTTAAAGAAAAGCTTTAAAGAGAAGAGTAGAGGACTTCTTTATAGTATAGTTGCTATATTAGGTTTTGCTGTACTCGCTTATTTTATATCTCATACTAGTGGAGATGGAGTTGTAGTAGTTAGAGATGGTTACTTTAATCCGCATTATGTATTATCTCATCTAAAGCAATCAGTGATAGTATTTTATAATACTATTATAGTAGGAAGTGGATTCTATTTAGAGTCATTAGTTGGGCATTCGTTAGGATGGTTCGATATAGGTGTACCATCAATAATTGTTCATTTAAACTTGTTTATTTTATTTGTTTGCTTATTAAAGAGAAAACAGGAACAGATAAACGTAAATGTTTCTTTAAAACTAATTTCGGGATTGGTATTTTTCGGGACTGTAGGAATTGTAATGCTTGGAATGCTGCTATCTTGGACACAAATATCTGATTCAACTATCCAAGGTGTTCAAGGAAGATATATTACTCCTGTCATTCCAGCATTAGGTGTTGTTTTATATTCTAAATTTATCGAAGTGGATGAAAAAATTGATAAATGGCTTATGATAACAATTGTGTTCTTGCAGGCTATGATTGTGCTGACTACGTGTAATAGATTTTAGATTATATAGGTGAATTAAGAAGTGGATTCTAATACAAATTTTAAAAGAAATGTTTTTTGGAATATTTTAGGAACTGGATTAAATTCCTTTAATTCATTGTTTCTAATGATCTTTGTTACTAGGATAAATGGAACCAATGATGCAGGAATTTTTACATTAGCTTTTTCGACAGCATGTATTTTGTATGTGGTTGGTGTTTATTCTGGTAGAGTGTTTCAAGTAACAGAATCAAATGAGAGTATTTCAGACAATGATTATTTATTAGGACGTTTTATTACCGTAATTCTAATGGTGGCTGCGGCTATTATTTTTGTCTTTTATAAGAGATACGATGTATACAAAGCGGCGATAGTTGTCTTGCTTACAGTATATAAAGGTTTAGAAGCGTTATCAGATGTGCTGTATGGAATGATGCAGAAGAACGATGAATTATATAAAGTAGGACAATCATATTTTGTTAAATCAGTGCTAACACTAATTGGTTTTCTGGTAATAGATGTTGTTTCGCATAATCTAATTTTATCTATTTTGTGGGTTGTTTGTATATGGACTATTAGTTTGATAGTTATAGATTATTCCTGGGCTAAAGAATACATAAGAAATAGTGTTTCTCCAAGTTTTAATAATGTATATATAATTATTAAAAGTGGGTTTTATGTGTTTGCAATAACATTTATGGGAATGTATGTTACTAATGCTTCAAAATATGCAATTGATATGTATTTGAATAATCATTACCAGGCTATATATGGAATTATAATTATGCCTGCAACAGCGATTAGCTTGTTTGGACAGTTTGTATTTCATCCATATTTATCGCAGATGGCTCGTTTTAATGAAGAAAGAAAATACAAAGAATTAAATAAATTGACTCTGAAAGTTGTGTTATATATTGCGCTATTTGGAGTTTTAGGTGAGGTGGCAGCTTATTTACTTGGTATTCCAGTGCTTAGTTTATTATATGGAGTGGATTTGAAGTCATATAAAATGCTATTACTAATTATTATTGCTGCAGCTACTATGTATAACATTGGCGGAACTTTTTCGTCTATGCTTACAACAATGCGAAAGACTTTTGTTCAGTTTGTGTTATATATAATACTGGTGATTTTTGCATGGTGGTCAGCTGATTGTTTAACTAGCAAATATGGAATAAATGGAGCTGTTTATGCATATTCTATTTTAATGATTGTTTTTATAGCACTCTATGTGATAGTTACTAAAATTATACTAATGAAAAATATGGAGAAATAATTAGTGATTTCAATTATATGCCCTACAAACAATTTTGATGTTTTTAATTCACAATTAAAAGAATCATTAGACAAGCAGAATTATCGAGATTTTGAGGTTATACCAGTTGATACAAATAATAGAAGAATAAGTGCTGTTGATGCATTAATGGAAGGGGCAAAAAAAGCAAATGGAGAATATTTGCTTTTTTGCCATCACGATTTATTATTTGAAGAAGATGAATTGGGGAATATTATAAAATATCTGAGTAATATAGGTGATTTCGGTGCGGTAGGTGTAGCAGGAGTAGATAATCATGGAAAGGTTATTGGAAATGTTACAAATGGAGTTACACCGAAGAGGATTACCTCAAGTATTATTGACGGGCCAGTGGAAGTTCAAACACTAGATGAGATGTTGTTTATAGTAAAAAGAGAAGTCTTAAGTGAGATTCCTTTTGATAAAAGAAATGAAACGTGGCATTTATATGCGGTTGATTATTCTCTTAGTATGAAATTATATAATAAAAAGGTTTATGTAATACCAAGTGATATTTATCATAAATCAGCTGGATATTCGATGAATAGGTCCTATTATACTGAGCTTCAACGTATTTGTGCTAAATATCAAAATGATATTGAAATAATATATACTACGATGGGAGTTTGGCACACCAAAACAGCTAAACTTCGAATGGATATTTTTAGCATAAAGTTTCAAATGATTTTAGTGAATTTAAAAAGGTTTCTTATACGAAGGTAAGGGTAGATATGAATATAGTTTATACTACAGATGACAATTTTATTAGACAGGTTTTAGCATCGGTTATATCTGTATTTGAGAATAATAAAGATGAAGATGTAAATATATATATTTTGTCCCAAGGTGTTACAGCGGATCATCAGAACATAGTACAAGACTATGCGAAGAAATATAATCAAAAGGTATGTTTTTTAGAAATAGGAAATGTACATAAATATTTTGATCAGGAAGTTGATACTGGTGGTTGGAATGACATTGTATTGGCAAGATTGTTTTTGGACAAAATTCTTCCAGAAGATGTATCTAGAGTTATTTATTTAGATGGAGATGTTATTGTAAGACGTTCTCTATCTAAAATGTGGAATATTGATTTAGGAGATAATGTTTTAGGGGCAGTTCCTGAACCAACAATATCTAAGGATAGAAAAGAATATTTAGATATTGAAAATGATAAGTATTACTATAACGCAGGAATCCTTCTAATAGACCTAGATAAATGGAAGATGAGAGAAGTAGGAAAGCGAATCGTAGATTATTTTAGAGCAAAAGGTGGCAAGCTTTTCGCAAATGATCAGGATGCGATAAATGGTGAATTAAAGAATGAAATCTTACCTATTTCTTTTTCATATAACTATTGTAATACATATAATTTTTACTCATATAGAGCAATTAAAAAAATGTTCGGAGAATCCGGATTCTGTTCAAAGGAAGAGTATTTAAGTATAAAAAACGATCCTACCATAGTTCATTACTTGGGAGAAGAAAGACCTTGGAGAGAGGGAAATAAGCATCATTTTAAAGATGATTATATTAAATACTTTAATATGACAGTATTTGCTGACGAATTAGGCCGAAAGGATGCTGTTATAGAAACTGGTTGGAAAAAATATTTTGTGTTGTGGAATACTTTTAATTTTATAATGAAGCCATTTCCAATGTTACGTTTACATATTATTAATGGTCTGATACCAGTTATGATGAAGATAAGAAAGAGACAGAGAAGTAAATGATAGAGTTACCTTTAGTTAATGTAGTAATGGCTACATATAATGGTGGAAAATATATTGAAAATCAGATAAAAAGTATTTTGAATCAGGATTATCCTAACTTTAAATTATATATTAGGGATGATGGTTCTACAGATGATACTGTTGAGATAATTAACAGATTAGCTGCGGAAAATAATAAGATTGTTTTTTTAGAGAGTAATGAAAACTTAGGAGTTCCTAAAAGTTTTTATGCTATCTTGGAACAGTGTGAAATTGCTGATTTTTATGCTTTTGCAGATCAGGATGATTATTGGAATGAAAATAAACTTTCATTAGCAGTTGATATGCTTAAGAAAGAGAATCAAAGTATTCCTTTAATGTACTGCTCTTCTTTCGGTTATTATAATTCTGATATGGAATTTGTTAGAGAATTTGCTCTGCCGGAGGAAGTAAATCTTTATAATAGTATATATTATACACCTGCTCTTGGCTTTACCTTGGTGTTTAATGAAACACTTAGAAAAATTGGATTACGTGGATGTGATGCATTAAATGGTAAAGAGTTTGGCGAATTACATGATAGAAGATTTATCAGAGTAGCTAGTACTATGGGTAAGGTATTATGTGATAAAAGTATATCTGCTAAACATATTCGTCATGAAGAAGCTGTCACAAGTGGAGATAATAGTAATCTAGATTTATTTAAAGAATGGTATAAAAACGAAGTCTCAGGTGATGAAATGCTTTTACAGAAAAGAGGTATTAAAAACTTCTTGGACGAGTATAGAGATGATTTAACTGAAGAACAAGTTTCAGCATTAGAACTGTTTGGATCTGACGGTAGACAACTTAAGAAATTATTCTATAATCATAGATTAAGAGTTAGATTAAGTGGAGAAATATTACTGAGAATTCTATTTTTAATTAGAAAAATATAAGTTGTAGATTTGTAATAGTTTAAAGGTTTATTTAGAAGAATGAAAACACTGTCTACCCCACGCCTAAAATACATAGACACCCTCCGTGGACTTGCCATTCTATTAGTTGTAATAGGACATGCTATCGGGGGTGTGCCAGCTGAATATGGTGGAGGGAGTGAGAATCTCGTTTGGAAGATTATCTATTCCTTTCATATGCCGCTTATGTTTATCGTGAGTGGGATGGTTGCGCTCGACTGGAGAGTGGTTTCGGCTGATGTAGTTAGAGAAAGAATACATAAGAATATCCTCGGAATATATATCCCTTATCTCGTATGGGGATATGTGTATTGGGGTGTGAGTGTGCTCTTCTATGCCGGTGATTACACCGGAACTATAAATGATGGCTGGAAGTTGCCTTGGGATAATTCGGCCTGGCCGATGGGATGGTTCCTGCTCGTCCTATTTGCGATAAAGATGATCGACGTGTTGTTGCAGGTCGTATTGAGTTGGATAGATGTACCGCTACGAGTTTATGTAGAGCTCGTGCTCTGGACTATTGCTTTTATCATATTTAGGAATACTGAAGTCTGGTTATGGGCAAACGTAGTGAAGTATGGGTTGTTTTTTACGATAGGCAGAGGTTTACGTGAAAGCAAACTTACTGACCGGCTTGAAGACTTCAAACTGTTTACACGAGAGAAATCAGCGCTCAGAGAGCTGGGGCAGAGAAGTATGGCGGTTTACATCATACATCCGTACGTACTGGTTCCGGTTCGAATCGCGATGCTTCATATCGGAATCACTTCGATATGGGGAATCCTCGTGGTGGAAGCGGTTGCTTTTTGGCTCGTGATGAAGCTGTGCTTTAGGCTGATGGATAGAAGAGTTTGGGTGGATGCGCTATTCTATCCGACCAAATACATGAAGAAAGATTTACTGTTAACTTTGACTGACGACTAATCAGGGAGACCGTATGACTATCTCAGAATTTTTTAATTGTTTTTGCTTGTTTAGTTTCATAGGTTGGATTTACGAATGCACTTACTGTTCCGTAAAGGAAAAACATTGGGCGAATCGTGGATTTATGTTTGGGCCGCTCTGCCCGATATATGGAGTAGGTACGATTTCGTGTATCTTCCTGTTTGGCGTGCTCCCGATTCACATGGGATGGCTCGAGCGCGGCGAGATTGAGACGATTCCGATGTGGATCATCTTCCTAATCTGTAGCATCGGTAGCGCGATTCTCGAGTACGCGACTTCATATGTGCTCGAGCGAATCTTTCATGCGGTTTGGTGGGATTATTCCGACATGCCGCTGCATCTAAACGGACGTATCTGCCTGCCGGCTTCTGTCGGCTTCGGCGTAGCTGGAATCCTCGTAACCAGATTTCTCGTGCCGTTTGTGCTCGGACACAGTGGGATGACACCGGCGAATCTCAGCCAGTTCCTCGCGCTCCTGTTTATGTTCATCTTCGGTGGAGACATGGCGCTCACTGTGGCATCTCTTTCTTCGCTTATCGAGAAGATGGAAGGCGCGCAGGAAATCTTTGATGAAAAAATGGAGGACGGTTTCCAGGTGCTTGCCACGAAACTGAACTTCCGTGATAGATATCATATTAGAAACATGCTCATCTTTCGTGGCCGCCGGCGCAAGAACGCAAAAGCCATGGATCCAGGGTACTATAAGAGATTTAGAGCTTGGATGGGTAAGCATGAGATTGAGTTTAAAAGGAAGAAATAGTATTGAAGGAGAAGTAGATAGATGAAAGAATATATTCGTTACAGTTCTTTAGATTTTTAGCTTTTATTCTTATTTTCTTTACTCATGGTAGAGAGTTTCAGATTGTTGGATTTCCTTATGAAAATAGCACAGTGTGTGCGGTAAGTTTTTTTATAATATTAAGTGGTGTGCTTTCAGGGTTTAATAGCTATGGTACGAATGTTAAATGTTCGTTAAAGGTAGTTATGGGATATATTGTAAAGAAACTGAAAAGATTATATCCATTGTACTGTATAACAATGCTGATAGCTTTTGGGGGAGAAATTCTCATAGGCGCCGATAAGGTGAAATGGATTGAAGTTATTCGTTGCTTTTTACTTATTCAACCATGGTTTCCTTCGGGATATTTTGCATTGAATGGAGTGGCGTGGTTTGTTTCTACTATTATGGTGTTGTATTTGTGTACAATTCCATTGGAATACGTATTAAATAAAATACGAAATGCAAAGTGTGGTAAGTTGATTTATTTTCTGTGTATCATTTCCTGTTTGGGGATGGTCGGTGCGTATTGTTATTTGACTAGAAATACAAATATGGAATATACACAATATGTATTTCCATTAGCTAGATTAGGAGAATATATATGTGGCTTAGCTGCAGGGTGTTTAATTAGACCACTTAAAGATAATATAAACTATTCAACTGATAAAAAATATTTATGTACGATATTTGAACTATTAGCTATAGTTGGTATAGTAATAATATGGTTTCTTCCAGTTAAACCGTATTTTTATAGAAGCTTTCAATGGATCATTCCAAATCTCGTGTTAATTACAGTTTATGCATTAGAGGCGGGGAGGATTTCCTACATTTTTTCAAATAAAATCTTGGTTTATTTAGGAAATATTTCATTTCAGTGCTATTTAATCCATGATATAATTTTGAGGATTATTAGAAAGATTTTTGATATAAGTAATATAAATGGTGTACATAAAGTGGTCAGTTGTATTTTGAGCTTATTACTTGTTATTGCTATAGGTGTATTGATTGACCAAGTAAAACTGAAAAAGCATAGAAATAACAGAACCTTTAAACACGTATTTAGTTAAGGGGGGATTGAAATGAGAAATTCATTTGAATCATCAGCTGATCCGTTTTATAGCCCGATGAATCAAGAAATCCTTGAGAAATCTATTCAGCAGTTGAATGCGCGTAAGGGGAAAAGTCATGAGTTGATTGAGGCGCCAGAGGATGCAATAATGTCTGAAAGAGAACGACTTGCACAGGTGAGAACGGGAAAATAAATATGCACCTAAGGATGAAAACTGTTTTTTAGGTTAATCAAACTTGTTGAGGGTCTGGCGAAAGCCAGGCCCTTTAATATAAATATCTAAAAATTATTATTTTCAAAATATTACACATTGTGTAATTGGACTAGATATGTTACTATGTTACACAACGTGTAATATGCTTGGAGGGTGAGATTTATGGATGATAAAGCAAAGAAAATAAAAGAACTAAGAGAAAGCACTGGTATGAATAGACGGGAGTTTTGCGATTATTTTGATATTCCGTATAGAACAGTTACGGAGTGGGAACGGGATGCCCGCCATGCTCCAGATTACGTTGTAAAGCTTTTGGAATATTACATAAGAATGGAGAAACTTAAAAGAAGTTATTCTGATTCTAAATAGGTCGATTTTATTTTATTAAAAAATGGAGATATAGGGGATGTCAGAGAATAAAACAAGAAATGTGTCTGTAATAAAGGATGCAGATGGACACAGCATTGTTATGATAAATGACATCATTTTTAAAGGGAAAAGAAACCTGAATTGGGATGATGTTGAACAATATTTAAAAGACTATGTTGGAGAGTTTTACTCAATAGCAGAAGATGGAGAGATTGTTTACATAGGGACAAAACTTCCGGGAGAATATGCTGGATCGATTTATACAAAGAAACTTAAAGGGGCGGTGGCAAAAGCTAAGGCAAATGCTGTACAGGGAATCCCTGAGATGATAGAGATAGCAACTAACGGAGTGTTTGAAGAAAACAGAAAGAAAAAGCATGGACGTGATGCACAAAATGGATGGTATAGATATGAAACTCGTTTTGGGATACCAGTCTATGGTGATGATGGGGAAGTTGGCGGATACAATATATTTCATGCAAGATTGTTGATTAGGCATGCAAGCAGTGGAAAGAAGTACTTGTATGATGTTATGGAAATAAAAAAAGAAACGAGCAAGTCCTGTCAGGCTAATGCCCTACCCGGTGATAAACCCATTTCTTGACTTTTATTCTAAGTAGATTTGGATAAATTGTCAATATAGCTTTTACACTCATGATGTTATTTAAAAGTTAGACTTTTTTTCATATTTCATGTTATAATATTGAGAAAATTTGTCGTATGTTGATGTAGTCGTATCGACTACTGGTTTCCGAATCGAGGGAATGATACATGTGGAATGATGAGAGATTATTAAATCGTATCGAAGAGTTCAGGGCGGATTTACGCATCCAGAAGATGGATGAGTTTATTCAGCATGGGCGTACGACGACTCTACAGCACGTGATTCGTGTGGCGGCTCTCGCACTATGGTTTAATAAGGTGCTCCGAGCAGGAGTAAACGAAGATGATTTGTTCCTGGCAGCTATACTGCATGATTATTATCTCTACGATTGGCATACTTTTGGTGATAAGCTTCATGGCTATCATCATCCATATATCGCAGCACAGAATGCTGCGCGTGATTTTAACGTGTCACATGCGGTGCAGCGTATGATAGAGACACATATGTGGCCTCTAAATTTCAGGGATATACCTAGAAGTCGAGGTGCCTGGATTCTGACACTTTCTGATAAAGTGATTTCGACCCAGGAGACTGTGGCAGGGTTCTTTGTAGCCAGAAATCGCTTAGCTGAGGGCTAGGAAATTCTGCGCAGATAACGCTTATAGGCAAGCGAATATATTTCGAAAAAGTTTTAATACATAACTAGACTTGGGGAGGAAATTATGTCTAACGCAAATAAGAGAGTGTGGATCGCCGGAGCAAATGGTACTCTCGGTCGTGTTTTGGTGAACAGATTTAACCACACTACTGACTATAAACTTCTGACATCTGATATAGATGTTCCTATCGATGATCTAGCAGCGGTAAACCGTTTCGCGGACATCAATCATCCAGACGTGATTATAAACTGTGCAGCGCTCACCGACGTAAAGGAGTGTGAGGCGAATCCGGAGGAAGCGTACCGTGTAAATGCTATCGGTGCGAGAAACCTCGCTGTAGCTGCAAAGCGTATCAGTGCGCGTCTGATCTACATCTCATCCGATGATGTTTTTACTGGAAAAAACAAAACTCCACTGAACGAGTTCGATAAGCCGGAGCCACTTTCCGTCTATGGAAAGAGCAAGCTTGCTGGCGAACATTTCGTGGAGACACTTACAGATAAGCATGTAATCGTTCGTTCTTCCTGGCTTTACGGCCACGGACACAGAAACTTCGTAGATAGAGTGCTTTCATGTGCGAGAGCAGGTGAGACTATCGTCCTTCCTGATGATGGTTATTCTTCACCTACATCCAGCATCGCGCTCGCAGACTTCATCTCATACATGATTGAAGCAAAGAGCTATGGTGTGTACCATGCTTCTTGCGAAGGTTACTGCACACGTGAAGATTACGTGAGAGAAATCATGTCTATCGCAGGCATTACAGATTACAAACTTACAGTCGAAGACGAATACATGCGTCCTTCATTCACACCGCTTGACAATATGATGCTTCATATCACACATGAGTATCAGATGCCTGAGTGGAAAGAGGCACTTCGTGCGTACATCATGGAGGAAGGACAGTAATATAGAAGGTTATACAGGAGGTTTTGATGGCAAATACTAAGAAGAAAAAGTTAGGCCTGACCACTGTCATACTCCTGGCACTCGTGCTCGGAGCCGTGACTGGAATGGCTATTCACTATACAATCGCAGACAATACATACGTGAATAAATACCTCACCGAAGGTGTATTTTACGTAGTTGGACAGGGCTTCATCCGCTTGATGCAGATGCTCGTAGTTCCTCTCGTATTCTGTTCTATCTCTACTGGCGCAGCTGCCATCGGAGATACACAGACCCTCGGCAAGGTTGGTTTGAAGACACTCATCTTCTACATGTTTACTACTATGGTGGCTGTTGCGGTTGCTCTCGGAACTGCGCTTCTCATCGGGCCGGGACTCGGTCTCGATATGTCAAAAGTACAGGTAGCGGAGAATTCGGTTGCGCAGTCTGAAACAACTATCGCGGACACACTGTTAAACATCATTCCTAAGAACCCTATCGGGGCTCTGGCAGAAGGAAATATGCTTGCAATCATCTTTTTCGCCCTCTTCGTAGGTCTGATTCTCGCGAACCTCGGTGAAAAAGTTCAGTCAGTTACAAACTTTCTGACACAGTTCAATGATATTATGATGGAAATGACGATGATCGTCATGAAGGCGGCTCCTTTCGGAGTGTTCGCTCTCATCGCTCGTACCTTTACAACACTCGGATTCGACGCTATGGTGCCGATGGTGAAATACATGCTTTGCGTAGTGCTCGCGCTCGCGCTTCAGTGTTTCGGTGTATACCAGATTCTGTTGAAACTCTTCGCAGGACTCTCTCCAGTGAAGTTCGTGAAGAAGTTCTTCCCGGTACAGGTATTCGCTTTTTCCACTGCGACATCAAATGCTACGATTCCGTTGAATATCGATACGCTTGAGGAAAAAATGGGTGTAGACAGACATCTGTCTTCCTTTACTATTCCGCTTGGTGCGACTATTAACATGGATGGTACTTCTATCATGCAGGGTGTGGCGGTTATTTTCGTTGCGCAGGCTTTTGGAATCCATTTGACTCCAGGGGACCTCGTGACAGTTATCGTGACTGCGACACTTGCTTCTGTGGGAACTGCGGGTATCCCATCAGTTGGACTCGTTACTCTCGCGATGGTGTTTAATTCAGTCGGCCTTCCAGTCGAAGGAATCGGACTAATCATGGGAATCGACAGAATCCTCGACATGATTAGAACTGCGGTAAACGTAACAGGTGACGCGGTTTGTACTACTATCATCGCAAAGCAGAATGGTGATATTGATTTAGATACATATAATAGGATGTAAATGTGAAGTCAGGCGTATGGTGGCATACGCCTGGCTTTTCTTGCTTAGGAGATCGACATGGATAACCAGTTTCAAAGAATAGAGATGCTTCTCGGAGGAGAAGCTGTAGATAGATTACAGCATGCGCGTGTGGCTGTATTTGGCGTAGGTGGTGTAGGCGGATTTGTTTGCGAAGCACTTGCTAGATCCGGGGTCGGACGCATAGGTATCGTCGACAAAGATGTAGTCGATGTGACAAATATAAATAGACAGATTATCGCACTTCACACTACAGTTGGCAGACCAAAGGTTGAAGTTATGCGTGAGCGCATAGCCTCAATAAATCCAAAGTGTGAAGTCGATGTGTTCCAGCAGTTTATACTTCGCGACAATATAGATGAGTTCCCTTGGGAGAACTATGACTATGTAGTTGATGCGGTCGATACTGTGACTGCAAAGATTGCAATCATCGAGAAGGCAAAGGAACATGGACTGTATGTAATCAGCGCGATGGGCGCGGGAAACAAACTTGATCCGACTCAGTTTAAAGTCGCTGATATCGAGAAGACGAAGGTGGATCCTCTCGCTCGCGTTATGAGACGAGAGCTGAAACAGAGAGGTATCAAAAATGTAAAAGTAGTTTATTCCGAGGAAGAACCGAGAGTTCGCCTGGAGACACCGGGTTCGATAGCTTTCGTCCCTTCCGTGGTTGGCCTCATTATAGCTGGCGAAGTGATTAAAGATATTGCATTATAGTTATTTATTAGTTATAGAAAAAATTTGACTGAAGAAAAAAGATTGACTGTAGAAAGGGTGATGCAACTATGATGAATGAAATGAGAAAGATTAATGCGCCGACTTAATGAATACCTTAGGTCGACCTATGGGTGTAAAGTTTATAAGCTCTCGCTTAGTGCGAAGGTGACTTGTCCGAATCGTGATGGAAAGATTGACACGAGAGGATGCATATTTTGCTCGGCGGGCGGATCGGGAGATTTTGCTGCAAATCGGGTGAAGCCTATCGCAGAACAAATTGAGGAGGCAAAGGCGCGCGTCAGCGCAAAAGTGCGAGACGGCAAATACATCGCATACTTCCAGAGTTTCACGAATACATATGGATATGTGGAGTATTTGCGGGAAATTTTTTCCGAGGCGATAAAGCCTGACGACATCGTCGCGCTTTCCATCGGGACGCGCCCGGACTGCCTGTCGGACGAGGTGCTCGAGATGCTTCGCGAGCTTAATCGCGTGAAGCCTGTTTGGGTGGAGCTCGGTCTCCAGACGATTCACGAGGAAACGGCGAAGTATATCCGCCGCGGCTACCCGCTTCGAGTGTATGATGAGGCGGTTTCGCGCCTGAAAAAGATAGGTGTCCAGATTATCGTACATGTGATTCTTGGACTTCCGGGCGAGACTGTAGATGATATGAGAGCAACGGTGGATTATGTCGTTCGCTCTGGGGCGGATGGCATAAAGCTCCAGCTTCTGCATGTGCTGAAGGGAACGGATTTGTGCCGGGACTATGAAGATGGAAAGTTTGAAGCCATGGACTTTGAGACCTATGTGGATTTAGTTTCCGATATCGCGGTCGGATTGCCTGACGATATCGTGGTGCATCGCTTGACTGGTGATGGGCCGAAGAAACTGCTCGTCGCGCCACTTTGGAGCGGCGACAAAAAGCGCGTGCTAAATGCGGTAAACAAAGCAATCGAGGAAAAAGAAAAGAGTCGGTTCGGGAAAGCCGACAAAGGAGAAAAGAGATAGTTGGTTCGGGAAAGCCGACTTTACAGAGACTTAAAAAGGGAGGACTCAACATTGAAAGAAAAATATTCAAAGAGCCGGCTGCTGCTCTATTTTCTGAGGGGCAGCAAGCGGTATTTCATAACGGGCATAGTGTTTGGTATGCTCGTAACTCTATTAGATTTAGTTAACCCAAAGATTATTAGTTTTACAATTGATGGTGTGATAGGAAAGCGCGAGCCGAAGCTCAGTGGCGTGGTGTCCGATATAGTGGACAGACTAGGAGGCGTAGGTTATCTGCGCGGACATCTCTATGTGATCGCGCTGGGAATCATCGTAGTGGCATTGGCGGGAATCTTTTGCCGATATATGTTCACACTGATGAACTCAAAAGGTGCAGAGACCTTTGTCATGACGATGCGAAACGAGCTGTTTCGTCACATCGAAGGGCTGCCTTACAAATGGCATTCTGAGAACAAGACTGGTGACATCATCCAGCGTTGCACATCCGATGTCGAGACGATAAAGCGTTTCCTGTCGGAGCAGTTGATTCAGGTGTTTAGAATCGTGATACTCGTGACTTTTGCGTTCGCGTTTATGCTGGGGATTCATCCGCTCTGGTCACTCGTGGCGGGCGTGTTTATGCCTGTGATTCTCGGACTTTCGCTCCATTATCACAAGCAGTTCGGAAAGATATTCATGGAGGCCGATGAGAATGAAGGTATCCTCTCATCTATCGCCCAGGAGAATCTGACTGGCGTTCGTGTCGTTCGAGCTTTTGGACGTGAGAGCTATGAGAGGGATAGGTTCCTGAAACAGAACAAGCATTACTTCAGAATCTGGTCTCGCTTTAATCACCTGCTTTCAAAATACTGGTCTATCGCTGATGTGATTTCAGGGTTCCAGTTTATCGCAGTTATCGCTGTCGGTTCCTATCTGGCGGTTTCTGGACAGATTACAGCTGGTCAGTATATCGCCTTCGTATCTTACAACTCGATGGTTATCTGGCCGATTCGACAGCTTGGTCGTGTTCTGTCACAGATGAGCAAGGCCGGCGTTTCTATCGAACGTGTGAAGTACATTATGAATTCTGAGCTCGAGACCGATCGTGCTGGTGCGGGCGAGCCTGATATGAAACAGGATATCTGCTTTAAACATGTGAGTTTTTCGTTTGGTGACAACCAGATTCTCGATGATGTGAGTTTCACAGTTCCTGCGGGAACTACACTCGGTGTGCTTGGCTCGACTGGCTCCGGCAAGTCGACTCTCATCAACCTGCTCATCCGCATGTATGAGCTCGGTGAAGATGATGGAAGTATCACTATCGGTGGCGTGGACATCCGTGATATTAAGGCTTCATGGCTTCGAAAAAATATAGGCATCGTGTTGCAGGAGCCATATCTTTTTTCACGAACCCTACGCGAAAATATCGGGATTGGTGTCGATCATGCGAATATGGATACGATTCGTGAGGCGGCTAGGATTGCGTCTCTGCTGCACACGATCGAGGATTTCACAAAAGGATTTGACACTGAGGTTGGCGAGCGTGGCGTGACGCTTTCGGGTGGTCAGAAGCAGCGAACTGCTATCGCGCAGATGATCGTCGGGGATACGCCGGTTATGGTGTTTGACGATTCGCTCTCTGCTGTCGATGCTGAGACGGATGCGCGAATTCGTGATGCTCTTCGCGAGAGAAATGTTGAGACGACGACCATCCTTGTGGCACATCGAATTACGACTTTGATGAATGCGGACCAGATCATCGTAATGGACCGCGGTCGCATTCTAGAGTCGGGAACGCATGAGGAGCTGCTCGCTCTCGGTGGAGTTTACAGAAAGATTTATGACATTCAGACGGAAGGGGGCGATTTTGATGCAGAATGATGAGTACACATCAAACCTTCGTTTCTTTGGACTTCCAAAGCTTATGCCTTATCTCAGAGGGTACAGATTTAGGTTTATCAGGCTGTTTATATGCATCGTCGTGACCAGTGGACTCGACGTTTGCATCCCACTGTTTAATAGATATGCGATTAATCATTTTATCGGACGAAGTTCTTTGGATGGATTGACAGAGTTCGTGTTGGTTTATGGTGGAGTCGTAGTGTTCCAGGGGTTCGCGACTTACTGGTTCTTTAAGACGACTTCCGATATGGAAATCAGCGTCAGCAGGGATTTGCGTAATCAGGCATTCGAACATCTGCAGACACTGTCTTTTTCCTATTACAATCAGAACAATGTCGGCTATATCCACGCGCGTGTTATGAGTGATACGGAAAAAATAGGCGGCGCGCTTTCGTGGGACCTCATGGATATGACGTACAATGTGCTGTATATCCTGGGCTCTTTCGTCGTAATGTATGCGATTAATCTGAGGCTGGGCCTGCTCGTGTCTGTGCTGATTCCGATTGCCGCGGTGCTGATCATCTATTTCCAGAAGCATCTCGTGCAGTTGAATCGCCGGATTCGTGAGATTAATTCGGTGATTACGGGTGATATCAATGAAGGAATCACAGGCGCGCAGACGATAAAGAATCTCGTAATCGAGGACAAGATTGATGACAATTTCCGAAGAGACACTTCGGAGATGCGCCGTGTGTCGATTCGTGCGACTCACTATCGTGCCTTGTTTAGGGCGTCTATTGCGATGTTTTCATCGATTGCGCTCGCGCTGATTCTGTGGCAGGGCGGTATGCTGACTCAGCAGAGATTGATGCTGATCGGTACGCTCTCCGTGTTTATGACTTATGCGCAAAATGTTCTCGAGCCTATCCAGATTATCATCGAAGTTATCTCGTTCTGGATTCAGGCAAAGGTCAATATCGAGAGATTTACCGGGCTTATGGAGACGGAGTCGGATGTTAGAGATTCTGATGAGGTTGTTTCGAAGTACGGTGATGTCTTTGAGCCTAAGCGTGAGAACTGGGAAGCGTTACATGGAGATATCGAGTTTAAGGATGTTTCATTTAAGTATCCTGATGGTGACGAGTATGTGCTGGAGCACTTTAATCTGAAGGTGCCGCAGGGAACAAATGTCGCTATCGTAGGTGAGACTGGCGCGGGCAAGTCGACTCTGGTTAACCTGGTTTGTCGATTCTTCGAGCCGACATCGGGTGAGATTCTGATCGATGGACGAGATGCCAGGGAGCGTAGCCAGCTGTGGCTTCATAGCAATATAGGATATGTGCTTCAGACACCGCACTTGTTCTCTGGAACAGTTCGCGAGAATCTGTGTTATGGAAATCCGCTGGCTTCTGAGGAGGAAATCTGGAAGGCTATCGATCTCGTAGACGCGCGAAGTGTAGTCGAGAAGATGCCTAAAGGTCTCGATTCCGAAGTAGGTGAAGGCGGTGACATGCTTTCTGTTGGTGAGAAGCAGTTGCTTTCGTTTGCTCGTGCTATTCTCGCTGATCCACGTATTCTGGTTCTCGATGAGGCGACATCTTCTATTGATACCGTTACAGAGAAGCAGATACAGAATGCTATCGGCAAAGTGATTAAAGGGCGTACGACATTTATGATTGCGCATCGTCTATCTACTGTTGTGGATTGCGATGTGATCCTGGTAGTTAAAGATGGCCGCATTATAGAGCAGGGCACACATCGTGAGCTTATGCGCGCGCATGGCTACTATTATGGGCTCTTCACTCGTCAGTTCGAGGATAGGGAGACTGAGGCTGCGTTTGGTGGGGCGTGATGCATGAGCGCCTAAATGTGTGGTTTGGATACTGTTTTGGCGCTGCGGCAGCAGTGCCACTTGATTTAGGAAGGGCTGTGGCCCTTCCTTTTTTGGTGTTTTCTGCGTTCTGGAGCTCTAGTGGAGAAAAGCACAAACTTTTAGGTCACTATAAAGCAAGTTGGAAGAGGGAAGTCTGTGCTTTGGAGTTCTAGTGGAGAAAAACACAGACTTTTAGTTCACTGTAAAGCAAGTTGGAAGGGGAGAGTCTGTGTTCTAGAAATCTAGTGGAGAAAAACACAGACTTTTAGGTTACTATAAAGCAAGTTGGAAGGGGGAGTCTGTGTTTTAGAGCTTTGGTGGAGAAAAACACAGACTTTTAGGTTACTATAAAGCAAGTTGGAAGGGGGGAGTCTGTGCTTTGGAGCTTTGGTGGAGAAAAACACAGACTTTTAGGTTACTATAAAGCAAGTTGGAAGGGGGGAGTCTGTGCTTTGGAGCTCTAGTGGAGAAAACCACAGAGCTGATGCTCAGGATAATCAAGTTTATAATTTGACTATCTGTGTATTTCGCCTATATTCCCGTAAAACCCAGATATCAACATATTAACAAGTCAAATCCTTAATTCGTCTTTATTATTATGAAGAATATTTAATGATACATTGCGCTTGAAGTCGGGTAGAATCAAGAGTAAAGGAGAAACAAAGGTATTCATAATGGGAAGGAGTTTAGAGTGTATATGAGTTCAAGCGGTGTTTTGCCAAATGTTCTTAGAACGATGATTGTTTCGCGACTGAACTGGTTAATAGCAGTTAGGGATAGACTTGCTGCGAGAGAATGGTACGAGGGTGAGACTTTACAGGTTTTAAATCATGGAGAACATATTAGATATGTAATTATGAAAAAGACCGTAAACGGGGATGGTACAGTGGGTAAAAAACGTATTTATGCGAACAAGAAAATGCGAGGTGAAGTGATTAGGCTGGCGCAAAGAGATTATGACAGGGTGCTATATAAAAGAGTAAATGATGAAATCGAAATCTTTTCAAATGTCTTAAAAATGTGGGCACCGGTTGAGCAGGTGTTTCAGGAATTTAAGGAAACGCGTAAGATGTATGTAAAGCCTATAGTTCAGAGCAAAGAAAACTTTGTTGAAGAATGGTGTTCAAAGAAATACGAAGGACTTCCTTTTTCTCCAGAAGACACTTCTGAGTTCTATACTGCAAAGGGGGAGCGAGTTCGTTCGAAGTCAGAGGTTATGATCGCTGATACACTTTACAGACACGATATTCCATATAAATATGAATGCCCGATTACGTTACAGAACGGTCGTACGAAATATCCTGATTTTACGGTCCTGAATGTTCGAACCAGGCGTGAATATATTTGGGAGCATCTGGGCATGATGACGGATTCAGAATATGTTGAAGCTAATTTGAAAAAATTGAAGGATTACGAAAGAAATGGAATAATGCATGGAAAACAATTGATTCTTACGATGGAAAGTCACGGTTATCCGCTTTCTACGAAAAGCATCGAAAAAATAATCGAGACATTCCTAGTTTAATTATAATTAGAGATGCAGATGAAATCTGACATGCTCAGAATAAAGGAGCTATACCTTTATTTTTTACATGTACAGAAAAACGACTTACACATTTATTATGAAAAAAAGAGGCCTAAATGATAAACGATGAAATCTGCGAGAAACTTTTCGCAAATCAGGATATTAAATATAGAAACTTCCAGAGCAAGCTCATTCCAAACATAGATCCAGATACTGTAATCGGTGTGCGCACACCAGTGCTTCGCAAATTTGCAAAGAAATTGATAAAGCAGTATGGCTTGTCTAGAAAAATATCGGAAGACTCGCTTGATATATTCCTTTCTGATCTTCCACATAAATATTTTGAGGAGAATCAGCTTCATGCTTTTATCCTTTCTGAAATGAAGGACTTCACGCAGGTGATAGAGCTTGTTGAAGAATTCTTGCCATTTGTGGATAACTGGGCGACCTGCGATCAAATGTCTATTAAAATATTTAAGAAGCATAAACAGGAGCTTTTGCCATATCTAAAGAGATGGATTAAAAGTGGGAGAAGTGATGTAAAGTCGCCGCAAAAGCAAGAGCAAAATCAAAAGCAACTGGAAAAGCAAGAGGACAAGTACACATATACCATTCGATTTGGAATTGTGACGTTGATGAACCTATATTTGGATGATGACTTCAAGCCTGATTATTTAAAGTGGATCGTGGAGATAGAGTCTGAAGAATACTACGTAAATATGGCTTGCGCCTGGTTCTTTGCTACGGCGCTCGCGAAGCAGTATGACGCGACGCTGCCATTTTTTGAGGAACGAAAGCTTGATAAGTGGACACATAATAAATCCATTCAGAAGGCCATCGAGAGTTATCGTGTTTCAAAGGATCATAAGGACTATTTGAAGACACTTAGAATATGACAAACTATATTTTGCAAAAATCCGCCATTCGTAATATAGTTATATGGTTATGAAGAGAAAAATATTATTTATTAGAAAACTCGCATATTACTTGCGAATATATGGCGTACGCGAAGTATACAGAATCATGACGGCTCGTAAGAACAAGCCGTATAATTTTGATGACTATAAATGGTTCCAGAAGAAGCATAGATTGAAGAGTTCGGATGCAATGTTTCAGAGGGCTTTTCGCTCGGAGAAGAACTTTCTCATTTGCGTGATCGACGCGGACAGTGAGCAGGAAATTGAGACATCAAACTTAAAGAAGTCGCTGGCGAAGTCTACTTACGAGAGATTTGACTTCGTCGCATGGCCTGAACTGATTTCTAAAATGAAAGACCTTGGGGTGCATCGTGACGAAGCGTCCTCCGATGGGAAACACGGCGAGAACTATACCCACGTCATCTTTGCGAAAAAAGATGATGCATTTTCTCAGGATGCCTTGTACGAATACGCAAATGCGCTGGATCGAGACAAATATATAGACTTAATCTACTGTGACTCGGACCATTATGACTCTGAGAAGAGGGGGCTTAGATTTGATCCTTATTTCAAACCAGCTTTCAGTCCTGACTATCTCGAAGAGTTTAATTATATCCGAATGGGATATGCGGTGGAGATTGGAGTCGTAAGGAAAGCTTTTTCCAGAGGCGTAGAGAGAAATGAGTTGGATCTCATCATTACGCTTACGGATGCAGCAGATTCGATCGAGCTTCCGGGAGGCGGTTCAAAGAATATCGCGCACCTTTCAAAGATGCTTTATCACGAAGATGTGCGGATTACAGATGAAGGTTTGAAGGATGGTAGAGTTCATACTGATTTGATCAGGTATGAGCAGAGAGCCAGCGAGAAGCTGGATGAAAGTGCTGAGTGTGATATCAGGGCGCTGGAGAAGCATTATCAGAGGCTCGACGAACCGGGAAAAGTTACACGAGGAAAGGTAGCTGGAACATATCACTTTATCCACGATATTGAGGAAGAGCCACTGGTTTCTATCATCGTTCCGAATATGGACCATTTGGAGGATTTGAAGACTTGTATCGAGAGCTTTGATAAGTCGACTTACAGAAATATCGAGTGGATTATCGTCGAGAACAATAGCCGCGATTCCAAGCTGTTTGATTACTATAGTAGGATTAGTAAGCGTGATGATGTGCGTGTTATCGAGTATCACGATGACTTCAATTTCTCCCAGATTTGTAATCGAGGTGTTGAGGAGTCGGAGGGTGATTTGCTTCTGTTCCTGAATAATGATACTGAACTTCTTAATCCGAACTCGCTTACTGAGATGGTTACGACCTTGATGCGAGAAGGCGTAGGTATCGTCGGTGCGAGATTGCTCTACGATGATAATACTGTGCAGCACGCTGGTGTAACATTGGGTGTCGGCGGATTTGCCTGTCATTCAAATGCTTACATTGAGGACGAAGATCCGGGATACATGAATCGAAGTCTGGTTATGACGGATGTGGCTGCTGTGACGGCGGCTTGTCTGCTGATAGATAGGGACATGTTCTTCGACCTCGGTGGTTTCGATGAAAGCTATCAGGTCGCGGCAAACGATGTCGATTTGTGTATGAAGGTTCTGCATGAAGGATTGAAGGTGGTTTATAATCCTTATTCAATCTTCCATCATTATGAGTCGAAGTCACGTGGCGACGATCGCGCGCAGATGAAGAAGGCAAAACGTTTGCAGAGCGAGGTGGATCGTTTCGCAAAACGATGGAAAGATATCCTGGTAAATGGCGACCCGTATTACAACTCAAACTTCTCTCGTGGATTTGAGTACAAGGTGAAGCTTAGAAAGCAGAAATGGCATAGGGCTTTCTTCTATAGAAGATAGATTTCATAAGTCTCTTTTTTTACAGAATATCTTTAAAATACAGTTTATTTTATGAAAAAATGTGCTAAAATAACCGCTATCACTTGTCATATTTGTTAGGCAAACGAAGGTGAGCGGGTGGATTTTTTTCAAAAAAAAAAAGGATTACAAATAAATGACTGATTTAAATAGTGAGATTAGAAATGAAAATGGTCCGATTCTGTCGATTCAGCATCTGATGAAGACTTTCTCGGACAAAGATGGCGATTTCAATGCGCTTAAAGATATCAGCATCGATATCGAGCGAGGTGAAATCTACGGTATCATCGGACTTTCTGGCGCAGGTAAGTCTACGCTGGTTCGATGCATGAATTTCCTCGAGAAACCGACTGAGGGAAAGGTTATCTTTGACGGACAGGATCTGTCTGCCGTCAGCGCAAAGGAACTGAGAGCGGTTCGTCAGCGCATGGGTATGATCTTCCAGCAGTTTGAGCTTCTGGCGCAGAGAGATGCTCTGAGAAACGTGACTTTTCCGCTTGAGATAAAGGGCGTTCCGAAGAAGGAAGCAGAGGAGAGAGCCCGCGAGCTTCTGAAGATCGTAGATCTCGAAGGCAGAGAGCACGCTTATCCATCGCAGCTTAGTGGTGGTCAGAAGCAGAGAGTTGCTATCGCGAGAGCGCTTGCAACCAGACCGGATGTCCTGCTTTGCGACGAAGCGACATCAGCGCTCGATCCTAATACTACTCATTCTATTCTCGAACTTTTGAAGAGATTGAACCGCGATATGGGAATCACTGTCATCGTGATCACACACGAGATGGATGTTATTTCTCGTATCTGCGATAGAGTTGCTATCATCGATCAGGGGATGATCGCGGAGAGCGGCGAAGTAAGCGAAATCTTTATGGCACCAAAGACAAAGATCGGACGTGACCTGATCCTCGGCGATGCTATGGAAGATGTGCGTTTCGGCGGCGGAAAAATGTACCGCATCACTTTCGATGGTAGAAAGACTCATGAGCCACTGATTTCAAATATCGTACTTCAATCAAAGGCTCCTATAAATATCCTGTACGCGCATACAAAGGACGTGGGTGGAATCACTTACGGACAGATGGTCATTCAGACTCCAGAGGACGAAGGCCAGCAGCGTGAAATTCTCAATATCTTGAGAAGTACAGGAATTCCATATGAGGAGGTAGATGAAGTATGAAATTCGATCAGGCTATGTTAGATATGTTTATTACAGGCACTATCGAAACTTTCATCCTCGTGTTTGTTTCGACATTTGTTGCTTATATTATCGGTACACCTTTTGGAATCCTGCTCGCAGTGACAAAGAAAAATGGTGTTCATCCGATGCCTATTCTAAATGGAATCGTAGGTTTCATCATAAATATCCTGCGTTCTATTCCGTTTATCATCCTGCTTCTCATGGTTATGCCGCTCACTAGAACGCTCGTCGGAACTACAGTCGGCGTGCAGGCGGTCGTACCACCACTTATGATTTCATCCGCGCCATACATCGCGCGTGTCATCGAAAGTGAACTCGCAGAAGTAGATTACGGTGTCATCGAAGCCGCTCGTTCTATGGGCGCATCCGATTGGCAGATTATCACAAAAGTATTGCTCCCAGAAGCAAAACCATCCATAATATTAGGAGCTGCTCTCGTTCTCACCACAGTAGTCGGCTACTCATGTATGTCAGGCTTCGTAGGAGGCGGTGGAATCGGTGATATCGCAGTTCGTTACGGATATTATCGTCGAGACGACACAGTTATGTACATCTCAGTTGTATTGCTGGTAATTCTGGTACAGATTATTCAGTCGCTAGGTAATCGCATATCTAGAAAGGCAGATAAGCGTATTAAATAGATTTTTTTACACAAAGGGTAGACGTACTAAGGAGGAAAAAGATGAAAAAGACATTTGCAAAACTACTCGCATTGACTCTCGTTGCTGGCACAGTTTTCACTGGATGCGGCGCGAAAAAAGACTCAAAGGAAATCGTTATCGGTGCCACACCAAGCCCACATGCTGAAATCCTAGGCATTGCAAAGGAAGAGCTTGAGAAGGATGGCTGGAAAGTTACTATTAAAGAATACTCAGACTACATTCAGCCAAACGTAGCACTTGCATCTGGAGATTTGGATGCAAACTATTTCCAGCACAAACCTTATCTCGATTCTTACAACGAAGAGAACAAGACTGATCTAGTTAGCGCTGGCGAAGTTCACTACGAGCCTTTCGGAATCTTCCCAGGAAAGACAAAGTCTCTCGATGAAGTAAAAGACGGTGCTATCGTAGGTGTTCCAAATGATACTACAAACGAAGCTCGTGCTCTTAAGCTTCTCGAAGCTCAGGGACTTATCAAGTTAAAGAGCGGTGCTGGTTTGAAGGCTACTGTTAAAGACATCGAAAAGAATCCAAAGAATCTAGAAATCAAAGAGCTTGAAGCAGCACAGATTCCAAAGTCACTTCAGGATCTCGATCTCGCAGTTGTAAATGGTAACTATGCTATCGAAGCTGGTCTCTCACCAAAGAACGATTCACTCGCTCTCGAAGACCAGGAATCTCTCGGTGCAAAGACTTACGGAAACGTAATCGCTGTTCAGAAGGGCAACAAAGATAGCGCAAAGACAAAGGCTCTCATGAAGGCCCTCAAGTCTGATAAGGTAAAGAAATTTATCGAAGAAAAATACGACGGCGCAGTTGTAGCGTTGTTCTAATAGAGGAATGCTTAGGTAGAGAAATGCTTAGGGCTCTGGGAGACCTGGGGCGAGCAGTGAGCAAGCGCAGCGGTGGCTGCGCTTGTTTTTTTGTTGCTGAGAGCTGATGTGGATTTTTTTTTTGCTGGGGGCTGATGTGGTGTGAAATGAAGAAAAAGCAAGAATTCACACCAATATATATATATCAAGATGGTGGTGTGAAATAGGGAATTGTGAAGAATTCACACCATGACGATTTTTGAGCACTGGTGTGAAATGAAGGAAAAGCAAGAATTCACACCAATATATATATCAAGATAGTGGTGTGAATTCTAGGAAAAGTTGGATTTCACATTACAATTAGATCATCTCCAACTTCTTCATCTCTTCATAAATCTTTGAAACAGGAAGGCCGATTACATTTTCAAAATTTCCTTTTACGCCGGAGACATGTATAGAGAAGTCGCCCTGGATTCCGTAGGCGCCGGCCTTGTCGAGTGGATCGCCGGTTGAGATGTAGGCGTGGATTTCATCGGTGCTTAATTCGTTGAAAGTTACCTCGGTTCTGTCAAAGAAGGAAACGATAACTGGTTCGGCTGCTTTTGAACCATCGTTGCTATCAAACACGAAAGCTACACCAGTGTAGACTTCGTGAGCCTTTCCGGACAAGCTTGATAGCATTTCGAAAGCGTCCCCCTCATCGGATGGTTTGCCGAGAATCTGACCTTCGTGGACGACGATAGTGTCGGCGCCGAGGACGAAGAGGGAGTCTTTTTCCGCGGAGCGGGGGATGTTGGAAAGGCGATTATAAACCTCGAGCGCCTTCTCGCGGGCGAGGGACATTGCGTATTTTGCGGGCTCGGTTTCGGAGGTGAGCTCTTCGCCGAAGGCTTTTTGCACTTCGAATGGAAGGTGAAGTTTTTGGATGAGCTCAACTCGGCGAGGTGAGCCGGAAGCTAATATATATTTCATGATTTCCTCTTTTCAATCTGTTTTTTTCGCGAGAAATAGTGTACCATTTTTGATATAATGAAAAAAGTTGTATCAAAGAATATTTTGCATAAAAATGCACGGAGGGTTATGTTATGGGAAGTTTTGATGCAAGTAAATACCCTGCGATCGAGGTGGGGGCGAAGCTGGATGCGGGGATCAGTTACGAGGCCGCGCTCGACCTTTTGAAGAAATACAATGACGATGAATTTCACATCGAGCATGGCGAGACGGTTTCGAAGTTGATGGGGTATTTTGCGAAGCAGGAAGATCCGGAGAATGTGGCGTTTTGGGAGATCGTCGGCTTGCTTCATGATCTCGACTGGGAAAAGTGGCCGGATGAGGTGGCTCATACGACGAAGACGGCCGAACTTCTCGACGAGGCGGGGGTCGATCCGCGCGTTGCGCATGCGATTATGACGCACAATTCGGATTACAACGATGCACTTCCAAAACCAGAGCACATCATGGAGCGCTATCTTTGGGCGACGGACGAGCTTTCGGGCCTCTACGGCGCGATCATCCGCATGTATCCGTCGCATTCTGCGCAGGATCTCAACCTGAAATCCGTGAAAAAGAAGTTCAAGAACAAGGGTTTTGCCGGTGGTTGCGACCGCGCGTACATGGAACAGGGCGCGGTAATGCTCGGAATCGAAGTCGAGGAAATGCTCGATCGCTACATCGAAGCTTATAAGGAGCTGTTTGATTAAGAATACGCCGCGCGGCGTTTGAATATGTTTCAAAGGAGGAAATGGGGTTATGAAAAGCGCAATAGTTTACGCGTCGACTCATCACGGTAACACGAAGAAGCTCGTCGATGCGATTTCATCAGAGTTTGACGTTGATTTGGTGGATGCTGTTTCGAAGGCGGAGTTTGACCTCGCGCCGTATGACTTGATCGTGTTCGCATCGGGAATTTATGCGGCAAAGATGCATCCGAAGGTTATTTCTTTCGCGGAGAACAATCTTCCTTCAGGAAAAAAGATTGCCTACATCATGACTAGTGCCATGAACAAGGATTTCTCGAAGTGTATGACTAGTGCGGTTTCTAGTAAAGATGCTGAAGTTTTGGGCGTTTATACTTGTCATGGTTATAATACTTTTGGGCCATTTAAGCTCGTCGGAGGCACTAGCAAAGGTCATCCGGATGAGGCAGACGTTCAGGGCGCGGTGGATTTTTTCCGAAGGATAAGTGCTGAATAAGATTGCACTTCGAAAAATAATTTACTTTTGGGAAATCAAGTGCTAACATAGTTTAGGAAAAATTAATAGTTGCTGGGGGCGCGAATACGCTGAGAGGCGCCGAGCGGGAGACCGCGCAGGTGCTGACCCTTACTTACTTGATCCAGATAATGCTGGCGAAAGGAAGCAAGTTAGAAGCCTTAAGTCGCAGAGTTTCTGCAGTGATGCGGAAGGAATGTGCGAATGTTTAAAATGCATGAAATGCACGAATGTTTGAAACGCATGAAATGCGCGAAAATGGGCGATGAATTGAAAGTATGAGAACCTCCGGTAGAGAAAAAGGGAGGTTCTTTTTTTATGGCATTTTTTATTACTAAAACGAGTGAAGGCACATACATGCCAACTGTGGGAGGCTTTTCTGCGCTTGTAATTATCATGTTCGCGACACTGCTTCTGGGAAATTTCATCTTTAACAAAGGCAAGGCCTTGAATGCGAAGCAGATTGCATTTTCTGCGATGGCGGTTGCGCTTGCGATGGTAACTTCAAATATCAAACTTGTGAAGATGCCTTATGGCGGCTCAGTTACTTTGTTTTCAATGCTGTTCATCGTTATGATCGGTTATTGGTTTGGACTTGCGAATGGCTTGTCTGCTGCGATCGCGTACGGTTTATTGCAGCTCGTTATCGATCCTTATATCATTAGTTTTCCGCAGATGATGTGCGATTACGTGTATGCGTTTGGTGCGCTCGGACTGGCTGGATTGTTCTCTAAATCTAAGTTTGGACTGATCAAAGGATACGTTGCCGGCGTGCTCGGAAGATTCTTCTTCTCGTTCCTGTCTGGCTGGATCTTTTTTGGATCATATGCTGGGGACTATGGATTCAAGTCAGGCGTGACTTACTCTTTCGTTTACAACGGAATGTATATCGGCCTGGAAGCGCTGATTACTCTGGTTATTCTGTTTGTCCCTCAGGTTCGTCATGGATTTGATTCTGTGAAAAAGATGGCCGTAGGGGAAGCTAGGGTGTGAAATTAGTATTTGCATGGAATCACACCCGTGGATTTTTTGGAGCATGGTGTGAAATTTAGGATTTGCACGGAATCACACCATAGTTTATGGCGATTTGATGGTGTGAGATTAACGAAAGGTGCAGTTTCACACTAGTGGTCAAAATCGAGGTTGGTGTGTAATCTGGGAAAAGAAGAGATTCACACCAATTCTTTTGACTTGCTTTGTGTTTTTAGTATTAATCGAGTGCTCGCTTCGCTCACAGAGTGGGATTGGTGGGAGAGCGCAGGATATTGATATATGTTTGCTTGGTTGATTATATTCATCAAAGAAAGCAGCCTGTCAAGGACGTAAGCCTTCGGTGGCTTCGCCATCCTTGACAGACTGCTTTTTTTGTTGAAAAGGTGTTATCAAGCAAACATAATAGGATTACTCTGCGGCGCAGCCGCACTTGATTTGTCAATTGAAAATCGCAATTATAAACAAATTATAAACTGAAAGTTTATAAATGGCGGCTTTTTCCGCCCGGTTGTTAATAAAGATAACCTATCTTTAATAAATTTTAGCTTGATTTGGTGATATGATTGTAGAAGTCTGTAACATTTTGAAATTTTAATGATATTAGGAGGTTTATGATATGAAAGCGTATGTTTCGTATAAGCAAATGGCGGATTTAGCTAGCAAGCGTATTGAGTTTTTGGAGGAGGTTTATAACAAGCTTGATAAGCATGATTACAAGGTGGAAGGCCGAGTTGAGATTTCAAGTGGAGGTAATGAGAAAGGGAAGTTTATCTGGGCACATGATGTCGTTGAAAATGGGGTAGTACGTACAAAACGAGAATATATTCCTAAGAGAAATAAAGCCTTTGCTTCTAAAATTGCGCAGAAGAAATATGATGATGTTGTGAAACTTGCTATTTTGGCAGAAATGAAAGTGCTACAGAAAGAAAGCGCAATGACAAAAACATTGGAATCTGTTTATTCGCAGATGTCCGATATTAGAAAACAAATTGTTGATCCGGGATATGTAACTGATGATAGGTTTGTGCAGGATTGGATTTCGGAGCCATATGTGGGATTGTCTTTTGATAAGTTTGAAAGTAAGAGTCTAGAAACGAAGAATGGTATTAGAGTCAGATCGAAGTCGGAGATTTTGATTGGTAATAGTTTATTTGATAATGGAATTCCTTTTAAGTATGAGTGTCCTTTAAGATTGAGACATGGGACTAAATATCCTGATTTTACTGTTTTGAATAAGAGAACGCGCAGGGTTTATTATTGGGAACATTTTGGAATGATGGATGATGATACTTATGTGCAGAATTCGATGGACAAACTTAGATTCTATGAGAGTGAGGGTATGGTTCTCGGTAAGGATTTGATCGCGACCTTTGAAACATCAAATAATCCTATCTCAATCGCTGGAATTAATGGAATAATAAGGAGTTTCTTGATTTGATGTTTGCTAATATATATAATACGGTATCATTATGGTGTGAAATTGAAGGAAAGTGAGGAAGCACACCAGGGACGAAAAGTCAGGCTGGTGTGAAGAAGAGAAAAGTTCTCGTTTCACACCATGGTTAACAAAATAAAAGTGGTGTGAAATTGAGGGAAAGTGAGGAATCACACCAGGACAAAAGAAATAAGAATAAAAAAGAAAAAACAAGAACAAAGGAAATATCAAAAATGCCAGGAAAGATAAAAGGTGCCATACTTTGTGTGTTAGGAGCGGTGTGTTGGGGTGCATCGGGGACGATGGGACAGTATTTGTTTAGAGTGGAAAAAATGGACTCGAAGTGGTTGGTGCCAATCCGATTAGAGATGGCGGGAATCATCCTGTTTATATATTGCTTTATAAAGTATAGAGACAAGCTTTTTAAACCATTCAAAGATTTAAAAGATTTGATGATGGTGCTGGGTTATGGAATTCTCGGTGTGACGTTCAGCCAGTTTACTTACTTTTTTACAATCCAGTATTCATCAGCGGGCGTGGGAACGATCATGCAGGATCTCTCGCCGGTTATTATATTATTGATTACGAGCGCGATGGAGCGACGCCGCCCGAGAGTGAAAGAAGTCTCGGCAGTAGTACTGGCAATCGTAGGCGTATTCTTGATAGTAACACATGGCGATATTTCAAACTTCAAAGTCCCGCCAATAGCGATAGTGTCGGGATTGGCTTGCGCTTTCTGTGTGTCGGTTTACAATATCTTGACTGCGCCACTTACAAAGCATAGGGATTACCCGGTGTTGGTGCTTCAGACTTGGTCTTTTATGTTGGGAGGAATCTTGACAGGATTAGTGTTCCGCCCTTGGACATATCATTATGTGCCGACTCCGATGGGATATGTAGGAATCGCTACGGTTGTAGTAGTTGGAAATTTGCTGGCTTTTTCGCTTTACATCTCAGGTGTGAGCGAAATCGGGCCAAACTTGGGAATTCTATACAGCTTTGCAGAGCCTTTGTCAGCGGCTGTTCTTTCTACAATAATATTTAATGAACCTTTTACAGGATTTGATGCTATAGGATTTGTTATAATATTTATAATGTTATTCTTGATTTCCGGAATTAAGCTGACGGGAAAACGTCACTGAAGAGGATGTTGCTATGACGATAGACAAAGATAGAATCGCAAAGAGTAATTTCCATAATAAAGCTGAGATGGAGCAGGAGATGGAGAGGCATGACGCTGAAACGCATGCGGAGGCTGGAAAGGCAGCGAACCGTTTGGATGACGTGAACAAGCGTAGACTCTTCAAAGAACTGTTCAAGAAGAAAAGTCTCCATGTTATCATGGGAATCCTAAAGCAGGACAATTACCTGACGAAGGTGGTTACGTTGCTGACGGGATTGATCGAGACCGGCTTTCTGTTTTGGAGCGTTATGACATATGGTTGCTTTATGGAGAGTGGCAGTCATCTGGTCATGGTGTCCCAGATTATGTACTTCGTGATGGCGGTGTATTCATATGGAATGTTTTATTTCTGTTCGAAGTATGGCGAGCAGCTGATTCACAGGTATGTGCTGTACGAAATCATTCTCAGTGCTTACTATACTGTGCTCGTGCTGTTCGGAATCTTCCTCGCGGCCATCTATAGGATTGAAGGCGCGAACGCTTATGTGCTGGTTCTCGTGTTTATCTGTACGTTCGGTGTCATAATCATGAATCCGGTACGAATGATAATCGCATCGGCACTCTCGTTTATCATATTTAACATAGTGTTCTATTCGTATGGTATCTTCAGGTGGTACCATTCGTTAAATATAATGGAAATCATCTTCTACATGAATGTCATCGGACTCGTGCGCTATTTCACGGTTTGTGGCTATCTGGAAACGACGGAGACCTTGTCACGCTATAGTACGATTCTCGAGCGACTTTCGTTTACTGATGAGCTGACGCAGATTAACAATCGAAATGCATTGCGTCGCGACTGGAATACTTTTTCCGAAAAGGTGTATTCTGTGATGATGCTCGACATCGATGATTTCAAGGATTACAACGATACATACGGTCATCTGGTCGGCGACATGGTTATAAAGGAGACGGCGCGTTTGCTCGCGGAACAGTTCGGGCCTGAGTGCTGCTATCGAATAGGTGGCGACGAGTTCCTGGTGATTTCGGAGGAGGTCGATGAGGCTTTTACGGAAAAAATATGTGCCCTTCGCAGGTTTGCCTCAGAAATCAAAGATGACAAACGCGATTTAAAAGTCTCATATAGTATCGGTGCGCTGCGCGCGTATTGCATCGAGCCGGCGTATATGAGAACGCTTCTAAAGGAAGCAGATGATGTGCTCTATGAAGTGAAGGAGCAGGGAAAGAATAACTTCAAATATGTCGTAAAGAAAGATGTTTAATCTGGTTGAAAAAATTGCCTCTGTCATTTAAAATGTCAGAGGTAATTTTTTTGAATTTGTTTATAGATAAGGAGGATAAACGCATGAACGATATTCCAGGTCGAAGTATCGATGATCCTGTTCCGTTGTGGAATAAGGTTTGTGGATTGTACTCATTGGGAATGCGCGAAGTCGCTCCTATTTATTTGAATACGATCTAGTAATCTCATTTAATATAAAACGGGCAGGATCATATACTTTTCTAGGTTCGAAGCGTTAGAAGAGAATTATGATGAATGAGAGAGAAATGGAGCTCATGGGCTACATGGAGCGCCGTGAGTACCTGAGACTGCGCAAGGAATTGTGCGAAATGAACGAAGTCGATGTTGCTGCTTTTCTGGAACAGCTTCCAGCGGAAGAAGCTGCTATCGTATTTCGTATGTTGCCAAAAGATTTGGCATCTGATGTATTTGCTGAGTTTGAGAGCGATACACAGCATCATCTGGTTAGCACTATGACAGATAACGAACTTTACGATATCGTAAATGATTTGGCTGTCGATGATGCGGTTGATATGCTCGAGGAAATGCCGGCTTTCGTAGTACAGAGAGTTTTGAAAGCTGCAGATCCTGCGATGCGTAAGACTATCAATCAGTTTATGAAGTATCCGGAAGATTCTGCCGGATCTATCATGACTCCTGAGTTTGTCGGCTTGAAAGAGGCGATGACAACTAGTCAGGCTATCGAGTTTATTAGAAAGAACGGCGAAGATAGTGAGACTATTTATACTTGTTATGTAATGGATGCAAAGCGCGTGCTTCAGGGGGTCGTATCAGTTAGAACACTACTGATTTCAAGCGATGATGAAGTGGTAGCTGATTTGATGGAGAAGAACGTAATCTCCGTAACAACTGATACAGATCAGGAAGAAGCTGCGAATTTGCTGAAAAAATACGACTTTATGTCACTTCCTGTTGTCGATAAAGAGAACCGTCTCGTCGGTATCATCACTTATGATGATGCGATGGATGTCATCGAAGAAGAAACAACAGAGGATATCGAGCGAATGGGTGCGGTAGAACCTTCGGAGACACCATATCTGAAGACGCCAGTTACAGAACTTGCAAAGAATCGTATCGTTTGGCTACTCGTCCTCATGGTTGCTGATATGATTAGTGGTGGAATTTTGGAAAAATGGCAGGAGGCTTTTGCAGCGATGCCACTCCTCATTTCATTTATCCCTATGCTTACAGATACTGGTGGAAATGCCGGTGGACAGTCATCTACTCTGATTATTCGTTCACTTGCTATGGAAGAGATCGAATTAGGTGACTGGTTAAAAGTATGGTGGAAAGAAATTAGAGTTGCTTTGATTTGTGGCATTATACTTGCATCTATAAATACTATTCGTATCTGGATTATGTATCCTGGACATGTGATGGTCGGCGTAACTATCGGAATCGCGATGATTTGTACGGTGCTTATGGCAAAGTCAGTAGGTGGAATCTTGCCGCTTATTGCATCAAAGCTACACCTGGATCCTGCGGTTATGGCTTCACCGCTTATTACAACTATCGTGGATGCAGGAAGTTTGTTGATTTATTTGAATACTGCATCAGCACTGCTTCATATATAGGATTGCTAAAACAATTATAAGAAATTATATTTTCAAACCGGCTTTTTGACTATTGTAACTATAGTCAAAAGTCGGTTTTTTTTATATAATTAATAAAACTATACGATGGAAGGAAATTTATAATGTCATCTACAAATGAAACAAATAATGGACCGATTCTGATCAGCATCGCTGGTGGTACAGGTTCAGGTAAATCTACTTTTACAAATCGTCTTAAAGATAAATTCAAAGATCATATTAGCGTTTTATACTACGATAATTACTACAAGAAATATGATGGACTCACTTTTGAAGAGAGAAAAAATATAAACTATGATCATCCTGATGCCTTTGAAACAGAGCTGTTGCTCAAGCATCTGGAAGAGCTGAAAGAAGGCAAATCTGTAGAGTGCCCTATCTATGACTATACTCGTCACACTCGTTCTGATGGAGTTACAGTTGTTAATCCAAGTAAAGTAATCATACTTGAGGGAATCCTGGTTTTAGCCGATAAACGTATTAGAGACCTTTCGGACATTAAGGTGTTCGTAGAGGCTGATGCAGATGAGAGAATCCTACGCCGCGCTATTCGCGATGTAAAGGAAAGAGGTCGTGATCTCGAAGGAATTGCTGAGCAGTATCTCGCTACAGTAAAACCTATGCATTACAGATACGTAGAACCAACAAAGGGGTTTGCGGACATCGTAATCAATAGTGGTATGAATGACGTCGCTTTAGACATCATGGCTCAGAAGATCCAGTCTGTTATAAACGATTAATTTGTTACCTGTAGTTAAATAATAGGAGGGAAGAAATGAGAAAAAGAGTAATTCGTAAACTCGTAATAGCAGTACTTATTGCTGTTTCGATTCTGGTTGTAGTATTAACATCTTTGTCTGGACATTATATTAAGAATGCTTATGAAAAAATGTCTGAGGAAGAGCTCCGTGCAACAGCCATTCAGTTTGAAGATGAAACATCACACGAATACGATGGTGACTGGGGAGTTAACAAAAAAGGTCAGCTGACAAAGGGACCTGATAATGTTCATGAAGAATATCTCGAGCAGTTTATAAAGATGACAAAGAAGACAGATATCTATTATTCAATCTACTATGGCTCTAAATGTTATCTCACTACTTTAAAGAAGAATAATGGCGATTATTTAACAGGAGTAGAGGCTAGTTCAAAGGTTCAGGAAGAAGTCTTGAATCAGGGAAATAATCTGTTCCTTTCTAATACGCAGATAGATGGAAAAAAATACAGCGCTTATTATATTCCTCTAAAGAATGATGATGGTTCTGTAGTTGGTATGATCTATACATGTAGATTGAGTGCAGATATACAGAACACAATTACGAGAGTACTCGTAACTATGATTATTGCGGCAGTGTTATGTACGCTGGTAATCTTTTTACTGGGTCTGCTTACAGATATGTTACTCGGACCTGCAATGCTTGAAATTTCAAATTGCTTAAAGGCTATGTCTAGTGGTGATTTGAATCACAGATTCCCTGCTAAACTTACAAATCGAGTGGATGAGCTCGGAATCATCTCCAAATCAGGAGAGGAACTTAGAAATAAGCTTCGTGAAGTAATCGGAGAGAGTAAAGGAATCACTACAGAGGTTTCTAAATCAGGTGATGAGCTTGCGATGAATGCAGATAATGCTACACAGGCTTCTGGTCAGGTAACAGATGCAGTAGATGAAATCTCACGCGGAGCTGTAGAGCAGGCTGAGTCAGTAAGTGATTCTGCAAAGAACACAAACAATATCGGTGAAGACATCGACAGTATTACAGAGAATGTAGAAGAACTTGAGAAGTTCTCTCGAGAAATGTCTGAGTATACACAGGCTTCTATGAAAGCTTTGAATGAGCTTATGGAGCAGAATGCTGAAGTCGTTCAGGCTATGGAAGTAATCAGTGGACAGATTCAGGCTACAAATGAGGCAGTTAAATCTATCGCGGATGCATCAGGACTCATCACAGATATCAGTGGTCAGACAAATCTGTTGTCACTAAATGCTTCTATCGAAGCTGCGCGTGCCGGTGAAGCAGGTAGAGGATTTGCAGTAGTAGCGACAGAAATCGGACAGCTGGCAAATCAGTCAGAAGATGCCGCGAAAAAGATAAATGAAATCGTGGATAACCTCGTTCATGAATCTGAAAAGTCAGTTCAGACAGTAGTAGAACTTCAGGAAGGCTTTGAAAAACAGAATGAGAAAATCGATGCTACGAAGTCAGATATGGAATCAATGTCAGACGGAGTATTGAATGTTACAGAATCTGCTGATAAAATAACTGAGAGGGTTCATAGTTTGAATGAGGCAAAGAACAGACTTCAGAAGATTATAAATGATCTCGCTGGAATCTCTCAGTCAAATGCAGCATCAACTGAGCAGACAAATGCTTCTATGCAGGAACTCAATGCTTCATTTACTTATGTAAACGAAGCTTCTCAGGAATTGAAGAATTTGGCAGCGAGCCTCGCAGAGCAGCTTAAGTTCTTTAATTTAAATGAAGAAGAATAAAGGGGACACTAGTTTAAGGACAGAATTAGAGTAAAGCTAGTTATCTATACACAATTAAATATAGAAATATGATTCAAACAATCATAGGGATTTTGATCTGCTTTTGTTTTAGTAATTCGTAACTAATGTTTATACGGAGGTGTGCTATGGCAAAGAATGAGACAAATAGCGGCGGTAATAAACGTATTACTGCGCAGCTTCTCGGGCGTCTGATTCCTATGGTTGCTTTTGCGTTATTATTAGTGACCGTATTTATATCAATCAGCGCAAAAGGGGTAATCGAAGACAAGGTAAAGAGTGGCTTGCATCAAGAATCCAGAGCGAATGCTGCGGACATCGCTCAGATGATGGAAGGTATCAGGAGATACTATGATGGTCTCGCTGATACATTGGAAAGATCAAATTATACTGATGACAAGCAGATTCTGCAGGTTCTCGCAGATGGAATGTCGAAATACGATGGAGTTATCTCTGACGTATATGTTGGCTTTTCTAACAAACAGTTCCTCGATGGAGGTGGATGGGTTCCGGATGCTGATTATGATCCTACAGATAGAGCCTGGTTTACCTCGGGACTAGAGCAGAAGGAATTAAAATATCTGGCTCCATCATTAGATATGGCCACTAAAAAAATTGTAGTTGCTGGTTCTAGAAAAGTAACTATGAAAGATGGTCGTGAAGGAGTCATGGCTATCGACGTAGTACTCGAAGGCGTTTCGACTACAGCAAGTGCTTATAAACCGGCAGACACTGGTGCAAGCATGCTTTTTTCAGGAGATACTATCATCGCATCTCCTACAAAGAAACAGATTGGAAAGACTGTAGGTGACTTCAAAGACGATTCATTCCTGCAGGCTGTTTCAAAGATAGTTAAAAAGGGCGGCTCAAAAGAAGTTGAGAATATCAAGGGAACAGATGGAAAGACTTACTTCGTTTCCTTTGACAAAATTGCTGGTACGGACTGGATTCTCACTTCTCATGTAAAGCAGAGCGATATCCTGAAACCTGTATATAGATTTATTATGCTTAGTGCTTTGATAGCAGTGTTTATGATGGTTCTCGGTTCAATTTCACTCGCACAGATTATCTCGAGAATGATTACAAAACCGGTAAAGAATCTGACAGAGAATATTACCAGAATCGCTGATGGAGATTTCAGTCAGGATATCGAGGTCGGCACAAATATGAACGAAATCGGTGTCATGAATGCGAAGATGGCTGAGTATGTAAAGAGCATGCGAAAGAGCATGGAAGATATGAAACTGGTTTCGAATGAGCTTACTAAAGAGGCTGGAAATTCAAAGACAGCTTCTGTGACTCTGAATGAAAAAGCAAATGAGCAGTCCAGCGCTATGCAGCAGATTCGTGGAGTTATGGATGGTATGGCAGATGCTGTTGTCGAGCTTGCAACTAATGCGACTACTCTGGCTCAGGAAATTAATGACCTTTCAGATAGAAGCACAACTACGAAAGAAACTATGGAACGTCTCGTAGACAAGGCAAAGAATGGTCAGGATGATATGGCGAAGGTTCAGAGTGGTATGAAAGTTATCGCTGAATCTATGGATAGCATGAATGAAGTTGTTGCAACTGTAGATGAGTCCGCTAAACAGATTAATTCTATCATCGATATCATTTCTAGTATTTCAGAGCAGACGAACCTGTTGTCACTGAATGCTTCTATCGAAGCAGCTCGTGCGGGTGAAGCCGGACGAGGCTTCGCGGTAGTTGCTAGTGAAATCGGATCTCTTGCGCAGAATAGTGCAGAGTCTACAAACCAGATTTTCGACATCGTAAAGGAAATCACGCAACAGATTCAGCTGCTTTCAGATAGTGCAAAGGAGAATCAGGTAAAGATAGAAGAAAGCGTCGAAGCCGTAAATATGGCTGGTGAGACTTTTGAGGAAATCTTTAAGAATCTGTATGAAGCTGGTGAAATCATCGGTGAGATGATCGAGCGAGTTACAAAGGTAGACGATATAGCTACATCAGTAGCGGCGATTTCTGAAGAGCAGAGTGCTTCTACAGAAGAAGTTACTGCTACAACTACAGATTTGGCATCTAGTGCAGAAGCAGTTGCAGAGAGCAGCCATGGAGTAGATAAATCAGCTACTACGGTTTCTGATTCTGCAGGAAAGATTGCTGACTTCCTGAATGTATTTAAATTCTAATCAGTTTAATCTGATATGTGTTATCATTTAAGGGCAGTAGCTTAGGCTACTGTCCTTAAAACGTTTGGAGGGTTAGATATGTTTAAGAAGAGAATATTAAGCGGTTCACTCGCTATATTAATGGCTTGTTCGATCATTCCGGCAACTAGTGTATATGCCTGTACGACAGTTTTGGTAGGAAAGGGAGCATCTGTAGATGGTTCTACTATCATCGCCAGATCTGAAGATGCAGATACAGCAAATCCTAAGCGTGTCGTAGTGCATCCGGCTACGACAAATCCCGAAGGTGCGGTATTCGAATCAAAGGTGAACAACTTTAAGATAGAACTTCCTAAAGAGGCTCAGAAATACACGGCGACTCCGGAGTATACGGATGAGTTCGGTCTGTTCGAGGAAGCTGGCACTAATACGAGTGGTGTAGCTATGTCAGCTACAGAGAGCACGGAGTATAACGATAAAGTAAAGAAGCTGGATCCGCTCGATACAGAGAACGGTATCGGCGAAGAATGCATGCTGACTGTGGTGCTTCCCTATGTGACAAGTGCTAGAGAGGCTTGTACTTATCTCGGAGATATCGTGACGAAATATGGGGCAGCAGAGTGTAATGGGATAGCTTTTTCCGACAGGGATGAAGTGTGGTGGTTTGAAATCGTCTCTGGTCATCACTGGGTAGCTGTTAGGATTCCGGACAAGAAGTACGCTATAATCGCAAACCAGATGTCGAATGCCGATATCGACCTTTCAAAGACGGATAGTTTCATGGCGGATAGTGAACTTACCAGGTTTATCGAGGAGAACAAGCTGTCGAAGTCCGGAACGAAGTTTAATATCAGAGATACTTTTGGTACAAACAGCAAAGACGATGCGAAATATAACATCTGTCGTGTCTGGGACGGACAGAGACTTCTCACGAAATCCGTTGGGAAAAAATATTCCATAACGTCAAAGAAACTGCCTTTCTTACAGAAGGCGGACGAGAAAGTAAAGGTGGCTGATGTAGCGAAGGTACTTCGCTCTCATTTCAATGGAACGGATTATGATCCATATGAAAAAGCAAAGGGTAATTACCGACCTATTATGGTGCAGGCAAACGTAGAATCCCACATCATTCAGTGGAGACAGGATATGCCTGTACAGATTTCTGGACTGCAGTGGGAGGCTATCGGAACCAGTGAGCACAGTATCTTCGTGCCGATGTACAGTGGAATAAACGACGTAGCTCCCCGCTATAAGAATGAAGTGAATCTGACACCAACTTATGACAATGCATATTGGATTTTTAAGGCTACAGATGTACTATCGACTTCTTATTACGAGACATATATGAAGAAGTATGTACATCCGGCTTTTGAGAAGATTGAGAAGAAACTGAATGAGAATATCGAAGCTTCTGATAGAGCGGCTCTGGAAATGTACCAGAGTAATCCCGCTGATACAGAAGCTCTCGAGAATTACCTCACGGGCGAAACCGTAAAGAACATGGACTACACCCTGGATAAGGTGGTGAAACTTAATAACAAGATGTTTATCAAATCTACAGATTCTAGAAATTCACATATTATTTAATAAGTGAAAGCGCAGTTTCATCGCAGACGATAGTTACATCGGGATGCAACTGGAGGATAGATCCAGGAACTTCCGGTGTGACTGGACCTGTGACAACTTTTGCGATAGCTTCCGCTTTGCTTTCGCCATTTGCGATAAGCAGGATGCGTTTTGCATGCATGATAGTTCCGATTCCCATCGAGAGCGCCTGTTTAGGAACGTCTTCGATGCGATCAAAAAGTCTGGAGTTCGCTTCAATAGTGCTTTCGGTTAGATTTACTACGTGTGTGTCGACAGTGAATGAATCATCTGGTTCATTAAAACCGATGTGACCATTTCTACCTATGCCGAGGAGCTGCATGTCTATGCCGCCGATGGAACGAATCATACGTTCATAGTTTGCACATTCCTGTATCGGATCTGCGGCTACACCACTTAGTAAGTGGATATTATCCGGGTCGATATCAATCTTTGAGAACAGGTTTTCGTTCATGAAGTAGTGGTAACTGTTTGGATTGCTGTCCTCTAGACCTAGATATTCATCGAGATTTACAGTACGAACATCTTTAAAAGAAATCTCGCCGGCTTTATAATTCTCAACCAACTTCGCATAAGTTCCGATTGGTGATGAACCGGTCGCGAGTCCCAGTACACTATTCTGTTTTAAAACTAGTTGTGCGGTAAGAATACTTGCTGCACGAGTGCTGATTGCCTCATAATCTTTTTCTTTATAGATCTTCATAATTCAGCCTTTCAAAAACTAAATCACACACTGTTTATGTATGTTATTATATTTATGCGACTTTTAGTTCGTCAATGAATCGGATTATTTCTGAAACGCCTTTCAGGAAAAAATATTGTAGAGTATCTATTACGATAGTACTTTCAAGAAGACCTGAAAGACTTGAGGATAAAGAGGCGTGATAAATATAATAGAGAGGAGTAGAACATGAAGAAGAGAAATGTGAAAATACTAGAAGCATTAAAAGGTGGACTTATAGTTTCGTGTCAGGCGTTGGATGATGAACCTCTGCATTCTAGTTTTATTATGTCTCGTATGGCAAAGGCTGCAGAAGAAGGCGATGCTGTAGGTATCCGTGCGAATAGCCCAGAAGATATCCTCGAGATAAAGAAAGTTACTTCTCTTCCGGTAATCGGTATCTGGAAACAGGTATATCCTGATTCAAAGGTATATATAACTCCGACGGAGAGTGAAGTAGACGCGCTCGTATCTACGGGGGTAGATGTAATCGCGCTCGATGCGACAGACCGACTTCGACCAGGAGTAGAGACTTTGCAGAGTTTTTTTACCAGAATCAGAAAGAAATATCCGGATGTTCTGTTTATGGCTGATTGTTCTACATATGAAGATGGTGTCAGAGCTGAATATCTCGGCTTCGATATCGTCAGTACAACTCTCGCTGGATATACAGACGATACAAAAGGCAAAGCGCTGCCAGATTTGGAAATGCTAAATCGACTTTGCCGTGATATCTCTATCCCAGTTATTGCAGAAGGCGGTATATGGGAGAGAGAAGATTTGCGAAAAGCTTTCGAAGCTGGATGTTTTGCGGCTGTAATAGGTACCGCCATCACTAGACCACGCGAGATTACTAGACGTTATACGGATGTGATAAAGGAGATTAGAGATGCGAATCGTTAACGGTACTGTATTTAATGAAGATGGCAAGTTTGAAGATTTAGAGGTTGAGATTCAGGGAGACAGAATCGCGGATATTCGAAGTGATGAGCGCGAGCAGTTGGAAGGAATCAGTGCTTTCGACGAGGAGACGATAGATGCAAGTGAATGTTATGTTATCCCAGGTTTGTGTGATATACATTTTCATGGATGCATGAGTGTAGATACCTGTGATGGAACATTCGATGCATTACGTGAAATTACAAAATATGAGGCTTCGTGTGGAGTCACATCTGTGGTACCTGCGACGATGACTTATCCTGAGGAGGTACTCATAAAGATTGCAAAAGCAATTCGAGAGTATCGTGAGAATGAGAATGATACTGAGGGCGCTGCAACATTATGGGGCATAAATATGGAAGGCCCTTTTATATCTATGGAAAAAAAAGGTGCTCAGAATCCAGAATACATCGAAGCGCCAAACTATGAGATGTTTCATAGGATAAATGAAGCTAGCGGAAGTGTGGTCAGACTCTGTGATATAGCGCCAGAAGAAGATGGAGCTATGGAGTTTATAGAGAAAGCGAAAGACGAAACTCGTATTTCTATAGCGCATACTACTGCGACATATGAAGAAGCAAAAGCGGCTTACGATATGGGAGCCAGACATCTTACTCATATGTTTAATGCGATGCCCGGCTTTACGCATCGTGCGCCAGGGCCTATTGCGGCAGCAGCTGAGAACGAAGAGGTTACTCCTGAGCTGATATGTGATGGGGTACATGTATATCCTTCAGCCGTGAGACTTGCCTATCGTGTATTTGGAAGTGACAGGCTTATTATGATTTCAGATTCTATGAGAGCTACAGGTCTTCCAGATGGAGAATATGAGCTCGGAGGACAGCCGGTTACAGTGTGTGGTCGCGAAGCGAGACTTCATGATGGAACTATCGCTGGTTCAGCGACAAATCTATTTGATTGTATGATGACTGCAGTAAAGGAAATGGAAATTCCGTTGGAGGGAGCGATACTTTGCGCAACGCGTAATCCAGCAAGGGCTGTAGGAATATATGATGAAGTTGGCTCTATCAGCGTAGGAAAGCTGGCAGATTTAGTATTGGTAAACAAGTCAGATTTGACTATAAAGGGTGTAATAGTTAGAGGAAGAAGTATTAATGGCAAAGCTCGATAAAACAAAGTATAGAATTCAGGATGTATACCAGGAACTGACACAGTCAGAACAACAGGTGGCAGATTATTTTTTGGCAAATGATACTATAGGCGATTTCTCGTCAAAACATATTTCTGGACTTTTATATGTTTCAGAGGCTACGTTGTCGAGGTTTGCGAAGAAATGTGGGTTTAAAGGCTATCGTGAATTCGTATATATGTATGAGCTTGATTTCGCGGATTTTTTTTCCGAGAAGGAAGAAAAAGAAATATCGAATTTTACGAGAGCGGTTCGAAAGAATTATAAGGATATTCTGGTGAAGGCTTTTGATAATATCGATGAAGACCAGATGAGACGAATCGCTGGGATGCTTAGTAATACGGAGTATACGGTTCCTGTTTATGGAATGGGATCGAGTGGCTATGTGGCGAGAGAGTTTCAGCTTCGTTTTATGAGGCTTGGGCTCGATGTAATAGCTATTACAGATTCGCAGATGATTGCGATGAATGCATCTCTCGTGAAGCGTGGTTCACTCGTGCTTGCTTTTACTGTAAGTGGCAAGACAAAAGAGGTCATAGATGGTATTAAGAAAGCAAAGCAGAATGGGGCGCGAGTGATTTTGTTTACGGCATCAAAGGATGGTAAGCTTAGCGAGATTTGTGATGAAATAGTAGAGGTTGCATACTTGTCAGAGTTAGAGACAGGAACGAAGATATCTCCACAGGTTTCTATCCTGGTATTATTAGATGTCTTGTATTCATATTATTTTGCTAATGATTCGTATTTTAAGGCGGAGAAATATCGTAGGACTTTGGATGCGATAGAAATCGAATGAATAGATTTAAGATTCTTCAGATGAAGAATCTTATTTTTTTGCAAAAATTTGTGTAGTTTACGTCATTTTTGTGTAGTTCGTGCAGGAGGGGTTGAATCTGAGGAATGACTCTTATAGATTTAAGGTATAAATAATGACTTAGGTTATGTGGATTTAGAAGGGGGGACAGTTATGAAATATAAGAGATTATTGCCTGCGCTTCCATTTATAATTGCGTATATGATATTGAGCATAATAGTTGAATATAATGTAATAGCAGATTATTCGATCGTAACGAAGGTTAATAGATTGGGCGTGTATTTTATATGGATTACGAGTTTGGCTGTCATCGTACCTAAGTATAATTGGAAATGGTATCTGTTTATTGGCTGGCTGTATTTGTGCTTTATATTGAATGTTATAAATGATCCTCTGGATTTCGGAGTAAATAAACTTATGGAATTTGAAGATCATTCGACATATAAAGCGATGCTTTTCGTGATGATTGGATTTGATATTGTATTCGGTGTTATTTATAAATTTAAGACGATGATAGACGCAGATAAGCTTAAAGGTAAAGGTGATAAATTAAAAACATGAACGTGATTTAAGCCAATAGATTTAGAAAGGAGGAAAATGCTATGAGATATAAGAGATTATTGCCGGCGCTTCCATTTATCATAGTTTTCATGATTTTGAGTATTACGGTTGAACTAAACGTATATTCAGAGGATTCTATAGTTGTGATGATTAATAGAGTATTGTTACCATGTTTGGGATTAGTGAGCGTGGCAATTGTAATTCCGAAGATTAATCTGAAATGGTTAGCAACATTTGTGGTGTGTTTGTTTGGGCTCTTTGCACAACTTAGATTGGATTCTGGATTGGGACAGAGTTATATTAATCTGTCAGGTCCAGATCATAGTTCGTATTATCTTTGTGCTGCGATATTGGTCGGAGAGTTGATATTCTTTTTCGGCGGAGATTTGATGTTAAAGGCATTAAAGAGACAAAGGGGACAATATGAATTATAAGAGGTTATTATTTGCTCTTCCGTTCATTCTAATATTCTTGATTTTAAGTGGAGTGGTTGAGGTGAATGTAATAAGCGAATATTCTATTGTTATTATTGTCAATAGATTATTACTTCCTGTTATGGGCTTGGCATGTGCTTTAATAATGCTGCCAAAGTTTAAGGTAAAATGGTGCTTAAGTATAGTGATATTATTTTGCGTTAATATGAGTAGATTAATCATTGAAACGGATCTAGGACGTAGTTGCTATAGTTCTGGTAGTGAAGTTCATACTTCATATTATTTAAGTATTCTATTGATGATTCTATTCGCGGTTAGGTTTATTGGACTAAGCACGTTTCAAGAATTGAAGAGTGAAAAAGTGACTTTGAAAACTTGATGTAAAATATATCAGGTCGGTAGCATTCTAAAAGTGTTTTTATGGAGAGAACTGAGGGGTCAGTTCTCTCCATTACTGTAAGAATTTATAGAGTTTATTTTTTTTTAATATTTGATATAATAATATAAAGATAAAGGGGGAATGGACTTGATATATCTTATAGATTATGTCCTTAATGTAGTTATATTGTGTACTTTGATCTCTTTGGGATGGAGAATGAATCTTAGAAAAGGTACAATCCCAAAGGTTTCTTTAGTATTGCTTTTAATAGCTTCTGTCTTCTTATCAAATCTATACGAGGAATATTACCTCCTTATCTTTGGCGTATCGCTGGTATTTGCAGTAATTATATGTTTTCAATCGAATATTACATATCTGATTAAATTAGGACTCGGTTTGGTAATCTTTACAACGATGATAGATCTGATGTCTTCTATCATCATTGAAGCGATTATGGTCGCAGCCGGAATGTATGATCAGTACTGGAAGTGGGGCGTTGAGCTATCGTACGTGATATCTGTAACTCTTTATACTCTGGTATATCACATGGTTATCTGCAAGAATAGAATATACATGGATCAGATTAAAACGAAATACAAGGTGGCAGTTTTAATTCAGAGTGTTATTTTTTACATAATGATATCATTTCTGTATGAATCGTTGTATCGGGACGAATCCTTACTGTATGTTGATGTGTATTCAATTTTGATAATCAGTTTAATCGGAGTATTTTATTCGACTGGGATGGTTTTGAAACTGGCAATAGAGCATGAGAAACTAGATTATGCAAATTCTAAGTTGAAGTTTGATGTAGAATGTAGAGCTAAGCAGCTAAAGTATTTAAGAGAAAAAACTGAAGCGCTGCGTTCATTTAGACATGATCTGATAAACCACCTGGTTACGGTTCGAGATATGTTGAAACGTAAAGATATAGGCGGAGCTCAGAAATATACGGACGAATGCTTGAGTTTACCATGGCGTGTAAAAGTGGTGCGAATACGGGAAATGAGTGTATAGATGCGATAGTGAATTATTATTCATATATTGCTGAGAAATACGGGACGACGATATCTGTAACTGGAAAGATAGAACGAGAACTCCGGATGGAGGAGATGGATACAGTTATAGTATTTGGAAATCTATTAAAGAATGCGGTTGAAGCAACTGCCAGTATGGAGCGTGCGCGGATAGATATTTCAGTCCGAAGTACTGAAGATGAGTTTTATCTATTGATTACAAATCCTGTTAAGAAAGAGATGTGCGATAATACTGAGTGCACATCGACGAAGGTGGCATATTTCGATCACGGTTTAGGACTGAAAAATGTTCAAAACGCAGTAAATAAATATGGAGGTAGCTTTGAGTATGGTTACCTCAGAGATAGATGTGCGTTTGAAGCATGTGTTATGTTAAGCGTTTAGGGGGCTATATGATAAATATAGGAATAGTAGATGATCAGCCGGCCTGGTCAAATATGGCTTACAATTACATCAAAGAATATGTGGATTATCATAGGGTGGATTGTGAAGTGACGACGGTTTCAGATGTGACGGATGTGGATGCAATGGAACGATTTGATCTGCTTTTTTTAGATATAGACCTTGAAACTGAAGTGGATGGGTTAGGTATAGCTCGTTCGTTAAAGGAACGAAAGCCGCAGGAACGTGTGGTCCTACTGACTTCACATGGAGAGTTTGCTAACAAGGGTTACATGGTGAACGCATACCGATTTATAGAGAAAAGTTCGTTTGATGATATACAGGAGGCTCTCGATTCGTTTATAGAGGAAAAAAGATTGGAGGAAAGATTCAGTTTGCCTGTAGTAGCTGCAGGTGACTGTGAGTTTAAGCTTTCTAATATAGAGTATTTTGAGACTTATGGACGACGAGTTAAAGCTGTTTTGGTTAATGGAGAATCGATAGAAATAGATCTTCAAATCAGTGATATAGAAAGTTTGTTGGCTGAGCAAGGATTTCTAAAGGTTCAGAGGTCTTATGTGGTAAATATGTCGAGGGTGAAAACCTGTGATTCGAGAAATATTATAATGAAGAACGGGATGGCGATAGCCATCGGCAGAAGCAATGTCAGCGAAGTGAAGAAGAACATCATCAGATGGAAAGTTAAACATTCATAATTATAATAGTGGACCGCAGCTATTTCAGCTGCGGCCCTTTAATGTTAAAGCATCTTTTTTAATTCATCATATACGAACTGAACTTTAGTACCGATTACAACCTGTACTGATGTCTTTCCAGGTCGGATTACTCCGGCAGCACCTGCGGCTTTGAGGGCTTTTTCGTTTACGAGTTCGTGATCTACTACTTCGAGACGAAGTCTGGTTGTGCAGTAATCGGCAGATGTGATGTTGTCTCTTCCGCCGAGACCTTCGAGAATCTTCTCTGTTATAGTTGTAAAATCGTTGTTTGAAAGAGTAGCATCTTTGTCTACTTCAGCGTAGTCTTCTTCATCATCTTCTCTTCCTGGTGTCTTAAGATCAAATAATCCAATCATGAAGTAGAATACGAGGTAGAATACTACGAAGGCTCCGATTCCAAGTGGAATGATCATCCAGGTATTCTTTGCAGCTGGAAGTGATGCTGAGAAGAATAGGTCGGTTGCACCAGCTGAGAATGAGAAGCCTGCTCTAAATCCTACTGCGGCAGTGATTACTGTAAATATACCGTAAAGGAGAGCGTATACTACATAAAGTCCTGGAGCGAGGAACATAAATGCAAACTCGAATGGTTCTGTAACACCGCAAACAAATGCGCAGATAGCAGCAGATGAAAGGATGCCGACAGCAATCTTTTTCTTAGTATCTTTGGCGCGTCGAATCATAGCAAGTGCAGCACCAGGAATACCGAACATCATACATGGGAAGAAACCTGACATATACATTCCGAGGTCCCAAGATACATCAGCTGATGTCTTTCCAGCCCAGAAGTTTTTGAGGTCACCCATACCGATGGTGTCAAACCAGAATACATTGTTTAATGCGTGGTGTAGACCTGTTGGAATGAGAAGTCGGTTGAAGAAAGCATATAATCCTGCTCCGAAGATTCCCATTTTAGAGATTCCTTTTCCAAATGCAACTAAACCTGTGAAAAGAAGTGGCCATGTAAATAAAAGAACTGCTGAAACTAAGATAGAAATCAAGCCTGCGATGAGAGCAACACATCTCTTTCCTGAGAAGAACGATAACCAATCAGGAAGTTTAGTTCCTTTGAATTTGTTGTAGCACATTGAACCGATGATACCTGCAATGATACCAATAAATGGAGTTTTTGTCTGATCGAATGCGATTGTCTTAGCTGCATTCTTTGCAATTTCAGGCATGATTGTAGTTACAAATCCAGTGCTTAGAAGTGTAGTCATGATAAGCCAAGAAACGAGCGCTGCAAGTCCACCAGTTCCATCGTGATCCTCTGACATACCTACACCTACACCGATAACAAATAGAATAGCCATGTTATCGATAAGTGCTCCGCCGGCTTTAACCAGAAATAGACCGAGAAGCATTTTGGCTCCTGTAATGTCACCACCCTGCATAGTGGCTGGGCATAACATGTAGCCGATTCCCATCAGCAGTCCGCATAGAGGTAGAACTGCAACAGGAAGCATGAGAGCTTTACCAAGTTTCTGTAAAAACTTCATTTAATCCTCCTTAATCAAACCCTCTGTTGTAAGTTACTGTATTTCAATCTCCATAATAGGGTCACCGGCCTTTACAGGTCCGTATGCCTTTGGAGTGATTGACTTCATTTCTGTAGTGTTTAGGACGATGATAGGAATTACTGTGTCAAATCCAGATTCTCGTACACCGTCGATATCCATAGTGAGAAGCGCATCCCCGGTTGAAATCTTTGCGCCGTTCTCAGTATGTGCTTCGAAGCATCTTCCTTTTAAATTTACAGTATCAATTCCACAGTGAATTAGTAATTCAATACCGTTTGTCACGATGCTGGCGGCATGGTGAGTATCGAATACCATAGCAACTTCTCCGGTTGCTGGAGATACGATATCGTTTGAATGTGGAATGATTGCGACTCCATCGCCGAGCATCTTCTCTGCGAATGTAGGGTCGCTGACTTTAGAAATGTCAATGAGTTCTCCATCTACAGGGGAACAAATGATAGTGCTTTTGTGCTTTTTGAATAAATTTAACATAACTTCACCTCTGGGATTATTATATTTGTTACAAAAAAAGCCTGTCAATAGATAGAAGTTTATCTGAAATTGCTTTCATTTATTTATATAATTGGTCAAAAGTGATGACAGTACTTTCATAAAAAAGTAATTATAGTCCTTTAAATCTTGAATGTATACAAGAAGATATATTAAAATTAGGGGTAGCCTGGTATGAAAACAGGTTATTGAAAGAGAGGACAAACTAATGGATATCGTAAAAGCAGTGGCATTGTTGGTGCTAGGGTTTATTTTTTTGGTAAAGGGCGCAGACTTCTTTGTGGATGGAAGTTCATCTATAGCAAAGAAACTTCGTGTGCCAGCGCTCATCATCGGACTTACTATCGTAGCGATGGGAACGAGTCTGCCAGAGTTCTCGGTTAGTTTATCAGCAGCTTTAAAGGGACAGAATGCGCTCGCTATCAGTAATGTAATCGGTTCAAATATGTTTAATCTCATGGTTGTATTGGGATTCAGCGCATTGTTCCAGCCGTTATTGGTTAGTAGAGACGTGTTCAAAAGAGATTATCCGTTATCACTAATCGCGACAGGTGTGCTCATGGTATTCGGTATCACTTCAATGAAACTGGAGAGATTCGAAGGCGCTATCATGTTTATCGCTTTGATCGTATATTTGGTTGTTGTAGTTCGCGAGGCTATGAAAGTCAGACGCGAGGTTTCTAATCTATCAGCTGATGCAGAGACTATTAAATATGAAGTTGAAGCTGAAGCGGAAACAGAGGAAGTCGCCAGAGAGACGAGTGTATGGCTAGCGATTCTATATATCATAGGTGGCGCGGTTGCTATCAAATTCGGAGGAGAATGGGTAGTAGATGGTGCGGTTGTAATAGCAAAAGCTTTTGGTATTTCTCAGAATATCATCGGTTTAACTATCGTAGCTATGGGAACCAGCCTTCCAGAGCTCGTTACTTCTGTAGTAGCTGCTCGTAAGGGTGAGCTCGATATGAGTATAGGAAATGTAATCGGATCGAACATCTTTAATATACTCGGTGTTCTCGGTATGTCAGGTGCAATCAGTTCTATTGTGGTTATTCATGACAACCTGGTGGATTTGGCACTGTTGTTGGCGTTCTCGATTATAGTTGGTGTGCTTGGATTTACAAAGAGACGAATAAATAAAGGTGAGGGCGTGATGATGCTCCTACTGTATGCTATATATGCTGTATACATTTGCATGCGATAAGGTTAAAATCTCCTTGGAAGTTTAACTCCTGAGGAGATTTTTTTACGAAAAAAATATTTAAAGAGGAGAGGACGATAATGAGTAAGAGAATCCTAATTATAAATACGGGTGGAACACTGAGTTCCGTTATGAAGGAAAATGGAATGGCGCCGGGGCTGTCGACTGACGATATGCTTTCAGAGCTTCGTATGATTTCTGGAGACGCGGACCTCGCGTTTGATGATTTTTTGTCTCTGGACAGTGCGAATATATTGCCACGCGACTGGGTGTCGCTCGCGGACAAAATCGCGCTGGAACAGGCAAAATATGATGGCATAGTCGTGATTCATGGAACGGATACGCTTGCGTACACTTCTTCCATGCTTTCATTTATGCTTTCGAATATTACGATTCCTGTTGTTATCACGGGAAGCCAGCTTTCGATGAAGCATCCTGTCGCTGATGCGATGGAGAACTGTAGATTGGCTATATACATGGCTTGCGAGGGATATCCGGGAGTGTTTGTAGCCTTTAATAGAAAGGTGATATTGGGAAGCCGTGCGTCAAAGGTGCGCACACTTTCTTTTGATGCGTTTGAAAGTATTAACTATCCATGTGTTGCAGAAGTGAGCTCGCTGGGATTAAAAGTGAACGAAGCTGCTATTCCTGCTAGACACGGAATCTTTAAAGTAAAGATGGATATATCGGAATCTGTTGGTGTGATAAAAATGTACCCGGGCATAAAGAGTGCCGTACTATCTAGCATCGCAAAGGCTGGATATAAGGGTGTGTATATAGAAGCTTTCGGTATGGGAGGAATGCCTTTTAGGGATGATGATTTCATCGGAGCGCTGAAGGAGCTTATAGATGCAGGAGTAGCTGTTCTCGTCGGAACACAGTGTCGTTATGAAGGCAGTAATCTAAACATCTATGAAACAGGAAAGCGCGCAAAGGAAATCGGAGTCATGGAAGCTTTCGATATGACTACTGAGGCAGCAGTCACAAAGCTCATGTGGGCTCTCGGTCAGACAGATGATATGGATGAGGTGCGCGAGTACTTTAAGGTAAGTCTGTGCGGGGAAGTAGAAGTTTAGAGACGATTTGAGTCTGAGAAAGGGAAAAGTTTAGAGATGATTCTGAATCTGAGAAAGGGAAAAATTTTGAGCAAGAAAAGATCTAAAAAACAGGAGTTGCGCTATTTAGTTGTCTTTCTGATGGGCGCGATATTTGCGTTAGTTGTGACTCTGGTGGTGTTCTGGAGACGAGGTCTGTTTGACAAAGTCGAGGAAGATACTAAAGAAGTCTTGAATTATGTCGAGAAGGCGGTCTTCCTGGACGCGTCAGGAAAGACACACGTGTATGAGACAAAAGCGGGCAACAAAAATGTCTACGACAAAACCCGTTATATGATAGATGGAGAATCTCTTTACGATAAATATGGTGCGGTTTTGGAAATGGATCTCGGAGGACAGAGCGTTTCAGCGTCTGTGCTTCCTGAGACAAAGGGGCTTCCTAATACGCATATAGGATATCTGGATGGGCACAAGATTTCATATGAAGATGGAACATACAAGAGTCGAATGGGAATCGACGTGTCTTATCATCAGGGAGATATCAACTGGTCAAAGGTTAAAGCGTCAGGTGTCGAGTTCGTTTATCTGAGATGCGGATACCGCGGTTATGCGGATTCGGGAGTTCTGAAGGAAGATACAAAGTTTGAGGAGTATTATCGTGGGGCGAAAAAGGCAGGCCTCGACGTTGGGGTGTATTTTTTCTCACAGGCGATAAGCGAAGATGAGGCGAAGGAAGAAGCTGAGTTCGTGTTGAAGTTACTAAAGGGTAAAGAACTCGAACTTCCTGTCGTATTTGATCCAGAAAATGTCGGTGGCGTTGGGGCACGCACGGACAATGTTTCTGGCGAGCAGTTCACGGCGAATACGCTCAAGTTTGCTGATGTGATTTCAGATGGGGGATTCACGCCGGCAATCTATGCGAATATGATCTGGCAGGCAAACAAGCTTGATATGACGAAACTTCGTCATCTTGAGATGTGGTATGCCGATTATGAGCCACTTCCGCAGACTCCATATGATTTTACGACTTGGCAGTATTCTGCAACTGGTCGTGTCGACGGAATCTCAGGGGATGTAGATTTGGATTTGGAGATTAGGAAGTAGAGAGTATTTGGAGAGGGATTATTAGAAAGGGGTTTTATGAGGGAAAAATATTGGACAGAAGAAATCGTTTATCAGATGCTGGACAGAAAGTCTAAACTCGAATGGCTGATAGCGGAAAAGACAAAAGCACTTCAGGGTGCGCCTGAGGGTAGGCTTAAAAGTGCTAGGAAAGGGGAGTCGTTTCAATACTATTTTAGATTGAAAAAAGATGACAAGTGGATTTATATACCAGCTATTAACGTAGCAAAGGCAGCAGCCCTGGCGCAGCGTGACTACGATTTGCAAGTATTGAAGCGTGCAAAGGACGAGCTCATGATTGTGAATTCATATCTTGCTTATGTAAGTGTCACGGGTATGAGTGATTTGTTTGAGAAAAGCGGTACGGGCAGACGTGCGCTGATAAAACCGCTAACGGTGAAGGACGCAGACTTCGTGAAGGAATGGTTGAGTGTCGAGTATGAGCCACTGGAAGGCTTCGAGACCTCACAGGTGCCGCTAGGCTCAGATGTGATAAGCAAGATGATAGATGAGTTTTTGGTGTAGGCTTGGTAGGAGTAGTAGTACCTACCTTTTGATGGATTCTTGCGATTTGGTGGATATTCGCGCCCCGTTGTGACAAGCTAACATCCCCATAGCAATAAAAAACCACCCTTAGGTTGAACCTAAGGGTGGCTTTTTATCGCAATCGTTGGGGCGTTTACAGGTATAAGGGGATGCAAACTGGGGGTACCCAACGATCACAACAAATCAAGTATAGCTAATCGCTAGAAAAAAGCAAGCTTATTTATGCAAAGAATACTTCAACAATCTTCTCGAAGTCTTCGCCATCGCGTACGCCAGCTGTCTCGTATGGAGAGTGCATAGCGAGCTGAGGAAGTCCGATGTCGACTGTAGGAAGAGCTACCTGGTTGTTTGAAATGTTGCCGAGAGTAGAACCGCCGGCTACATCTGAACGGTTTGTGAATACCTGAAGCTCTTTGCCAGCGCGAGTTGCGAGCTGACGGAAGTAAGCTGCTGTGAAGCCATCTGTACAATATTTCTGGTTTCCAGAGAATTTGATAGCTACGCCACCGCCGATAACTGGGCGATTTACTGGATCAGCTTTTTCCTCGTTGTTTGGATGGATAGCGTGAGCGTTGTCAGCTGAAATCATGAATCCCTTTGCGAGGTCGATTTCGTAATCTTCAAATGAGCGTCCAAGTGCATCGTAGATTCTCTTTAAAGTGTCGCGAAGGAATGTAGATGCGGCACCCTGACGAGTTGAGCTTCCAACTTCTTCGTTGTCGAATACTGTGTAGATTGAAAGGGCTTCGCTTCTAGCTCCGTTTAGGAAGCCGACGAGTGAAGTGTAAACACACTGGAGGTCGTCGAGACGAGGTCCAGAGATGAACTCGTTGTTTTCGCCCCAGATGATAGCCTTTTCGTTGTTGTAAACGTAGAGGTCGTATCCGAGGATTGCGTCTGCCTTTGTTCCGGCTTTTGCGGCAACCTGGTCGATGAGCTTAGGTGTTTCATCGCCGGAAACCATACCCATGAGAGGAAGGAGATCCTTCTGGGGGTTGAATGCGCGACCATTGTTTGCTTCTCTGTCCATGTGGATAGCGAGCGATGGAATCATGCACATAGGTTTCTCGAGGTCGACGTGTTTTGAAACGAGTGAACCGTCTTCTTCGACGAAGATGCGTCCAGCAACAGAAAGTGGACGGTCGAACCAAGGGCTCTGAAGCATTCCGCCGTATTTTTCGACATTGAGTACGCAGTAGTTGCCACCCTTCTTCATTTCAGGGTTTTCCTTAACTTTAAAGTAAGGTGAGTCACTGTGGCTCGCTACGATACGGATTCCAGTGAAGTTCTCTGGAATAGTGAAAGCGATGATAGCTGATTCGTTTCTGGTTACGAAGTAGTTACCGCCTGCTTTGATGTCATATTTTGAAGCTTCATTTAATTCTGTGAAGCCCTGCTCGAGAAGCTCTTCTCGAACATTGTCGATAGCCTGATAGCTAGTAGGGCTATCATTTAGAAAGTCTGCGAGATTTCTCTTCATGTTTTCCCTCCATGTATAATCTATAGGGCTTTGCCCTGTTTCTTACGTAGATATTTAATCTACCATAAATGCTCTTTGTATGAAAGAGGTAATCAGCAGACAAATTCCGAAGATTGGGAATAGTATTAGTTTTTGGTTTGTCGTCCCGTAGATGTCCAGGATGCCGCGGCAGATACTGCCGATAGTTAACATGAAGATTCCGCCCGTGTACGTCTGCAAGGAGATATGACTTAATGTGAATTTAGGAAAAAAACGAAGCAGAGTCATAGGAATGCCTCCCAGAACTAGCGGAATCAGAAAGGCATAGATCATATAGGCAGAGTATACGCCATGACTAAACATTTCATATATGAAAGCAAAGATTGCGAAGAAAACGCTCGCGAACAGGAATAGCCTCTGATAGAAGCGAGTTGTTTTTGCGTTGTTTGAGATAGCCATAATAAACTCCTTTACTGAATATAGATGATGTCACTAACACTTCTTTCGGAAATTCGACCTGTTGTAGTCGGATTGTTTATAACCGAGCCGTTATAATACATAGTTGAAGAACCTCCGCCATCGAGGTTGTAGGCCTGAGTGCATCCTAGATTCTTCATGAAAGTGGCTAATTCGCTGAGCGAAAGTCCGGCACTTTCGGATGTTCGGCCGTCTGAAACGACGAATACATAGTGGTTCTCGCTGATGTAACCGATGGCAGTTCGAGGGTTTGATGCCATGGCTTTTCCGACTTCTTCATCAGAAGAAACGGCAATCTCTCCGTCGACTACTAATCCCGGCCCGAAGGAAAAAGCTTGCCAGATTCCGTCTTCTACAAGCTTGTCTACATCGATGTCGTTTCCACCGACTATCTTAAAGGAACCATCTTTGTAGATGCAGAGGACGTCTGTTCCGCTTTTTACTGATGTGCGGTAGACTTCTCCATTTCGGATTACGATGCCGTTCTCCTGTGCACCATAGAAGTCACCGTTTATAGCGAGGGTTGCATTATTTTCTGAGGCAATTGTAGATGTCTTTGCGGTGACATTTTTTCCGAAGGTGTTAGAAGCAAAAGCACTTCGGAGGTTCTCGATGGAGTCGAGGGTGATGTCGGCGACGTAGACCTGGGTCCCTTTGTAGGTTTGCTCAGTGACTTTGATAGTTGAGTTCGATGCCTGCGAGGATGAGGAGAGCGAACTGGTTGAAGCAGTCGATGCTGAAGCAGATGAAGACGAACTGTTTGCAGCTACGGTTTGGTAGCTCTTAGGGATTACGAAAGTGTCGAGCAGGACATAGGATGTGGTTGTGATTATAAGCAGGCCGCTTAGGATGCCTGCGAGTTTGTGTTTTAGCATAGATAACCTCCTTCATATGGTCGGTGTTTTATGGTAGCAGTATAATAAAGAAAGCTTAAATCAGCCTTAAATGAGGGAGAAAAAATGCGTGAAATTATTACTAAAAAATAAAATTTGTGAAAATGGCTATACATATTGTTAAATTGTGAGTAAACTATTTATGTGAGTTATCATAAGCAGATAACATAATGTTTTTTTATATATTATTAGTTTTGATTTTCTTCAGAAAGGGGCTTGAAAGATGCAGATTCATATTGGAAAAAGCAACAAGTCAAATGCCACTGAAGCTATGACAGAGGCGCTAAATGGAGTGACATCCCCAACATTTATCTTGGTGCAGTCACCTTATGATTTGTTGGAAGGGGTAGCTGAGTATCTAAAGGATAAATTCCCAGATGTATCAAATTTGGGCACTGCCGGAACGACTTATTTTGATTCGCAGGCTTCAGACAAAGAGTTAGTAGCCATTGCATTTGGAAAAGATGCAAAGGTTGCTACAGGTGTGCTTCGCGGTCTGTCAGTTGCTCCGCTAAGGGATTTGGCTGATTTGGAAGAGGCTATTTCAAAAGTGGGAGCTGGCGCTGAAGATTCTGTTTGCATTGAGTATTGCACAAATGATGAAGAAGTTACTGTAACTAGCATGAACGTAGCTTTGGAGACGAGAAATGTACAGTTGGTTGGCGGTACAGTATTTGGAACTCCTGAAGGCAAAACTTCATATGTTATGGTTGACAGTGTTCTGTACCCAGACGCATGCGGATACGTAATTTTGAAGAACACTTCTGGAAAGATTAGAACTTATTCAGAGAATATATATAAGACTGAGCCTGGTGCAAAGACACACATTGCGACAAAGGTTAACCTGCAGACAAAGGAACTTATCGAGCTCGATGGTAGACCAGCGGCAGATGTTTATAGCGAAGATACAGGTCTCTCTCGTGATGAAATCGTTGGAAATGTTTTGAAGCAGCCGTTGGGACGAGTTGTAGGTGATGAATGCTACATTTCTAGTATGTATGCCATCGGACAGGGCGGATCTCTCGTTAATTACAAGAGATTGAATGAGAACGATACAGTAAGCGTACTTAAGCTTATGGATTATAAGGAAATCAATAACGAGACTTTTGATACGATTAGAAGCAGTTCTCCAAAGATCTCAATGATTTTTTCCGTAAACTGTATCTATAGACATCTCCTCTTTACAAATGAAGGATATCTCAATACTTTCATAGGAGATATGAACAACATTGCTCCACATGTAGGCTATGTTGGCGGTGGTGAGCAGTATATGAAGCAGCATGTAAATCAGACTATGGTTTGCGCAGTTTTTGAATAAGGACGGTGAATAAAATGGGACTATTTAGTAAAAACACAGTAGCAAAAACAAATGATGCTCCACCTGTTGTTAGCAGGGATTTAAAGAGAGACCTGCTACCATTGAGTGAGGTGGGTCGTTTTGCCATAGAGCAGAAGAATAAGCTTCAGAATGAGGAAAAAGTTACTATCGATGGTGTTGAGAAGATTCAGGATTCCTTTAAAATCGTTGAAGATAAATACGAAGGAATTAGCACATCTGTCGAAGAGTTCAAGAGTGAGTTCGACAATGTTCGTACAGTTACAGAACATCTCGATGAAATTATTCAGAAACTGAAAGATACAGCTGATGAATCCCATGCTGGTATGGAGCACGTAGATGAAAGTTCTAAATCAGTTGCTGATACTATCGACGAGATGCAGGGCGTGTTCGATGAATTTCAGAAGAGTCTCGATGACATTCGTGAAAAAGTAGCTCAGATTAATTCTGTAGCGAACCAGACAAATCTCCTGGCTTTGAACGCATCTATCGAAGCTGCCAGAGCTGGTGAAGCAGGTAGAGGCTTCGCAGTAGTTGCTACTCAGGTAAATGAGCTTTCTCAGGAAATCAAGGAAATGGTAGTAGCCATCGATGAGAGCATGGAAGATTTGGAATTAAAGAATCAGAACTTGCGTGATTCACTTGGAAATACAAAGGGAGCGATAGATGAATCACACGAGAACATCGAAAGCACGCAGGGAGTTATCTCTTCTATTAAAGATGTAGCCGATGAGGTTGCAGGCGAAAGCGATAAGATGACACATGTCTTCCAGAACTGCGATACAGCAATCGATTCTATTACAGGTAATATCCTCGATTCAAAACAGTTCTTTACAGCTGTGGATGATGATATTGCTGATATCAAGGTAAAGATCACACAGAAGGGATTCATGTTCGAAGACATGAACAATGTTTTGAGTCAGATAGAACCATTAATAGATGGCGTAGTATCGGATAATAGACAGTAAAGATTTGACATTAAAGAAATCCTTCGTACGCAAATTGCGTGGAAGGATTTCTTTTTTTATACATATGAAAGGGGATAAATATGGGAGCAAAGAAATCTTCGTTGAAAGCAATCCTGATAGGCCTCGTATTGTTTCAGCTGATAATCGTAGGCGGAGTCGCTTTGGTGGCCGGAATCATCAATATGAGAAAAGGAATGGAAGATGAAGTGCGAACCGGTGTAAGCGCTGCCTGCAAGTCATATGCAGCGATGATCGAACTTCAGGGAAAGATGGAGGATAACAGTCAAGAAGAAATCGAAAGTGATCTTCATAAAGAAACCGGTTATGAGTACACATTCTTCGTAGGAGATACCCGTACGAGATCCAGTATCGAAGGCGTAGTAGGTACTAAGGCGAATGATGAAGTAATCAAAACGGTTTTAAAGGGAAACAAAAGATATCAGGCGGACAACGTCGAAATCAAAGGTGAGAAGTATTATGTAGCTTACGAGCCAATCGGCGATGAAAAGGCTGCCTTCGGTATGGCTTTTGTCGGTAAAAAGAAGTCTGAAATCATGGGCTACATAAACAAACGTATTTATACTATGGTTGCTGTAGTTCTCGTAGTTATGCTCATCATGCTGTTCTCTTCAGTAGCAAATACATTGAAGATAGTTAAAGCTATTCAGGATGATGTGGAAGCTGTGAAAAAAATTTCCGCGGGCAATCTTTCCATCGAATTAGATGAAGCAACTGTGAAGCGTACGGATGAGCTGGGCGAGATGTCAAAGGCACTCATGGATATGTCGGAGAGACTTCAGGGAGTTATCGGAAATGCCAGAACTTCGTCTACGGAGGTGGATGGCTCAGCTGGTTATCTGTCGACTACGGCGCGCGCACTTTCCGATACAGCGAATAGTGTAACCAGTGCAATCGAGCAGGTTGCAGATGGCGCGACCAGCCAGGCGGAGGCTCTACATGATGCGGTTAGCAATGTAGGGCAAATCAATGAAGCGATTAATCTGATTACAGACAGCGCAAATAAGATGGAAGAAATCGCAACTTCTATGCAGGAGAAATCAAAGACAAGTTCAGAATCGCTTACTGGTCTAAGAATGTCTACACGTGAAACGATTGCATCTATCGACGAAATAGTTGAATTAATCGGCAATACAAACAATGCTGTTACAACTATCAGTGAAGCGGTTGCTATTATCGATTCTATTGCAGCACAGACGAATCTGTTGTCGCTGAATGCTTCTATCGAAGCGGCGCGTGCCGGTGAAGCCGGTCGTGGATTTGCTGTAGTAGCAGGTGAGATTCGTGAACTTGCGGATCAGTCAGCAGAAGCAGCACAGAATATTCAGGAAGCTATGAAAGGTTTGGCTTCTGATTCAAACCAGACAATGTCAAAGGCTGGTGGAGTGCAGGAGTCTGTTATCAAACAGCGTACGACAATTCATAGAACTATCGAACAGGTTAACAGCTTGATCGAGAGTATAGATGAATCTATTAAACTTACAAATGAAATAGCTGAGAGTGTCGGAAAGACATCACAGGCTAGTAATATGATTTCAGATACAATCTCTTCACTGTCTAGTATTTCAGAGGAGAATGCTGCTAGCTCAGAGGAGACTAGAGCTTCGATGCAGGAACTTTCAAATACGGTAAGTGAACTGTCAGATAAAGCGAACGGACTAAACGATATCGCAAAGGGTCTGGAGAATGAGATGGGATTCTTCAATCTGGATGATTAAATTTAGGAAAAAGAAAATTAAGTATAGTGAAAGAGCCGGCCTCAGGGTCGGCTCTTTCGTATAATGGAGTTTGGGATATGAGAATATCTTTACAAAAAAGAACTGGGAATCTGTGAAGCTCTCGCCACGTTCCCAGTTCATACACGATACTCTTGAAGATCTATTTCGCGAGGCTCTCGCCGCATTTACTATCTTCAGTATCAATCACGAAAAATCTAAATGAAGCTCTCGCCACCTAGATTTCTTTTGGTAATTGTATTGTAATAAATACAAAGAATTGTGTCAATATTATTTTTTGAAAAATACTGTATACAACGCGAATTGTACGATAATTTGTGAAGGCGTTATCAGGCTGAGTAATTAAATAACGAAGTTTTTTCAAAGATTATCAAGATATATGTTAGGGGTGAGATTGTTAAAACGAGATGTTGAAAGGGGAAAAAATAAGGTGCGAAATTGTGTGTGCTGATAAACAATTCAGTTTAGAAAAAGTTTAGATATTTGGGCTATATATACAAATTGTCAGATAGAGAATTGCCAATTGGCACTAAAACATAGGTTTTGCACAGAAAAAGTGGTCATGTGAGTTGCCAAATGGCAAATATGGAGAAAAAATCAAGTCAAAATCGCTAAAATTTGTGGGTAAATTTGCATAAAACCGAATTGACAAAACTGTGTATTATAGATAAAATAACGAGAACGTGCCATTTGACCTTTTAAATGACCTGTATCACGCGATATATTTTTGATCGTAGAAAGGAAGAGTAATAACTATGGTTGATTATACAGAAGGATCAGGTAAGGAATATCACATTGGTGTCGGCAAAGGAGAGGTTGGAAAGTATGTAATACTTCCTGGCGATCCTAAGAGATGCGAGAAGATTGCAAAGTATTTTGATAATCCAGTTCTCGTAGCTGACAGTCGTGAATTCGTGACTTACACAGGAACACTAGATGGAGAAAAGGTCAGTGTTACTTCCACCGGAATCGGAGGACCTTCTGCTTCAATAGCAATGGAAGAGCTAGTACACTGTGGCGCTGACACATTTATTCGTGTTGGCACATGTGGGGGTATGCAGCTCGATGTAAAGGGAGGAGATCTGGTTATAGCAACCGGAGCCATTCGTATGGAAGGCACGAGCAAGGAATATGCACCAATAGAGTTTCCTGCAGTTGCCGATTTTGATGTTGTTAGTTCATTAAAGCAGGCTGCAACAAACCTCAATATGAGAAATCATGTGGGTGTTGTTGAGTGCAAGGATTCATTCTATGGGCAGCATGAACCTGAGAAAAAGCCAGTTTCTTATGAACTTTTGAACAAGTGGGAAGCTTGGCTCAGACTTAACACTTTAGCTTCAGAAATGGAATCTGCTGCATTGTTCGTAGTAGGAAGTCATCTTAGAGTTAGAGTTGGTTCTTGCTTCTTAGTAGTTGCAAATCAGGAGCGTGCTAAAGCTGGGTTAGATAATACTCAGGCGCACGACACGGACGGAGCCATCCGCGCCGCTATTGAGGCGATTAGGCTCATGATTAAGAATGACAAAGTAAATAAATAATGTCATTCGTTTCTTCAGTAATAAGCCATAGTGGCTTAGTTATATTTCTAAGGAGGATAGAAAGAAATGAAGAAGAAAGTTGTTTCATTGTTGCTTGCATGCGCTATGACTATTTCACTTGCAGCATGTGGCGCAAAGTCAACAAAAGAGTCTGGAAAGTCAGACAAAAACATTAAGATTGGTATGGTTACAGATGTCGGTGGTGTAAACGACGGATCATTTAACCAGTCTGCTTGGGAAGGTCTTCAGAAAGCAGAGAAGGATCTCGGAATCAAAGTTGACTACCTTGAGTCAAAGAACGATGCTGATTATCAGCCAAACATCGAAACATTCGTAGATGGCGGATATGACATGATCATCTGTATCGGATACGCACTTGCTCCAGCACTTAAGAAGGAAGCAAAGGCTAATCCAGATCAGAAGTTCGCAATCGTTGATGATGCTTCTCTTGCCGATGCAAAGAATGTAACATCTCTTATGTTCGAAGCTGGTCAGTCTTCATACCTTGTAGGTTATACAGCTGGTCTTACAACAAAGTCTAACAACATTGGTTTCGTACTTGGTATGTCAACAGCAATGATGCATGAGTTTGGATATGGATATGTAGCAGGTGCTATCGATGCTAACCCAGACATCACAGTTCAGGCCGTAAACGCAAACAGCTTTAGTGATTCAGCTGCTGGTAAATCAGCTGCTAACGCTATGATCGCTAAGGGTGCTGACGTTATCTTCCATGCTGCTGGTGCAACAGGACTTGGTGCTATCGATGCTTGTAAGGAAGCTGGAATCTGGGCTATCGGTGTTGACTCTGATCAGTCTAAGGTTGCTCCAAAGACTATCCTTACATCTGCTATGAAGAGAGTAGATAATGCTGTTTACTCACTTTGCCAGGATACAGTAAAGGGTAAGGTTAAGGCTGGTGTTGAGACATTCGATATCACAGATGGTGGTGTTGACATCGCTCCTACAACAGACAACATTGCTCCAGAAGTACTTGAGAAGGTTCAGGCTAAGAAGCAGGAACTTATCGATGGTAAGGTAGTAGTACCTAAGACAGAGAAGGAATTCGTTAAGAAGTACGGAAAAGGAAAGTACACACTTAACAAGGAAGCTAAATAATTCCTGACAGTAATAAGAAATGACTAATATAGCTGCCCCTTTGATTGTTAGATTAAATGGGGCAGCTTTTTTCTAATGTGTAGAAAGATTAACGAATGTGTTTTGAAAGGCTTTCTGTAAGTAGGGTAGAGATTCTTTCAAAGCATATTTAAAAAAAGAAAGACTTAGATATTTCGGAGGTGTAATTATGAGAGATATCAGTATGGACAGAGTAAATAAAACTAGAGAAGATATGCTTAATGTTGTAAAGAGCGCAACACTTACACATGAGCAGAAGGTGGCAAACATGGCTAACCTTGCAGATTCACTCCTAGAAGTATTGGATTTGCCAGAAGGACTCGATGAGCTTTTGAATGCGCCAATCGACAGACAGTGTATCTGTGATTTGGGAGAAGGACATGCGCCACTTCGTCCTAGATATATCGTTCCAGATTATGAAAAATATTTGAGAGAAGGAAGCAAATTCCTTCGTATCGATCCACCAAAGGATTTATATGAAGCTATCAATGCTCTTCTCATTATGTATAAAAATGTTCCTAGCGTTACAAACTTTCCTGTATATGTAGGAGCACTTGATAAGCTTTTAGATCCGTTTATGAAGGATGTCGACGATGAGACTGCTTTGAAACTTGTAAAGATGTTCCTCATTCATATGGATAGAACGATCTTGGATTCTTTTTCCCATGCAAACATCGGACCTGAAGATACTAGAGCTGGTAGAATCATCATGAAGGCTACTGCTGAGGTTTCAGATGCAGTACCAAACATTACTATGAAATATGATGAGGATATCACTTCTGATGAGTTCGCTCTTCAGGGAATCGAGACAGCGCTTACATGTGCTAAGCCTTCTTTTGCAAATCATAAGATGTTCGTTTCTGAGCTTCAGGAAGATTATGTAATCGCCAGCTGCTACAATGGTCTGAAGTATGGCGGCGGTTCATATACACTTTGCAGATTGATCCTCGGAAATATCGCAAAGAGATCAAAGGATATTAAAGATTTCGAAGAGAATCAGCTTCCGTATGTTATGGATATTCAGGCCAGATACATGGATGCACGAATTGCATTTGAAGTTGAAGAAAGCGGATTCTTTGAGAATAACTTCCTCGCAAAGGAAGGGTTCATTCATAGAGATAAGTTCTCAGCTATGTTCGGTCTGGTTGGACTTGCAGATGCTGTAAATATTCTTCTGGAGAAGGAAGGAAAGACAGGACTTCGTTTCGGTCATGATGAAGAAGCAAATAAACTCGGTGTAGAAATCATGGAAATTATCAAAGATTTCAATGAGCATCACGAGAACAAGTATTGTGAAGCTACGGGAAATCACTTCCTGCTTCATGCACAGGTTGGTTTGGCTTCAGATGAGAATGTAACACCTGGTACTAGAATTCCTATCGGTGAAGAGCCAGAAGAAATGGTAGATCATCTTAAGGTTCTATCATACTTCCACAAATATTTCCCTTCAGGAACAGGTGATATCTTCCCTATCGACCTCACAGTTCATAAGAACCATGAGTTCCTGCTCGATATCATCAAGGGATCTTTCAAGAATGACTTGAGATATCTTTCATTCTATTCATCAGATAGCGATGTAATCCGTATTACAGGATATCTCGTGAAAAAATCTGAGATTGAAAAACTGGAGCGAGGCGAGAATGTTATGCTCGATACTACAGCTCTGGGAATGGGAGCAAAGAATAACGGTCATATCTATGAAAGAAAAGTGAGATAATGAAAGCTCCAGTAAATAAGATAATTCCATTCAGCTCGGTAGATGGACCTGGAAACAGGACTTCCATCTTCCTGCAGGAATGTAATATTAATTGTAAGTACTGCCATAATCCTGAAACTAGGAATTTGTGTATAAACTGCATGGCTTGTGTTGAAAAATGTCCAACAGGAGCGCTATTAAATGTGGATGGAAAGGTGACTTTCGATTATAATAAATGTGTTTTGTGTGATACATGTATTAAAACATGTAAAAATGGTGCCAGCCCTAGAATCAGATATATGACACCAGAGGAAGTGATGGATGAAGTCAGGAAACAGGTTCCTTTCATCCGTGGAATTACAACCTCAGGTGGGGAATGTACCTTGAATCATGAGTTTTTGAAGGAACTTTTTTCCCTGGCGAAGAAAGAGGGCTTAGGAACTCTGATAGACAGTAATGGAACCTATGATTTCGAACTTGATCCAGAACTGCTCGTTGTAACGGATGGCGTGATGCTCGATGTTAAAGCCTATGATGCAGAGGATCATAAGAGAGTTACAGATGCTTCAAACGAGATGATATTAAAGAATCTCGAGTATCTGGCTTCGGTAGGGAAACTGTACGAAGTTAGAACTGTTGTTGTGCCGGAACTATTCGATGTGAAAGAAACGGTGGAAAAAGTATCCCGAATCATAGTAAAATATTTGGCGGTGTCTGACATCAGATACAAAATTATTACATATCGACCGATGGGAGTTCGTGAGGAATTTCAGACGCTAACACCTCCTTCGAAGGAATTAATGAAAGAACTTGAGGGGATTTCGAAGAGTGTCGGTGTAAAGACGGTTGTTATAGTATAGAGGATTTAGAGATTGTTTGTGTAGAAAGGAAAGTATACGTGAATAACGCGAGTAATGTGGATATGAATACTGTTACGATCCAGATGAAAGAGATCGTAAAGAAGTTCGGCAATTTCACTGCCAACGATCATATCAATTTAACTATCCACAAGGGTGAGGTTCATGCAATCCTTGGAGAAAATGGCGCTGGTAAGAGTACGCTTATGAATGTACTGTACGGAATCTATCAGCCTACATCAGGTTCAATCGAGATTGATGGCAAAGAAGTAGTAATTGAAGGCCCAGAAAAGGCTATCGAATTAGGTATCGGCATGGTGCATCAGCATTTCATGCTCGTACAGCCTTTTACTGTAACTGAGAATATCATTCTCGGAGCAGAGCCAAAGAAAGGTCTCGTAGTGGACAAAGATTCTGCTAGAAAGAAGATCTTAGAGCTTTCAGAAAAATACGGCCTTAAGGTAGATCCGGATGCCAGAATTGAAGACATCTCAGTAGGAATGCAGCAGAGAGTAGAGATTTTGAAGGTTCTCTATAGAGGAGCTAAGTATTTGATTCTCGATGAGCCTACATCATCACTTACACCTCAGGAAATCGCTGAGCTTATGGACATCATTAAAAATCTTACAAATGATGGAAAGAGTGTAATCCTGATTACACATAAACTTAAGGAAATCACAGAAGCTGCTGATTTCTGTACTATCATCCGTCAGGGTAAATACATCGACACTGTAAAAGTAAGCGATGTTACAGAGAATGACCTTGCATCCATGATGGTAGGTCGTAATGTAGAGTTTAAGGTTGAGAAGAAGGAAGTACAGCCAGGAAAAGTTGTTCTCGACGTTAAAGATCTGCATGCAAAGGATTACCGTGGAGTAGAGATCCTCGATGGACTTAACCTTCAGGTTCGCGAAGGTGAAATCGTAGGTCTCGCTGGTGTTGATGGAAACGGTCAGTCAGAACTCGTAGAAATTCTTACAGGACTTATGAAGGCTGAATCTGGTACTATCACACTTGAAGGCAAGGATATCTTTAATAAGACTCCAAAGGAAATCTTTGAAATCGGTGTATCTTCTATCCCAGAAGATAGACAGAAGCACGGTTTGGTTATGGACTATTCTGTTTCTGAAAACTTGATTCTTCAGAACTTCGCAACGGAGAAGTTCTCAAAGCATGGCATTTTGAAAAAAGGTGCTATGAAGAAATTTGCTGAAGAAATGATCGAGAAGTTCGATATCCGTCCTAGAGGATGTGAGAACAAACTCGCTAAACAGCTTTCAGGTGGTAACCAGCAGAAAGTTATCATCGCTAGAGAAGTTACAAACGATAAAGAGCTACTCATCGCTATGAACCCAACTAGAGGTTTGGATGTTGGAGCTATCGAATTCGTTCATAAATATCTGGTTGAGCAGAGAAACAAGGGAAGAGCCGTTCTCCTCGTTTCATTCGAGCTTGATGAAATTATGTCACTTTCTGATCAGATTCAGGTTATCTTTGAAGGAAAGATTACTGGTACTGTAAAGGGATCAGAAGCTGACGAGAATGAATTAGGATACTTAATGGCAGGAGGTAAGAAAGATGAAGCGTAAGTTTAATATCTGGGAAGGTAATTTCATCTATACCTTGTTTGCTATTATCATCGGTTTCATAGTAGGAGCTATTCTCCTGACTGCAGCTGGAATCGATCCGGGAATCGCATATAGCAGTCTCTTTGAAGGAATCTTTGGAGAATCAAAATACATCGTATACAGCATGGTTTATGCTGCACCTTATATTCTTACTGGACTTTCAGTAGCTTTTTCATTTAAAACCGGTGTATTTAACATCGGTGCAGAAGGACAGTTTGTAGTAGGTTCACTTGCTGCAGTATTGGTTGGTCTCTTCGTAGATCTACCACCAGTTCTTCACTCAATCGTATGTATCATCTGTGCATGCGCAGCTGGAGCTCTTTGGGGCGCAGTAGTAGGACTTATGAAGATTAAGAGAGGAATCAACGAAGTTCTTTCTTATATCATGTTTAACTGGATTGCTTACTATCTTTCAAACTTCATCGTTACATCTGCAGCAGTAAAGGATGAATCACTTGAAGCAACAAAGACAGTAAGGGATTCTGCTAGAACACTTATGTCTGACAACATGGTAATGCTTACTGGTTGTCCTACAGTAAACTGGGGATTTGTAATCGCAGTTGTTGCGGCTATTGTTCTCTGGTTCGTTATTTCAAAGACTACACTCGGATATCAGCTTAGAGCAGTAGGACTTTCAAAGTCAGCATCTGAGTATGGTGGAATTAGTTCATCAAAGATCTTTATGTCATCTATGGCTATTTCTGGTATGCTTGCTGGTCTGGGTGGAGCTGTTCATACGCTTGGTATGACAGGACGTATCAGTCAGTTCGCAGGACAGGAAAGTTTCGGTTTCGACGGTATTACAGTAGCGCTTATCGCTGGATCAAACCCTATAGGATGTATCTTCTCTGGATTATTCTACGGAGCTATGAAGTACGGCGGAAACAAGCTTACACTTGTAAATGCTCCAAAAGAAGTTGTAAACATCATCATGGGTACTATCATCTTCTTTATCGCTATCGCACTTCTGTTTAAGAGAATTATGATTAGCGTTTCTGAGAAGAAGAATAATGCCGTAAAGACAGCGAAGGAGGATTAAGATGGATATTTTTATTAAGAATTTTGGTTTGATTTTAAATGCCATGTTAATCTCAACACCACCTTTGCTCTTGGCAGCATTAGGTTCTGTTTTTTCAGAAAAAAGTGGTGTAGTTAACATCGGTATCGAAGGTATGATGACTATCGGTGCTTTCATCGGTGCCATCGGAGCTTATTATACAGGAAATGGTTGGGTTGGTTTCTTACTCGGCGGTCTTGCTGGAATGCTCTTCGGAGTTCTTCACGCATTCGCTTGTGTAACTTGCGGAGCTGATCAGACTATCGCTGGTACAGCTGTAAACTTTATCGCACCAGGTCTTGCTCTGTTCCTTTGCAAGGCTATGTTTACATCGTCTGATACTCCAGCGCTTGATACAGCAAAGAAACTTCCTAAGATGTTTAGTGGTGTATTTAAGTCTGGTTCATTCGGATACAACGTATTAGGTACATATTCAGCAGTATACTTGAGCTTCCTGCTCGTAGCAGTAATCTGGTTTGTATTCTATAAGACTAGATTTGGTATGAGACTTCGTGCAGCTGGTGAGCATCCAGAAGCATGTGAGACTTTGGGTGTAAACGTATATGCTGTTAGATATGCATGTGTTATGCTTTCAGGTTTCCTCGCAGGTCTCGGCGGAGCATTCGTAACACTTGCTACTGTATCTCAGTTCAGACCTACAGTTATCGTTGGACAGGGATTCATCGCTATCGCAGCAGTAATCTTTGGTAAGTTCACACCACAGGGGGCGTTCCTCGGATGTATTCTGTTCGGACTTTGTAATGGTGTAAAGACTGTATTGTCTGCAAGTGGAAGTAACGTATCACCAAACTTACTTTCAATGATTCCTTATGTGGTTACAATCCTCGTTCTTATCTTCTTCGTAGGTAGCGCGAGAGTACCAGCAGCAAACGGTAAACCATATATCAAATCAAAATAATATTCTAGATTGTGAGGCAGCGTATGATTAGCGAAACACAGAAGAAAGAATTAGTTGTAAAGGCACTTGAAAATAGACGTAAAGCATACACACCGTATTCCCACCACAAGGTGGGAGCGGCTTTGCTCGGATCAAACGGAGTAGTTTATGATGGTTGTAATATAGAAAACGCAGCTTATACTCCATCTAATTGCGCAGAGAGAACAGCTTTTTTCAAAGCAGTTTCAGAAGGTCAGTATGACTTTGATGCAATTGCTATCGTGGGTGGATTAGAAGATGCTGAAGAACTTGACTTCTGTCCTCCTTGTGGTGTTTGTCGCCAGGTTATGCGTGAGTTCTGTAAATCTGATTTCGAAATCGTCCTTGCAAAGGATGCTGAGAATATAAAAACATATAAACTAGTTGATCTGCTGCCGGAAGGATTCGGCCCAGAGTTTTTGGAGGATTAAAATGTTAGATAGCAAGTTGTTTGATCACACACTACTTAAAGCAGATGCAAAGAGCGCTGATATCATGAAGATGGTAGAAGAAGCAAAGGCTCATGATTTTAAATCAGTATGTGTAAATGGTTACTACACAAAGATGGTTGCAGATGCACTTAAGGGTACAGACGTACGTACTACAACAGTAGTAGGTTTCCCTCTCGGTCAGATGTCTACAAAGGCAAAGGCTTTCGAGACAGGTTGTGCTGTAGATGATGGTGCAGATGAAATCGATATGGTTATCAATGTAGGTGCACTTAAAGAAGGAAAGTATGACGTAGTACTTGAAGACATCAAGGCTGTTCGTGCTGAGTGTGTAGGTAAGACACTTAAGGTTATCATCGAGTGCTGCCTTCTTACAAATGACGAAATTGTAAAGGCATGTGAGCTTTCAGAAGAAGCTGGTGCTGATTTCGTAAAGACATCTACTGGATTCTCTACAGGTGGAGCTAAAGTAGAAGATGTAGCTCTTATGAAAAAAACTGTCGGTGATAGACTTGAAGTAAAGGCTAGCGGTGGAATTCACACAGGCGCAGAAGCACAGTCTATGGTTGATGCAGGTGCTACTAGACTTGGTACTAGTGCAACTCTTCAGATTATTGCTGACTAAGGAGAAAATATGAACAAATCTAAGCTTCAGGGACTACCAAAGGTTGAACTTCATTGTCATTTAGATGGTTCACTTTCCCGAGGCTTTGTTGAAACTGTGCTCGGAAGGAATGTAGAACCTTCCGAGCTTGTTGTTTCTAAGTCTTGTGAAAGTCTGAATGACTATCTTTCTAAATTTGATATTCCTCTTCAGATTTTGAAGGATGCTGAAGTTTTGAAGAAAGCAGCTTATGATGTTATGAAGGAAGCTGCAAGGGAAAATGTTAGATATATAGAGATCCGATTTGATCCGATTACTATTTCTACAAAGGAGTTTTCAGCTGATGAAGCAGTTGAATGTGTAATCGAAGGAATCAGGAAAGCTGAAAGAGATTATGATATAAAGGGAAACGTGATATTGTGTGCCATGAGGCATTTCAATGAAGACTTAAATCGTGCTACTCTTGACTTGGCTGAAAAGTATCTAAACAGAGGTGTTTGTTGCCTGGATTTGGCAGGAGCTGAGGCTGTATTTCCTACGAAGAATTTCAGGGAAATCTTTTACGAAGCCAATGAGAGAAATATTCCGTTTATAATACATGCGGGTGAGACTGGAAATCCGGAAAATATCGAAAGTGCTCTCGGGTTTGGAGCAAAGCGTATCGGACATGGAATCGCTATGCATGGGGATGATTCCCTTCAGGAAAAAGTACGTAAGGCTAACGTCTGCGTGGAGATGTGTCCTACATCAAACTATCAGACGAAGGCTGTAACAGGAGAAGAATATCCTTTGAGAGAGTTTCTCGATAACGGTTTGATGGTGACAGTAAATACGGACAACAGAACTGTAAGTGGAACAACGCTCACAGAAGAGTTGGAACTGGTTCAGCAGATTTCAGGAATCACAGATGAAGAGATGATTCAGTTGCAGAAGAATGCGATACTCGCTTCATTTGCAGATTCTGAAACAAAAGATAAAATTATTAAAGAACTAGATTTATTCTCTATATAAGAGTGGAAAGGGTTAATCATGGGTAAGTATAATAGAGTATTTGTAGTTGTTCTCGATTCTTTCGGAATCGGCGCAATGCCAGATTCAGAAAAGTTTGGAGATGTTGGGGTTGATACTTTTGCGCATATCGCAAAGGAAGTACCTAGTTTAAATATTCCTAATCTAGTAAAACTCGGACTTGCAAATCTACACAGTGTTCCTGAAATTGCACCAGTTGAGAAGCCGATGGGACGTTATATGAAGATGTCTGAAGCTTCAAACGGTAAAGACACTATGACTGGTCATTGGGAAATGATGGGTATCAGAACAGACAAGCCTTTTAAGACTTTTACTGAGAATGGATTCCCACCAGAACTCATCAAAGAACTTGAAGAAAGATGCGGTAAGAAAATCATCGGAAACAAAGCTTCAAGTGGAACAGAAATCCTCGATGAGCTTGCTGAGCAGGAAATCAACGAAGGAAAGATGATCGTTTACACATCTGCAGATTCAGTACTTCAGATTTGTGGAAACGAAGAGACTTTCGGTTTGGATGAACTCTATCGTTGCTGTGAAATCGCTCGTGAACTCACTATGAAGGAAGAGTGGAGAGTAGGTCGAGTAATCGCTAGACCTTATGTTGGAAAAAAGAAGGGCGAGTTCGTTCGTACTTCCAACAGACATGATTATGCTTTAAAACCAACTGGACTTACAGCTTTGAATGCACTTAAGGATGCAGGCTTAGATGTACTTTCAGTAGGAAAGATTAACGATATATTTGTAGGTGAAGGAATCACTGACTTCGTTCGCTCAAAGACATCTGTAAATGGTATGGACCAGACAGTTGACTATGCAAAGAGAGACGATTGGAAGGGACTTTGCTTTACAAACCTCGTAGATTTCGATGCTCTTTGGGGCCATAGAAGAAATCCACTAGGATATGCTAGGGAACTTGAGAAGTTCGATGTAGGACTTGAGAATCTCATGAATGCTATGAAGGAAGACGATCTCGTAATCCTCACAGCTGACCATGGAAATGATCCTACTTATTCAGGTACAGATCATACTAGAGAATATGTACCATTTATCGCTTGGTCACCTTCATACAAAGAAGGCGGACAGATTCCAGATATAGATACATTTGCTGCTATCGGTGCATCTATCTGCGATAACTTCGGAGTATCTATGCCTGAAAATACTATAGGAACTTCTATATTGGAAAGATTATAGACTGTTTATAGAAAGCAGGTCAGGATGTTTACTAATTCTAAACTTCTTAACGATGCTGAAGGAAATGAAAACTTAAACAAAATCATGATGGCTATAGAGAGTCTTCCTGAAGATACAAAGAAACATCTTCAGGAACTCTTTAAGCATGCGCCGCTCTTTATCTTTCAAGCTATGCAGCTGAAAGAGATGAAGAAGGGAACATATTTTATCAGGGAAAAAATGCCTGCTGATCGCGTTTTTTTCATGATAAGCGGACGTGTGCAGGCCGTTGAGCACAGAGTATTAGGAACCAGCTACAACTTTACGCATTACAATGCTTTTGAGAGCTTTGGTACTATGGAAAGCTTGCTTGATTATGATTTATATAGAACTACCCTGGTAACAGAGGTAGATTGTCAGTTTCTGGTTTTGTCTCGTGAAGATTACGAGAAGTGGACTGAGACTGATTCACATGCTTTGAAGATTATTTCAAAGGAAACCTGTGAGTATTTGCTTGAGGAGGCAAGAAGAGATAGATTGCTTAGATTCCTGTCAGGCAAGGATTCTCTGCTCATGTTGATGATGCTCGAATATGAGGAGAGACACGAAGATGGCGTATGTAGGTTTGAACTTACCAGACAGCAGCTTTCGGAATTCTCGGGATTATCTCTTCGTACGGTTAACCGTGCGGTGCAGTCCCTAGAAGAGGAAGGCTTCTTGCACCATAACCGCGGCCATTTCAAGATAGATAGCGAGCAGTATGTTAAGATAAAGGAGTACATGAATGGGTTTGTCGCAGACGAATAAAGAAGGGGGAAAGACTTCGGCGTTTGCAAAAGTTTTTGAGGGAATTACACTGAAAAAGATTATTTTGGCTGTAATCGGTATCATCTTTGTAGGGGTTGGAATTGCATTCAATGCAGATTCTAAACTGGGAAATGATCCGATTGGTATACTTTACGATGGAGCCAGAGTTGCTGCTCATCTTTCAGGCAGTCAGCTTGGAATGGCTTCAAATATCGTAAATATCGCATTACTGGTAATAGTTTTCTTTATCGGAAGACATTATGTAAATATTGGTTCATTCATTTACATTCTTCCATATGGTTTAGCTGTTAATCTAGGAAATTATCTACATGGAATGTTTTTTCCAAATCACTTAACCTTACCATTACAGATTCTTACAGCTGTAATCGGTTGTACTTGCTTATATATTGGGGTTGGAATGTATATCGCAGCGGATATCGGAATGGATCCTTTTACAGGATTTGTAATGGTACTCACTGATAAATTCCACAAAGAATATCGTGTTGTTAAGATAGGTTTTGACGTGTGCTGTACAGTACTCGGATTCGTACTCGGAGGAAAGCTCGGAGTTATTACAGTGGTATGTGCGCTGATTGCCGGACCTTTTATCCAGATGTTCTCAAAGATCTTTAAGAAATTGGTTTAGAACGAGGAGAAGAATATGTCAAAAGTATATGAAAATCTTGAAAAAAGTTTGCAGAGTATCCGTAAGGTCACAGATTTCGTTCCAGAAATCGCTATCACTTTAGGTTCAGGTCTCGGTGGACTCGCTGAGAAAATCGAAGTAGAATGTGAAATCAAGTATTCTGATATCGAAGGCTTCCCTGTATCAACGGTAGCTGGACATGATGGAAAGTTTATCTTCGGAACTCTTTCAGGAAAGAAAGTCGTAGTTATGAGCGGTCGTGTTCATTACTATGAAGGATATGAAATGCAGGAAGTAGTTACACCTGTACGTATTATGGGTCTCCTCGGAGCAAAGATCGTACTTCTTACAAATGCAGCTGGTGGTGTAAACACAAGCTTCGTTCCTGGTGATTTGATGCTTATCACAGATCACATTTCAACATTTGTTCCTAGCCCACTTATCGGTGCAAACCCAGAAGAACTCGGAGTACGTTTCCCAGATATGTCAAACGTATACGAGGATGAACTCTGCGATATAATTCGTGCTGCAGCGAAGACTACAAATGTAGATCTGAAGGAAGGTGTATATATCCAGTTCACAGGTCCTAACTATGAGACTCCAGCAGAAATCAAGATGGCCAGATCATTTGGCGCTGATGCTGTAGGTATGAGTACAGTAGTAGAAGCTATGGCTGCTCGCCATATGGGACTTCGTGTTTGTGGCATTTCATGTATCACAAATATGGCAGCTGGAATTCTTAAGCAGCCACTTAATCACAAAGAAGTTCAGGAGACTGCAGACATGGTAAAGACTAAGTTTGAGTCTCTCGTTATGGAATTGGTAAAAAATATGTAAATTTTTTGTCATTTATGCCATATGACATTTTATTACGTGTTAGAATCCTATATAGTATACAGAAATTAGTATTGTTGAAGGATTCCTAGCACATTATCCTTGAAAACAATAAATATTTCTTGGTTTAATACCTGCGTATATTTCTATCTGTGGTAGAATATACGCAGGTATTTTTTTACGATAAATGAAAGATGGGTTATATGGACGATTTAAACGTATTAGATAGATTTGATGTAAACGCAAAGGAAAGATATATTCTCGTAGGCGTTTCTACGAGGGATACAGAGGAAACTGAAGATTCGCTGAGAGAATTGGGAGAACTCATAGATACAGCTGGCGGAGAAGTTTTGGACTATGTGGTTCAGAATTTGCGCAATCCTGAGCCGGGAACTTACATCGGAAAAGGAAAAGTAGAAGAGCTTCGCGAAATGGTTGAAGAACTTGAAGCAACTGGTATCGTATGTGATGATGAATTATCTCCTGCACAAATCAGAAATCTTTCAGATATGTTAGACTGCAAGGTAATCGATAGAACTATATTGATTCTGGATATATTTGCTGCGCATGCTACAACCAGTGAAGGTAAGCTTCAGGTTGAGATGGCACAGCTTAAATATCGTTCTTCCAGACTTATGGGTATGGGACGTGCGATGTCCAGACTTGGTGGTGGAATCGGAACTAGAGGACCTGGTGAGTCAAAGCTCGAAACAGACAGACGATTGATTCAGAAGAGAATCGGTGCGCTTAAGTCTGATATCGAAGCTATGCAGAAGATTCGTGAAACTACGAGAAAGAAACGTGAGTCAAATGATATTCCTGTAGTAGCTATAGTGGGTTATACAAACGCAGGTAAATCGACTTTGCTAAATTCGCTTACTGATGCAAACATATTGGCTCAGGACAAACTTTTTGCGACGCTGGATCCTACTACTCGAAAGTGCAAACTTCCAAGTGGTGAGGAAATTCTACTAACTGACACGGTTGGGTTCATTAATAAACTGCCACATAATCTGATTGATGCATTTAAGAGTACACTTGAAGAAGCTGCACATGCGGATTTGATTATTCATGTTGCGGACAGCTCAGACAAAAATGTGGACATGCATATCGATGTCGTTTACAAAACTTTACATGATTTGAAGATTACAGGTAAACCGGTCATAACTGCTTTTAACAAGATTGACAAAGTAACTGACGCGCATAGTTTGGTTGATGAGAAGGCCGAAAAAGTGGTTCGTATGTCAGTAAAGACTGGCGAGGGAGTCGACAAGCTTCTCGAAACTATCCAGGAAGAGCTTAATAGTATGAGAGTTTTAGTGGACTGTGTACTGCCCTATGACAGGACGAAAGATGCTGAAATCATCAGAAAGGGCGGTCAGCTTATTTCGATGGAATATGAGGGTGACGGCATTCATGTAAAGGCTTATATTCCTAAATCATTAGGCCAGAGATTAGGGTTGATTAAAGTTGAGGAAGAGTATTAGAATACTTTTTAGAAGCTATATTTTTGTGAATTTTAAGAGGAGGAAATTCTCATGGCAAACAAGTATGAGGGAACACAGACAGAGAAGAACTTGCAGGCAGCATTTGCAGGGGAATCACAGGCTAGAAACAAGTATACTTACTTTGCTTCAAAGGCAAAGAAAGAAGGTTTTGAGCAGATTGCAGCATTGTTCTTAAAGACAGCTGATAATGAGAAAGAACACGCTAAGATGTGGTTCAAAGAGCTTGGCGGAATCGGTGATACAGCTGAGAATCTTCAGGCTGCAGCTGAAGGCGAGAACTACGAGTGGACTGATATGTATGTGGAGTTTGCAGAAACAGCTGAGAAGGAAGGATTTACTGCACTTGCAGCAAAGTTTAGAGCTGTTGCTGAAATCGAGAAACATCATGAGGAAAGATATAGAGCACTCCTTCACAATGTAGAAGCTCAGGAAGTATTTAAGAAGAGCGAAGTAAAAGTTTGGGAATGCCGCAACTGTGGACATATTGTAGTTGGAACAGAGGCTCCAAAGGTTTGCCCAGTATGCGCTCATCCTCAGAGCTATTTTGAAGTGCATGAGGAGAATTACTAAATAGCTTGATGTGAGCGTTGTAATTTATAGTTTTGCTTTGAATAGCGCCGATCAGCGGTTTGAAACATTGTTTTTGTTTCTAAAAACGAAACAAAAACGATGTTTCACCGGCTCGGCGCTATTTCTATGTAATAAATTCATAGATTAAACGCTCGCAAGCTCGCTACTGGGGCCTTACATACGAAATTTAGTACGTTAATCGTCGATTTGCCGTATGTTCCACTTTCCTATCTATCAAGTCAGCCCTGCAACCTACGAAATATTCCACCTAAATCGTCGATTTGCCGTATGTTCCACTTTCCTATCTATCAAGTCAGCTCCGCAACCTACGAAATATTCCACCTAAATCGTCGATTTGCCGTATGTTCCACTTTCCT
>JAZNMP010000016.1:0-70112 GCA_045579705.1 Lachnospiraceae bacterium
CGTTCAGCTACTAACCTCTTTATTTCAGCAGATTGATAACCAATCTACTATTTTTAGTATATGCCAATCAAATTGCATTTACAATATCTATATTTTCTTATGATCTTACATAAATTATAAAATGGATGCCACCTGTTTAAATGATATGCCCCTCCTCAAGTAGATTGGGTTATTTACCGGATATCCAAAGTTTAGTAACGGTAGGGTCAGTCAGTGGGTCTCATCCTTTATAAAACAGGGCAAGAAATCTTATGATTTCTTGCCCTTTTAATTTTGGAGACCTTATTTTTTTCGAACCGACCGAGCCAGCGCGAAGCGTCTGGCGAGAATCAAGTCCCATCGTAACCACTAAAGTTTTCTCTAATTTATCTCTTCTTACTATTTGTTCGTTCATAAGCGTACCCCAATAGATTATTATCAGGACTATCGATCTCTATAAACACAACTTCCTCTGCTTTAAATGCAAAATCTCCTAATAAACCTGCATTTTCCAAGCTAATGCAATTCAATTTATACTTCTTTCCTTCTTTTCTAACGAAGCCAACATTGAACTCTCTGTCTTCCTTAGTAAATACAGTAACTACTTTATGCTTTTCAATAGCTAAATCCAGTATTGAAATCGGGTCATATGCCTTAAAATCTTCTCTGGAAAGACTAGGTTTCATATATTTATCATGCTTCCAATAATCTTCGTATATAGAAACCTTTTTCAAATAGTCTGTATCATACTCAATCGAGTCAACCATCGAATTCTTAAACCAGTAATATCCATTCCATTTTCCCTGTGAATCGAGCGTTTCCAGCAAAAAGTATCCATCATTTGCCTGAATGCATCTTCCAACTGTAAAACTATCATTAGATACTGAGTAAAACTCTGCTAAAACATCTTTCTTTATCTTCACTTAAGTTCTCCATTCATAAATCTATAATCTATATAAAACATACTTATCTTTCCCGGAAAAGTCAATCTATACATAACCTAAAATTCAACAAAAAAACAGCCTCCGAGGGGGACTCAGAGGCTGTAAAAACATTATAAATATGGAAAATAATGGATAAAGGCTTATTAGCCTTCACTCGCTTTTACACGCTCGATGTGTATTGCGAGATAACCTATTTCTTTTTCATCGAGTTCAACTCCGAGGCTTTCACCTAAGCCTTCACAAATCTTTCTCGACATTTCAAACGCTTCAGGGTAGTTTCCCTGAACCATCTCATTCATACTTAATTTCAGCGGTTCATTATGCTGTACTCTAGCAACCATATATCTAATATGATTCATCATCCTATTGTACGAAAGGGAATCGACGCTTATTTTTTTACCGGTCTGTTCCTGGATGACGGATACGCATTCTCTAACCGCTTTCGCAATCTGAACAGATTGAGAAACCTTATCACTACTGATAGCTGAGTGGATATGCAGCGCGATATATCCAATCTCATCATCACTAGGCTCGACTCCAATCTCATTCATCAAAATCGATCTAACACTTTCAGCGGCTTTGTATTCCGCATAAAAAAGTACCTTAATATCATCAAGCAATGGATTAGAAATATCTTCATGTCCTTTAATACGTTTCACCGCAAATTCCAAATGATCCGCTAGAGGGAAGATAATACTTCTATCGATGTCTGAAAAAAATTGTCCTGCCGCTTCCAATACCTCATTCGCTATTTCTAAATACAAAGGCGAAATCTGTTTTGCAAGTTCTTTGGCACTACCTCTCTCAGTGGTTTCTGAAAGTGAATATACCTTAGCATCTTTTGTAATCTCAATGAACTCGGCTACTTTTTTTCCAAAGCCGATTCCTTTGGCGAGTACAAGGAACTCTTCACTTCTTTCTGTTTCAATTGCGATAACTGTATTATGATTTAATACTTTTTCTATGCGATACATATTTCCTACTCGTAAATAGTTACTGCGTAAAGAGGATCGCCAGCCTTAACTTCTCCTGATGCGATAAGAGAAACGTCGATCTTTGACTCATCGATATCCGTGATGATAACTGGTGATGTCATAGATTTAGCGTTCTTCTGGAGGAAGTCGAGGTCGAGTTCCATGAGAACATCACCCTTCTTTACTTTCTGACCATTTTCTACAAGAACCTTAAAGCCTTCTCCGTTAAGTGTTACTGTATCGATGCCTATGTGGAGGAGAAGACCTACACCATCTTCTGTTTCCATGCCGATAGCATGTTTTGTATCAAATACGAAGCTTACTGTTCCATCTACAGGAGATACTACTTTAGCATCCTTTGGTGTTACGATAGCTCCGTCGCCCATCATCTTTCCAGCGAAAGCTTCATCATCAGCTTCCATGATGTCTCCTGAGAGACCTGTCATTGGGCTATATACTGTAAATTCCTTTGAAACTTTTTTCTCTACATTAGAAGAATCAGCTTTTTCCTCAGCCTGAACATCTTCGCCAGTGTAAATAGTGTTTGGCGCAGTCTCGAGGTATTCCTCAAGGTTAGCCTTGATATTTGTTACATGTGGTCCATAGATGATCTGAACACCATTTCCTCTGTGTACTACACCTGAAGCTCCAGTAGACTTAAGAAGTCCATCACGAACATACTCAGCCTTATCAACTGTGATTCTAAGTCTAGTTGCACAGCAATCTACAGAAATGATATTCTTCTTTCCACCGAGACCTCTCATGATTGTGTCTGAAAGAGCATCTTCTTTAGAAAGTGCTTTACCGTCTGCTCCCTTTGCAAGGTAATCAGCCTTTGTGTAAAGCTTTGTTTCTTCGTCATCATTCTCTCTACCAGGAGTTTTAAGATCAAACTTCTTAATAAGGAATGTGAACAAGAAATAGTATACTACAAAGTATCCGATTCCGACAATAACAACCCAGATCCAGCTTGTTCTTGAGTTACCCTGAAGGATACCGAACAGGAAGAGGTCGATAAGACCACCTGAGAATGTCATACCTACACCTACACCACACATATGCATGAGCATGTAAGCTGCACCAGCGAATACGCAGTGAAGTCCGTAAAGTGCTGGAGCTACGAACAGGAATGTGAACTCGATAGGTTCTGTGATACCTGTAAGCATTGATGTAAGAGCTGCTGAAAGAAGAAGACCTCCTACGACCTTTCTCTTTTCAGGACGTGCACATCTGTACATAGCGAGTGCTGCTCCAGGAAGACCGAAGATCATGAGTGGGAACTTACCAGACATGAATCTAGTTGCTGAAACTGCAAAATGCTTTGTAGCTGGGTCTGCAAGCTGAGCGAAGAAGATGTTCTGTGCACCTTCAATAGTCTTGCCTGCAACTGTAAGTGTTCCACCGACACCTGTCTGCCAGAATGGAAGGTAGAATACATGGTGAAGACCGAAAGGAATGAGAAGTCTTTCCATCAAACCATATACCCATGTTCCTGCATAACCAGAATCAAGTACAACTCCACCTACTGCGTAGATACCCTGCTGTACAGGTGGCCAGATGAAGAACATAAGAATTCCAACAAATGTGTAAACAAGTGCTGAAATGATAGGTACGAAACGTGTACCACCGAAGAATGAAAGAACTTTTGGAAGTTCAATCTTGTAGTACTTGTTGTGAAGCGCAGCAACACCAAGTCCTACGATGATACCACCGAATACACCCATCTGAAGTGATGTGATACCACATACAGAAGCTACGGCACCATCAAGCATCTTCTCAGGACCACCATTGATAGCGATCATAGCACCTGTTGATGCATGCATGATGAAGAATGCGATAGCAGCTGAAAGAGCAGCAACTTCTTTTTCCTTGTTTGCCATACCGATTGCAACACCCATCGCGAAGATGATTGGCAGGTTGGCAAATACGATGTTACCAGCATCGTTCATAACGAGGAACAATGCGTTTAGTGGAGTACCAGGACCCATGACACCCATAAGATTGTATGTCTTGAGCATGGTTTCATTTGTGAATGATCCACCGATTCCGAGTAGCAACCCAGCTACTGGAAGAATTGCGATTGGGAGCATGAAGCTTCGACCAATCCTCTGCAATACTGCAAAAATTTTGTCTTTCATAAGACTCTCCTTTTTTGAACATTCGTGTTTGCATCGCTGGAGCATAAAAAAAGTAGCCACCAACAAATACAAACACTTCCAACAGTGTCATACCAGTTGATGCCTACTTAAAGTTACATACTGTTCAAAAATCATTAACAAATTTACAATACGAAAATGTTTTCGTCAAGACTTTTTGTGAATTTTTTTTCGAACAAAACTTTACATTATCTATTATTATTTCTTCAAAACTCTTGCACTAATCTTTGCCGTAAGCGGGATTATGAGTAAACACCCCAAAGACGCGATTACGATCAAAAACGTCTGCTGCAGGAAAGACTTAGAATTCAGCAAATCCACTACCGTATATTTGTTTCTCGCAAAGATGAGCCAGAGGAAGAATCCCTGGCCGATTTCAGCAAAGATCAACGTAGAAAAAGTCGTTCCCAGTATATCCCATCCCACAGAGAATCCTGATTTTTCAAGCTGCTCCTGATCCATCTCAGGATTATGACTGAGCACCTCATACATCGCACTCGAAACTGAAAGCGCAGTATCCGTCACCGCTCCGAGGATACCTATAAGCACCGACGAAACCATGAGACTTCCCGCACTAAATCCGATTTCGCTCTTCATGAAAGCGACTTCCTCATCATAAATATAGAGTTCTCCATGTCCCGCGAGACTGCTTAGGTTCATAAGCACTAACGAAAAAATTCCTACGACGATGAGCACTGCCACTATCCCGTAGAACGCGGATATAGTCTTTACATTAAACCCGTTCTGCGCAAACAACGTCAAAAGCAGGAAGCCCATGACCGCAAAGACAGTAACCGCTGCAATATGCCCCGTCTTAAAAATCAGATATAAGCTTAAGAAAAACACAATCATATTTCCAAGTATCGTGAACATAGATGAAACACCACGTTCATCACCGATAGCTCCGAGCAAGAAGAACAGGATCATTATCAAAATAAATATAATCATCTAAGTCCTCCTATCTGTTTTCTCCTCAGGATCACTGCAAAGAATCCCGAAACCACGACAGCGAGCGCTATTCCAATCGCACCAATCAAAAAACGCATGACTTCAAACACCGCTCCATTTGCAAACAGTGTAAGCATGTTATAACCATTCGCCATCTTCAATATATTAATAGGAATCTCATCTCCCACAAAAGTAAAGAAGAGTACATTTATCATCGTACCCATAATATCGTTCGAAATTCCCTTTATCGACTTGATTACCGCTTTCACACCCAAGCCCGGTGCATTTCGCACTATTTCTTCGACGCTCGAATGAATCGTGATAGAGACATCCATAACCGCTCCGAGTATAGAAAAAACGAGACTCGAAACATAGAGTGCCTCGAGCGGCTCATTTCCATTCGTGTAATCTATATACTCATATCCCAGTCTTCCTGAGAAATGGATGATCAGCATGTAGAGCCCGAGGACAAGCAGCACTGTTGAGGCAGACGAAAGGATGGCACCCAAACTTTTTCTGGAAAGACCAAACAGCAGCAGTAAAGTTCCTACTATAAATATGGCCGTCATAACAAGTGTCAACATTTCCAGGTTCTGGAATTTCACCATTCTCAGCATTCCGAGCGCAAAAACTACGATGTTCAGCGCCAGCGAACTTAAGATCAGGAGGCTCCTTCGCCCCGCAATCATCACGGTCATGCTCACCAGAAGCGATAACATAAAAGCCCAAATATAGTCATATTTCTGGCTCATAATCTTGAGGCCGTGCGCGCCGTAGCCGCCGTCCTTTTTCGATAGGCCCGTTTTGATAAAGACGTACTGCCCTTTGTGATACTTCGTAGTTCGATACTGGGAAGTCGTATAAATGTTCTCGTACTGGTATTTTGTACCCGCATGCTTCGTATTCCTCAGTTTGAGAGTCATCTTCTGTCTGAATCTCTCATCCGGCGAGCCCTGTTTCGCTTTAATCTGCGTAGTTTCGATATGTGTAATCTTCGCGATAGGCGCCTTATAAAGTGCTGCGTCATTAAACGCAAAAATCGTCGCTGTACCTACAAATACAACGACGATTATCAATTTAATTAATTGAATCTTTGAAATGAATTTCTTCATATATAATCTTTCTATTTAGTTAATATAGAAAGTAGCTCCTTACGGCGCTCGTTCCAGCGCTCATCTGATATACCGAAATCTTTCTCTTTATAATTCCAAAGAGCTCTTCCTATTTCATACTTCTTAAATATCTTCGTTATATCGCCGACCCAATTTATTGTATCCGAAATAGGAGCTTTGTCAATAACACCGTACTCACCACAGTACAACGGAAGTTCTTTTAACTCAGCATAGTAGATTGCGCTCTCGAATATTTTTTCAAAAAAAGTTTCATCAATTTCACCAATCATGCCTTCAAAGACAGAAGCGGCATGATTCTGGTCTAGAAGCTTGCTCTTTTCCTCATAAACAGAGATGTCCGCCGGATAGTTCAAATCATAATCAATATTGTCCATCCAGTGAGCATGCTGATGCGTAAAGCAAAGAGGCTCATAACAATGGAAGTTCAAGACGATGTTCTCATCCCACTCCACTTTAATAGTAGGAACTGCAATTACACTGTTGTGCATCACTCCACCTACGATGATGTGAGCATCCTTTGAATATTTACGTATAAGCTTGATAGCCTCAGTTGCAATATGATTCCACTCATCAGTATATAGCGGGTTAACCACCTCATTGAGAAGTTCAAAGGCAACTATATCACTATCCTTTGCAAATCTCTCCATCAGGTGTTCCCATGTCTGATAGAAGCGAGCCTGAAGCTGTTCGTCTTTAAAGAATTTGTCCGGATCCGGAACGGCTTTCTTATCGAACATGAATCCACAGGCCTTGTGCAAATCGAGAACTACATTCAGCCTGTTCTTTCTGCACCATGCGATACAATCTTCAATATGTTTCATTCCTTCCGGAAGAACTCTTCCCTCTTTATCTTCGATTACATCATAGTCGACTGGCAGCCTCACATGATCAAAGCCCCAGCTTTTAATCAGTTTGATATCATCTTCCTGAATAAAATTATCAAAATGCTCTTTCTCATAGCTCACGCACTGAGACAGCCAACCGCCCAGATTGATTCCCTTTTGATACCCTTTGAATGTCCTCATAATGTCCCCCTTTGATATCCTCAAAGTGCTCTCATATTGTTCCCTTTGATATCATATAAATACTTTCAAAATGCTCCCTTTGATATCATATAATTTCTCAAAATGCCCCTTTGAGGCACTTTGTTATTCTTTTATCATTGTATTATATTATTTTCTAAAAAACAAGCAGCAAAGTATAGGCATTTTCTTTATATCAAGCTATTTCCCTATACCTAGTTTTCTAAAAGCAAGTGCGGCTACGTCCTTGACAGGCTGCTTTCTTTGATGAATATAATCAGCCAAGCAAACATATATCAATATCCTGCGTTCTCACACCAATCCCACTCTGTGAGCGAAGCGAACACTTGCTTTTCTTACCTACTACGGAAGATCAACTAAAATAATCAAATCTCCCATAGCCCAAGCGCTCGAACATAGCAAGTCAGCTCCGGAAACAAAAAAACTAGAGCAAAAGCTCTAGTTTTTTTGTTATGCGGAAGGCGGGACTTGAACCCGCACGCTTGCAATAAGCACAAGATCCTTAGTCTTGCTCGTCTGCCAGTTCCGACACTTCCGCGCGTAATATTTAGTTCGTCACCTCAACGACTTATATATAATAGTAGAATTGATGCTTTGTGTCAAGAGGAAATATAACTTTATGTTTTATGTTTTAGATACTATTCGGGAAGCAAATAAACATATAGGTTGTCTTTACTTTGTGTCGCACCCCGACCTTCAAAATCCTCCCCACATCCCTTATACTATTCCATATATACAAATTCAAAAGGGGAAATATAATATGAACGCTGAAGAACTATGGACAGAATTCTGTAAACATTCCAGTATAGACATCACCACCCCATATGAAGCCTGGGCTTTCTGTGGTGGTGGACCAAATGGCGATGAACTTGCCGATTTAGTTCTAGCCAGAAGAAAATTTGGAACCGCTACAGCTTATGCTGAATACGCTTTAGAGAATAATCTTGAGATGATTCCAAAAGTTGGTGACTATAGCGTAATCCTCAAGGACAATGGAAATGCCGTATGTGTGCTAAAGACATACGACATGTACATAAAACCATTTAATGAGGTTACACCATTTCACGCTTATTCAGAAGGCGAAGGCGACCGCACGCTTGAAACCTGGCGAGATATTCATAAACGTGCCTTTTCGCCACTTCTAATTCAAAACAACTTAACATTAGACGGTAACACCAAAATCATCTGCGAAAAACTAAGCCTCGAATATGCACCAGGTTTGAATCTAGACCCAGAAGAGCTGCTATTTCTAGACGCAGAAGAGCTTTTATTTCTAGAACCATCTCTGACTTACGAAGACGAGATAAAAGCTTATCGCCATGAAATGCTCGAAGCAAACTCCAGTTTCGATGGATGCTTCTCATTAAAACGTCACGAATCAATCGCTGAATATGTTGAAGAATGCACCAAATGGACTAACCCAAATTCTAAAACTAATAACAGCAACACGCATGTTAATGTAATCATGGCTGTTCGAAAATCAGACAATAAAGTCATCGGTTTCTTCCAGGTTATGAGCAATCCTAGCGAAGATATGAAAAAATATACCGGCTTTATCGGTTATTCCGTTCGTCCGTCCGAACGAAGGAAAGGATACGCCAAAAAATTACTCCATAAAGCAATAGACTTTGCAAGATGTCTCGGTCATGATGAAATCCTCGTCACTTGCCTTCCTGATAACGAAGCGAGCCGACGAACCATCATTGCAAACGGTGGTCGCTTTAAACAAACCGTCTATTACGAAAAAGACGACATCAATCTAGACCAATACCTTCTATAACCAAGAACCGCACCAGACCTATTAAAAATGGAGCACCTACTCAAAAGTAAGTACTCCATTTTTATTATTCCACGTATTTCTTTACAAATTCATCATGCGGAAGTGGTTTGTCATACAAGTAACCCTGGATCATATCGACATCCATCGCGGTTATCACTTCTGCCTGATCTTTGCGCTCGACACCTTCTACGACTACATTTGCATTTAGTGCAGATGCAAGTTTAGACACCGTATCGATAAAAGCTCCAGAGAAATTGTTATTACCTATTTCATCTACAAAGCATTTGTCAATCTTGATAACATCGAGTGGCAGGTACTTTAAGTAACTCAAAGAGCTATATCCTGTTCCAAAATCATCCAGCGCAACTCGAACGCCCAGTTCATGGAGCTCACGTAGAACTCGAGTCATATTTTCCAGATCATATATTGCCAAACTCTCAGTAACTTCCAATGTCAGGTTTGCAGGATTTATGCCAGAAACATTCAAAACCTCATCTACCGTGTCTATGATATTCCCCTGCAATAGCTGCGAAACTGAAAGATTTACATTTACCTTGTACTCAGGATGACCGAAGTCATTCCAACGCTTGCATTTTCTGGCTGCTTCCAACATAACGTGGTAACCCAGCTTCAATATCAATCCCAAATGCTCAGCTACCGGAATGAACTCATTCGGCATTACGATTCTCTTTAGTTTCGAAGATTTCCAACGAACCAAAGCCTCTGCTCCACAGCAAGGGTGATTTTCCTTTGAAACATCAACCAACGGCTGATAATAAACTTCAAACTCAACACACCCCCTGTCGACTGCTTCGCGAAGAGCCATCTCCATTTCTAGTCGCTCCTTTGACTGCTCCTTCTGGGCAGCATTAAAATATGAAACCTGATTTTTTCCCTGACGTTTTGCCTCGCGAAGAGCCATGTCCGCACGCGCAAATAGTGCCATACCTTCATCGCCCTCAACCGGATAATAAGTCACGCCGACACTGGCAGTGCAATAGCATTCGGTTTTATCGACAGCCCATCTGGAAGAAAAGGCCTCCTTAATCTTATGGAGGATCACATCCATCTCACGACCCGCACTGGATGAAAGCAACAGCACGAATTCGTCTCCGCCGAGGCGGTAAACTTTCGCAGCATTTCCAGCGATTTTTTCCAAACGCTCTGCTACTATCTTCAACAGCTCATCACCAAAAGCGTGTCCGAGCGAATCATTAATATTGTTGAAATCGTCCAGGCCAATCAGGATAACCGCACCATTCTGGCCAGTTCTAATCGAACGGCGAATCTCGGCATTGATATCTAGCTCAAATCTCTTTCTGTTCGCGAGACCTGTCAAATAATCAGTATTTGCCTGACGTTCTATCTTCTCCTGGTACTGTCTCAGCAAACTTATATCATACAGCGTGCACAGACGAGTATTTCGCCCGTCCACCCATTTAATCTGTGAAAAAACAACATCGAACCATTTATCCGTTCCAGTCACATGAAATCTGGTCTTTGTCTCTTTATTCTCTTCCTTTGAAAGCAGCACTTCCTGAATCTGCTCTTTGTCCTTTGGATTCAGGAACATCTCCTTAAAGAGCGTATTCGAATACAAAACCTGCTGATTCTCCACATCTACAACCTGCATTCCGCAACCCGCATTTTCCAAGATGGCATCGAGCGTCATATACGAACTAGTCAACGAATTCGTAGTGATGCGGCGTGTGAGGATCGACTGTAGAACCTCTGTAACAGTCTTCATAAATTTGATATCAGTCTGCGTCAGATTCTTGTCGGAAAAAGCAGCAAACGCAACATACATATTCGGTTCGCCATGAATATCGAGCGGGAAGAAAGCTCCCGACTTCATATTAAACTGAACGAATATCTTCTTAAAACGATCCGGCAAATCCGTTCCGCTTGAAATAGTATATGGACGGCCATTGAAAAAAGGAACCTCGTCCTTTAATTTGCCATAATATTTATCGCTTAGCAGGAAGACCTCAGAAACAGCTTTTTCCGCAAGGACTACGACCTTTTCACCAGTTGAATCCAAGCCCAACAAAGCCGCCTCATCAAAACCGAGCTGATTCAGTGCGATTTCCAGGACTTCACCAGCCACTTCCGTGTATTCAGATTCAGATTCCAGTTTAGAAAGGATTTCAGAAAGCGCAGACTTTTCACGGAGGAGGATTTCATTTCGTTCACTCTCGAACTGCATAGAGTCTAACGTTCCCCGAATAGAATCATTCTCGCTTTCCATCGCATTCTCGGTCTCAAACAAAACTGTAAAGAATCGAATCGTGGACATCATATCTTCTTCAGTTGTTGTCAGTGTATTTGCCGGTGCATCTACTCGAGTCTCTTCCAACCCCAGAAATACAGCAACTCCTAGGATAGTTCCATCAAAATCACGTAAAGCCACGCCATATCTGTAAGTTCCCGGCAACTCACCAGCGTTAATGATATTTTCCGGAGAACGATCCATAAAGCGCTCGACGAGTCTCATATCTTCCTGTTTAGGGAAGATACGCATCAAATACTCACGCTCCTCATCACCGAGCCATCTTTCAAAAGAATCTTCATGCTCAAATTTCTCATTCGTTCTTCGATAATAACGAGCATAAACATGGTTCGAAAGGCAGAATTCCTTTTCAAGCTTGGAAGCCAACCGTTTAATTTTCCTAGATCTACGTTCGATATCCACGTTATCTTTCAACTCCTATAATGTATATTTTTATGTCATGTTTCAAATCTTTAGAACGTATAAACTTCAACTCCGAGTGAAGTCTGATATATTTCTTTATCAAGTTTTCTTCACTGGACACCGCAAATATCATCGCCTTATTTGCAGCTATCTCTATTGACTTCTGGAAAAAAGATTTGTAGAAGTCATCTTTTTCCTTTGGATCCTTACCATAGAAATCCGGAAACTCAGCCAGAATTTCATGGAACGGATAATCCGACTTAAAATCGAAATAATCTCTATTTATAAAGTGGACATCAACTCCCGCATTCTCTGCATTTACACGCGCTTCCTTTATCGCCTGCCCGAAGGTATCTATTCCATAGTATTCTCTAGATGACATAAACAGCGCGCGCTCGAGAAGCAAAGTTCCTGTACCGCAGAAAGGATCTATAATCCAAGACTCTGGCTTCAAATATTCCTGAATTTCTGATACAACCGTCGCTGCGGTCACTGGAGACATCGATGTCGGTTCTGCAAACTCTCTATATGAAAATCTGGCATCCGAGAGCTTTGGTATATTTACAAATACAGCGAAGTTTCCATCCTTCTTCTCGCGGAGCACTATTACCACTTCATAATCACCAGGATCATTTACCAGACGACCTCGCGATGACTTCTCTATTTCTGCAGAAACCTTACGAATGTACTTTCCATTTAAGAGTTTCTCATCTTTGGATTTTAAATCTATTCTAAATTTGAAGTTATCACCTTTGGCTTCAAACAAATCCTCTAATAAGCCTACTATCTTTGAATTCTCTGGTAAAGATCCGAGTGAATCAGGATTACATGTATAGCCCCTTCTAATAGGAACTAAGAATAGCAAATCGCGATAGAGACGAATTTTTTTCAAATCATTAATACGGGAGATTCTAGAACGAACACCAACAGGTGTAACCTTTGCATCTCCTACTATCTGATCTGCGATATTCTCTGCAAAACCTTTGTCACAAGTCATGAGGACCTCAAAAGGTTTAATCAAATTCTTTACTTCGTGCTTTGCATCACCAGAATTCAACAACAGAGTAAGCAAATGTCTCTCTTCTCTCAGATGTTTCAGTTCACTCTCTTCATGTTCTTCTCCATCTATCTCTGAAAGACGTTCCTCTAATTTGGAAATTATCGATTCAACAGATTTAGAAATATCAAATTTAGTTTCATCGAAATACGCTTTCACGCCTTCGAGAATCGATGAACGTACGAACAGTGTATCTTCCTTCACATATGTCGATACGAGTGTATCCAGAATCTCTCTGGCACGATCTTTGAAAAAATCTGATAGAACATCAAGGTTTGCCAGGTCAGCTAACAAAAGAGCAGCATTCTTTCTAGTCTTTGGATCTTCACTGGAAAGTGCCTCCACTACATCCTTCACTTCATCTATTTCTAGCGTAGTTTCTCCTGCTTTTACCTCTTTTCTCAGTCGACTCAATGCCTGTCTCAATGTTTCATTATCTCTTAATTTGATATTCAATCTATAAAACCTCTCAAATACTATAAAACTATACCTATTATAGAGTATTTACGCCTAACTTTCTATATAATATCGGACATTACGTTCCATGCAGGGTACATGATTATACCTCAAAACTTTCAAAATTGTTAAATGTATAGCAGCAAACTTTCGTTTCAACAATTCCTTGTGCACTCTGTACAATTTCGCCACATCATTTTTGTACATTTTGGAATTTTTACTGTTGTCAAAACCACTTGCGCTAGCTATAATAATACTCGACTTAAGAAATGCATCCCCCCTTTTGTATTTCATAAGTCACTTCCCCTTTATATATTTAACCCCCTTTGAAATGGCAGCCCTAACCGGGCTGTTTTTTCTTTTATTCGAGAAAAGTAAATCAAAATAAGCTAGGCCTGCAGATTTATCTGCTAAGGTCTAGCTTATTTTTGATTTATTTGGCGAGAGCCATGATGAGCGAGAATCACATTTTCTTCGCTCCTACAACCATAGCTCCTCCACTGCAAGCCAACGGAACAATTATTTCATTTATACTATCAATTTTTTCTGCATTATAATACCAATACAAAGCCAGATTTATCTTTCCCAGAAGATCCCCACCAAAACAGTAATCTACGCAAATTAACGCAGCAATCGCTATCATTGCCCACGAAGCATCACCTACAAATGCAACTATCACAAAAACTACTGATGATAAAAAAATGCTTTTCATAACTATAACAGCCAACAATTTATAGTAGATCAAATTGGAGTTTCTATACATAATTCCAGCCGTAAACATTCCTCCCACTATGATCCAAACCAAAGAATACAAGCAATATTTTGCTATCAGATATCTTTTTACCCCTTTTCTCAAAGAGTATATCAATTCCCTTGTTGCAATTTCACTTATATGTTCAGCCAGATAATATCCACTCCACCATATCCCCAAGCATGGAATCATTATTTCTAAAGACAATCCATATACCTGTATATTATTTTTAAACAAGAGTGTGAACACACACGTAAGCAACAATATCAACACAGGTACATATTTTATCTCACCTATAATTTTCAAATCACTTTTCATCGCTTAGCCCCTTATAGTAGAAAAAAGCATCCTCCAATGTCGGTTCCACCTCTATAGAATCAATTAGTTTCTCACCTATATATCGCGCCCTCAAAATCCCTGATTGTCTTATTAAAGAAATATAATCCAGATTCTTCGCTTCCTCCTCAGAAACAACCCGTTCAAACACCTTCCCTCGTATTGATTCTATTATTTTTTCTTTACTATCGTAAATTTGCACCTTGCCTTCATCTAATATAAGAACATAATCACAGAGATAATCCAAATCAGATGCAATATGTGATGAGATCAAAACAGTTTTTCCTATACTAATTCTAGCCAGCAAATTTCGGATATATACTCTAGCTTCCGGATCCAGCCCCACTGTTGGTTCATCCAGAATTACTACATCTGGATTTCCTATCAATGTTTGGCTAATCCCTAATCTTCTAAGCATCCCTCCGGACAACTTTCCAATCCGCTTATCACGAAATTCCTCTAAACCAACCTGTTTTATCAAGTCATTTATATCCGGCGATTCAACATTCTTCATATAAGATATATATTCCAATGACTCTATTACAGTTAGATCTTTAAAAAAAGAAAATTTCTGTGGCAGGTATCCTATACAAGCTTCATCCATATCGATATTACCAGAATGCTTTTCCAATCCCAAAATACAACGAAACAAAGTCGTCTTGCCTGCTCCATTTGCACCTAATATTCCAATTACACCCTTATCGAATGTCAAATTAATCTCTGACAAAACTTTCTTATCTTTATACTTCTTCGATACATCACTCACTTTTATCATGCTCTACCTCCGAACAAGTACAACATCGCCTGTATTCCTCGGCAAGATACTCCTTCGTCTTATAATCTTTCACCCAAAACATATAATCCGAATAAAACACGTCTCCGCAAACCCTTGATAAATTTGACATTTCATCAACTACTGTAGGAACTAATATAATCTTTCTTATAGCTCCTTTAGACATTTTTTGTATTTCTGCACAATTTTCTTTTAACACTTTTTTGTTTAGTGCAACCGGAGAAACCACCGTCACTTCACCTTCACTATATACATTTAAATGAGACATCGAAATCAAAGTTCCATTATTATAGAAAAAAGGATATTTGCTACTTACACGTATATCACATTTTGTATCCTTCCTATCAAGAAATCTCGGTTGAAGATTATAACCATCCCATTCAAAACATGTCCCCTTTCCTGGATATGGAAGCCACGCGTAATATTCTGGCAAAAAGCACCCTTTTTCATTTGCAAAAAAATATGGCGACGTATCTCCCTCATACTTAATATTTAGTTCTATCTTTTCTTCCGCTTTTAACACTCTATCAAAAATAATCGTCAGTTCATCCTTGTTTTGAGAATAATCTTTTATATTCTCTCCTTTTATCTCTTTCACCTTTAAATTATGATACAAAACCAAATCAGCATTACTGCAATCCTTCAATACCTGTATTATTATTTTTCCGTCAAATCTTAGTTTGTCACAAACAAATACATCACCAGTAATGCGTTCAATCCTTAAATCTGTTTTTTTACATACAGCATCTACGTTCGAATAATATGCTAACTCAGTATTTGGCCTAGTTGATATTTCTTCGGACGTAAGCGAATTATTAACGCCAATGCCACTTCGAACATACCCCCAAAAGCACAGTATTACCGACGTCAAAAGTAATATTCCGCGTCTTATATTGATTCTTTTCCTCAAGCAAAGGTCTATCAGAATCAACACGCTCACAATAAATCCAATATGAAATACTCGAAACTTTTCGATCTGAAATCCATAGAATATATCTGTACTCGTTCCTATATTTGTCTGTCCTATCGAAATAAACCTAATAACTTTATCTGCTATTGTTTCTCCAACCGTTAAAGCCATAAGAGAATACCAAAAATGCCTCAACACTGGTCCCACTAACAATGCCAACAAAATAATAATTACAACATTAATCTTTTTTTCTCCACTATTTCCAAGTATATGTCCACACAGTATAGACGTATAACAAGGAAGCCAGAAATAGATAAAGTTATAAATAACAGCTTCTCTTAATATCCAAATTTCTGACCCTAAATAAACGCCTTGAATTATGATTATTCCGCTTATCATAATCAAAATAAACGTTGAAAAAATATATTCAGATATAACTGAAAAAATAATAGACCTATTATAAAACGGGAGAATACTCACATATTCTCCCGTTTCCTTCCTAATTTTAATTCTGTTGAAATACCCAAACATCAAGCCATAGAATAGAAGAACCTGGGTTAAATATCCTGATAAAGCCAAATTATATATCGAATCGTAAACAGCCCCATACGCCAAATAAGCCATTATCGGGAAAAAAATCCAGAATGCTTTATTCCTAAATAGAAGTTTTAAATGTAATTTGAGTATTTTCATAATTAATCGTATAAATCTCCTCTTACATTCCAAATCCCCATTCAAGCCCCTTATTTTATAGTTCTTGCTTCATCTCCTCCAGCTTATCAATAATTTCCACAACACTCCTTGCAAATACCCTTTCTAACCCAAGTTCTGATGATGCATTTATATATATTTCAAAAATTCGTTTTGCTAAATCTATATCAAACAAATATTCCGGATACGATTTGCTATCAATAAAATTCACTATTCTCTCATATTCCTTCATCTCAAATAATGCACACAGGTACCGATAAACAACATCCGGAAAAACCTTTGCCACAATTGAAATATCATTAGGAGTATTCTTTAAATACCCTATAATACGTTCCCAAATATCGCATGCCTCTTTACATTTTCCTTCTTTAGCAAGTTCTATACCTCGATTCTCTAGTTTAATAAGTTCTCTAATTGAAAATCTGGTATTGTAAAACACATCAAAATATATACCGTTTTTCCCATTATTTTCTTCATTATTTGTCTGCCATACAACAAACGATTCCAATGATATACCACATCGTTCCATCAACTCATTAAAAACCTTAACAGAAGGATTTGTATACCCCGCAAGATACTTATTATATGCCGTTTCAGTACATATCCCTTGATATATATACTTCTTTCTAACACCAACATTCTCTCTTGCTTTTTTTAATATTTTTGAGACTGTATAATCTTCATATACAGCTTCAAGTTCAGCATGATGCGAAACCTCCACTGCTTTATCAACCAATTTGTAAACTAAACCTTTATCAATTTCTTCAATATTACCATAAACTTCATATATATCTTTCATCATATATCGAAAAACAGTATCTCCATATATCAAATCAAACAAATCAAACGAGATACAATAATTCTCAATTTCATAATTACATTTCAAAGCCTTCAAGGCATATTTCTTCGCTACTTCTATATCAATGTATTTCTCCATATAAGCCAAACAAGCATACGATAATACCTTAACATATGCACATTCATTTTCCGTTAATGGAATTTCATCTATATATTCTAAAATTCCCAAAATATTATCTCTATTATTTTTTAACATATTAGAATACATATAGATTTCATATTCAACTACTGATTTATAGATTTCTGGCTTTTTACCATTTAATTCCAAGATATCAGCACATATCGCAATCAAAGGACTAATTATATAATCTTCCACCTCATATAATTTGGCAACTATGTAAACTAAAAATATATATTCAGCTCTAAGTTCTACACCTACATCATCTAAAAAAATACATTCATTTAACTCTTTGATTGCACTACTATAATTTCCTATTGATAAATACTTCCTCACACTATTAAGTTTGATTGAAATATTAAATTCAGTTTCAGATTTGAAACATGGATATTTTGTCTCGCTTACGCCTAATTTATTGCATAACGCATCAAAAGCTTTAGATGTTACTTTATTTTGTTCGTTTTCGATTTTGCTCAATGTAACAACAGAACAAACCCCCTCAGATAATTCATCCTGAGTCATGCCACGATTTAATCGCATCCACTTTATAAACTTTCCTGCATTTCTAATGCTCATTGTTCCCCTTTTATACAGTATATTTTAATTAATTGCAGTTTTATAATGTTAATAAACCAACACGCAAATTGACGAATATCCCCAAAGTTAACCAACTTTGGGGATTCTTTCTAAAGAGATTATTCATTTTTAAAAACAGAGTCCCCTCCATAATGAAGTTTACTATGTTTAATAACGTATCGTCCATTATATGATTTAATCGAATAATCTACTAAAACAAAGACTTGTCCATCGTCAATTTCTGTTTTTTCAATCTTATAGGATAAATCATTATTAAAAATCTTTTTCGGATCTGTCGAAACCCAAACCTTTTCAATTTCTTCATCTCCGTTATTCTTTGTCAGGATATTTAATTTCAAATCCAATTTGCCATCTACATTAATCGGACAACAATAATAACCATATTTTGAAGAATCCGAAACTGTAAGTCCAAGTTCTTTCGCTTTATCATCATTCAATATCTGAGCTTCTGAAAGGTTCTGCTTAATATTTGAACCATTTAGGCTCCAATACTGAGCCCTTGCCGAGTAGATTATCATTATTATAATCCAGCAAACACCTAAAAAAGTATATATTACTTTCTTCATAACCCCTCCTAAAAACAAAAAACAAATCATCAAGTTATCTCAATTGTATTACGGGGGAACAAAATTGTACATAAACTTTTGGGAACAAATTATAAATTTTTCACCCAAAAATCCCCAAAGTCAAACGACTTTGGGGATCATATTAAACAATTACTTATTTCTTTGCTTTTATAGAAACAAAAACACGCACAACTATAATCGCAACAATTCCTTGAACGAATAAATACATACAAAATAACGGATACATGGAAAATCGATCATATATGAAGTTACATATAATCATAGTCGATAAAGAATATAATATCGCGAGATATACTCCAACTATTGTTGATGTTTTCATATATATATCAAAAAAATCATCATCTTTTATATTCCCTTTTTTAATATTAATATATATGACAATTCTCGTAATACATACTATCAAAAGGACTGAAATCACAAATATTATTATAGCTAATACGATCATATTCTTGAAAGACAAATCATCTATCATAAAAAACCTCGATAAAAACTCTGGATATTTCCTACATTCAATAAACTCTATAATTTCTACATATTCCTTATCAATTTAATAATCCGAAGTATTTATAATATTTTTAGCCGAAAAAATCCCCAAAGTCAAATGACTTTGGGGATCATCTTAATCTTCTTCAGGAAGATTTAATGCTATATGTAATTCATCAAGCTGAGCCTGTGTTACTTCACCAGGTGCACTCATCATAATATCCTGAGCATTCTTATTCATAGGGAATGGAATAATCTCACGAATTGAATCCTCACCAGCGAGAAGCATAACCATTCTATCAACACCAGGAGCAATACCAGCGTGAGGTGGAGCTCCATAGCAGAAAGCATTGTACATAGCTGGGAATTTAGCCTTTACATCATCTTCGCCGAGACGAACCATCTCAAATGCCTTAACCATAATTTCAGGATCATGATTACGAACAGCTCCAGATGAAAGCTCTACACCATTACATACTAAATCATACTGATCTGCTGTAATAGTAAGAGGATCAATCTCACATCTCTCAGCCTTAAGAAGTGTCTCAAGACCGCCTGAAGGCATAGAGAATGGGTTATGACAGAATTCAAGTTCTCCAGATTCTTCACCGATTTCATACATTGGAAAATCTACAATCCAGCAGAACTCATATCTTTCTTTATCCATATGACCAGGCACCTTAGCACCGAAAGTCTTAATAACAACACCAGCTGTCTTCTGTGCCTGAAGTTTCTTTCCAGCAGACACAACAACTAAAGTATTCTCTTTAAGGGATAATGCACTCTTAATAGAATCTGCATCTTCCTTTACGAACTTAGAGATACCTCCTACGATATCACCATTCTCATCAACTCTAAACCAATATGGCTTAGAACCAGCCTGAACCTCTACTTCATCGATAGTCTTATCGATAAACTTTCTAGACTCAGAGAAGTTATCAATACAAACAGCCTTAATGCAAACATCTGTATCTTCACCATCTTCAGTCTTTGAAGCAAATGTTCCAAAGCCATTATCTCTCAGTAAGTCTGTAACATCCTGTACTTCCAAATCAATACGAAGATCTGGCTTATCAGAACCATATCTCTCCATTGATTCAAGATATGGAATTCTCTTAAATGGAGCACTTGAAGCAATATCATATGTACCATATTCAGCAAAGATAGGTGGAAGAACATCTTCGCATACGCTAAATACATCTTCCTGAGTAGCAAAAGCCATCTCCATATCTAACTGATAGAATTCTCCTGGAGATCTGTCTCCTCTGGCATCCTCGTCTCTAAAGCAAGGTGCAATCTGGAAATATCTATCAATTCCAGAAACCATGAGAAGCTGCTTAAACTGCTGTGGAGCCTGTGGAAGTGCATAAAACTTTCCTGGATGCTTACGAGCAGGAACCAGATAATCACGAGCTCCTTCTGGTGATGATGCTGTAAGAATAGGTGTAGTGATTTCTAGGAAATCATGTTCCATCATAGCTTTACGAAGTGCAGCTACAACCTTTGATCTCATAACAATATTATTCTTAACTTCTGGGTTACGAAGATCCAAATAACGATATTTAAGACGCTGCATCTCATCAGCTTCACGGCTTCTGTTAATTTCAAACGGAAGCTCATTATATCGGCACTTACCAAGCACTTCAACTTTTTCAGGCACTACTTCGATATCTCCAGTAGCCATATTTTCATTCTTTGAACTTCTCTCACGAACAGTTCCCTCTACTGAAATAGTTGATTCCTTTGTAATACCTTTAAAAATATTTACAAGTTCTTCTGTAGAAGCTACTATCTGAGTCTTTCCATAAAAATCACGGAGAACTACAAATCCCAGATTTGCACCAACTTCTCTAAAGTTCTCCATCCATCCAACGAGTTTAACCTGCTTGCCAACATCCGATGCTCGAAGTTCTCCACAGGTATGTGTACGAGACTGTGTCATTTCTATATCCCCATCTTCCTAATTAGTTATTATAGAATTCTACGAATTCAGTATATCCATCTTTATTAAGCTGTTCCTTTTGGAACTTTTTATTCTTGTTCATACGAACTACCAGAACCTGTTTTCCAGCATCTCTCATTTCCTTTGCCTGAGTCATTACATCTACTAATTTCTCAGCAGGATATTTTTTCTCAACGAGATATGCTACCTTTGCCGGAGCTTCCGGAATTTCGAAACCATTCTCGAGAAGCAATAATATGATTCTCTCGAATCCGATAGAGAAACCACAAGCTGGAACATCATGTCCGATAAACTGACCAACCATCTTATCATATCTTCCGCCGCCACCGCAGCTTCCGCCAAATTCAGGTATAGCGATTTCAAAGATAGTTCCTGTATAATAGCCCATTCCTCGAACGAGTGTAGAATCAAATACCAATTCAAAATCAGCACTCTTACATGCATTTACAGCTGTAGCAATTTCATTCATCCAGTCGACTACATCTTCTGTAATAGAGTCTCCTAGAGTTTCCTTCAAATATGAAACTCCATCAGCTACATCGCGTTTATCTTTAAGTCCATCAAAGAGAGCTGTGTATTTTTCTACCTTTGCTTCTTCAATTCCGAGTTCTACGAGTTCTGCTTTTACTCCATCGAGACCGATTTTATCCATCTTGTCGAGAATGATAAATACCTCATCATAATCGTCCTCCGGAAAGCCTGCATAATCAGCCATAGCTTTCAGAATTCGACGATCATTGATTCGAATCTCAAAATTCTTAAATCCTAACTTTCCTAAAGTTGTAGTTGTAGCAGAAATAAGTTCGATTTCAGCCAGATTTGTTGGCTCACCGATGATATCAATATCGCACTGGGTAAACTGACGATAGCGACCTCTCTGTGGTCTGTCAGCTCTCCATACTGATCCAATCTGAAGAGATTTAAAAGGATTAGAAAGCTCACTCTCATGGTTCGCATAGAATCTGGAAAGCGGAACCGTCAAATCATATCTCATACCGAAATCTACTACATCTTCTTCAGTTGTAGCTGTCTCGAGATTGAGCTTTTCACCTCTCTTCAAGACTTTGAAGATGAGTTTCTCATTTTCTCCACCGTTCTTTCCAGTCAGATTCTCAATGCTTTCCATGCAAGGAGTCTCTATCGGTGTAAATCCAAACTTTCTATATGTATCTTTAATCACGCTAGTGACATAATCACGGATTTCCATTTCCTTTGGAAGGATATCCTTCATGCCGTTAACAGGTTTCTTCTTTAATGGCATATTTGCCTCCTCTAAATAAACTCGAAAATATATTATAGAACTTTTTCATTCAGAAATAAACTTTAAGAAAAAAGTTTCCTCTTTCTTTCTATCATTTCATCGATTCTATCAATATAGGTATCCACATCTTTGACATTCTCACAACGTGATGTCGTACCATCCATATGAACCTTTTTAGATGCTGTACCAGCTCCGAGCGCTACTATATCCTGCTGTTCTTCCATAATCAGAATATTGTAGAGCCCTTCTAATCCCGGCTTTGCAAAACCTACATTTTCCAAATTTCCAACCATCTGCTTCTGTCGATAGAGATAATATGGTTTAAGGCCGAGTCGCTCTGCAGTTTCATTCGCCGCCTGCATCAAATAGGAAGAATTCTCCATCACATAACCTTTGTATTCTACCCACTGCTCACGCAATCTCGAATGTGTCTTTACGGCGAGTGAATGCACAGTTACACTATCCGGAGCCATTTTTTCCACTTCGGAAAAAGTATAAAGCACATCTTCCTTCGTCTCACCCGGAAGTCCCAATATCAAATCCATGTTGATATTAGAAAATCCCATCTCGCGCGCCAGCGCAAAACTCTCTCTCACTGACTCGACACTATGATGTCTACCTATGAGTTTCAAAGTCTTCTCATTCATAGTCTGCGGGTTTATAGAGATTCGAGAAACATGATACTTCTTCATAACCTCTAATTTCTCACGAGTGATACTATCCGGTCTTCCCGCTTCTACATTGAATTCAGCGATAGAATCCATAGGCAACACTTCATATAAATATGAAAAAAGTTCCTCTAACTCCTCAGCAGATAGTGCAGTCGGAGTTCCACCTCCTATATAGACAGTGTTCAAAACTCTGTCCTTCATAATCTCAGAAACTTCGCGGATTTCTTTCTTTAGAGCTTCCAGGTATTTCTGAACCTTTCCGGTATATGAAGCTCTCGCATATGAAGGGAATGAGCAATACAGACATGTAGTCGGGCAAAAAGGAATACCTATATAAATACTGTAGCCCAAATGGGCGTCCCTAATCCCGCGCTTCGCGCTCACTAAAGTCTTCAACTTTGAAAGCAAAGTTATCTCACGTGAGGCAATCTCTACACTAAGGTCGATTTTTTCCTGTGAAGTGAGATAAGTCTCTTTCATAAAGGAACGAACGTCTTCAGCCGTCTGCCCTTCTGAAAGCATAGTCAGAGCGATCTTCGTAGGGCGAATTCCCGTGAGAGTTCCCCACGGAAGAAGTCTATCCGTACTTTCAGCCAATATTTTGTAGATGGATTTCTTTAGATGATTCTTTGTATTTGGACGATCCTCAGGATCGAATGGACAAGTATCCCTAAAGGTGCGACCTGTATTAGTTTCAGAAAAAGAAACCGAAATTCTCGAATCTTTGAATTCTACGTCGAGCACACATTCAGCTTCCTTTGCATCATTTTGAAGTTTTCTACGTTGCTTTACCTGATAAGGGAGTTCTGCCTCGTACTCTTCAGAAATCTGATAGTCGAGATAAAGCTCCTCCCCAGGAAAAAAGGCCTGAACCAACGAATATATATCATATTCGTAGTCGGCCCTATTTATAGTTATCTTGATCATTAACCCATTGCTCTCTTTACATCTGTAACGCTCTCAATCGCACGAATTCGTTTAAAGATATCATTCAATTCATGTTTATCTTTAATCTGGAAAGAAATAACGATCGATGCGATACCAGTCTTACTGATTCTGGTATTAATAGAAAGAATATCTATATCCTTCTCTGTAAAGACTTTTGAGATATCGACCAGGAGGCCCTTTCTGTTGTCTGCAAAAATCTTTATCGTCGTTTCGAAAGCTTCGTTTGCCTTCTCGAGAAGTATGTCTTCTTCCCAAACAGCTTCTACCAAACGCATTTTTTCCTCTTCAGGAATATTCATAACGTTTATGCAGTCTGTTCTATGTATAGTAATTCCTCTGCCTCGTGTGATGAAACCTACGATTTCATCTCCCGGAACAGGGTTACAACATCGAGAAAAATGAACCGGCAAATCGACAGCTCCGCTTACCAGAACACCACTCTTTGAACGTTTTCTCTTCTTTCGATTATCATGCTGATTATCGCTATTCTTCTCGCTGTTGTTCTGCGTTTCAACCTGCTCGAGAATATCCTCGTCAGTTCTTTCGAGAGGATGATCCTTCTTCCAGGCTTCGTACATACGATTTACAACTAAGCCTTCCTTTAGCCCGCCATGACCTATAGTCGCGAGAACATTGTTCCAATCGTGCAAACCATATCTACGAAGGACGAGTTTCTGGTACTCGTTTTTGTTTATAGTAGAAAACTCGATTCCTTTAGCTTTCGCATTTGAAATCAGCAGTTCCTTTCCTTTCTGGATGTTTCCTTCTTTTTCCGCTGATCTAAACCACTGATTGATCTTCGTTCTAGCCTGACTGGATTTTGCTCTCTTCAACCAGTCTGTGCTAGGCCCCTTTGAATTCTGCGAAGTCAGGATTTCGATTCTGTCTCCAGTTTTGATTTCATAATCTATAGGAACCAGTTTGCCGTTCACCTTTGCACCGACCATCTTGTTTCCGACGGCGGAATGAATCGAATAAGCAAAATCGATAGCTGTAGAACCGGCAGGAAGATTCTTTACATCTCCTGATGGAGTAAAGCAAAATACTGTATCACCAAAGAGATTGAAATCACTCTTTAGTACGCTCATGAATTCTTTGTTATCAGACATATCCTGCTGCCATTCGAGGATCTGTCTCAGCCAGGAAAGCTTAGCTTCTTCCTTATTAATAGTAGAGCCTTCGCCGCCCTCTTTGTATTTCCAATGCGCTGCGATACCGTATTCACTAATCTTGTGCATTTCATAAGTTCTAATCTGGATTTCAAAAGGAGATCCCTTTGGTCCGATCAGAGTAGTATGCAACGACTGATACATATTTGGCTTTGGCATAGCGATGTAATCTTTAAAACGTCCCGGAATCGGAGTATATTTCTCATGCATTACACCGAGTGCCGCGTAGCAGTCTTTGATATCTTCGACGATGATACGCACAGCAAACAAATCATAAATCTGGTCCAAAGTCTTGTGCTGATTTACCATCTTCTTATAAATACTAAAGTAATGTTTCTCTCGTCCCATTACCGTAGCCTGAATTCCAGCTTCAGATACAGCCTTCTTCACTTCGTCCACGAGCATGCCGACATAGTCCTCACGCTCTTTCTTTCTCGCAGAAACTTTTTCCACGAGATCTGTATATGCTTCCGGCTCTAAGTATTTAAGAGCCAAATCATCTAATTCAATCTTTACTTTGGAAATACCGAGCCTCTGTGCGAGAGGTGCATAGATTTCCATAGTCTCACGTGACTTCTCTTTCTGTTTCTGAGGAGTCATATACTGCAATGTTCTCATGTTGTGGAGACGGTCAGCCAGCTTAATCATAACTACTCGAATATCCTTCGCCATAGCGAGGAACATCTTTCGTAAGTTTTCAGCCTGTCTGTCGACTTTGTCCACATCATAAGACAACTGAGTCAATTTTGTTACGCCATCTACGAGGACAGCTACTTCTGGGGAAAATTCTGTTTCGATAGTATCGAGTGTTACTGCGGTATCTTCTACTACATCATGAAGCAAACCTGAAACGATAGTTTCCTTATCAAGCTCGAGATCTGCCAGAATGAGAGCAGTACAAAGCGGGTGGATGATGTAATCCTCCCCCGACTTTCTCTTCTGTCCCTGATGAGCATCAAATGCGAGCTTATAAGCTTTTTCCAGCATTGAGACATCTGTATTTGGATGATATTGGCGCACTCTATCAAGGATACGCTGGTAAATATCACCAGGATCCTTTAGATCATCGGTAGAAACGATGCCTTTATCGCCATCGTATTCGTGAACCTTTACCTTGATATTCTTCAATTCTTCTTGAACTTCTCTACGGTTATCTTCTCTGCCCAAATCGTCTGCCTCAATCTTCTAATTTAAACTACTTCGTCAGTATATCCAAATTTCTCTTTGTATTCTTCGATCATCTCATCGACAGATCTAATCGAAATATACTCTGCAACCTCTTCCTCTGAATAAGCCAGCTCACGTAATCTAAGCCAAACAGCCCATTCCGGAATCTTCGTCTGGAAAGTTATATTCTCCACAAATGACTGCAGGAAAGGTTTATCCTTATCGAGATTTCCCTCATCCGCATACATCTTTGTAAGCAGGTAAACTTTCTTTACAAGTTTAGGCGGCATCAAACAGTATCTAGTCGCGATAGAAATCAGTATCCATTCCTCATCGGAAAAATGCAGAACTCCGTTCTCATCTTCCTCGGGTTTTAAAATTCCACCACAAATGCCCGCAAAATAAGCCACTACCGCCATGTATCTGCGATACTGGACTACCCCTTTCGCTGATTTCCTATTATCTATAAGAACATTAACCTTGTCATTTCTTCGTTCAAAGACGATATAAGGTCCCGCTGTTGGCGGGTTTGGTATCTTCATCTCCGTAACGAAACAATCTTCCTTCATCTTCAAATCAAAAGTCTTGTAAACTGTTTCTGGTAATGAAGAAATCTTTGTCCAATTTGTTCTATTTGCAAAAATTATGCGTCTCAATTCTGCCTGTTCTTTCGCAGAAATAATTAGCGCAATGTTTCCACCTTTTTTTAAGAATTTTTCAATCCTCTCCCTATGTATCACGTTTGCCATATTAGCCTCCAATGCATAGTTCGACATTATTGTTTTATTATCCATTTTAATATCAAAAAAAGTATCTGTAAATACTTATATTACAGTATATTTCGATATTTTTTCCACAAATAACAAACTGAACAAACGCAGAATATTAATGTTTAATTTTTTTATCCACTTTGCAATAAATTGAAATTTTTTCATCGTGCCACTTGACACTATCTACCTTTCAAGCTAAAATTCTTCATTAATATTTAGAAATTATTTATTGTTTTATCAGTGAAAGAGAGGTTAATTAAATGGCTACTATTATCGGTGAAGGAATCACCTTCGACGATGTGCTTCTAGTTCCACAGTACTCAGAAGTTACTCCAGATATGATAGATCTCAGCACTCATCTCACAAAGAAGATTAAACTTAACATTCCTATGATGAGCGCTGCTATGGATACAGTTACAGAACATCGCATGGCTATTGCGATGGCTCGTCAGGGTGGTATTGGAATCATCCATAAGAATATGTCCATCGAAGAACAGGCTGAAGAAGTCGACAAGGTTAAACGTTCTGAGAATGGTGTCATCACCGATCCATTTTCTCTGTCTCCTGACAACACACTACAGGAAGCAGAAAACCTCATGCACAAATACAGAATTTCAGGTGTTCCTATCACAGAGGAAGGCGGCAAGCTAGTAGGTATCATCACAAACCGTGACTTGAAATTCGAAGAGGATTTCTCACGTCTCATCAAAGAATGTATGACATCTGAGAACCTCGTTACAGCCCCAGAAGGAATCACTCTCGAGGAAGCTAAACAGATTCTCGCTAAAGCAAAGGTTGAGAAGCTCCCTATCGTAGACAAAGATTTCCATCTTAAGGGACTCATCACTATCAAAGATATCGAGAAGCAGATTCAGTACCCACTTTCAGCAAAGGACTCACAAGGCCGACTTCTCTGCGGTGCTGGTGTAGGTATCACTTCAAATATGCTCGATCGTGTTAAAGCTCTCTACGACGCACATGTTGACTGTGTAGTTGTAGACAGTGCTCACGGCCATTCAGCAAACGTAATCAAGGCTGTCAAAACTATCAAAGAAGCTTATCCAGATCTTCAGGTTATCGCTGGTAACGTAGCTACTTATGAAGCAACACGTGACCTCATCGAAGCTGGCGCAGATGCCGTAAAGATCGGTATCGGACCTGGTTCAATCTGTACTACACGTGTAGTCGCTGGTATCGGTGTTCCTCAGGTTACTGCTTTAATGGATGCTTACCGCGCAGCAAAGGAAGCTGGTATTCCTATCATCGCTGACGGTGGTCTCAAGTACTCAGGCGATATGGTAAAAGCTCTCGCAGCAGGCGGAAATGTCTGCATGATGGGTTCTATGTTTGCCGGATGTGACGAAGCTACTGGTGAAGTAGAACTCTACCAGGGCAGAAAATACAAAGTATACCGTGGCATGGGTTCTATCGCAGCTATGAAGAACGGTTCTAAAGACCGCTACTTCCAGGAAGGTCACGAGAAGCTCGTTCCAGAAGGCGTCGAAGGACGAGTTGCTTACAAGGGTTCAATCGAAGATGTTATCTTCCAGCTCAAAGGTGGTATCCGTTCAGGTATGGGATATTGCGGCTGCCCAACTATCGAAGACCTCCACGAAAGAAGCAAATTCACAAAGATAACAGCAGCTTCACTTAAAGAATCTCATCCACATGATATTCACATCACAAAGGAAGCTCCTAACTATAGTCTTAATTAATTGCAATAGAAAAACTCTTTCCTCACAGTCATCTGTTTGGAAAGAGTTTTTTCTATTAAAAAAACATATTTAATTAGTAGCTTCTATTCTTCTCGTTCTCTAAACAATCCAGCTATGATATCAAAGATGCACCAAACCGTACCACCTACAGTAGCCGCCAGAGAAAAAGAAACTATATCTACAAACAATTCCTTAATCCCCAGAGTATGTGCCATAAAAGATTTGTACAGAGAAATCGCTGGTTCTATAAGCATCACATAGCCTCCGATATAAATCGAGAGTACCGTTCCTAAGAGACCAAAGACGATAACCATAAGTCTCTTCATCGGTGGTGTGAGGCACGAGATGAACCCTTTGTTTTCTTTTTTCCTATTCGAACTATTCAATGTAAACTCCAAACTATATAAACCTAAAATACTACATAAAAGCCTAGCAACCCGAGGGCAATACCTATCAAAGCTCCACAAATCACATCTTTGATAAAATGCACACCGCCGAATACACGAAGCACAGCGAGGAGAACTCCTAAGATAAAGATATCAACAGCTCCCTTTGCACTGATCTGCATATATGCCATTCCAACCATAAACGCCGAGAAAACATGTCTCGACGGAAAGCTGTGATGTTTCGTGTCTTTATCGATAATCGGTTCAAAATCATAAACTTCATACGGTCTCTTTGCGTTCACTACATTTCTAAAGAGGCTGACTGCAACGAACGACACCAGTGGAACCACGACGATCTCTATCAGTTCCGCCTTCGAGAAGAAATATGAGTAGACAACCAGTAGCGGATATGAAATAAATATCATAAACGTTATCAGATTATCCAACATGTTTATCAACAACTTCCCGTATTTTCTACGACAAATCGATTCGCTTATTCTCTTAAATTGTACTTCTGTCATTTCTGGCTCCAATACTCATAACCATCATCAAACAATTCCACCATAATCTCCTCGTATTTCTCTATCGTTTCATAACGATTCATCAAATATACGAGATAAGCTTTTCTATCCTCGATATCTTTACTATCTCCACTAACCTGATCCGGTGACGGTTCAGCAGATTTTAGTTGATTTGATGAAATGTATTTGTCTATAGTCTGCTTTAAATCTTCCGGATTCATAGTTTTATCTAAATCTGCACCAAAGAGAGCCTTAAAAGCTCCAGCCGCATAGTAAAACTCGTAGTTTCCAACTAATACAGACATCTGTCTTTCAATCTTTTTATTTACACTTTGAATTGCCAAGATTTTTTCCATATATAATCCTCATTTCCACATAATATAATGCAAAAAAATCCTCCCTAAATCAAGGGAGGATTTCCTATATTTAAACTTACTAATGATTATTTCATAGCATTATCAATCTTCGCAAAGAACGACTGTTCAATAACCTCATGACTCTGATTCAATACGAAAGCCATCTCATCGAAAAGCTTCTTTCCAGCGAGCTGAAGGAATCTCTCATCCTGAGACATAGCTTTCTTTCCGCTTTCAATACGAGTCTTCTTTCTAACATATACTGTCTTTACAACACTCGCAAGTGCTTTTGGATCAAAGTCAGCAATGATAGATTTAACAGTGTCCTGGAACTCGCGATTGTTTCTAGTATCTAAAGAATCAATCTTTGCTACGTTCTCTAACAGACTCTGCATTTCATCTTCTGTCTTAATATCACGAAGTCTTCCATTCTGATCATCAACAGGAGTGATAACCTGTCCACCAGACTGGAACACTGGCTCTAGTTCATAGTATTCTTTATCAGAACCTCTACCCCTAAGAGCTAACATTTCAATTTTCTTTACCTGACATACGCCAGCACTCTCATGCATGAGGTAGTCACCAATTTTATATTTCTTCATATATTCGCCTTCTTTCCGCAATTAATATTATATCATGGTAGATACAAATCTGTAAGTCGGCAAAATTGCACGAATTTTATTCATTTTTTCTTTTTCCCTTGCACGATTATGTCGAAACCTATGTTTATTATGTGTCAATGCTGTTATTTCAACAATTATTAATATAACTGCAACAATTTTGAGTGTTATTCCTGCAATTTATGTGGAAAAATAAATTTTCAAGCAGATTTTTCAATAGCACATTCGAAAACACTTATAAAACATAAGGAAATTAAAAATATCTCTTTTAAAAAAAGGAGAAGAATACTATAATAATGTTTAGCTATGTCTAAATAGGAAAAGGCAGCCTGCTAGAAGCAGACTGCCGGGAAAAAGAAAAAAGATTACTCAACATTTGACTGTCTGAAAGTATTATATGCTTTGCATGGTATATCGTAAAGTTCAATATTTTCATCATCAAAATGAATTTTATTCAAAGAAAGGTTATTATGACACTACTCTCATATGAAATTTTTCAAACCATAATCGAGCAGGGCTCATTTGCAAAGGCAGCCTCATTGCTCCATCTAACTCCTTCAGCAGTTAGTCATTCTGTTTCTTCACTAGAGAGCGAAATCGGATTTTCTCTATTTATTAGAAACAAAAATGGAGTAAAACTTACAAACGCAGGAGAACAGATTCTTCCATATCTGCAGCAGGTAGTAAAGTCAAACGACAACTTCCTTCAGAAGATTTCTGAGATGAAAGGTCTCAACGAAGGTGCTGTAAAGATCGGATGCGTAAACACAGTTTGCCTTACATGGATTCCTGGAATCTTAAAGAAATTCTCAGAGGAATTTCCACAGATTGACATCGAAGTATACCAGGGTTCTTATGACGACGTTATGGAATGGACCAGAAGTGGCGTAATCGATATAGGTATCGTTTCAGATTTAGTACACGAGAACCTACCATTTATTCCACTCTTCACGGAGCCACTCGTTTGTGTTACTCCAAAGAATTACATGGATCCAACTATCAAATCTGTAAAACCAGAAGACTTAAAAAATCAGCCTTTTGTAATCCAGCAAGATAGTTGCGATAGAGATGTAACTACATTCCTGGACAAATACGCTCTTTCTATCAGAGCTAACTGTCACATCCTTGATGACCAGTCATGTCTGGCTATGGTTGAATGCGGAGCTGGAGTTTCTATCGTTCCAAAGATGCTTGCTGAATATGCAAACAAAAACGTAGATATCTTCCCTCTTTCACCAGAACAGACCAGGACTTTAGGAATCACCTGCTTAAACGAGGACTTCCTCTCTCCAGCAGCAAACGAAATGATTTCCGTAATCAAGGAATACGTTTCAAATCTTCAGTAAGATATTGAATCTAAGACAATAAAAAAGGTAGTTTCAAACCTCTAAGCTTTCCATCTGAAAGCAAAGATTGGTTTTGAAACTACCTTTTCTTAATATATCTAGTTTAATTATTTGCCTGGGTATGTAAGAACTGAATATACATCATAGTCTTTCAGTCTTTCTCTACCATTCAATCCAGCAAGCTCCATGACGAAAAGCATCTTTACTACTTCGCCTCCTAATTTTTCAACTAGCTTTGCTGCTGCCTCGATAGTACCACCAGTTGCAATAAGGTCATCAATGAGAACTACTTTCTGACCAGGCTGAATAGAATCCTTGTGCATCTCGATAGTTGCTGATCCATACTCTAAGTCATAGTCCATAGATACTGTTTCAGCTGGAAGTTTGCCTTTCTTTCTAACTAAAGCAAAAGGTTTTCCAAGAGCATAAGCGATAGGAGTTCCGAAGATAAATCCTCTAGACTCTGTTCCTGCTAAAACATCAAATTCTACTCCCTTTAAAGCTTCGATCATATCATCGATAGCAAGCTTGAATCCTTCAGGCTGCATGAGTAGAGTTGTAATATCTCTAAACATAATGCCCTTCTCAGGATAATCTGGGATAGTACGTATGTACTGTGCGACCTTTTCATTCATCTTAATTCATTCCTCTTTTCTATATTTCGAACGATTATTAGTTACGATTTGAATAAAATAATCTTTCCGAACTTTTTTAGAATATAGATTTTTCATCAAGATGTCAAATTTCTAAGAATTATTTTTTTCAACTTATTTTCTTCTCTTTGAATAGATTTCAACATAATGCTTTCTAATACGTTCTGAAATCTGTTCTGGAATAGGCAAGCCTGCGCCATATTTCTTTGCCAGATACGCTGCCATAGCATTCTTCTCCAATACCTGACAGAGAGATCTAGCTTCATCCTCACTTGCGCAGACGCAAACTGCGCCCTTCCCTCTAAGCAAAACAGCTTCTTTATTAGTTAGTTCCTTTGCCAAAGTAGCCTGTCCTATCTGCTTAACTATATTTTTAACATGAGCTCCACCGATTTGGGCCATGTCATCCAAATAAGCATCCAAATCTAATCCCAAATTGCTATATCGCTTCAAAAAAGGACTTCTTGCTATGAAAGAATACTTGTCCTTCATCTCCTTTATCGAAGACGCCCAGCGTAACTTCTCACGATATTTAGTGTCAAACATCATATCGAAGTTCAAACTTTCTTCCTCTTCATCTATTATAGAAGAGTAAATCCATCTGGACATCTTCTCCAACATCTTTACTATATAATAAGTCTCTCTAACCTCTTCGCCCCAAATCAAAGCTCCATGATTCTTCATAAGAAGCGCCGCAGCCATAGGATTCTTCTTCCAAGCCTTTCCTATCGCTTTCATTGCTTCTTTGCTTCCAGCCATTTCGTATTTAACATTTGGAATCTTTGAACCCAATATATCCACGTCTCTAGTCATTCCTCCCGGAATATACTGTTTGATATCTTCGAAATCCATTCCTAATACAGAGATAGCCGACGCAACCGGTTGATGCGTATGAATCACGCACTGAGCTTCCGGATGTATCTTATATGTAATTAGATGCAAGAGGTATTCAGAAGAAGGAATCTTCCCACTTTCATAACTACCATCTTTAATATTAACTCTTACGATTTCATCACTCGTTAGTCCATCAAATTCTCTACCACTAGGCGATATAACAAACGCGTCATCACTAATACGTACGCTAACATTTCCCCAAGTTCTAATCATCAGACCATCATTTTTTAATTTCTGACCTAAACTTCTGACATGAAACCTGGCTTCTTCTATCGAGTATGCCATATAAAAGTACCCCTCCTAATCAGATACCTTTAGAATATCATACGGCAGGTTTCAAAACCATATCTTCATGAATTACACTAGGAAATTTAATTTTGTTTTTATTATTATCTACCCATTTGTTCACCTTTACTCCCTCCAGTTTCACCTCCCCTGGATCAAATCTTTCTCCTGCTTCTACCCTGTAAGTTCTAATCCCAACCAATTCTACAGTCACTAATCTCTTCGTACGCTTCCTTTCGCGTAAAATCGTTCTGCTATAGTCTAGTTGTCCCTTCTTTCCACTCGGATAAGTAAACTCCTCTCTGACTTTGCAGGATAGGATTCCTTTTTTAGGATTACTTTCAAGGAATCTAATTTCAACTTTAATATTATCGTCTTTTCCCTTTGTTTTATCCCGATTTAGCTGTTTCTTTAATAGACTTTCGAACTTCTTCTGCATCTGATCTTCGGTGATAATATCCCCCTTTCCATTCTCAACACATTTCATCGTCTGTTCCATAGAAGTATTCACCGCTGTCTCCAGATCGCTCTTCCTAATCTGCCGATTCCACAGAAAAACACTCGAAATCACTACCAATATCGCCAATACGAGTATCATTACACCAAATACTAACTGCTTCATCTAACACTCCACTGTAATAGCCTCATTCTCCTACGCCTATATATAAATCTTCAGTTCCAAATCTCCCTTCCGCATCCTCTACATACAAAGAAACTCGATATACTCCCGGCTCTTTAAAGAAAACCTCATTTCCTTTTTTCAAATCATCGATTACCTTTTCTTCATCATCCATAACTGATATCAGCTTTACACAGGTTATTCCCTCACCTTTGATTAAATCCCTGGCACTATATGTATTTTCAACTTTTAAATTCTCCTGGGACCGAACCACAGGCTTAGCCTTTGGCATCTTTATATCCGTCTTAGTCTCCTGGAGTTTCGCATCGGTTACTGATTCAGCGCCACTCTTCATCTTGGTCTTAAATCCAATAGGACTATTCTGTAAGAATAGTAGTCCAAACACGAGGAGCATCGCCACTCCAGACAGAAGTGCCTTGCCATACTGTGATATTATCTCCTTCATATTCACCTCATATACTTCGTAGGAAATCGATCAGAGCATCTCCCAGGAATACCCTAACCGCGCCCAATACCACAATCACAAAAACAGTAGCTCCGACAGCTCCCAGCATTCCCTCGCCATATTCCTGAATTATCTCTTTCATATAGCTACCTCGCTGATAAAATATACAAAACTAGCCGCCATCAACAAACCCATAATGCAATATAATAGCGAAAGACCATATTCCTCGAAAAACTCCTTCATCCTATCACCCCTTACCAGATATCATTCTCTACATAATGCTCCTGTTCCACTGCAATCAAAGGGATTGAAATCTTGTATTTTAAGCTAAGAGCACCATGATCTATACGTTTGCTATCTGCTTCACTCACCAGCTGCACCTTTAGCTCATACCCCATCTTCTTTGCTTCCTTCTGACACTTATCAATAATCTGTCTGTCAAAGTTACTATTTCCGATGAGAACAGCTGAGTCCGAAGCAAACCTCTCCGCCTTACCCGTATTAATATTTGCTGAAATGATTCCTATCCCGAGAACCAGCACAAACAGACTTATGAATACACCTGTAAAAGTTTTAATAATCACATCCATATCCAATCCTCCTAAATGCCTATATGATTAACATCAGAAAGATAGATAGTAAACATAACCAACATGTCACATATCATCTTTGCTCCAGCTGTAATCTGCGGTGCTAAAAACAGCGCGCTCATTCCCGCCATCGCATCTTCATTTTTCAGTTTTCCCGCTCTATCTATCATCGCCCTATTACGGGATAATATCTCCTCAAGCTCACTGTCAGAGGAACCATTTCCATTCTCAGAAAGTGAATAGAGCACCTTCATCGTAGATTCAATATCCGGTATCTCATACTGTTTCATAAAGGAGATATATGGTTTGATTCCTGTAGGATTTAGCTTTAACTCCTTTATCAACGTTTCCAAATCTCTCTTCAATACGCATGGCGCATTCTCCAGGGATTTCTCCAGCGACACCTGAACATTATCATTCTGAAGTAGCAGTGACAGATTAATAATCCACTTCGGAAAGACTTTCTCAATCTCTCTGATAACTGCCTTCCTGTCCATCTTCCACATTAATCGCCCAGGAAAGCCGGGACGCTCTTTAAAATCCGACCATTTCCGCTGCAATTTGACCGCAAATTCCATTCCGGTTTCTTTCACATACAGATAATCCTCTGCCAGCTTTCTGTCCGAAAGATAGAGAATCAATATATCTACCGTCAAAACTACTGTCGTTCCCAGCTGTACCAGTTGATTCGTAGCTACATCTATATCCATCCTTCCTCCGAGGATATAGATTAGAGAACACAGTAGGAGCGACATCAGAATCGACATCGTATTCTTTGTCTTCGCTCTACGCTTCTCATTTACATACTCTATCGTTCTATCCATCCATTTTCGTCGGTCATTCAGTAGTATCTTTGCACTGCTTCGATATTCTCCGCCTTCTCTTTCCACAGAAAGTGCGAAATCATGTACCATCTTCAAACCCTCATATCCATATTCCCTCTCTATAATTCCGAGGGCATCCTCCTCAGCGTTCGAGTCATAAGCATTCTCGATATGATGAATTGCCATATTAATCTTCTTCTTCATGGTTTCCTCATCAAAGATCATTTCAACATCCCTCAGGGTATCGAGTATCTTTCCGCTCTTCTCAAAGGAATACAGAAACTGTTCCATATACACATTAATATCCGAGAATCGCCCCTGGACATACCTCGACTTCGCATTATTCCTGATGAATAAAGGCAGAAACATTATCCCGACAGCAAACAGAATCGCCCTGTAAAAAATTCGCAACTTAAACAACTCTCCGAGTAGGAGAATCATCAGGAATATGCCGAGAATGAAGATAGCCGCTTTCTTCTTTGAAAAAATATAACCGTATTTCTTTAACTCATCCGACACCTTCTCTCTGGCCACGATATGTTCCTCCCTTCTCCGGCTCTGACATCTGCCCTGCCAGATTCTTCATAAACTCTTCAACCTCCTTCTGAAGGATTTCACGGTTTCTATCGAGGAGATCACTAACCTCCGACCAATCTCCTTCTTCACCCATAGCGATGCCTTTGTCATTAAATATCTTCTTCAGACTCATAGGGATTCTATCACTATAGAACACTCCATCCTCTACAAGCATATGTATCAGGTTATCTTTGCCCTCCCTTGAGAAGAAAGCCACCTGATCTACATAACGCTTTACCTCATTCAATCCATGCTCATTTCTGACCTCCTTACGTTTTATGAGAACAGCTATATCCACGAACGTATATATATCCGCAAGCAATCTGTCCTCGTCTCGCTTCTGAGCAGCCATATTGAGGATTCTATCAGGCACATTCCTAACATCATCTGTATGAAGGGTAGTCATTCCCTTTACTCCTGTAGAAAATCCTTCTATCAGGCTTAATACCTCAACAGAACGTGCCTCTGAGAGTATCATCCACTTAGGATTCAACCTCATACAAGTCTTTATAGCCTTCGTGTAATCCAGATTCTTTCCAACAGTAATCTCTACGCAGTCACTATCAGGATTCATCTTTGAATAATGCCATTCCGGTGTATCCTCAATCGTAATAACGCGCATATCCTTCGGTATATAATTCGATAAAAATCTCGCACATTCCGTCTTCCCAACGCCCGGATTTCCCGCAAAAACCATGTTCATCCCTGCCTTTACGCAATTCTTCAGAAATTCCAGCGTCTCCGCAGTCATATATCCGCTCGATATTACATTGAAGCTATTCAAACGCACTCTAGGCAGAGACTTTCTGATACAGATGCACCGCTTCCCTTGGCAGACATCTTCATGCACGATAGTAATACGCAAGGTTTCAGTCTCCGCTTCCAGTACAGGATTCATCTTATGAAAAGGCTGACTGACGATATTCGAAACTCGCTTCGTAAACTGTTCTATAAACTCATCTTCAAGCTCAATATTTGAAATGAAACTCCTCTGATTACTGCAATCAGTAATCCACAGATTTTTTCCAGAAATATCTATATCCGTCACATCATCATTAACAACATACGCATATAGCGGTCCAAAAAATCTTTCCTCATCCAGAATATTTCCATTTCTATCCTTCATAAGCTCCCCCTTTAAATGCTACTCTTCGATGTAACCCCCTTAAAGAAGTCGCTAACCAGTCCCTGAAAGGCCTTTCCAACGATGCTGGATCCATCATGTCCAACCAGAAATACTATCAAGGCTACGAGCGCCATAATAGCTACAACTGTAATAATTGCTGAACCATACTCTCTAATAACTTCCTGCATTTTTCATTCTCCTTCTAAACAAAAACCGCCTATATCTTTGGATCGTTTTACAGGCTTCTCACTCCCTAATTTTTGCTGGTGCGACAGATTGTATCACTACTTTTTCGAAAAAGAATAAACTAAAAATTAAAAAAATCGCCTTTATTAAATTTAAATAAAAAAAATAGGAACTAAAATCCGAGGATTTTAGTTCCTATTGGCTATATTCTTTGAAATTTCAAGCTTTAAACGGTTTATAATCCGTTTATATTTATTAAATTTTGTCTATAAAATCAGCGTAGTCTTTTGTCTCAAACTGATCCATTTTTCCTTCATCACAGATCTTTGCAAAAGATGGATCGAGTGGCAGCTTCGCGATTACTGAAAGATTGTTCTCTGAAGCGATTTCGTCGATATGGCTTTCCCCGAATGGGAACATTCTTTTTCCGCAATCAGGGCATTCGATATAGCTGTAATTCTCAACTACACCGAGCACTTTGATTTTCATCTTGTTCGCCATATTAACGGCTTTCTTTACGATTAATGATACCAAATCCTGTGGTGATGTCACGATAATAATTCCGTCAAGTGGAAGTGACTGGAATACAGTCAGAGGAACATCACCTGTTCCCGGAGGCATATCCACTAATAGATAATCCAATTCTCCCCAAATTACGTCTGTCCAGAACTGCTTTACTGTACTAGCGATAACCGGACCTCTCCATACTACAGGGTCGTCCTCGTTATCCAGAAGCAGGTTGATAGACATTATCTTTACTCCGGACTCTGATTCAACTGGATATGCTCCATCTGGAGTAGCGACACTTGGACCGGATACACCAAACATCTTCGGAATAGATGGACCCGTAATATCAGCATCCAAAATACCTACTGAATACCCTTTCTGTCTCAGTGAAATTGCCAGAGATGAAGTAACAGAAGACTTTCCAACTCCTCCCTTTCCACTGACTACACCTATTACATGTTTTATCTTGCTAAGCTTATTTCCTTCAATCTGAAAATTTGGCTTTGGTGGTTCCATATGTGCCATTTCTCGCTCCTCCTATTAATTATTTAGATTTATTCTTTTCCCAAATAATCTCCAAACCATTTAAGAGAAGTTCTTCGTCATCTATCAAATCATGTGTGCAATACGGACTAACCAAAGGTCCCATTCCACCTGTGCACACTATTGATTTTGCAGGTCCCATTTCCTTCTCCAAGGCTGAGATTATTCCGTCGATCGCGCCGGCTGTGCCGTACACGATTCCGGATTTAATACAATCAACTGTATTTGTTGCTACCGCATGTTTTGGAACATTTACTTCAATAGCAGGAAGTAAAGATGTTCCCTGTGTAAGGGCATTTAATGATGTTCCAAGTCCTGGATATATGGCTCCCCCTCTGAAGTCTTTATTCTCGCCCAACACAGTTACTGTCGTAGCTGTTCCCATGTCTATGATGATACATGGTAATGGATATTTTTCTGCTGCCGCCACAGCTGTAGTGACCAGGTCAGCCCCCAAGGTTCCAGGATCGTCGATTGCAATCTTTATACCTGTTTTAATTCCAGGTCCAACCGTCAGAACTTCTACATCGGCAATTAGCTTGACTGCTTTTTCCAGTAAACCTGTTACAACAGGAACCACCGAAGAAATCACGGCCCCATCCAAGCTATCCGTCTTAATTCCGTTCAATCCGAGGATTTCCTTGAATCTAATAGCATATCCATATTCTGTTTCTTTTCTATCTGTTGGAATTCTATAAAGAGGTTTTAGCACAATCCCCTCTTTAATACATCCAAATGTTATATGCGTATTCCCTACATCAATTCCTAGTATCATAATCGTTCTCCTTCAGTCTTAGTTAGCTCTGCTAGCTCTGGTAACAATCTTAATAATCTGAAGAACAACTGGTGTAAGTACTACTGTGATTACAATCTCAGAAATAACGTTGACAGTAATCATACCCATCAATGCAGTGAAAACAGCGCCTACACCGCTGATTTTATAAGCATCTTCCATAAGTCCCTTGAATACAAAGCAAACCATAAGTACATAAATACCTGTGTTTACGACTGGGCAAAGTAACGTTCCGATGATAGCACCTAAAGTTCCCTTCTTTGCTGCCTTAAACGCTTTGTAAACCAATCCGCAAACGAGGCCTGCGAGGATGCCTTTTCCGAGGCAAGTGATTACTGTAGCTGGTGCATTGTACTGCATCATAAGCATACTTGCTGGATCCAATCCTCCGAGAATCATTCCGATTACTACTGCACCAAACACACCGCCTAAGAAGGCTCCTGCAAGTGGTCCATAGATAATCGCTCCGATTGCGATAGGGATCAAAACTAGTGAGATTGGAACTGGTCCGATATGTAAACCAAATGATGACAGAAGCTGTAATACGATAACTACAGCTGCCAGAACTCCTGTTCCAACCATCTTCTGTGTCTTAGTAAAACTGTTATTCATTTTTTCATTCCTCCTGCTGCTGTTTCCGCAAAGCCACAGCGGCTCTGCCTAGAATATAGCGCAACTCCTATTATAACTGTTTTGGGACAAAATATTGTATAAACTTTAGTGCCTTTCGAAAAAATTTCCCTTACAAATCTCATCCAGCCTCACATATGAAAAGGCAACCCACTGTTTTACCAGTGAGTTGCCTTTAATAACGTTTATGATCTCATCTCTCGTATCGACATCTTTCTCATAAAAATGTATAGCGAAATATTCTTTGGCATTTCAACTATCTTACAACCATAAAGCATCTTTCCATCTTCCTCGACTGATCTCACAATCTTCACACCAAATGAAAACTCGAAATCCTCATCACGAATCGAATCTGTAAAGACAACTCTCTGGTTTATTTTTTCAAATTCCACATCTTTTTCTGCCAGAAATCCGATACCTCTTTCGCTGATATCCTTAATCCAGATATTTGCTCGTTTCTTTGTAGTCGGATCTACACAGGTTCCTGAAATTCCTAACGTCATTCGATCCTCTGCTCTCCTATCGCTCTCTTTAGAATCGCGCAGAAATGACTTTACTCTACAAGCGTAGTAATGCTCTCCGTCAAATAGAACCGACATCACATCAACCTGTTTCCAGCAAATACGATGTCTAGTCTCTTCATCAATGGCATAAATATTGAAGATAAATGATTTCGCCATTTCCCGATTTACAGTAATCTCCTGATTCTTTACTATATAAGGCCTTAAGAGTATACCCGATTCTGATTTGCCTTCCACTTTAGTCTGCAGAGAAAAACTCTTATCCCCCCATATAACTTCAAGTTCAACCGCCTGCTTATCAGCTAATTCCTGCAACGTCATAACAATCCCCCTTATTACAACTTACCCTACATTAAAGAACGTATGTCCTTTCAATGTAAACTGATCTCTCACCCTTGATTTATCAAACCATGTCTGCCTACTGAAAGCAGCAGGTGTCATAAAGAACAACTGATTCATAGGGCCGCCTGCATAATGGTATCTCTCACCATTATATACCGCCTGCGCCGCTGCTCTGGCATCAGCACTTACCGCACCTGGATTTGCCAGATAATACTGCAGAACAGTCATTCCCAACTCTACGTATACGCCATTTTGACGAACAACCATCTTTCGGGACACGGGCTCAAACTGACCTTTCTGATAAACCACTTCCGTAATAGAATTCGGCATATTTCCACCATGATAAAATACTCGATTCATAATAACTGAGCCTACCGCAAGCATTCCATCATATCCCTGGTTTCCTGCTTCTGCCTGAATAATAGCACCTAACAGATTTAACTCTGAAGAATTTGAATAGCCGTTTCCTTCTGAAGAGTTAACCGGCTCTTCAGCCTGACCTTCCGCTCTCTTTCGTTCCTGTTCTTCCAAAAAACGTCTGGCCATTTCCGCCTGAGCTGCATCTACTCTAGCCTGTACCGCCTGTGCCTCAGCTTTGTAACCGCTAATCTGAGCATCAATCTCATCGACGCTGACTGACTGCAAATCTACCGCTTCAGATTTTTCTATCAAATCTGCATTTGCATCCTTCAGCTTTGCATCAAGCTCTACCTGCTTAGCACTCAGAGATTCCTGGTACGAAGCGAGATCCTTCTGCTTCTGCTTAAGGTCTTTAGTTTTCGACTTAATAGTCGTCTGCAATTTCTTATATGAAGTAATCAAATCTCTGTCATACTTCGCTATAGCCATCGCATATTCAGTCCTCGAAACGAACTCTGAAATCGAACCACTTGAGAATAAAATAGTTACCATATTCTCCGTAAGTGAATTCTCATACATATAAGCGAGCTGTGCCTTAAGTGCGACATACTGTTTCTTCTCATTTTCCGCAGCCTCTTCGAGCTCCTGCGAAAGACGGGCGATATCAGAAGAAGCCTGAACTACATCCTGCTGAGCGGCCGTAACCTGATTCTGTATCTCCTTGATACTACTGTTTATCGAGTTAACATTCTTCTGAGCTTTGTTTTTTTCGTTCTGAAGGCTCTTCAAGGTAGATTTCTGACTCTTCTGTTTAGATTCGAGCTCGTTCTGCTTATCTTTCAGTTCTTTGAGCTGCTGTTCATCGGAAGTCGCAGCATAACTTACTGTTGGCACACAGAGAGTAAACACCAGCCCTAAAGCCAATGTTGCAACAAGTCTACGATATTTAGTTCGTCCAACCAAGTTCTTCTTAACTCTAACCATATTTAACCTTTATCATTTCATACGTCTATAGGTCATATAATGATATATGATATCGTAATAAGTCTGTTCTTCAGATACAGACTCTACGTACCAGTCTTCATCCTCATCGAGATTTGGGAAAAATCTATCTGCATCGTATTCGAAATCAACCTTTGTAACGATAACTTCATCGCACATAGGAGCCAACTGTTTATACAAGCTGTCTCCACCAACCAGATAGATTTCCTGCTCATCAAAGGTTTCAAGAACCTCATCTAATTCTTCAAGTGAATGTGCTACGATTACATCTTTCTGTGAAAAATTCTGGTTATGTGTAAGTACGATATTTACTCTATTAGGAAGTGGCATTCCATTTGGAAAGCTCTCTAACGTACGTCTTCCCATAACGATAACATTTCCTGTTGTAAATGCTCTAAATCGTTTCATATCTTCTGGAATTCTCACCAAGAGATCGTTGTTCTTACCGATAGCCCAATTGTTATCAACACAAACGATAGCTTTCATTATTATAATCCTCTCAATCAGTCATATCTTAGATAGCTACTGGAATATCCTTTATCTGTGGTTCTGTCTCATAATCGATAAGCTTGATATCATCCTCTGTGAAATCGTAGAAATCCTTGATTTCAGGGTTAATCCAGAACTTTGGAGCTGGATGTGTAGGACGTTCAATCATCTCTTTAATAATAGGAATATGTCTATCGTAAATATGAGCATCACCGATTACATGTACGAGCTCTCCAACTTCCATATCACATACCTGTGCAAGCATATGAACGAGAACTGAATACTGAGCTACATTCCAGTTATTTGCTGTAAGCATATCCTGTGAACGCTGGTTCAGGATAGCATTCAAACGAAGCTTTCCTGTCTCTTTGTCAGCAGTAACATTAAAAGTCATGCTGTAAGCACATGGATACAGATTCATTTCAGCCAAATCGTTGAAAGCGTACATGCTAGTAAGAATACGACGGCTGAAAGGCTGATTCTTCAGATCATAGATAACCTTATCAATCTGATCCATAGTCCACATCTGTCTTTCTTCATCAAAGATAGCATGTTCTTTGTACTTATCACCAAAGGCATGTTTCAAGCCTTCTTCATTTACATCTTTAAAGTGATGCTTTACGCTCATCTGGTAACCATAAGCTTTACCGATAGTACCATCTTCATCAGCCCACTCATCCCAAATTGAAGATTTAAGATTATGAATATCATTTGATTTCTTCTGCCAAATCCAAAGCATCTCATTTGTACAGCTCTTTATCGCTGTTCTACGAAGAGTGATAGCAGGGAATTCTTTAGATAAGTCATAACGATTAATCAAGCCGAATTTCTTAATAGTATATGCCTGTTCTCCATCTGGCCAATGAGGACGTACTTTCTCGCCTTCTGTACTAGTTCCATTCTGAAGAATATCTTTTACGTTTTCGATAAAAATATCATCTGCACGACTCATTATTAAATCTCCAATCTATTAAGCATACTTTTACAATATTTTACTAAACTTTGCCTTCTATCTCAACCGAGAAAGCATTATCCCTTCGTAAAAAATATACCGGAGTATACGAAAAAACCACTTCATATAGAAGTGGTTTCTTTAAGAGAGCGCGAAACGGGGCTCGAACCCGCGACCCCGACCTTGGCAAGGTCGTGCTCTACCAACTGAGCCATTCGCGCATATTTAATTCGTGTCGCTTTTGTTTCCCTGTCGCTCGCGACGCATTTTATAATACACGCTGGCGATGGTTATGTCAACACTTTTTTTATATTTTTTTCAAAAAATATTTTTTAAGTCAAGACTCGCTCGCGAGTCTTGCGCGCCGGATTCGGGTCTGCTTCAGCAGACAAATTCCTGTCCGAATCCGTGCGCATCCTCGCGGAGCGTTTAATCCAATTTAAAATTCACAATTTCACCCAAGTCAGCCTTTATAGTCTTGTGATGTTCTATTCTATATGAAGTATATCTGGCATCTATCGAATAAATTAACCAGCCGAGAATTAAGAGCGCTACAACCCCTAAAACAGCTTTTACGATAATTGCGTTTCTCTTTCTCTTCTTAACATCCTTCTTCATGTTAAGTTTCTGTTCTTTACGACGTTCTACTTTTTCCTGGCTCATTTAACCACTCCCTAATAGTTATTATTAAATATCAACTATTGTATAGTAGCCCAAACGTCGTTTAAATTCAAGCATCTCACAGTCTAAACTTCACAACCTTCTTTGGTTTCTTTGGATCTATATTCTTAATAGTTTCTTTATACGAATCATTCCAATACCAGATTGAATCCGAAATCAGATTTCCTCTATCGTAATTCTCTCGATCTATAAACCTGAGATACATCTGTGCTTCCTCGTTATCTACTATAGGTTTGGAAGAAACTATATTAACCCAGAATTCACCCGTCGTTTCATTTCCAGCACTGTCCACCACTTTTACCTTAAGCTTTACAGCGCATCTGTCTCCTACCAGCTTCAGAGAATCCTTCGTATAATCCACCAGTGCAACTCTGTCTATCCTTCCATCTTCCCTGTCTTCACCATAGATTCCCTCTATAAGGTTCTCCGGTGTAATCCCTGAAATCTGATCCGAGGTAATGTACCTGTCTTTCATACCACAGATATCCGGTCGCTTATCCCATATCGCATAGAGCCTGATTGTGGCGCCATTTGAAAAAACTCTTCCAGATTCTCGCACGATTTGAGAAATAGAAATCGTCGAATGAACATCTTCTCTAAACCTGGCCTTCTTATCATTCGGATTTAGACTCCAGCCTACAAACTTATACTTGTTGATTCCTGCTTCATCCACATCTTCATTCTTAAATCCGCACTTTGGAAGTCCTACATCCCTATACCTTCTGGTTAGAGTCGGCATCGAGCCAGTCACACGTCCGTTTCTACCGTCCTGAGCATTTGGATCAAACACAATCCTATACATGTTTTCTCGCCATTCAGCCGTTATGATATAGCTGCCTCCGTCCTGGTCTCTGGTATATGGCTGTCCAGAGCCATAGGTTTCAGACCCTCCACCTCTCCAATTCGAAAAAGTCCAACCTTCACGATAAGGCACCGTGCCCGTTATATACGCTTCAGTCCCAGCGCATTTAACCATAGGCAGAATATCTCCTATTCCACCATTCAGATTATATTCAACTATATGAACGCCTCTCTTTGGCACTTTTGCAGTTGTCACAGGACTTATTTTTCCCGTATAGCTAACAGCGGCAACATGCAGATAGTAATCACGTGGCGCACTGACTCGATTCTGTGGCATTTTCACCGCAAGTTCTCGCGTACCACCCGAATAATCCTTACTATCCAGCCTCTTCCAATTCCAGCTAAATGGAATATCCCGCGAGTTCTCATCGATCGTGTAATAAAAACCGCAGATATAGTCATCCGCCTTCAAAAATGTATATTCATCCTCGATATAACTCGTCTTTCCCGTGTATTTGTCTATGCCGTAGTAGTCGAACGAATACTTCGTCCGATTCCAGTCGCAGCTTCCGGAAAAAGACGCCATCACCTCATAACCTCTGCCATTAGTAAATTTAATATTCGGTTTGAGCGGAGCTGCCCCTTCAATATAAACAGGATCAAAATCAAAAGTCTTGTGAACATCCACAGGACCTACTCTTCGCACATCACTCCAATTATTCAGGAGCGCACCTCTATCTACTATCGGCAGATAGATCATCTCTCCATTTGATTTACGGATAAAAGTCTGCATCAGATATCTACCAGGATCATAGTTATATATCCCGGTATAACTGCAGTTATAGAGCAAGATGCCAATCTTTCCATCTTTATAAATCAACGTATTACCCGTCATAGTTGGATATCTGGCATCAAACAGATATGGACTCGTGTCGCCCGGATCTCTGTAATCCGGCGGCAGAATAGACTCCGAGCACAGATTCCCTCCACTCGCATTTACATGCGAGCTGTGAGGGATATACACGCCCAGAAATAGAACTATTATCGTCGCTATAGCAAATATCTTCTGTTTCATAACAGGCTCCCTTCACCTCGTGTGAGAAGCCTTAGTAAAACGATCCATTCGTATTATAGCAACAAATATTTTTTTAAACACCGTTCAGTTTATAAACAATATTTAACAAAGATTAAAATGCTTCATAGCGTATTCCACGCCATCGTCTTCCAGATTTTTTGTAATAAAGCAAGCGTACTCTTCGAGCTCTGGGCTGTGAACGCCCATAGCTACCGCATTTACTCCAGACTGGAACATAGTCAGATCATTTATAGAATCACCAAAGCAGTAAGCATCCTCTTTAGAAATGCCAAACTCCCTTAGGACCCATTCCACAGCAGTTCCCTTAGAGTGTCCATTTGGAACACACTCATAGAAGCCATCATGTCTGTCGATGATATCAAAGTCCTTCTCAAATTCATCATAGAAGCCTTTAATATCAGACTGTTCATCCGCCTGAATACAGAATTTGTCCATGTCGAAATCACCCGTCAAATCTTCATGAAGACGAGCTCCCAGGATATCGATAAGCTCAGCAGTCTCACGAACAGCTTCCATCCTGCTCTCACTAGGCTCGATAGAATAAACACAGCCTCTGTGGCCTTCAGCAATCACATCTACATTGTATTTATCAGCGCAATGAGCGATCTTCTCCCTAAGCTCTCTAGGAAGTTTGTTTGCGTAGAGAGACTTTCCTTCATAGATGATTTCTGTTCCGCATCCGCAGAGCAATCCATCCACTTCGATCATCTTCTCGATTTCTCTCATCATTCCGTAGCAACGGCCTGAATTTATAAACACTAGATTCCCTAATTCTCTAGTCTTTGCAATAGCTTTAAGTGCAGATTCAGGAATCTCATTTTTCTCGTTTACGAGAGTCCCGTCTACATCGAAAAAAAGTACTTTCTTTGCCATATCAAAAACCTCAAAAGTCCTAATTACTTGTCTTCTAACATCTCCTGCATAGTATGCCAACCGAGTACGGCACACTTAGTTCTGGCAGGCATATGTGAGATATCCTCGAGAATCTGTGCTTCTTCGAGTTCTTCCTTCTCCTCGTCTGTAATCTTTCCCGTAATCATACGAATAAAGATTTCCGCCAGACGTTCTGCTTCCTTTACAGGCTTTCCGATGCACAAATCCAACATAATATCACAGGAAGCCTGTGAAATAGCGCATCCATCGCCTTCAAAACCTCCATCAGTCACAACTCCATCCTCTACCACCAGGCTTAGGATGATATCGTCTCCGCATGAAGGATTTACGCCTTCGAGAGTGATAGTTGGATTCTCGATCTTCTTCTTATGAATCGGATTCATATTATGATCCGTAAGTATTTCGTTATAGAATGTATTTCCCATTATTAATCCTCATATCCCATGCTAGGTCTGATCTGTCTAAGCGCTTCGATGAAACGGTCCACGTCTTCCTTTGTGTTATAGAAAGCGAGTGAAGCACGAGTTGTAGAAAGCGCACCGAGCCATTTATGAAGTGGCTGTGCACAGTGGTGACCAGCACGAACAGCTACATTGTTTGAATCAAAGATTGCTGCCACGTCATGTGGATGTACGTTATCAATAGTAAAAGTCAAAATTCCATGGTGGTCATGTGGATCATCTGCTCCGAGAATATTCACATGAGGAATCTGTTTCATCTGGTTAAAAGCATACTCTGTAACCGCATTCTCACGCTCGATCATAGTATCCCAACCGATTTCTTCCATATAGCGAATAGCTGCTGCCAAACCTACAGCGCCGCCTACATTTACTGTACCTGCTTCAAATTTGTGTGGTACTTCATTGTAAGTTGCTCCTTCAGTAGTAACGTACTCGATCATCTCACCGCCATAGAGGAATGGTGGCATCTCTTCAAGCAATTCTTTTTTTCCATAAAGCACACCAATTCCCATAGGGGCATACATCTTGTGTCCGGAAAAAGAAAGGAAATCGCAATCTAAATCTGCCACGTCGACTGGCATGTGTGGCACGCTCTGAGCACCATCAACTGAAATAACTGCTCCTACGCTGTGTGCAATCTCAGCAAATTTCTTTACATCATTCACACGTCCAAATACGTTTGAAACCTGTGTTACTGAGATAAACTTAGTCTTCTCAGAAACAGCCTCTGCAAACTTCTCAGGTGAAAGATATCCATCCTTGTCAGGATACAGATAAGTCAGAGTAGCACCTGTGCATTTTGCAACCTGCTGCCAAGGAAGCATATTACTGTGATGCTCCATGATAGTAATGATGATTTCATCTCCTTCGTGGAGGAAGTTCATACCATAACTATAAGCGATGAGATTCAAACTTTCAGAAGCGTTTCTGGTAAAGATGATTTCTTTCTCACTCTCAGCTCCGATAAACCTGGCAACAGTCTTTCTAGCCTCTTCATAAGCATCTGTAGCTTCGATTGAGAGGTCATATAGACCTCTCATAGGATTAGCATTGTGAGCGCTGTAGTAATCTTCCACAGCCTTTAGTACACACTTAGGTTTCTGTGTAGTCGCACTATTATCTAAATAAGCGACATCTCTATTCTCAAGAACTGGATATTCAGCCCTAATCTTCATATCTTCATTAGTCATACATATAACACTTTCTCGTCTCTTCATCAGGAATCTTTGCAACAACCTTGTCCACAAAGGCTTTCGCCATAGTCTCATAGATTGATCTTTCATCGATTCCTCTAGACTTCATATAGAACATGAGCTCCTCATCGATATTTCCGATTGAAGCACCATGATTTCCTTCCACATCTTCCTCATCACACAGGATGACCGGAATAGTCTGGTTTCTAACGTTATCATCCATGAGGAGAACATTCTCCATCTCATTTCCCGTAGCACCCGCACAGCCTCTGTGGAAGTCGATCGTTCCACGGAAGATTTTTTTCGAAGTATCGCGAAGCACACCTGAAACGTTTATGTCGCAAGTCGTCTTCTTTCCAGTGTGATCAGCTACAGTATTTATATCGAGGAGGTCATCTCCTAAGAGAGAGTAAGCCATATCTGAAGTAAAGGCAGCTCTCTTTCCTTCTAACGCAGAAAAAGTTCCATAGTAATTCTGCTTTCCACCGAGGATGAGCTGATAGAGCTTGAACTCGGCATCATCAGCTACAACACCACCGATATCATTCAAGAATCTCGCATCTTTAGAAACTTGATTTATCTGTACGAGCGCAAGCGTAGCACCCTCTGCCAGGCTGTATCTAGTCTGAACAGTAGCTTCTTCACCTTCTGATAGACCACTGAATTTCATAACTACTACAGCGTGGGCATTCTTCCCTAATCTAAACTCAATTCCATCTATGCTGGATTTCTCATATTCGATATCTAATCGTAAAGTTTCAGTCTCTATATTTTCTCCTACGGAAAAAGAAAGCACACTTCCAGCTTCTGCCACTGCATTTGAAACTTCTTCTCCCATTCCGGTTTTGATATTTGAAACAGCGAAATCAGCTCTTTTCTCATACTCAAAACCTTTTGTGGTTCTTCCAACTACATCTGAAGCTGTTCCAGAGATGTTCTCTATGGAAGCTTCATTCATATGCAGCCAATTCCATGTAGGAGAAGGTATATTATTTATCTTTTTCATCTTCTCCTCCTATCCTATTGCACCCTTCATCTCGAGGCCGATCAAGTTATTCATCTCAACCGCATACTCCAGAGGAAGTTCCTTACCAACATTGTCTGCAAATCCTCGTACGATCAATGCTCTAGCGTCTTCTTCAGACATACCACGAGACATCAAATAGAATACGACATCATCACTGATACGTCCTATCTTTGCTTCGTGTCCTACATCTGCGTCGTTTGTTCTGATGTCCATAGCCGGAATAGTATCTGATCTGGAAATACCGTCTACCATCAGAGACTGACATGAAGTGGAAGACTTAGAACCTTTTGCCTTGTTTGTAATAACTACAGCGCTTCTAAACGTAGATACACCACCGTCTTTGCTGATAGATCTGGTGTTTACAACACTAGAAGTATTTGGTGCATTATGCACAACCTTGCAACCTGTGTCGAGGTTCTGCCCTTTTCCTGCAAAAGTAACACCAGAGAACTCTGATCTAGAGTTTGCACCGGCTAGAACACTCATAGGATAGAGGTAGGAAACATGCGAACCGAAAGAGCCAGAGACCCATTCAATCTTTCCATTCTCTTCGACTCTGGCTCTCTTTGTATTCAGGTTATACATATTCTTTGACCAGTTTTCGATAGTTGAATAACGAAGAGTACTGTTCTTTCCTACATATAGTTCTACGCAACCAGCGTGAAGATTTGCAACATTATATTTAGGAGCTGAACATCCTTCGATAAAGTGAAGGTATGCATCATCGTCTACGATGATCAGTGTATGCTCAAACTGACCTGCTCCCTTTGCATTCAGTCTGAAATATGACTGAAGTGGAATATCCAGTTTTACTCCCTTTGGTACGTATACGAAAGAACCACCTGACCAGACTGCTCCATGAAGAGCCGCAAATTTATGGTCTGTGTTTGGTACGAGTTTCATAAAGTGATCTCTGATCATCTTCTCGTACTTAGGATCCTTCATAGCGCTTTCCAAATCTGTGTAGACTACTCCGAGAGCAGCTACTTCATCTTTGACATTATGATATACGAGCTCAGAATCGTACTGTGCTCCTACACCTGCGAGAGATTTTCTCTCAGCTTCTGGAATACCTAATTTTTCAAAAGTATCTTTGATATCTTCTGGTACATTCTCCCATGACTCTTCCATGCGGTTAGCGTTTGGTCGAACATAAGTGATGATATTCTCCATATGGAGGCCTTCGATAGATGGTCCCCAATTATCAGGAAATGGAATTTCATTAAATTTCTTCAGAGATTCGAGTCTGAAGTCTCTCATCCATTCCGGGTCATTCTTCTCTTCAGATATCTGAAGTACGATGTCAGATGTGAGGCCTTCCTCTACCTTGTAGGCATCAGAGTCGTCATATCTGAAGTCATACATACTTCTGTCAATATCAGAGACAATAGTCTTCTCTTTCATCCATTGCCTCCTTAGTTCTCGTATTTATTAAATCCGTTTTCGTTGATTTCATCAACCAGCTCTCTGCCACCGTGAGATACGATCTTTCCATCTACGAGGATATGTGTATGATCTACATCGAGAGCTTCGAGAATTCTGGTTACATGTGTGATGATGATAAGCGCACCACCTACCTGTTTCTTGTATTCACTAATACCTTTAGAAACAGTACGTGTAGCATCTACATCCAGACCAGAATCCGTCTCATCTAAGATAGCGAGAGTAGGCTTAAGCATGAGAAGCTGAAGGATCTCAGCTTTTTTCTTCTCACCACCAGAGAAACCTACGTTCAGATCTCTATCTGCATATGAAGGATCCATATCGAGAAGCTCCATAGTTTCAGCGAGCTTCTTCTTAAAATCCCATAATTTAATTCTTTCACCTGTGCGATTTTCGATAGATGTTCTGATGAAGTTTGCGAGAGTAATTCCAGGAATCTCTACTGGATTCTGGAATGATAGGAACATTCCAGCCTTCGCAATCTTATCAGCTGATTCGTTTGTGATGTCGATTCCATTAAATGTAATCTTTCCGCTATCGATTACATATCTAGGATCGCCTGATAGAACAGAACCGAGAGTAGACTTTCCTGCTCCGTTTGGTCCCATGATTACATGTGTCTCACCCATCCCTACAGACAGGTCTACACCGTGAAGAATCTTCTTCTCTTCATCTCTTACTGATGCTTCTAGAGAAGAAACTTCCAAGATATTATTATTCACGTTAAATCCCTCCAATAATTCTATTTATCTTCCCGAAAAAATACCTTTCAGGTTAGTGTAAAAGCATTATCTCCTAATTCCTATAGGTTTACTATGCTTTATCATTTCAAAACACTAAACATTATACTTTAGAACTATTGAAAAGACAACATGAGGAAATTATTTTTCGTTCAAAATAGCATGCAAAGCTCTATACAAAGGCTCGATATCGCTCTCTTTGATGCAAACACATCCGCCTACCTTTGCAGGGATATCGAGACATTTATCTCGAAGCTGCATACCTTTATCTGTGATCTTTACATTTACAACACGCTCATCCTCTTCACTTCTCTTTCTAGTGAGCAGGCCTGCGTCTTCCATCTTCTTAAGAAGCGGTGTGAGAGTACCTGTATCGAGATAGAGTTTCTCTCCGAGGTCTTTGATCTTTACCTCGCCCTCTTCCCACAGAACCATGAGTGTGATGTACTGTGTATATGTTAATCCTAATGGTTTTAGATATGGAGTATATGTCTTCACAATCTTTCTGCTGGCAGCATACATTGGGAAGCAAAGCTGATTATCCAGCTTTAAACAATCATATTTATTCTCTTCGTTCATATCAATATCTCCGTTAAATAAAATTAAGCGCCGAAATAGCCACTATTCTGTACTACTCCGACGCTATTATTTTAATGAAAAAATCGAATTAAAGCAAGGACTCCACGTATTTTGTGAATTCATCCATACTCTCTGTAGGCTCAAATCTACGAACTACATTACCCTCTCTATCGATAACAAACTTAGTGAAATTCCATTTGATATCCGGGTTGTCTTTGTAATTCTTGTCAATCTTTTTCAGCATGACACCCATAGCCAAAGCCTTTGGTCCCTTTCCGAAGCCTTCGAAGCCCTTCTGTGACTTCAAATACTCAAACAGAGGAAGTGCGTTCTCGCCGTTTACATCAGACTTCTTCATCTGTGGGAACTGAGTATTGTACTTCAACTGGCAAAACTCATGAATTTCTTCATCTGATTCTGGAGCCTGTCCTGCAAACTGATTGCACGGAACATCTACGATTTCAAGTCCGTCTTTATGATGAGCCTCATATAGTTTCTCAATAGGTTCATAATGTGGTGTAAAACCACAGCCTGTTGCTGTATTAACTACGATTACTACCTTGCCCTTGAAGTCTGCCATAGACTTCTCATTACCTTCTACCGTAGGGACAGCATAATCATAAAATGTTGCCATAATATATACCTCCAAATAAACGTAAACACCTTATGTTTATGATTATATTGAGTACAATATAATTTGTCAACACATTTAGTAAAAATTTATTTTTTCGTCTGATCCAAATAATCTTCGATAACTCTGGCCGCCAGTATAGCCTTTATAGATTTCATCGCGCGCATAACGGATTCCTTCTTTCTCTCTTCCTCCTCTTTACGCTCGCGAATAGCCTTTCCTTCATCTAGAACCTGCTTCAGTTTCTGTTCGTGTGCCTGACGAGAACGTTCATCGAACTCCCTCTTTTTTCGCAAATCCTTTCGATGTTCTTCCTGACGAAAATGCGAAATACTATCGCCAAACACCCTCGGTCCCGAAGTAGAACGATAGCTCCTCTCTCCAGCGCCTCGGATGATTTTAGAGCCATAGGAAGTCTCCTCCCAATGATTCATCAGATACTCATAAGCCTCGTTAATCTCGTAGAATCTGGGATTCACTTCAGACTGTATGGAATTGTCGGGATGAAGCATCTTTGAGAGGCATCTGTATGCTTCTCTGACATCCTGCTTCGAAGCTGTCGCAGATAAACCCAGAAGTCTCAGTGCTTCTTCCTTTGATTTAATCATATCCTTGTCTCCAGAAACTTAAGTATCTCACCTACGAAATAAAGTGATCCAAAACAAACCACCTTTTTCTTATCACGTTTTGCCTCATCTATCGCAATCGAAAGAGCACTCTTCGTATCTCCAGCAGCCTTCGCCGGGATGCCTATCTCTTCAAAGACTTTCTGCAAATCCTCACCACAAAGAGCACGCTCACTATCAACTGTAACCGTATAGCATTTCTCCAGACAGGACTGCATCATTCCAAACATATGCGTGTAATCTTTGTCTGCCAGAACGCCACAAACAGCGATAAATTTGTCATCCGGATAAGTAAGTCTCAGGCTCTCATACAGAGCTTCTACGCCCTGCGGATTATGCGCACCATCCACCAATATAAAGGGTGCATTCGAAACGACCTGCATACGTCCCGGCCATCTGGCACTCATAAGGCCATTCTCGATAGCTTTTTTCAAAAAAATCTTCCTGTCTTTCCAGAATTCCACATCCACTTCAGAAAGCAGGTTTACAGCCGCAACAGCGTTCTCCATGTTCTCTCTCTGGTATTTGCCACGGAGAGAATAGTTTATTTCACTCACGTCATAGTCAGCCGCATAAATCACAGAAACGCCCATCTCATCAGCTATACGTACGATTTCATTTCTGGCTTCCGGCATATTCTCCGCCAGAACGAGAGTCGTACCATGCTTTAAAATTCCAGCTTTTTCCTTTGCAATATCACTGATACTATGTCCGAGAATCTTTACATGATCGAGACCTATCTTTGTGATTATAGAGACACGTGGAACCACATCAAGACCAGTCGTCGAATCGAGTCTTCCTCCGAGTCCGGTTTCGAGAATTACATAGTCACATTTTTTATCCCTAAAATACAAAAGAGCCATCGCAAGGGCATCATCAAACATAGTCGACTCCTCAAAAGTCTCCACTTCCATGATACGCTTTCCGACGGTCAGCAAATCTTCATCGGAGATATCCTCTCCATTGTATTTAATTCTTTCATTAAAGTTCACGAGATGCGGACTTGTAAAAAGGCCAACATTAAAACCACAGCTTCTTAAGATAGAGCTGAGAGAAGCTGCAGTAGATCCCTTTCCATTAGTTCCAGCGATATGAATCACACGCATTCCGTGCTCAGGGAAACCTAGAGCCTCGGAGTAATCTCTCATTACCTCGAGGCCGGCTCTCTTTCCAAAACGCTTTTTTAAATAAATTTTGTTTAAAAAATCATTCTTTGTCATATTAAACTACCAGGATTACGCCTCCATCATTTGCATACATTGAGCTAACTCCACGAGTATCTGCTACGTATATCTCTTTAAAAGAAGCAAGTCCCAGAATTTTCTCTTTCAACATCTCTGCTGTCTTTGGACAGTTACAATGTGAAATAGCAAGAGTCTTCTCTTCGCAGTTCTTTGTGGCTTCTACAGCAAATTTGGCCATTAAATCCAAAGTCTTTGCCATGCCTCGTCCCTGTCCCAACTGCTGAATGCTTCCTTCAGGTGTAGAACCCATAACAGGCTTGATATTAAGAGCATTTGCGATAAACGCCTTCATAGTTCCCAGGCGGCCTGCTTTTCTCAATGTTTCGAGAGTTTCCAAGACGAAGAATGTATGCTGTTCTTCAATATAAGCGTCGACGATTTCAACGATTTCCTCGAAAGAACGGCCCTCTTCCTCAAGAGCACAAATCTTGTGTCCGATCAGAGTCTGTCCGATAGAAGCAGACTTCGAGTCAAAGACATGAATCTTAAGGTTTGGATTCTCATCTTCGTTATCTTCTAAAAACAAATCCCTGGCAAGAACAGCGCTATTGTATGATCCACTAAGTTTAGAAGAAAGAGTAATCATATATACATGATCGGCGTCTTCCATTTCGTCCATATAATCCTGAGGAGAAGGACATGCTGACTTAGGACCAGTTGGTGATTCTTTGACTTTTTTCAAAAAGCTCGCCTGGTCAAAGGTCTCATCATCACGAATATCCTCATCATCAATCTGCAAAGTAAGTGGAATGCTCGCAAAATGTGGATTATCTATCATATAGTCGAAAAGTTCGCCACAACTATCGATTAAAATTTTATACATGTTGGCTCCATTCTTATTAATCTATTCCCCACAATCCTACAACAATAGGCCAAAAATTTCAATAAAAATGGCGATATACAAATAATTTGCATATCGCCATTAAATCTAGCTTAGTTCTGATTTCCTAACTTCCCTTTATATATTCATATATAAAAAATTAGATACCTTCGAACAAACTAAATCTTCTTTAGGATGAATGTTTACTGTGCAACAGTTACATTCACTGCCTGTGGTCCTTTGTTTCCGTCTACGACTTCGTAATCAACGTTAGCACCTTCCTGGAGTGTCTTGAAACCATCCATTGCGATGCCTGTGAAGTGAACGAATACATCGTTTCCTTCCTGATCAGAAATAAATCCGTATCCCTTTTTGTCACTGAACCACTTTACTGTACCTCTCATGTCGAAAGTACCTCCCAAAAAAACTATTAAAACTCAGCCGGTTACCCTGTCCGGCCCCAATAATTAAGGTATCACAACGACCATGAAAAGTAAAGGATTTTTAGTTATTCAGACCAACCAAAACCGCATCTCGAAAGGAATTTTTGTACAAAATCACACCAATTCTGTTCGAGATCATGATCTATTCTAAACACGTTCAAGGAAACCCCGGCTGTAATCGTCAACGTCGAGTCCTTAAATGTAGTGTTTATATATAAACCACCGATTTCTGAAAGGTTATAACCGCTCTCCGAAGCGAGCTTCATCTCAATCTCTCTAGGAGCTTTCAAAACGAATCTAAAGGATTCCGGCGTAGTAGCTCCTTTAATAGCTTCGAGAAAAATACGTCGCACATCCGCATAGAGAATACAATTTCCATGATTAAGTCTCTCGTCGAGTTCTTCCTCTGAATAGAAGCCTTTATAAAGATGTCCGTCGAACTCCATCTTCATAGCAGCATTCAACGCCGCCTCTTCGAGTAGAAACAGATCAAAGGTATTCTCCAGCAGCATATGCTTCATATAAAGTTTAATATCTTTAATCGTCCAAGATTTCATATAGTATTATTCTGCTGCCTCAATCTGTGGAACAGGAGCAACCGGTCTCTCAACAGACCTCATCTCGATGATAGGCGCGCCCTTTCCACTAATATATTCTTCTGTAATAGTTACTGTACCGATATTATCATCCTTTGGTACTTCATACATGATATCGAGCATGAAGTCTTCGATGATAGCACGTAATCCTCGGGCACCCAGTTCTTTCTCCAAAGCTTTGTTTGCGATAGCTTTAAGCGCTCCATCAGTAAACTTCAGATTTACTTCATCGAGAGCCAGAAGCTTCTGATACTGCTTCAATATAGCATTCTTTGGTTCCTTTAGAATACGTACGAGCATATCTTCGTTGAGAGGAGAAAGGATGGCCTTTACTGGAAGTCTTCCTAAGAATTCAGGAATCATTCCGAAGTTTCTCAAATCCTCTACAGATGCTTTGTTCAAGATATCCTTGTCATCATCATATTTATCTCTCAAATCAGCCGCAAATCCCATAGAACTGGATTTGTTCAATCTTTCCTTTACGATATCAGCCAGCTTAGGGAAGGCTCCACCTACGATAAACAGGATATTTGATGTATCGATAGTAGTGAGAGGAACCATAGCGCTCTTTGAAGTAGCACCTACAGGAATTTCAATCTCCGCTCCCTCTAACAACTTCAGCATACCCTGCTGTACCGCTTCACCACTTACATCTCTCTGATGTGAGCTTTTCTTTTTCGCAAGCTTATCGATTTCGTCGATAAATACGATACCCTTCTCTGCACGCTCAACATCATTTCCAGCTGCTGTGAGAAGCTTTGAAAGTACACTCTCAATATCATCTCCGATATAACCGGCTTCAGTCAGCGCTGTAGCATCTGAAATAGCGAGCGGCACATCGAGAAGTTTCGCGAGAGTCTTTACCATATATGTCTTTCCTGAACCAGTAGGACCAATCATCAGGATATTAGACTTCTCGATTTCGATATCGTCCATAGCGTCAGCCTTTACTCTCTTATAATGATTGTAAACAGCTACAGACATAACCTTCTTTGCCTGTTCCTGACCGATGACATACTCATCCAGTTTCTCCTTTATCTGATGTGGATGAGGAATATTATCTATAGAAAAAACAGGTTTAATTTCAGGTCCATTATCTTTCTTTGCCTTTGGCTTAACCTTCTGATTTGAATTAAGGAATCCCTGAAGATCTGACAGATTGATCATACCTGGGAAACCACCGAAATCAAATACGTTTCCTATAGGAGTTCTGTTTGACTGATTCTTTGAATCTTTATCTTTGTCATCTTCGACCACATTCGAGTCGTCAGATTCAGAAGACGCATCTGTATTGATTGCATCCATATTTCCATTTGTAGCATTAAATGTATCCATATCGAAAAAAGGACCGATATTGAATCCTGAAATGCTGTCAAATGTCTTCTGCATACAATCATCACATACGTTTATATTGTTTGGCATACGCAGTAAGTGTCCACATTCACTCTCGGTTCTATGGCACACATAGCATCTGCACTCGTCTTTAGTTTCATTTGTATTAGTTGTGTTCTTTGAGTCTTCTACCATTAATAACACCCTTTCTCCTAACTCATTGCTTGAATTATATAGAAAAAAGTTCTCTAAGACAATTCACTTTTTAAAGTTTTATTATCTTTTAAACTTGCTTAAATTATATTCATAATATGACAATAACCAGTCAAAATATAAACTTCTCTCTTCATAATTTGCCGCATAGATTTCATGCCCTGATTCTGGGAACTGAACCATCATCCCATCAGGAACCATTCCGCAGAATCCATGCATCGCCATATTGTCAACTGTATCATCTTTCAAAGCCTGGCAGATGAGAATCGGCACACAAGCTTTTTCCGCATCCATAAAAACATCGTTCGTACACATACGGCTGCTTCTAATCCATCCATAGGTTACACCTGTCGTCTGGAATTCCCTGTTCTGTTCTCTCATATTAAACATACCTTCAAAGCGGGCCTTTGAAACCATAATCTTTGGATTATGTTTGTACGGCTGATAACCATGCTGTCCTGTGGCAAATTTGTCATCACGTTTCAAGAGGTGGTTCAATCCGCAAAGTGAAGAAACCAGAAATTCCGGAACATTGTAATACAGGGCGAGCATCGGTGATGAAAGCACTGCTGCTCTGTAACACTGTGGGTGAACCTCGAGAAACCTGGCTCCAACTAAACCTCCCATGGAATGTGCATACATAAATTTAATATCAGACTTTGCTTCCTTCATAACCACTTTCCAGAAGAAATCCCAGTGATCTCTGACATAGTCATCAAATGAATCCACGTGAATCTTATCATGTTCTGCTGTAAGTCTATCCGAACGACCGAAACCTCTCTGTTCGAGGAAGAATACTGTAAAACCATTCTTTACAAAGACATAGGTGAGCTCCTCTAATTTCTCAAAGAATTCTCCCTTTCCGTGAAAGATTGTAATAGCAGCTTTTTCCTCGTCAGCACGTGCGATTACATAATGAAGATTCAGTCCATCGTAACTTTCAAAATCACCATCTGTACGGCGCGCGTTTAAATATGGACGAATCTCGGAGTCCAGTTTCTTCAGATAGTCCTCTTCGCCGATATATGGTCCATGTTCTCTGATTTCTAACAACTTATTTCTCCTACTCTAGTATTTATCCCCTCCACCGAGGAGTTATTAACATAAAAATAGAGGCCGGAGATGTCTCCAGCCCCTAGAAAGTATTATACATACTTTACGCAGAAAATACATCCGTTGGACTATTTTCTTTTGGAATGTCTAATAATGGTTCAGGCTCAATTGGGAAGTCCTGTTTCTTCTCTTCCTTTGGATTGATTTCCTCAGCGACCTCACTCATCTTCACCGAACCATCGAGATTGGATTTTCTTCCATTCAGATAAACCCAAGGAGTCTGTTCCTCCTCTTCCTGTTTATCTTCCTTTGCATAGGAAGGACTCTTAAAATCCTGCAGAGCCTCACGCTTATCCATCTCAACGATATAATCATTTCTCGAAATCTTACCTTCGAGATAGTAGGTTTCTAGTGCTTCATTCGTCAGTCCCTTGAACCCTGAAATCATATCTTTTTCCTTGGATACGCTAGTCATCTGCTCTGCGCCGTCCTTTGTAACTGATAATACATCTCCATCTCTATCGCTCTGGATGATTTCATAGTCATCTTCCTGCGCTAGTCTGGACATCATATCAGTTCTGTTAAGACCAACATAATCCTGAGCATTAGCGTCATCCTTCTTCTCTGTAGAAGAAGCGATTCCATCCGTTGAATATCTTCTCTCTACTCTAGGTGTTGGTGTAACAGGCCCATGTTCAATTCTAATCTTTGACATTCCATTGATTGAAATAGATGCCATATACATCAGCTCCTTTTCCGTACAACTAAAAAAGTGTAGTCGTACATAAACATTATGGTACGACTACACTATAATATGATAATTTCAAAAAAGCAACACTTTTGATAGATTTTTGCATCAATTTTCTGAAAGTTTATTTTTCTCTGGAAACATTAATAATATTATGGCACATTCCAGCCACTTTTTCCGGAAGGATAGTACCTGTCATGATGATCGTCTGGTACTCTTTCTTCTTTAATAAGATATCCTCCAATTCCTCTTCTACGATGATTCCTTCATTGATTAGTCCGATGACCTCATCGAGAACCAAAAGTTCGCAGGCATCTGTAGTCAGGAATTTACGAGCGAGTGATAAACCATTCCTTATATTAAGGATGTCTTCACGTTTTTCTTCATCAGTTAATTCTGTAAATCTTTTTTCGTTACGAGCTGTTCTGAATATCTTCAGTTCAGGTTCGAATCTCTTCATGTATTCTTCCGAATACTGACCTTTTAAAAACTGGATGACTACCGCATCGTGACCATTTGCCGCTGCATCAACCGCTGCACCGAGGCCTGCTGCGCTCTTTCCCTGGCCATTTCCATAGAATATCCAAATATTTCCGTCTTGCTTCATTATAATTAACCTCCTAAGGTTCAAAGCTTTATTACAAAAATATTACAATATAATTAACACATTTCAATTTTTTATGCAACTAAACTTTTTAAGATTTTGTGAATTGTGTTGAATTGTTTGAAATTTGTGTTAAAATAGTTTAGTTTTTAATGTTTGAAATTAGGAAAGAAGGATAAACAATGATTCAGACTAGAGATGATGTCAGAAATGTTGCTATTATCGCCCACGTAGACCACGGTAAGACTACATTGGTCGACGAGCTGCTTAAGCAGAGTGGAACATTTCGTGACAACCAGGTTGTAGAAGAGCGTGTCATGGATTCAAATGACATCGAGCGTGAACGTGGTATCACTATCCTCTCAAAAAATACAGCAGTTACATATAACGGTGTAAAGATCAATATCATCGACACACCTGGCCATGCTGACTTCGGTGGAGAGGTTGAGCGAGTACTTAAAATGGTAAACGGTGTAGTTCTAGTAGTAGATGCCTTTGAAGGTGTTATGCCACAGACTAAGTTCGTTCTTATGAAGGCCCTCGATTTAGACCTTCCAGTTATCGTTTGCGTAAACAAACTCGATAAGCCAAATGCCAGACCAGATGAAGTAGTAGATGAAGTTCTCGAGCTCTTCATGGACCTCGATGCTTCAGACGAGCAGCTCGACTGCCCATTCATCTATGCATCAGCCAGAGAAGGATATGCTATCAAAGACCTAAGCGATGAACACGTAGATATGAAGCCTCTCTTCGAGACTATTCTCGATTACATTCCAGCTCCAGCTGGTGATCCAGATGCAAACACACAGATGCTTATCTCTACAATCGATTACAACGAATTCGTAGGACGTATCGGTGTAGGTAAGGTTGATAACGGTTCTCTAAAGATTAACCAGGAAGCTATCGTAGTTAACCACCACGATCCATCTAGAAATGAAAAAGTTCGTATCACTAAACTCTTCGAGTTCGACGGACTTAACCGTATTCCTGTAGAGGAAGCAAAGATTGGTTCTATCGTAGCTATCTCAGGTATCAACGATTTAAAGATTGGTGATACTATCTGTGATACAGAAGACCCAGTTGCTATCCCATTCCAGAAGATTTCAGAGCCTACTATCTCTATGAACTTCATGATCAACGATAGCCCATTTGCTGGACAGGAAGGAAAATACGTAACATCTCGTCACATCAGAGACAGATTGTACAAAGAGCTTAATACAGACGTATCTCTTCGTGTAGAAGATACAGAATCAGCAGATACCTTCAAAGTATCTGGTCGTGGAGAGCTTCACCTTTCAGTTCTCATCGAGAACATGAGACGTGAAGGATACGAATTCGCTGTATCTAAGCCAGAAGTTATCTATAAAGAGGAAAATGGTAAGAAACTCGAGCCTATGGAAATCGCTTATGTCGATGTCCCAGACGAGTTCACTGGTACAGTTATCCAGTCACTTAGCCAGAGAAAAGGTGAACTCAGAAACATGACACCTATCACAGGTGGTTTCACTAGAGTAGAATTCAGAATTCCATCACGTGGACTTATCGGATACAGAGGAACATTCCTCACCGATACAAAGGGTTCAGGTATTATCAACACTATCTTTGATGGTTACGAAGAATACAAAGGCGATATCACATTCCGTCAGAACGGTTCACTTATCGCTTTCGAGCAGGGTGAGTCAGTAACATACGGACTCTTCGCTGCACAGGATAGAGGTACACTCTTCATCGGAGCTGGTGAAAAAGTATACGCTGGTATGATCGTTGGTGAGTGTTCACGTCAGGAAGATATCGAGCTTAACGTATGTAAGAAGAAACATCTTACAAACACACGTACATCTTCATCTGACGAAGCTCTTACACTTGTACCACCTAAGGTTCTCTCACTTGAGCAGGCTATGGACTACATCGATGTAGACGAGCTTCTCGAAATCACACCTGAGAACTTAAGAATCAGAAAGAAGATTCTCGATTCTAGACTTAGAAAGAGATCTGCTAGATAATCTAGTGATTAAAAACTATATTAATAAAAGCTGCGAAATGAAATTAATCATTCCGCAGCTTTTTTAGTTCAAATAACGTTTAACTAAATTTCAAATAATTACTTTCCAAATGCTTCAAGGTCAGAGCCAAGTACATCATGATCATAATTATCCATATGAGCTGTTACGATGTTCTTATACATCTCATTTCCATCTGTAAATCCATGAAGGATAACTGTTCCACCTACAGTAGTTCTGCCTTCGATAGATGCTGTAAGAAGCTTAAGTGTGTCTTCTCCAACTGTTACATTGATATATCTAACTGGCATATAAAGTGTAACAGGATCAAATCTACCATCTACAGATGATACTGTGTATGAATAAACTACATAGAGTTCATTTGCTCCATATGAGCTGTTCTTTCTATTAAGAAGATACATACCTACATACTTAGGATCTGAACCAGTAACTAAGTTAGCACTCTTTACAAAAGAAGCTGTGATATAGTCTTCTGTCTGTTTCTTTGCGAACTCAATCTGCTTATCATTAAGCTTAGAAAGGTCTGAAAGGTATTCTGTAAGACCTGAAACTTTAAATGTCTTTGTTGACTTAGCTGGAGCAAAACCATAAACCTTGATGAAGTCTGAAATTCTATCCTTCTTTACTTCAACAGTAACTTTGTCACCGTTCTTAAGGTTTGAACCATCTACGATAGTCATATAATAGCTGTACTGTGAACCAGTGATTCTTCCGTATCCGCTACCATTTCTTCCAGAGAATTTAACTTCTACACCCTTAAAGATATCCTTTGTCTTTACATCTTCGAGACCAGATACAGTAGTTGAAACTCCCTTTGCTTTAACTTTAACTTTGAAGTATCTCTCAAGTTTCTCTGTATCAAGCTTATCCCAATCATAACGAACTGTATCGCCATTCTTCAGATCTCTGCTCTTATCAAGCTTTCCTGAATTTGAAACGAGGAATGCGAAAGCATTTGCAACTTCATAATCAGAAGCTTCGCCTGAAAGAACTGTTAAGCTAAGTTTGCTAAGCGCTGAAGAATCTTCCTCAAAAGCTTTCTTGTTAAGCTTAATCTTTCCACGATAATCATGCATAAAGGCTGTTGTATCAAACTGTGCCTTTGCTGTACCAACAGAGTTATATCCTTCTGTTGTAATTTTTACATATTTATCTAGTTTTACAGTCTTAGGTCTAAACGCTAAGCAAAGTACCATGATAAATACTGCGATTAGTATTCCACCAGCTGCCCAGATTCTCTTATCTTTGAGCAGGTTATTTGCATTAACATTTCCATTTCCTGTGTTGTAACCTAAATTACCATTCTGATATCCGTTATTCTGGTATCCACCGTTTGGATTCTGGTATCCGCCGTTCGGATTCTGATATCCGCCGTTTGGATTCTGATATCCGCCATTTGGATTCTGATATCCAGCAAACTGGTATCCACCATTTGGATTCTGATATCCGTTATTCTGAACTGTGTTTGTATCACCTGCATTTGTAGGATTCTCTACTGAAGCATTCTCCACTGTAGTATTCTCTACAGTTTCAGCTTCCTTAGCAGGTTCTACATTGTTAGCCGCCTGGCTAGTAGAATCATTCTGGGAAATCTGGTTCCCACAATTTGGACAAAACTTTACACCATCTTCAAGTTTAGTCCCACAATTTGGACAAAACATATTATTCCTCCCCGAAATAAAATGTGTTTAAGAGTTACCTTGTATATTTTAACAAACAATTCGTTATTTTCCTACCATATTTTTACAATTGACCAGGTTCGTTCTTTGGAATAGCATATATAGGTGAACAAAACAGATGAATAAAAGTTGGATTTAATTTCAGAAACTGCACAATATATCCGATACAGGATATTCTAATATACATAGAAAGAAAGGAAACCATCATGGCAGACCCACAGAAACAGACTCATACTTTTCCGGTTGAATATCATAAAGACAGCCGAATACTTATCTTAGGAAGCTTCCCGTCAGTGAAATCCAGAGAGGCCTACTTCTACTACGGTCATCCACAAAACCGCTTCTGGAAGATAATTTATGAGATTTTCGACTCGAAGGAAGGACTTTTTCCCCGCTCAGAGATTGCATGCGCTCCTACTCCCGATAACATTCAGGTGAAAAAAAATTTTCTCGAACACTATCATATTGCCTTGTGGGATGTTATAGAAGAATGCGAGATTGTAGGTTCATCAGATTCTTCTATCAAAAATGTAATTCCAGTTGATATAGAATCTGTGCTTCAGAATTCTATGGTTGAAAGGATATTTGTAAATGGTAAAACCGCTGAGAAGTACTATAAGAAATATCTGGAAAAAATATGTGGAAGAACTGCAGTTTGCCTACCATCCTCTTCTCCTGCAAATGCTGCCTACTCCCTAGATCGGCTCATTGAGAAATGGAGATACTGGATAAAACCACATATCAGATATATACAAGATACGATTTCATCAGATTCTAAGCTCTCCTTTGTGAATCCCGAATTCTATATAGATAAAGATATTCGAGATGGCTATTTAGAAACTGTAAACGGTCTTCCTATAATCAAATATCATAGTTTAGGAAAATTTAAGAAAGTTGATGCTTGTTTCACCACACGACTCGGCGGCATAAGTCATGGTGATTTATCAACTTTAAACCTGGGCTTTGCCAGAAATGATTCTATTGAAAACCTACAGCAGAACTATTCCACTGTTGCTTCTGCAATCGGTACAGATTTAGAGCACATAGTAATGACCGACCAGGTTCATTCAGCTGATATATCATATGCAGATTTTGAACATGCAATAGGAAACGAGTGCGTGTTGAAATATAAATCAACAGATGGATTATGGACAGATAAAATCGATTTAACGCTCAGTGCCACTTTTGCAGACTGCGTTCCAGTTTATTTTTATGATCCTGTAACGAATCATATCGCTATGATTCACTCTGGCTGGAAGGGCACAGTTGAACAAATTTCAAAGAATACTGTAAATATTTTAATTAAACATGGGTCCACTCCACGTGATATAATAGCAATCGTCGGGCCATCGATTTCTAGCGCCTATTACGAAGTGACATCCGATGTAATAGATCACTTTAAAGAGGCATATCCTAGAGACACATGGAAAGACATTTTTATCAAAACAGACCTGACACATTATCATCTAGATATGTGGGCTGCTATTTATTACACATTAGAATCCTGCAGTTTGCTTCCTGAGAATATTCATTTCAGCGGAATATGTACTTATGATAACGCCGATATGATTTTCTCACATCGTCGTTCTGGCGGAAAGCGAGGTAACTGTAATGGATTCATACGTTTAAATTAATATATTAAGGAGAATTAATCATGACACCAAAACAAATCGCAAAAGACATCTTTAATATGACAGTCGCGACACTTATCATCGCGTTCGGAGTATACTTCTTTCAGATGCCAGCACATTTAGCTATAAGCTCCATTTCTGGTTTATCTATCGTTCTTTCTAATCTCGTTCCACTTTCAGTTGCCACTTTAACTATGATTATGAACGTCGTACTTCTTATCATAGGTTTCATCCTATGCGGACATGCTTTTGGTGCAAAGACTGTATACACCTCCATTCTGCTTCCTCTGTTCTTAGGTATATTTGAACGTATTATACCTAATCTTCATTCTATTACAGGATCTCAGGCTATCGACGTAGTATGTTTCTGTCTCATCATGAGCCTAGGCCAAAGTATTCTCTTCAATATGAATGCTTCATCTGGCGGACTTGATATCGTAGCTATGATTCTTCACAAATACCTGAAGATGCCTTTAGGTTCTGCTATGTCAGGTGCAGGTGTTCTAATCGCTCTTTCATCATTCCTCGTATATGATACAAAGACTGTAATCCTCTCTCTAATCGGAACCTATCTAAATGGTGTTATCCTCGATCACTTCATCTTCAACCGTGGCCTTAAGAGAAGAGTATGTATCGTAAGTCCAAAGGAAGAAGAAATACGTCAGTATATCCTTCATGATTTAAAGTCTGGCGCTACACTTTATAAAGCAATCGGAGCTTATAACTTGGAACCTAGAAACGAAATTATTACTATCGTTGATAAGATAGAATACCAGAAGCTTATGGCACACATAAAAGAAATCGATCCAGGTGCTTTTATCACTGTTTACAATGTAAGCGAAATACATTACACGCCAAAGACATTCGCATAAACTATCAGCTGGTGGGATGAGAATCCATCCCCTCAACATCTGCTCCATACCGCTCCAACAATTCAGGCGAATACACCTTCGCATCCCTGGAATCCCGCACCTTGTTCCAGAGCATGGCAGCAACTTGTAGCTTATTAGAGTAGACATTGCTTTCATCGCTGGCACAGAAGTCCTTTAAGAACTGATTCCACTGGCAGGAGGAAGCGTCGTACCTGGCATAGGTGGTATCGCCATAGTAGATGCGAAGCAAATCCGCAATCGTAAAGGCAGTGTCCTGTTCTGCTTTCACCTTGCGCCAGGCAGTGGCCATATCAGCTGTGAACTTAAACGGGGTATCTCTGGTAAGCGTAGAAAAGTATTCACGGAATTTGGCATTGAAAGCGAACCCACAGGCAATAAGCGGCGTATCCAAAGAAAGTGCTTCCGTGGTAGCATGGGAGCATTTCTTTTTTGTATGTTCGATGCGTTGTCCTGCAAAGTATGCTTCAATAATATGGTTCAACTCCGATTTGGTGCCCTGATACTCCAAGCCAAGACCTTTGCAGATTTGCACTAATTCTTCCCGATACCAGTAATACTGAAGAAATTCCTCATAAGAAGTAATCATGTTAAACGTCGGTCTCATCGGGTTCATAAGAATCTCCTTCCTGTCATAAATATCGACACACATCACTTATTATAGTCCAAACCGGAAGAAATGTACCCATTTCCTTTGAAAATGAGTATAATTAAAACTGTGCGATAAAGCATAGAGAAATAAAAACTGAGGGAAGAAAAATGAAAAGGGTATGTAAGATGTTAGGACGAATATGTATAAGCTTGCTGATGGTACTGGTATTGTGCCTACTGGTGTTGTATGTGTACAACCGGATACAGAAGAAAAAGGAAGCGACTATTTTTAAACATCCCCTTGGACAATATGTAGAAGTAGATGGACACAAAATGTGCGTATATGTAGAAGGAGAGGGAGAGCAGACACTGGTGTTCTTATCCGGAAGCGGCACGGCATCTCCGATTTTGGATTTTAAATCCATCTATAACCGTTTAAGCAAAGATTATCGGATCGTGGTCATCGAAAAATTTGGCTATGGCTTCAGTGATATCTCAGAAAGTGAGCGCGATTTTGATACAATCCTGCGTCAGGACCGAAAAGCAATAGAACTGATGGGATTACAGGGTCCATTCATCCTATGTCCGCACTCTATGTCCGGAATAGAAGCAATTATGTGGGCGCAGCAGTATCCAAAAGAAGTGGCCGGAGTGGTGGGACTGGACATGGCCACACCACAGGCATATGAAAAAATGCAATTAACGGACGACAAGCTAAAACTCATGTTTGCAGTGACTTCAGTAACCAGGGAACTGGGAATCCTTAGACTAGTGAAGGATGAAACCTTAATCTCATCACCAGTGTTGTCCACTAAAGAAAAGCAACTATACCGTAAAATCGTCTATGCCAAAATGATCAATCAGGATGTACAAAACGAAGCGTTACATGTTAATGAGGCATGTGAAGAAATACAGAAGGCTGACCAGCCACAGGTGCCAATGTTACTGTTTGCATCGGACGGCTCCGGTGGAACAGGCCTGGATACTGCAACCTGGCGCGGTGTAGCCTATAACTATGCATCCGGGAATTCAAAGGCGAAGGTCGTAGAGCTGGATTGCCCACATTATGTACATAACTTCGCTACAGACCAAGTGGAGAAAGAAATAAGAACTTTTTTGAAGTAATGGAGGAGAAAACAAGAGATTGTACTGTCATATCCCACATGCTTTTCCAATAATCCTTATATGGTGCGAGATTTTATTCAAGAGAATTTAGTCTTATTTTATTCTTCTAACAGCCTAAGCAGCTCATCAGCGCTATTTGCTCTAATTCCTTCTTTATTCTCACAGCCATCATAATTAGCATGATACGTAACTTTATGATGCTCATCAATCATTACGCCAAATTTTAGATATTGCTTATCTCCTTCGTAATTCCTCTCAGCATCTTTCATATTTCGTACCGCTGAATCCAGTATAACTGCGATATTATTTCTGTTAACTTCATCTGTCGGAGAAGCCAGTAGGTTAAACACAGACGGATCTAAGAGAACATTAAACTTAGCATTATAAAACCAT
>JAZNMP010000017.1:0-7327 GCA_045579705.1 Lachnospiraceae bacterium
AAAACGCCCTGATTTAGAGTATTATAATAATTGGTTTGATTGTTCATGGTAATATTTTACCATGAACAAAGAGAAGTAATCAGCTGTTTCCAGCTATTACTTCTCTTTTTTTCATGAGCTGATTATTTCACAGCCCTTTTTTTCATAAAGTCACATTCAAATCTTATTTTCCAAATACATCGAAGTATCCCATTACAACCAGAACAGCTACGAATATTGGAAGTACGAACTTAAGATACCATCCTAATTTGCCAGAGAGCTTAACTCCCTTGCCTTCATTTGCTTCGCTCAAGAATGCCTTCATACCCCAGCCATAACGTGAAGTACAGAACAGAATGAATACGATGCAGCCGATAGGAAGCATGTTGTTTGAAACGATGAAATCCTCTAAGTCCATAATAGTAGATCCGGCTCCGAGTGGTGTAAACTTTGACAGCACTGAGAATCCGAGAGGACAAGGGAGTGACAGAACTATCATCGCGATTAAATTTATCACTACAGATTTCGTTCTGGAGATTCCCAGATTATCCATCAGCATAGATACGATGTTCTCAAATACCGCTATTACTGTAGACATAGATGCAAAGCACATAAATACGAAGAACATAGTTCCCCATACTCGTCCGAGAGGCATACGTTCAAATACTTCAGGCAGTGTCACAAATATCAGTGATGGGCCTGCATCCGGTTTAACATTATACGCGAAGCAAGCCGGGAAGATAATCAGTCCTGACATAAGCGCTACGAATGTATCGAGCAATATGATCGTCATAGATTCCTTAGGAAGCGAATGGTCTTTGTCGATGTAGCTACCAAAGATTGCAATCGAACCGATTCCTACTGAAAGTGTAAAGAACGCCTGTCCCATAGCCGCCGAGATAACTGACCAGATTCCGCTATCCAACGCTCTATTCATATCTGGAAGCAAATAGAATTTAAGTCCTTCACTTCCGCCTGCTAGAAAGATAGATCTCACTGCCAGCACTGTCATCAGTACAAACAAGAGTATCATCATAATCTTTGTAATCTTCTCGACTCCATTCTGAAGTCCTCTGCCTACCGCGAGGAATCCGAGGAGGATTGCCACTATCATCCAAAAGATCATATAGCCAGGGCGATTCATAAGTTCCGCAAAGATATTTGCTGCACCTTTTTTCGAAACGCCTTCAAAAGTGCCGATAGCCATCTCATATACGTAGGACAGCATCCAACCGGCTACCGTAGTATAGAACATCATCAGCACGAAGTTTCCGATATAAGCCCAATATTTGAACCAGCCCCATTTCTTTCCATTCGCACCAGCGAGTTTCTCCATGCCCGCACCAGCACTCAGCTTAGAGCCACGTCCGACAGCCAATTCCATCGTCATAACCGGCCAGCCCAGGATAAACAGGAAGAACAGGTAGAAGAGCACGAACACCGCTCCACCATATTTTCCTGTGATGTATGGGAATCTCCAAACATTTCCAATTCCTATCGCACAGCCAGCACTAACTAAGAGGAAGCCCAATCTACTTCCAAAACTTTCTCTTTCCTTCATAATCCTCTTTCTCCCTCGTGTTTACTTTCTCTCTCCCTTTAAGAGACAGGAAAAAGTAATCACTCCATCTTTCCATGTTGCATTAATATCCCCGCCGTTCTTCCTACAGATTGACTCTGCTACAGATAGACCTATTCCATAACCACCTTTGCCTTCAATCTTGTGTGATTCATCCTGACGGAAGAATCTCTCAAAGAACTTCGAATAATCGACATCTTTGCCTTCGGCATAAGTATTTGAAATAGAAAAAGTAACCGGTTTATACGGTTTCTTCTGGGATAAATATATTTCTATCGTACCTTCATCATCACAATACTTTATAGCATTGTCGACGAGAATCGATGTAAGCATTCTAATCTGGTTCGCTTCAAACCTAAAGATAACATTGCTGGCAACGTGCATCTTTACAGTCTTTTTTTCGCGTTCCGCGAGTCCCATAAAAGGTTCGATAATTTCGCTTATAACCTTCGAAACATTCACATCCGTGATAGCTTCTGCCTCGGCCTCATCACATTTAGAAATCATAACCAGATTCTGAATCAGACCATTCATACGATCCGTCTGATTCATGATGGCTTTCGTCCATTCATTCTCGCCGTTTAGGATTTCCAGATATTCTGCATCCGCCTTTATAACAGCGAGCGGAGTCTTCAACTCATGCGAAGCATTCGTGATGAATTCCTTCTGTCTTCTGTCCGACTCAACCTCCGGCTGAATAGCCATATACGAAAAATGTCGCACCAAAAAGTACAACACGATTAGGATAAACAGTCCAAAGATAACCGTGAGATACATAAGTCTCCTGCAGTTATTCAGAGTCTCCATATAGTTAACGGTTGCGATAACCACATCGCCGTTCTTACGCGTAACCTTCTCATAGCAGTACACGCCATCCACACCGAAATCCTGCTTAAGCTTCAGAATCTCCTGCGCTGAAAGAGCGATATCCCCCTCGGACTCAGCGTACATATTTGTGTTCTCGATGGTTATATTTTTTCCCGAAACGACAACCTTGTAATACTGGACATTTGTCATCAGCTGGATGTTAAACGGATTATACTGAAAAAAGTTTCCCTCGTTCAGCTCCTGCCTCGAACCCTCAAGCTTACTTGTGGATTCTGTATTTATGATATGATCTAGAGTTTTCTTTATCTGGGCGCGATTCAGTCCGACTATAGTAAAGTTAATGCCCAAACCTACCAACAGAATTATGATGGAAAATGACAGCATCGCTGCCACTATAAATCTCTGACGTAATTTATTAATTCGCTCAGTTCCCATAGATTATTCCTCTACAAGCTTAAACTTCTGACCTTTTTCACCTGCAATAGTTACCTGTGAAGAAATGCACTCCAGCTTACTCTTCAAGTAAGAAATGTAGAGCCATACAGTTTCTTCATTTGCATTATCATCATCTTCCCAGACAGAATCCAGGATATACTGATTACTTATTTCACGAGGAGCGTTCTTTATCAACAATTTCAACAATAGAAACTCCTTGCTGCTCAGTCCGACAGAATCAAAAGAAGTTACCGAATAATCTTCTGTAGACAGTTTCAAATCTTTGTATTCTATGAATTTTTCCTTTTCAGCCTGTGTAGACCTCTCGTAAACACGAACTCGAGCCAGAAACTCCTTTATGGAAAAAGGTTTTACCATATAGTCGTTTGCCCCACTATCCAGGCCGTTTACCCTATCATCGACTTCACCTTTGGCAGTGAGTAACATAATAGGTGTTTCCTCATCTCGACTTCTGATGTCTTTCAGGATTTCCAAACCACTCTTTCCAGGCATCATGATATCGAGAATGAACATATCGAATTTCTCGTTCTGAGCTTTTTCAAAAGCCTCATCACCATCCAAACAGGAAACCACTTCATAACCCTCTCTGGTCAATACAGCAGTTTCAACCTGATTCAAATCTTTCGTATCTTCTGCAAGTAATATCTTCATAGTTTTCTCCTAATTTAAGATTCGATATCCTCCATCTGGCGTATCAAATCTCTTAAAGTTTGCATCGAAATGTCTGTCGATGCCAGGCTGTCAGCGCATCGCTTCAGCTCAGACGAAATCAATTCCAGATTTCCATTCACCTGTTTCTTATACTTCATCTGATGTTCGAGCGCAGCCCATGTATCCATTGAGATAGTTCTAAGCTGTATCTCGATAAAAAAGCCTTCAAATCTAACTATCATATGGAAACTACGATAGCCATTCTCTTTAGCGTGCTTTATATAATCTTTCTGCTCTACGATTTCAAAAGCACCGGAATGTTCTATCTTGTCCTTCAACAGATAGACATCACTTCTAAAAGGACATACGATTCGGATTCCTATAGCATCTGTAAGAACCTTTAGAGCACTTCGCTCATTCTCTTCCAAATTTCTGCGTCGACATTTTTCACGCATACTCTCCTCTGTTTTGATTCTATAGGAGAGGTGCTCCACTGGATCTTCACCAGTGGCTTCCTCTTCTTCCTTTCTGAAGCCATTTATAATTTCACAGGCTTTCATCATTACCGTTTCCATCTCTGGATATTTATCTCCATAGATGCTTGTCTTTGATTCTTCCAAACTCAAATTGAGCTCCTTAATTTTAAATAATTTTTCTGATTATACACTATGTATTTCCTATTACATAGTATATTTTATTCACTTTAAACTTACTTTAAATGAACTAAAGTATTCTCAAGTGCATGATTTCTGTACTATTTAAAGTATCATCCAGCACTGATTTTTTCACTGTTTAAAGTATCATAGTAAGGGCAATTCTTCCTCTTTCTTTATCCACATCGAGAACCTTTACTTCTACTACATCGCCTACACTTACTACTTCTGTTGGATCCTTTACAAACTTCTTATCAGTAAGTTTTGATACATGAACGAGTCCATCTTCGTGAACACCTATATCTACAAATGCTCCGAAGTCTACTACGTTTCTAACTGTTCCTTTGAGAATCATGCCACTCTTCAAATCTTCCATTGAGAGTACATCTGAACGAAGTACCGGTTTAGGAAGTTCCTCTCTAGGGTCACGTCCAGGTTTTACGATTTCCTTCAGGATATCTTTCAAAGTAAGTTCACCTACACCGAGTTTCTCAGCGTTCTCCTTTGAACCTTCCTTCTTCAGTTTATTTTTGAAATCAGGCAGACCTGTGATAGCAGTTCCAATTTCTTTTTCCGTAATGCCTAAATCCTTAAGGATTACAGTTGCGGCATCGTAGCTTTCCGGATGGATTCCTGTAGCATCGAGCGCATTTTCACCATCTCTGATACGAAGGAAACCTGCGCACTGTTCATACGCCTTGGGTCCCATCTTTGGAACTTTGAGAAGTTCCTTTCTGTTTTTGAATGTACCATTTTCTTCTCTATAAGCTACGATATTCTTCGCAGTAGTCTTTGTGATACCTGATACGTACTCGAGAAGTGAGAATGAGGCAGTATTCAAATCTACACCTACATTGTTTACGCAGGACTCTACGATACCAGAAAGTGCTTCATTCAATTTCTTCTGATTCATATCATGCTGATACTGACCTACACCCAAAGACTTAGGGTCGATCTTTACCAACTCTGCGAGAGGATCCTGTACTCGACGCGCCATAGAAGTAGCACTTCTCTGTCCTACATCAAACTCAGGGAACTCTTCTGTAGCGAGAGCTGAAGCAGAGTAAACAGATGCTCCTGCTTCATTTGTGATAAGGTATGAAACCTTATGATCAGCTTCTTTAATCCACTCAGAGATAAGCTGTTCTGATTCCCTGGAAGCAGTTCCGTTTCCTAAAGACACCAAATCAATATTGTGCTTCTTTATCAGAGACAGGAACTTAGTCTTTGCAGCTTTTATCTTCTGCTCATTTGTAGGAGCTGTTGGGAAGATAACTGCTGTATCGAGAACTTTTCCTGTTGGATCTACTACAGAAAGCTTACATCCCGTTCTAAAAGCAGGATCCCATCCGAGCACAGTCAGACCTGCGATAGGTGGCTGCATAAGAAGACCTGAGAGATTCTTCTTAAATACTTCGATAGCTTTATCTTCTGCATCTTCTGTAAGCAAGTTTCTAACTTCTCGCTCTATTGAAGGTGCGATAAGTCTGTTATAACTATCCGCGATAGCTTCCTTTAAAACCTCTGTTGTATTTGGATTATCCTTTACGATAACTTTCTTCTCAAGATAATTTAAGATATCTTCTTCCGGTGCATTGATCTTCACCTGAAGGAACTTCTCCTTCTCACCTCTATTCAGAGCTAACACTCTAAATCCAGCGATTTTCGCAACCGGCTCAGAGAACTCATAGTAATTCTCATATACAGACTTTGCTTCCTTGTCCTTCGCTACAGATTCAATGCTACCTTTCTTTATAGTAAGCTCTCTGATATGAGTTCTATAATCCGCATCATCAGAAATGCTCTCAGCTATAATATCCTTCGCTCCATTAAGCGCATCCATAACTGTAGGAACTTCCTTCTCCTCAGAAACATATTCCATAGCAAGGTCTGCGAGAGATTTGTCTGTCATCTGAAGAGTAATAATATTTGCGAGTGGTTCTAATCCCTTCTCCTTTGCGATCATCGCGCGAGTTCTTCTCTTTTTCTTATAAGGGCGATACAAATCATCGATAGCAACCTGAGTCTGTGCCTCTTCGATAGCCTTCTTAAGTTCTGGTGTGAGCTTACCCTGTTCTTCGATAGAAGAAAGAACCTTTGCTTTCATATCTTCGAGATTTCTAAGATATGTAAGTCTCTCACCGAGAGTCCTCAGAACATCGTCATGAAGTTCTCCTGTTTTTTCTTTTCTATATCTAGCGATAAAAGGGATAGTATTTCCCTCGTCTATAAGTGTAATAGCGGCCTCTGCCTGCCATTTCTTGATTTCTAATTCTTCTGCGATTTTTGCTGCAATATCCATGTAGTTATTCCTTTTCTATTTCATAATATACCTAATATACTATAGCTTTTTTGAAGCGGAAAAGCTAGTCAACTCCACTTTGTATTGGGAAATCCTCTATATCATGCTTTTCCCTATACCAAAGCTCCTAGATTAAGCTTGTCAGCTCCGCTTTGTATAGGGAATTCCTCTATATCAAACTATTTCCCTATACCGAAGCTCCTAGATCAAGCTTGTCAGCTCAGCTTTGTATAGGGAATTCCTCTATATCAAACTATTTCCATATACCGAAGCTCCTAGATCAAGCTTGTCAGCTCCGCAAAGTATTGGGATTTCTTCTATATCAAGCTATTTCCCTATACCAAATTGACAAAAAGCAAGTGCGGCTCCGCCGCAAGAATGGCTTTTCTGTGTTTTTAAGCTTAAATAATCAAAAACACAGAGATTTTCACCTCGTAAGTCCTAATCCAGCTCCTACAGTCTGTGTTATATTTCCAATTCTCTAGAAAGCACAGACTTCCTGTAATACTCCAGACGGCCACAACATGTATTCTCTGTGTATTCTTACATTCATCATCAAAAACACAGAACTTGATCGATTACTCAGTCTCCTACAAGCTCAAAACTCTGTGTTTTAAGCAGTATCTCGCATAGAACACAGAAACTACGTAGCTAAGGCTACCCAGCCTTCCTTAAAACTCTGTGTTATTTCAAAATCTCATAAGAAAACACAGACCAGCTCTCCCCCAGTCCATAATCAAAAAGCAAGTGCGGCTACGCCGCAGAGTAATCCTATTATGTTTGCTTGATCACAGCCTTTCATCAAAAAAAGCAGCCTGTCAAGGATGGCGAAGCCACCGAAGGCTACGTCCTTGACAGGCTGCTTTCTTTGATGAATAT
>JAZNMP010000018.1:0-41146 GCA_045579705.1 Lachnospiraceae bacterium
GCTGTCAGCAAGCAGACCAAGGATAAATATGATGGATTCAACCATCGACATAGTAAAAGGTGATCACTGTTTATGTGACCACCTTTTCGTTTGATGTTATTTTGTTTGTTTTGCCTGTCTACTTGACAGACCCCAGATCAACCTACGGGTCTGTCTTTCTTTTTTTTTAAGATACTATATGTAGAAGTGGCAGTCAGAATGTGCTATTGTAGAATAATAAACTCAAGGAATTATGATTTGACTGAATATAAATACAAAGTGAACGATTTGTGAAAAATTAAGTTTATTATCAGAAAACTTGAAATGTCCGATATATATTGTATAATAAATATAAGAAATAGAGATAAGGGCAGCATTATCGAAAGGTAATTACGCAAAGCTATAGGGCCTGTAAAATGGTAGCCAGTTGCAATCGTCTCTTGTTGCGATGCAATTGAGCGAGAATATGGAAGTCGTGCATCGCTATATGGCGATGCTTTTTGTGTTTATAAGGGGTTCGATGGGAGTTAGTTGGTATAGAAAGGAGAGAATTATGAGTAAGAAGAAAGGGAAAAATAAAGAACTTGAGTCGAAGAACAAGCTGCTTAAGGGCGCCGCTGCTACAGGGCTTGCGCTTGGTGGTGCATATATGATGAATGCAGGCGGTACTGTTTATGCAGCAGAGTCTGAGATGTCGGAGCAGGAATTGAGCGAGAGCGCAACACAGGAGTTGGTTTCGGAGCAGGAACTAAAAGCTTCTGAAGCGGAATATATTCCGTTTGAATCGGAGGCTGTTACTAGTGAGGTCAAAAATTCGGAAGCTTTAAACGATTTTAATAGTGAAACATCAAAAGAAGTAAAACTCAATGAATCAAAGTCGTTAAAGGCTCCAAAGAAAAATGAAGCGCTTAAGGTAGAATCAAACTTGAGAGACGTCGGGGATGATGGATTTGAACATGAGGATCATGATTCAGATGTTAATAATCAAGGTTGTATCAAGAATTCCCATCATGTAACAAAGGTTTCTGACGGTGAGTACAAAGTTGGCGATGAAACGTACAAAGTTGAAGATGGCAAGATTGTAGCGGTTAAAAAGTATAGACTGTTAATCTTCTCGTATTGGGATTATGAAAGCGACGATCCTTTTATCGGAAAAGAATTATACAAATGTAAAGGTAATGCTATGGTTGTTAAGATCTCGGACGACGAGTGGCTTGAATTCCAGTCGTACGGACAGGTTACATACACACATGCAATACCTCACGGGGATAGCTTTGATTTATTAACCGATGAAAACTATCATGTTTATAGTGAAAGTGTTTCGATTAGTGAATCTGAAAGCGAGAGTATTAGTGAAAGTATAAGTGAGAGTATCTCGGAAAGCCAGAGTATCTCAGTATCAGTTTCAGAGAGCGAAAGTGTTTCAGAAAGTCAGAGTATCTCGGCATCTATCTCAGAGAGCCAGAGTATCTCAGCATCAGTTTCAGAGAGCGAAAGCATTTCAGAGAGCCAGAGTATTTCAGCATCTATCTCAGAAAGCCAGAGTATTTCGGCATCTGTTTCTGAAAGCGAAAGCGTTTCAGAGAGCCAGAGTATATCAGAGAGTATCTCGGCATCTATCTCTGAAAGCGAAAGCGTTTCAGAGAGCCAGAGTATATCAGAGAGTATCTCGGCATCTATCTCTGAAAGCGAAAGCATAAGCGAGAGCCAGAGTATATCAGAGAGTATCTCAGTATCTATTTCTGAAAGTGAAAGCATTTCAGAGAGCCAGAGTATATCAGAGAGTATCTCGGCATCTATTTCTGAAAGCGAAAGCATAAGCGAGAGCCAGAGTATATCAGAGAGTATCTCAGCATCTATTTCTGAGAGTCAGAGTATTAGTGAAAGCTTAAGTACATCAGAATCTATCAGCGAAAGCCTGAGCATTAGCGAAAGCCTGAGCATTAGTGAAAGTCTGAGTATAAGCGAAAGCCTGAGCATTAGTGAAAGCCAGAGCATTAGTGAAAGCCTCAGCATTAGCGAAAGCTTGAGTATTAGTGAAAGCATTAGCGCTAGTGAAAGCCTCAGCACGAGCGAATCAACTTCTGAGACTCCTTTGACATCTGAAGTTGCAGATGTAGTAACACCGATGGTTGCACCTGATGTTCCTGATACTCCGGTAGTTCCAGCAGCTCCAGCAGCTCCTGCGGCTCCAGTAGTTCCTGTTGATGATGTTGTTACACCACAGGCAAATATAAACGTTGATGATCCTGACCAGGTAGTTCCAGATGAAGTTGTTCAGGATGATCTCGTAGAGGAAGATGATATAGATACACCACTTGATAACAAGAAGGTTGATGGAACAAAGGTATGGTGGTCATACTTACCATTAGCTGGTGTTGCAGCAGGTGTTGTTGACAAAGTTCAGCAGAAGAAGGAAGAAAAGGACAAAGAAAAAGAAGAACAGCAGAAGAAAGAGGACGAAGAGGAGTAAGTCGTCGGATGAAATAGTTTTAGCAGATTATAAGGACACGAGATAATGGGGTTAAAAATTAAGGGATTAAAGACAAATGAATTATTGAAGCGTCTGATTGTATTGGCAGTGGTAATGCTGGTATTCAGACTGGGAAACACAGTTCCACTCTTCGGAGTGGAACTTACCCAGTCTAAGGTTAGTTGGAATGCTGAGAATATTATGACTAGTATGCTTAGCGGAACTAACAATCAGTTTTCCTGGATGGCATTAGGCTTAATGCCGTATATCAATGCGTCTTTGTTAGTGAATTTCGTAGTACTTTCAAAGAGTCAGGAGAAGAAAGAACGTATAACTCACAAGCAGATTGAGGGCTATACTGGATTATTCACGCTCATTTTTGCATTAATTTCGATTGGCGCATATACGGTAGAAATTAATTATTCGTTCATGACATATGGTCATGTGGTTGCCAGACATTTTGTAATGTTACAGCTTTTGCTCGGAACGATTGTATTGTTTCTCGATGTTGAGCTTAATAAGAAATACGGAATCGGAGGAACTACTCCGATTATCTTTTTTAATATTTCTAGAAATATAGTAGATATGATCAGGAAGGGTGAATTAGATAGAAACATTCCGGTTATCATCTTCTGTATAATTCTGGTCATCATAATCTTATTCTTTGAGTATTATATTATTAAGATCCCTCTGCAGCGAGTATCAATTCATAATATTAATGCAGATCAGAATTATTTAGCATTCAAGTTAAATCCCATCGGAATGTTACCGGTTATGTTTGCTACAGCTTTGTTTATAGTTGGAAAGAATACACTGGATTTCCTTTCGAGCACGCACCCTAATACCCCTTATATTAATAAGCTTGCACATGATTTCGTCATGACGAAAAAAGAAGGCGCAATCATATTTGTTGCCATCATAGTTATTTTGGCGATTGGATTTTCATATGTAATTCTAAGTCCGACAGAGGTTTCAAGGAATCTCATGAAGAGCGGAGATTCTATCATAGGAATCCCAAGCGGAAAGCCAACACGAAGGTATTTATGCAGGATTTTGTTTTTCCTCAGTTTGAATAGTGGATTTGTAGAAGGAACCTGTGTAGGTGTATCACTTTGGCTGGTCATTTCAAATCGTGTTCCAGAAACGGCTGCTATGATGCCTATGAACCTGATGTTGATAACATCGTTTTTGGTTTCTATCTTTCAGGAGATTAAGTCTTATCGTTTGTATGATGCGTATAGTTTCTTCCTATGATTCGGAGACTGATTATGATTTATTTTATTCCTTCCTGGTATAAAGATGCAGATTGGAAAGAAAGAGAAGCTGCGTGGTATATCCAGTCACAAAAGACGGAGTTGGATGATACGGTAAAGCAGATACAGCTTTTTTCGAGAAATAAACTCTATGATTATCAGATTGCGCTTCTGGCTCATGCACCGAATTTCCGTAGATTTCTGCATAGACAGAGTATATTTAGGGCAAATTACTGGTCAGTATTTGATGCTATTCAATGTATTACGAGTCGAAGAATCGGTTTGATTTCGTATATGGATTTGAACTGGCCGAAAGGAATCGAGTTCGTTTATACGCCTTTTGTAATCTATGCGAACCTTCATAGCGAGAACTATGCAAAGCTGGAATTTGGTGAAGATGGAAATCTGATTTATATCGACAGATTTGAGAATGGCGAGTTGATTAGTAAGAATGTCTATGATGATAGAGGATTTGTTTCTATGAATATCCTCTATGAAGACGGTGTGGCTCGTTTTGAACGATATTTGAATCCTGACGGGGTATGGAAGATTCAGACCGATATCCATACAGGTGAGGTGCTGGTTAATCCAGAGAGTGCTTTTTATTTAGGTGTTGATGGCGAGAAAAAATATTCCAGAGGACGTTACAGGTGCTTGGAAGATATTCTACTTGAAGTTTTTACAGATTATCTGTCACATACCGATTTGAACGATATTTTTAGTCTGGCTATGGATAATAATCATTACCAGATTTGCGAACAGGTTCTGGCAAAACGTAAGCTCTTACTTTCTTTTTACGCAGATAGATGTAATCTGGAAGATACAGAGATAGATGGAATCATTTCAAAGGCAAAGTATATCGTAACCGACAGGCGCAGTAATATGGCGAAGCTTCGCAGAAAGGGATTACAGAATAGAAACAATATCTGTGATATCACGCCTTATGATTTTAGAATAGATGAAAGCATCGGTCAGGAATTCTTGGAACGAAAGATTCTCGTGGCTATAGATGAGCTACCTCAGTATTATCTGGAAGAGATGATCAGAGAATTGGGAATGTATATGGCTTCGAATCCGAAGGTAAAGATACATCTATTCACACGGAGATTGTCGAGTGAAGTTGGAACTCAAATGAAGCAGATTCTTATTGATAATCTGGGCGAAGGTAATCCTCTGATCGCCAGATTCGAGGTAACACAGCGCAATGATGCTCTGGGAATTAATAGAGCAATACGAGAGAGTATCATGCTGATAGATCTCGCGGATAAACCGGATATGTTTCTCGGTATGACATCACTCAGTTTGGGAATACCGCAGCTTCTAACACAGGAAACTAGGTTTGTCAGAACGGACCGAAATGGACAGATTATTAAGAATCTGAATGAGATTGGCAGTTGGCTGGATTACTATTTGACAGATCTATCTCATCTAAATGAAGCAAAGATTGAATCATATAAACTTGGAAACACATATTCTGCGGAACGTCTGAAAGAGATGTGGGTAAAAGTAATCGAAGATATAAACAGGGCGGATTAAATATGTTTGGGGAAGTTAAAGTATTACAAATAGGTGAAGAAAACTATAAAACTGAATATGAACTTCCGGAGTATGTAGACTGGAGTTATGAAGTCTTTGATAGTGACGCTGATGAAGCTATTTTTACGCAGTATGATGTTTGTATCGTAGATAGGAATATAACAGCAGATGAAGCGGTATATCTTAGGAAACATGTTAGAGCCTATAGCCTGTTTGTGCTGGATGATATTGAACAGAATTCGAATCTAGCATTCTTGATGAAGTCTAGAGTGGGAACCTTATTAAAACGAGATGAGCTCCAGGATTTTCTGAACGATAATCTTCGAAACTACTATACTAAATTCTACGGTGAGAAATTCGATATGAATAAATTTGTGGTTTCTCATAAATTTGAGGGTGGAGTCAGTTTCGAAGGACATCGGGGAGTGATTCTGTCTGGAAGTTTTGGTGATGAGTATTCGCAGATTGGTTTCTTTAGGCAAAATATACCTATTAGTTCGAGCCAGGCGCTCGATTTCTTCCTGGATTACGAGAAGAGCGAAGATGTGGAACTCCAGATGGAAATAGTGTTTCTGGATAGAGCGAAGTCTTATCAGATTCGAGACAGAGTTGTGTTTGATGATGCAAAGCTTTCTGGACTGGAAGAGAGTACAGTAGAGAATAATGGCGGAGAAGCATTGGTGTTTGTTTCTCTTAATGCCCGAGGCTGTGGAGTTTTGAATATCAAATCGTTACATGATAGGTGGTCCAGACGTGGAGTTGGAACATTTTTACCGGGAGCGAAGAGACTGGTAACGAGTGATAGAGAAGAAGTCTTCATGTACTTTGAACCAGGTGATTTGAAGCCGCCTTTAAATGTTTATTTCTCGGGCTATAGTACTAGAGAAGGTTTTGAAGGTTATGGTATGCTTCGAGACTTTGGCAGTCCGTTTATTCTGATTAGTGATCAGCGATTAGAAGGCGGTAGCTACTATATCGGTTCCAAGGAATATGAGGAGAATATAGAGCATGAGATAAAACGGGTTATGAAGGAACTTTCCTTTACAAAAGCTGATTTGGTTATGTCAGGAATTCAGATGGGATCGACAGGGGCGATTTATTATGGAGCTTCTTTTGAGCCGCATAGTATCATCGCAGGAAAACCAGTGTTTAATCTGGGTTCTGTTGCCTCAGCTGGACGTATTCACAGACCAGGTGTGTTTTCATCAGCGATGGATGTTTTGAGAAAAAATACGGAGAAAACCGTACCGGATGCTATGGCAGAGTTGAACGACAGGATGTGGCAGAAGTTTGATAAAGCGAACTGGAACGATACGACCTTCGTAATTTCATATATGTTGGATGACGACTATGACATAGATGCTTACAGGAATATGTTGGAGCATGTAGACAGTAATCATGTAAAGATATATGGACGAGGTCTAAGTGGTCGACACAATGATAATACGGCTGGAATAATAGAGTGGTTCGCTAGTGAATACAGAAAGATGATGGAACGGGATTATTCGAGAAAGTAGTGACTTATGGATAGTAATTATCGTTGGGATATTTATTGGAATAATGAGATGAAGGATGCTTTCTTGCATGGATCATCAGTTAGGTTTCTTAGAAAAGATGATGTCTATTACGAGAATGAACTCATGTCTCCTGGGACAGTTATAAAGCAGTGGTCATCCATGACGAATTATCAGCTCGATAGAGTAGAGCCTTCATTACCGATTATCGATGGTGAAAGACGTATACGTGTAACTCTCGATGCTGATATGGATATAGAGGGAGGCTTATTGCTGAAGTTCGTATTTTTTCAGAAGAATGGTATCGTCGTAGGAAGTGAAATACTTCGAGGCAGCGAGATTGAGATTAAGTGTCCGATTAGAACTTATTATTACCAGGTTCAGTTGATTTGTGGGGGAAGCCATAAATTTCATTTTCATAGTTTCAGCATTGAAGAATTAGGGGAATAGAGTAGATGAAACTTCGTAGTCAAAAAGCGATTAAACAAATACATAACTACATAGATGAGTATCGAAATTTCTCAGATGCAGAACTTTCGAATCTCACGCGACAGTTTAAATCGCGCCTAGAGTCGGGAGCCGCTTTGGATAGTATTATGGTAGAGGCATATGCTGCGATTTGTGTGGCTGATGAGAGAGTTCTCGGGATGATGCCGTATGATGAACAGATTATGGGGGCTATTGCCTTAAATCGCGGTTATCTGGCGGAGATGGCTACGGGAGAAGGAAAGACTTTAATGGCGACTATGCCCCTGTATTTAAATGCGTTAACGGGGCGTAGCACGATTCTCGTTACAGCAAATGAATATCTGGCTATTCGTGATGCAAATGAGATGGGACCTGTGTACAGATTTATGGGACTTACATGTATGGCGGGCGTTAAAGAAAACGCGGATGCAAAGATAACGAATGATGAAAAAAGAGAATTCTATTCTTCGGATGTGCTATACACGACGCACTCTGCTTTGGGCTTTGACTATTTGTTTGAGAATCTGGTAAAGACTCCAGAGGAGCGATTCCTGAGAGATTTTTACTTTATCATTATAGATGAAGCGGATATGGTTCTTCTAGATGCATCTCAGATGCCATTGGTTATTTCTGGAACTCCACGTGTTCAGTCAAATGTAATTGAGATTGCGGATTTCTTCGTATCAATTCTGGATGAAGAGAAAGATGTAGAAGTAGAGAATCATGCAGTGTGGCTTACGAAGGCAGGAATTAAATACGCGGAAGATTTTTTTGGAATAGATAATTTCTATAAAGAGGAATACTTTGAGTTAAATCGACAGATTACATTAGCGCTTCGTGCGCGATTCCTCTTTACGCTACAGAAAGACTACATCATCTCAGATGATGGAGAAATCATACTGCTTGATAATGGTACAGGTCGATCTCTTCCAGGAATGAAACTTCGAGGTGGAATGCATCAGGCATTAGAGCAGAAAGAGAAACTTGAGGTATCCAGCGAGCAGAGATCTGTCGCATCCATTACTTATCAGAATCTGTTTCTGATGTTCCCTAAGATGTCAGGAATGAGTGGAACTCTGTATGATGCGAAGATGGAACTCTTTAAAGTATATAACAAACGGGTTATTTCGATTCCGACACATAAGCCTTGTATTCGAGATGACAAGGCAGACAAATACTACACGAGTGGTGCTCAGCAATTTAAAGCGGTTATTCGTGAGACTGTAAACAGACATTTTAAGTCACAGCCGGTTTTGATCGTTACTTCGACTATTAATGATACGAAGATTATATCCGGTCTCCTTACGGAAAAAAGAATTCCTCATAGTGTATTGAATGCCAATAATATCTTTTGGGAATCTGACATTATTAAGGAGGCAGGGCGTAGAGGCGCTGTAACGGTTTCGACAGGTTTGGCTGGACGAGGAACTGATATCAAATTGGAAGAGGGAGTAAATGAGCTAGGTGGTTTATGCGTGCTCGGTGTAGGACGTATGGATAATACTCGACTGGAAAGACAGGTTCGAGGTCGAGCTGGCAGGCAGGGTGATAATGGTATGAGCCAGTTCTATGTATCTCTCGAAGATGAAATAGTTAAATTCATGGGAGAGAAATATGTAGAGAAATTACTAACTTCTGGGGTTGATTATTCGGAGTTTAAACTTAAACGTGTTATTGATAGAGCACAGCGTATTCATATGGATAAATCACAGCACACTAGAGAGATGGTCCTGAAATATGACCGTATCCTGAAGAGACAGAGAGATATACTGTATGATGCCAGAAACCGTTTGATCAATCAGAAAGAACTGGATGTAGAACTGCTGTATCAGATTCTGAAATACAATATATATAAATATGTTAAGTCAAAGAAACATATTTCGAAACAGGAACTTTCGAGATTTTTGCTGGATAATCTTTCTTATGAGATTGGTGATACTTTTGACCGAAATACCAGATTAAAGGGGCGCAAACTGGCAAAGTATATTTACCAGTACAGCATAGAGGTCTTTGACAGAAAGATGAGTGGCTTTGAGAATTCGAACAGAAAGAAGGAATACGTAAATCTATGTGTGCTCAAAGCACTGGATGACGCGTGGATAGAGGAAGTTGACTATTTGCAACAGCTTCAGTCAGCTATTTCCGGACGCTCTCTGGCACAGAGAAATCCAGTGTTTGAGTATAGTGAGGAAGCGTACAAACATTTTAGACGAATGGAAGATATGATTCGAGAGAGCATCATGAGGAATCTATTGCTTTCGACATATGACTATGATGCAGCAGGAAAGATTAGAATTATCTATCCATAAATATTAAGTGGTTAAATAGACGAGGTGAGAAATACAAGATGATTTATAACTTTAATCTCGGAATAGGATGGGCGTCTAGTGGAGTAGAGTTTGCACAGAAGTATAGAAATAGCTGTTTTCATAAGGCTGGACTTCCTGCAAAGTTTATCTTTACAGATTTGATTACGACAGACAATATCGAACATTATACACGTAATATGGGATTTTTGGATTCAGAGATTATATGGCTTTATTCGTATTTTACGGATTATCCGATAGCTCCAACATCCTATTCGAGAGTAGATTTTGAGAAAAAAATAGACAGGGAGTTTACATATTCCAGGCAGGGCTCAAAGGGAAGGTATAATTTTTCCAATAATGGTTATTACTCTGTATTCTTTGTGGATGATGAATCGGAGTGCATTAACCGTGTGGAATATGTTCAGAATGGAATCCTGATTCGGAAGGATTACTTTACGATAGGACGGCTGTTTAGTGAGTATTATATTCCGCTGAATGGTGCTGCTAGAGTATGTCAGAGAAAGTTCTATAATCAGGATGGAACAGTGAGTTTTGAAGAAATCGTAGATGGAAAGGAAAGCTGGTTTAGATTTAAAGGCGGTGCACTTCTGTCAAAGCAGGAACTCGTTCGTAAACTTTGTCAGGAGCTTGAGCTTACATCTGAGGATACAGTAATTCTGGATAGAACTTCGGAAATAGGACAGGCGGTTATGGAATCTGTCGGAGATGCTAAACTCGGTGTCGTGATTCATGCTGAGCATTATAGTTTGAATCACGCAAATGGAGATTATATCCTTTGGAATAACTATTATGAGTATCCTTTCTCAAATCATAGATTTATAGATTTCTATGTAGTTGCTACAGAGTTGCAGAAACAGATTTTGGAAGAACAATTTGAAAAGTATAATCACGTGAAACCTCTAGTATATGCGATTCCGGTTGGAAATCTGGATAAATTACGGGACTGTGAAGACAGGAAGCCGTATTCTATTATCAGCGCTTCTAGATTGGCAAAGGAGAAGCATTTAGATTTAGCGATAAAGGCTTGCGTTATGGCAAAGGCTGAAGTGCCACAGATCAGTCTGGATATTTACGGCGAAGGCCCTCTAAAGACAGATCTAAAGAGACTGATAGAGGAAAATGATGCTGGAGATTATATCAGATTGTTAGGGCAGCGGGACTTAGAAGATATATATGAACGTTATGAACTCTATTTATCGGCTTCATATTCGGAAGGTTTTGGATTGTCGTTGATGGAAGCCTTAGGCTCAGGTAATGCGATTATTGGTTTCGATGTTCCTTATGGAAACAAAAATTTCGTTTCTGACTCGGAGAATGGATATCTCGTTCCATTTAACGAAGAGGATAGCGAATTGGTTCAGGTAGAAATGCTTAGAGATTCAATCGTAAAGTATTTTAAGGAAAGCTCCAGAGAGGCTTTTAAAGAGAAATCATACGAGAAAGCGAGAAAGTATTTGACAGAAGAGGTGAGTGCTTTATGGAAAAATATGGTTCTTTAGATAAAGGGTTATTGTTGCTGGATCATATGGATGATAAAGCTGTGCTCTTGTATGAGTCTTTTAAGAAGGCCGGATTCGAAGGCGTGACTCTGGTAGTTGAAGATGATGGATTTATTCCGGATGATGTGGTTGGATTGTATAGGTTCTTTATAAAGAAAGGCAATCCGACGATTCAGCCCAGATTTTTTAACCAGATAGATAGCGAAGACTATTGGGTTATTACAGCGAATAATCAATCAGGCGAGATTTCAGATATGGGTATTCTCAAAGGGCGGATTAATTATACGAAACGTTATAAAGATGAAAAAAGAATTGTTTCATCGGTGGATTGGCTGGATGAGAAGAGCATCGTACGTGCTACAGATTATTATGATATCTACGGTGAATTATATTCTAGAAGTTCATATGATTCGAATGGAAAGATGTTGATTCGAACTTACTATGACGAGGAGTTTAGAGAAATCATAGTATGCAACTTTATAACAGGGGATATCATCCTAAATGAAGGTGATCTGGTACACGTTTTTCATGAAAAAGTAGAGTTTATAGCTTTTTTAATTGATAAAATGGCAAAAATACAGGATACTAGTATTAGGAAGATATATTATAACTCTTTAGGTACTCCGTTACTCTATACACTTCGAGTTTCTGCGGATTCCAGCCTGATTTGGCAGGAAGGGTTTCGTGAAGAGTTGCCAGGAAATATGAAATATATATTGGATGGAAAGAGCAATACGAAACGAATCTATGTTCAGGATTCAAAAGCTTTAGAACATTTTAAAACCCTGACTGATAAGCAGGAAATGTTTGAAGAACTTGGATATTTATACAGTTTTAGCCGAAATAATAGATATAGCAGAAATGTGTTTATCTGTACTAACTCGGATCAGATAGTAGGGCTTATGGATTTGGTTCAGAGATATCCTGAGCTGAACTTTCATATAGCTGCTGTAACGGAGATGTCGACGAAGTTGCTTTTATTTTCGAAATATCAAAATGTTAGATTGTATCCTGGCATTTCTGATGAGATGTGTAGGAAACTTTTTCAAAAATGCGATATCTATTTGGATATAAATCGCGGAAATGAGCTTTTGAATACTATTCATAAAGCGTTTCTGGAAAATATGCTGATTCTTTCTCTTGAGGAGACGAAGCACAATACGGACTACGTTCCTAAGGAACATATCTATAGCGATATAGAATCTCTGATGGAGGTTCTGTCAGAGGTACTTAAGGACCCAGATGTGTGGGATAGAGAACTCGAGAAACAGAGAGAACATGCGATGTTATGTAGTGCAGTCACATATAGAAATATGTTTATATAGAGGAGGTTAAATTATGGATGTTTTAAAGGGAATTTTATTCGGTAAATCAAATGACGCGTTCTTAGTAGTTATCTTTCTGGAATGGATTTTAGCTGCTTATGGAATCGGTATGACGATTTCCACAAAGAAACTTTGGGCTAAACTCATCAATTTAGTATTAACTGTGCTATGGGTTGTATGTGCCGTATTAAACATGATTACGTATTTTAAGTAATAGCCAGGATGAGGTAGTTGATGACTTTCGTTAAAAGGAGACGTATTTCTTTGCACAGGTGGAGTCTGGCCTTAGGGCTTATGATTATGGTTCTGTTGAACTCTGGATGCAAGGATAAAAAAGAGGTAGATGAGAATACGGATTCCCATCGCGAAACGATTACACAGATTAAGGTAGCAGAGTCATTAGGAGTCGATGTGCTCACTAATGACTCTGGTACTATTTCTTTTGATGCCTCCGATTTAGCGCACGGTCATATTATCGTTAAATACACAGGGACAGCGGACAAGGTTCAGGTTCAGGTCGAAGACTCAAAGGGAAATAGAACCCCTTATCCGTTAAAGATAGGATCTAATGAGGCGATTCCTTTTACAGAAGGGAATGGCGATTACAAGGTTACTCTACTGGAACACGTGGAGAACAACCTCTATTCTATAGGATTATCTCAAGACTATAAGGTGGAGATGAGAGATGAGAATGATGCTTTTTGCTATCCGAATCAGTATTCCGACTATAATCCCGACTCAGCATGTGTGAAAAAAGGTCGTGAGATTTCCGATTCTTCCAGTTCAGATTTAGATTACATTAAGCGTGTTTATAACTTTATCATCAAAGAAATCAAATATGATGAGGATTTTGCAAAGAATATTCCAGTTAATTATATTCCAAATCCTGATGAAACTCTTTCTACAAAGAAAGGAATCTGTTTGGATTATGCATCTTTGACAACGGCGATGCTCAGATCACAGGGCTTGCCGACGAAGTTGGAAGTGGGATATTCCGGAGATGCATATCACGCATGGATCAGTGTGTGGACGAAAGAAACGGGATGGATAGACAATGTAATTCGATTCGATGGAAAGAAATGGACACTTATCGATCCGACTTTGGCTGCGAATAATTCAAAGCAAAGTGTACGCAGGTATATAGGTGATGGATCAAATTATACTTTGAAATTTGTTTATTGATTAAGGGGCAGATATATGAGCCAGAAGACAAAAGAAACGGGATTTAAAGCAAATGATTTGTATGTAGCTGATTTCTGTGAACAGATGGCAGAGATATTAAAGGCAGGTCTAACTGTAGAGTATGGTTTGGAACTTATGCTCGAAGATGATGAGCTTAGACCACAGGAAAAAGCAGTTCTCGAAAACATGCTTATAGATATTCGCTCTCAGGGTGAGTTATCAAAGGCGATGTACAACACCGGAATCTATCCAAAACAGATTATCGATATGATTTCTATCGGTGAGAAGACGGGGCATCTCGAGAAGATACTTTATTCGCTTAAGAATGAGTATGAGAGACGCTATGCTATAAAAAAGAGTGTAAGAAATATCGTAGTTTATCCGCTTTCTATTTCCATGGTGACTTTACTGCTGATAGGTATAATCCTGGTGTTTGTGATGCCTGTTTTTAAACATTCATACGCATCGCTCGGTATTGAGATGAGTGGAGTAGCGAAGCTGTTGTTCGATATCGGAGAAGTCCTTTCAAAGATAGGTTTGCCGCTTGCTTTCATTCTTATAGTCGTATTCTTAGGTGTACTGGTTTATGTACAGTATTCTTTTAAGACGAATAAAGGTACTGTAGTTTACAGGATATTAGAGAACAAGGAAACTCTGGATCAGTGTAAGTTCGCAGGAATCATGGCTTTGTATTTTTCCGGTGGTATTCCGGTTTCAGAAGGCTTAAATATGGCTCTCGAATTTACTGCAAATGAAGAATTCAAGCAAAAGGTTCGTAAGTGTATCGAAGAAGAGGAACTTGGCGTTAAATTCTGTGATGCAGTTCGTAATTCTGGAATTTTTCATGGCAGAATCGCACGTAGGATTACGATGGCACAGAATACAGCTGAACTCGATGTGGTTATGAATGAAATAGCTGATGAGTTACAGGTGGATTTGGATCAGAGTGTAAATCGTAGAATGGCTTTCGTAGAACCTGTACTGGTAGGAACACTTTCACTGATTTCAGTATTGATATTGTTCTCCGTAATGTTACCGCTTCTCGGTGTTATGAGTTCGATTTAGGTGATAGATATGAGAAAAGCTCTAAAGTTTATCATGTATATATTGCTGGTAGGCGCTTTTGTGAGCGCCGTATTAAGCATGTCTATCCGTGACGAGAAGAGAGAACAGGAGACATTGTTAAAGGCTGTAGAGAGGGATATCAGCGCTTACTACGCTATGGAAGGATATTATCCTGAAGATGTGAGCGAGTTGGAAGAACGTTATGGTCTGAGTTATGACAAAGACAAATATTACATAGGTTATGAAATCTATGGAACAAATATCAGACCTTATGTGACGATAGTGAATCTGAGGGATGACTATGAATGAGAAGTATAAGAACAAACAAGTGATGTTTTTTCCGCTGATGGTCTTCATAATCTTTGCTTTCCTTATGATTGGTTTATGCATCTATAGTGCAAATTTCTACAGACGCATCAGTAATACATCGGATCATCTGTTTAAGGAAACGGTATTCTTAAACTACATCAGAACGAAGGTTAGAAATGTCTCAGAGGATGGAGAGGTCACACTCATGAAGCACGATGGACATGATGTGATCTGCATTACTGATGAGAATGACTACGTGACCTATATCTACTATCATGATGGAAATCTGTATGAGACTTATCAGGAGGCGTCTAGAGGATTTGATTCAAAGGATGGCTCAAAGATATTAGAGATAGATGATTTTAAAGTTGATTTATCACAGGACAGATTGTTGGTTCAGATGAAAGATGTAGGCGAGTGGCAGCAAGTTATCGTGGGAATAAAAGGTGAGGAGTAACAGATGGTAAAGAAGTATATGGATACTGCGGATAACCGTCATGCATATCTATTTATGCTGGAAGTTATCGTAGCGATAGGTATCTTCGTGATAACTGCATCTATCATAGTGATGCTCTTCGTCAGAGCAAAGGATTATGATACGAAGACCCGCGATATACATGAAGCGAATGCGTATCTTACCAATCTGGCAGAACAGATTCGACTATATGATAGTTCCGAGCAGATGGAAGAGAAACTTACAGAAGCCGGTTTCAAGAAAAAAGATGATACTCACTATGAATACGAGAATCGTTCTTATGTTTATTCAGTGGATTTAAAGAATGATGATGGATTAGTAGATTTCAATCTGGCTTGTTTTAAAGGTAAGAAGGAAATAGTTCAGTTTGATGTAGAACATTATATAGGAGATATGCGATGAGAAAAAAATACTCAGCGGACAAATCTTCCTTTGGATATGGAATGGGGTTTCCGTTAATGCTGGTATTCTATGTGGTAATGGCGCTTCTTACTTTTTCCATGATTAGTCTGATGACTGTGAAGCATAGTTATCAGAATGAAATCAGTAGTGTCGAAGGCTATAAAGAATACAATCAAGCTTGTAATAAGGCTGAAGAATGGATAGATGTTCTGAGACAGGAAGATAGTACAGCTTTGGGACAGACTTATAAGCAGGAATTTGATATCGACAAAACGAAGAAGCTCGTGGTGGCTGTGAAGTTTTGGGATAATTCTGTAAAAGTTACTGATTGGAGAGTAGTTGTAACAAAGAACTCAAAGGAACAGACTGTGAGAGGACTATAGAAATTATGGATTTCAATATTGAATTAGTATTAAAGGAATTAGTTGAAAGCGGTGGAACAGATATCTTTCTGGTTACAGGAAGTAGTATCTCTATACGAAAAAACGGAGAAATCGTTCATCTGGATGCTGTTGGGTTTGAAAACAAGCCTCTTAAACCTGCAGATACGAGAGAAATCATCTCTATGATTTATAAGCTTGCGAATGACAGAAGTATGGATAAGCTGAATCAGACAGGAGATGATGACTTTGCGTTTGCTTTAAACGGAGTTTCACGATTTAGAATTAATGCTTATCGACAGAGAGGAACACTCTCTGCTGTAATCCGTGTGATTCCGTATTTGATTCCTAATCCTGATGAAATAAATATACCTAAGTCTATTATCGAGCTTGGAAATATAAAAAAGGGCCTAGTACTCGTTACTGGTCCGGCAGGAAGTGGAAAGTCTACGACTCTGGCTTGTATTCTCGATGCGATTAACAATACTAGAAATGCAAATATCATCACTTTAGAGGATCCTATTGAGTATCTGCATAAGCATAAGCAGAGTCTCATTTCGCAGCGAGAGATTCCAGATGATACGGTTGATTATGTGACAGGACTGAAGACTACTCTGCGTCAGAGCCCGGATGTTATCATGCTGGGTGAGATGCGTGATTACGAGACGATTAGTATCGTTTTAAATGCATCAGAAACTGGACATCTTCTTTTTTCAACATTACATACTATAGGAGCTGCAAATTCTATAAATCGTGTGATTGATGTGTTCCCATCTGATCAGCAGAAACAGGTATCTTTGATGCTTTCGATGGTGCTCACAGCTGTAGTTTCACAACAGCTCGTTCCTACTACTGATGGCGGGATGATTCCTGTATTCGAAATCATGATGAATACACCGGCTATAGGAAATCTGATTCGTAGCGGAAAAGTTTATCAGATTGATTCTGTTATCGCTTCAGAGAGAGAAACTATGGTTTCTATGGATGACAGCCTGCTGGATGTTTACAGACGTGGATTGATTACAAAAGAGACTGCATTGAAGTATGCAATCAATCCGGATATGCTCGAGAAAAAACTGTAATTTGGTTGTGTCAAATGTAAAATGGTTTCCTTGCTTGACTTCCTGTGATATAATTATGAATCTGTGATTAAGGAGGAAAAAAGTATGGAAGCATACCTCGATAATTCTGCAACAACACGTTGCTTAGATGAAGCCGTAGAGAAGATGACAGAAGCACTTACAGTAAACTTTGGTAATCCATCCTCACTCCATATGAAGGGTGTCGATGCTGAAGAGTATCTGAAGGAAGCTCGTCATAATATCGCGAAATCTCTCGGTGTATCAGATAAAGAAATCTATTTCACATCAGGTGGTTCTGAGTCAAACAATACTGCAATCATCGGAACTGCAGAGGTTAGAAAGAGATATGGAAACAAGATTATAACTACTTCAGTAGAACATGCATCTGTAAAGAATCCTATGAGATATCTGACGGATCATGGATATGAAGTGGTTTATTTGAATGTAGATGAGAATGGTATTATCGATCTCGAACAGCTTCGAAATGAGCTCGACGAGAATACTATCCTCGTGTCTATTATGCATGTAAACAATGAGATGGGAGCTATCGAACCTATCGAAGAAGTTTCAAAGATTATCAAGGAGAAGAATCCAGAGTGTCTCTTCCATGTAGATGCTATTCAGTCTTATGGAAAGATAAAGATTAGACCTAGAGAACTCGGTATCGATTTCCTCTCAGTTAGTGGTCACAAGATTAATGGACCAAAGGGGAGTGGTTTCCTCTATATGAAAGACGGAGACAGATTAGCTCCACGTATCTATGGCGGTGGACAGGAAAAAGGACTTCGTTCAGGAACAGAAAATGTTCCAGCTATCGCAGGTCTCGGTGTTGCTGCAAAATACGCAGATGAACATCTTGAAGAACATAGAGAGAAATTCTATGTTTTGAAAGAGCGTTTCATTAATGCTATTTCTGATATTGAAGATATTCATATCAATGGAAAAACAGGAAGAGACAGTGCTCCACAGATTATATCTGTATCAGTATATGGAGTTAGAGCAGAGGTTCTCCTCCATGCATTAGAAGACAGAGGAATTTATGTTTCTTCTGGAAGTGCTTGCTCTTCAAATCATCCATCACAGAGTTCTACTCTCCAGGCTATTCATGCAAAGAGAGAAGCACTGGATTCAACAGTTAGATTTTCACTCGGTATCTTTAATACTGAGGAACAGATAGATTATGCTGCAAAGACACTTTCTGAGCTGGTTCCACAGCTTAGAAGATTCACAAGAAAGTAGGAATTATGTACCAGGCATTTTTGATTAAATATGGTGAAATCGGAATTAAGGGTAAGAACAGAAGACTCTTTGAAGATGCTCTCATCAGAAATATTAAGACTGCTCTTTCTCGAGTAGAGGGTGAATTTGAAATCCTTCGTGAACAGGGACGAGTATATGTAGAGGCAAAGAGTGACTTTGATTACGATAGTACAGTAGAAGCACTTCGTAAGGTGTTCGGTATTGTAGAAATCTGCCCTGCGTGTCTCACACAGGAACGTGATTTTGATAAGCTTTCAAAGGAGATTATCGAATTCATCGACAGAACTTACGAGACAAAAGACTTCTCTTTCAAAGTATTTGCAAAGAGAGCAGACAAAAAATACCCTATGAATTCTATGGAAATCAACATGGAACTCGGTGGTAGAATCCTCGATGCATTCCCAACTCTTTCAGTAGACGTACACAAGCCAGATGTAGAACTCTATGTAGAGATTAGAGAAGTAGTAAGCTATTACTCAGAAAGCATTAAGGGCCTCGGTGGTATGCCTGTTGGAACAAATGGTTCAGCTATGTTGCTCCTTTCAGGTGGAATCGACAGCCCTGTTGCCGGTTATATGGTAGCAAAGCGTGGTGTTAAGATTGACGCTGTTTACTTCCATGCTCCACCTTATACATCAGAGAGAGCAAAGAAGAAGGTTATCGATCTATGTCGTATCGTTTCAGAGTATGCTGGTCCTATCAGACTTCATATCGTAAACTTTACAGATACACAGCTTGAAATCTATGAGAAGTGCCCACACGAGCAGCTCACTATCATCATGCGTAGATATATGATGAAGATAGCAGAAGCTTTTGCTGATCAGGATGGTTCACTCGGTCTCGTTACTGGTGAGTCTATCGGACAGGTTGCTTCACAGACTATGCATTCTATGTTTGTTACAAACGAAGTTTGCAAGTACCCAGTTTACAGACCACTTATCGGTTTTGATAAACAGGAGATCATCGAGAGAGCTCTAGAGATTGGAACATATGAGACATCAATTCTTCCATTCGAAGATTGTTGTACTATCTTTGTTGCTAAGCATCCAGAGACAAAACCTAGACTTAATATCATTAAGAAGAATGAAGAGAATCTAGTAGGAACTATCGAAGAGCTCGTTCAGACAGCTATCGATACTACAGAGACTATCTTAGTTCAGCCGGAATAAGGCATTCTTTGAACTTTTAAATGATTTTTTTGGAATAAAAAAAGCTTCTAGTCTTTTGACTAGAAGCTTTAAATCCAAAGTAATAGAAGATTAGATGATGAATGGAGCGAGTTTCTCCATGATTGCATCTACGTTGTCTTCAGAATGGATAGTTAAATCGATTGGCTTTGATAGATCAAGAGAGAAGATTCCCATGATTGATTTAGCGTCGATTACATATCTACCAGAGATTAAATCGAAATCAGAATCCATAGTATTTACTGTATTGACGAAAGCCTTTACCTTATCAACGGTGTTAAGTGAAACTTTAACAGTCTTCATGATGGTGATACCTCCTGTACTAATATTTAGTTTATAAGGAAATATTAGACGAAGATTTAAAGAAAGTCAATCGAATGAAAGGAAGTTTTAATTGAAGAAAGCAGCACTTCACAATTTAGGTTGTAAAGTAAATGCATATGAAACAGAGGCTATGCGTGAGCTGTTGGAAGAGGATGGATATGAAATAGTACCTTTTTCAGATGTAGCTGATGTTTATGTTGTAAATACATGTACGGTAACAGCTGTAGCGGACCAGAAGTCGCGTCAGATGCTTCATCGTGCGAAAAAGATGAATCCTGATGCAGTAGTTGTAGCTGCAGGGTGTTATGTGCAGACAGCCGCAGACAAGATTAAAGAAGACAATTCAATAGATATATTGCTGGGAAACAATAAGAAAGAAAATCTTCTTCCAGAGTTACATAGATATTTGAAAGAGTATCGTAAAGAGGCGGATATTCTAGATATAAATGACGGCGTGGTTTCTTATGAGACGCTTCGCGTCAAAAAAAGTGAGGAGCATACCAGAGCATTCCTCAAAGTCCAGGATGGTTGCAATCAGTTCTGTTCTTACTGCCTGATCCCTTATGCGAGAGGTCGAAACAGATCCAGAACTGTTAGCGATGTAGTAGAAGAAGTAAAGAATTTTGCAGCAAATGGATACAAGGAAATCGTACTCACTGGAATTCACCTTTCAGCTTTTGGAGAAGGAACTGATGAGACACTCATCGACCTGATTGAAGAGACTGCAAAGGTTGAAGGAATCGAACGTGTGCGTCTGGGTTCTATCGAGCCTAGAGTTATCACAGAGGATTTTGCGAGAAGAGCCAGTGCTGTTCCAGAGATGTGTCCTCATTTCCATCTTTCTCTACAGTCTGGATGTGATGAGACCTTAAAGAGAATGAATAGAAAGTACACAGCAGAAGAATTCAAGGCAGGCTGTGACTTGCTGAGAAAGTATTTTGACAATCCTGCATTGACTACTGATGTCATAGTAGGATTCCCTGGTGAGACTGATGAGGAATTTGAAGCTTCATACGAATTCTATAGAGATGTAAATTTCTATGAAATGCATGTGTTTAAGTATTCCAGAAGAGCCGGAACCAGAGCGGACAGAATGCCAAACCAGATTACAAATGAAGTAAAGAATATACGTAGTCACAAAGTTCTCGAACTTACAGCAGCAAACTCAAAAGCCTATAGAGAGGCTATGTTGGGACAGGATATAGAAGTACTGTTTGAACGTTGTGAGGAAATCGAAGGAAAGAAATATTGGACCGGTTTCACAAAGACTTATATCAGGGCTGCAATGGAATGTGATGAGGATTTGACGGATTGTATTGGGGTTGCAAAGGCAACTTCTCTCATGAATGAGGAACTCATAGTCCTTGACAGAACTTCTTTTGTGAAAGTAAAATGAGATTTGTAGTAATAGTAGATTTTATAGCGTGGGGGTCATCATGCAGGATTTAGGCAATACTCAGTTTTTTAAAGTAGACACAAATTCTAGCGTAGGAGTTAGCGAAATATTGCATCAGGTATATGAAGCTTTGAGCGAGAAAGGCTATAATCCTATTAACCAGATCGTGGGATATATTATGTCAGGTGATCCATCTTTTATCACTAGTCATAAAAACGCACGTTCACTCGTAATGAAAGTGGAGAGAGATGAGCTCGTTGAGGAAATGCTCAGAGCTTATGTTGAGAACGAATCTTGGAAGAAATAAAGAATAAACGTATATTAGCGTTAGATTATGGAACAAAAACTGTAGGGGTGGCTGTTTGTGATGAAATGCATATCACAATTACACCCCTTAATGTTGTTCGTAGAAATAAACCTACCAAATTAAGACAGACATTATCACGTATTAGTGAATTAGTTGATGAATATCAGCCAGCGTTAGTCGTATTAGGTTTTCCTTATAATCTCGATGGGACCGAAGGCTTTCGTTGTGAAGATACGCTTTCTTTTAAAGAACAGCTTGAAAACAGAATAGAGGTGCCAATCGTACTTTTTGATGAGAGACTATCTACAGTAGAGGCTTATGAAATCATGGACGAGCAGGGCATAGATAAATTAACGCAGAGAGAAGTAGTGGATTCATATGCTGCGGAAGTAATACTTCGTAGTTATTTGAATTCCATTTTTCTAAATAAAGAGGATTAAAATATGGATAAGGTATTTTTCGCCAGTGAGGACGGTAAAAATATAGAGCTCTTCATCTTAGAAGAGACAACTATAAGCGAATCTCATTATATACTTGCCGCTGAGGATGAATCAGAAGACTCAACTGCATATATATTAAAAGAGGTGAGCCGAAACGGAGAAGACATTGTGTTTAGTATGGTAGAGGACGATAACGAGTTTGATGCCGTTCTAAGCGTATTTGAAGAACTTATGGATGATACAGACTTTGAGTAGTCTGTCTTCATCATCGGAGGAAATTAGAACTTGAAGAAAATTGAAAATGAGAAATTGAGAGTAATACCTCTCGGCGGTCTGGAACAAATTGGAATGAATATGACCGCTTTTTGCTATGGAGATAGCATTATTGTAGTTGACTGTGGTATGGCTTTTCCAGAGGATGATATGCCAGGAATCGATTTAGTACTTCCTGATATTACATTCCTGGAGGAAAACGCATCAAAGATAAAGGGATTCTTTATCACTCACGGTCATGAAGATCATATCGGAGCTATACCTTATGTACTTAGAAAGATTAAAGCTCCTATTTATGCAACAAAGCTTACTATGGGTATCATCGAGCACAAGCTTGAAGAGCATAATCTCGAGAAGAAAGTTAAGCTAAAGGTTGTTAAATACGGTACAAATGTAAATGCTGGTAACTTTAGAGTAGAATTCATTAAGACTAACCATTCTATTCAGGATGCAGCTGCACTTGCTATCTATACACCAGTTGGAACTATCGTCCATACAGGTGACTTTAAGGTTGATTACACACCTGTATTTGGTGATGCTATCGATCTACAGCGTTTCGCTGAAATCGGTAAGAAAGGTGTTCTAGCAGTTATGTGCGACAGTACTAACGCAGAACGCCCTGGATTTACACAGTCTGAGAAGACAGTAGGAAAGGCTTTCGATAATATTTTTTCTGAGAATACTAATTCTCGAATCATTATCGCAACTTTCGCTTCAAATGTAGACCGTGTACAGCAGATCATCAATTCTGCTGAGAAGTTCGATCGTAAGGTCGTAGTAGAAGGCCGAAGCATGGTAAATATCATTTCTACTGCGATAGATCTGGGTTACATCAATATCCCGGAGAATACTCTTATCAGTGTAGATGAATTAAAGAATTATCCTGATGAAAAAACCGTCCTCATAACAACTGGTTCTCAGGGTGAATCTATGGCAGCTCTTTCTCGTATGGCTAACGGTATGCACCGTAAAGTACAAATTAAGCCAAACGATACAGTAATATTCTCATCACATCCTATTCCAGGTAATGAGAAATCTGTAAGCCGTGTTATTAATGAGCTTTATGCAAAGGGAGCAAATGTAATCTTCCAGGATGTCCATGTTTCAGGACATGCTTGCCAGGAAGAGATTAAGTTGATTTACTCTTTGGTAAATCCTAAATATGCAATCCCTGTTCATGGCGAGTACAAGCATCTCGTGGCTCAGGCAAATGTAGTAAAGAGCCTCGGTTATGATAACGACAGCGTATTTATCCTTTCATCTGGCGATGTACTGGAGTTTGACGAGAATGAGAATGCTCGTGTAAACGGAAAAGTCCATACAGGTGTAGTTATGGTCGATGGTCTCGGTGTCGGCGATGTTGGAAATATCGTACTTCGTGATAGACAGAAGCTTTCAGAAGACGGAATCATTATCGTAGTTATGACGCTTGATACAGAGGGAAGAGTTCTGACAGGACCAGACCTCGTTTCCAGAGGTTTTGTATATGTGCGTGATTCAGGCGACCTCATGGAGGCTGCCAGAGCAGTACTTCGTGATACTATGGAACGCATGGAAGAGAAGCATATTACTGATTGGCCAAAGATAAAGAATGAAATTAAGTCTGATTTGTCAGATTTCGTATGGAAGGAAACACAGCGTAAGCCAATGATCCTTCCGATTATCATGGAAGTATAAGATGGATAAACGAGAGAGATTAGAAACTTATTTAGAATTACTGCAGCCGCCTCTCGAGGATTGGCTTTACGAAATAGAACAGGATGCACTTTCTAACGATGTTCCTATCATCAGAAAGCCGACACAGCATTTTTTTCGTATGTATCTAAATATGATGAAACCGAAACAGATTCTAGAGATAGGAACTGCGGTAGGTTTCTCTTCTCTGTTTATGATATCTAATTCTCCAGAGGATACTCATATCGATACGATTGAGAATTATCCTCCGCGACTTCAAGTTGCAAAGAAGAATTTTTCTGAATCAGAATATACTGATCGCATAAAACTTTATGAAGGCGATGCGATGGAGATTCTTCCGACACTGGAGAAAAAATATGACCTAATATTTATGGATGCTTCAAAAGGGCAGTATATTCATATGCTTCCGATTCTGAAGAATCTCATGCATGAAGGAAGTGTATTGATTTCGGACAATATTTTGCAGGAAGGCGATATTATCGAATCGACTTTTGCGATTAAGCGTCGTAATCGAACGATACATAAACGTATGAGAGAATTCTTGGAAGTAATACATAATGATCCGGACTTCGTGGTAAACACCATGGATATTGGTGATGGAATAACAATAGCAATAAGAAAGTAAGTGTAATGAGTAAGATAGAACTGTTGGCTCCAGCCAAGTCTTTGAGTATTTTGAAGGTCGCCGTAAGATACGGTGCAGATGCTGTTTTCATCGGAGGCGAAGAATTTGGTCTTCGTGCAAAGGCAGACAATTTTTCTAAAGAAGATATGATTGCTGGTATTAAATATGCGCATGAACATGGCGTAAAGGTTTATATTACAGCAAATATCATCGCACATAACTATGATTTGGAAGGTGCAGCTGAATATTTCAGAGAGCTTGCAGAAATCAAGCCTGATGCTATTCTGGTAGCAGATCCTGGAATGTTTATGCTTGCAAAGGAAAACTGTCCAAATATCGATTTACATATTTCCACTCAGGCAAATAATACAAATTATCAGACAGCAAACTTCTGGTATCAGCAGGGTGCTACACGTGTAGTAACTGCTCGTGAGCTTTCATTAAAGGAAATCAAAGAGATGAAGGAACACATTCCAGAGGGATGCGAAATCGAAAGCTTCGTTCATGGAGCTATGTGCATTTCCTATTCTGGAAGATGCCTGCTTAGCGCATGCTTTACAGGTCGTTCTGCAAACAGAGGTGAGTGCACACATCCATGTAGATGGAAGTATTCTCTCATGGAAGAGAACAGACCAGGAGAATATCTCCCTGTTATCGAGAATGAGAGAGGCACATTCATCATGAATTCAAAAGATTTATGTATGATTGAACATCTTCCGGATATGATCGATGCTGGTATCGATAGTTTAAAGATTGAAGGAAGAATGAAGACTGCTCTCTATGTAGCTACTGTAATCAGAGCTTATAGAAACGCATTGGATGATTATTTCGAATCTCCTGAGAAATATGAGGCAAACAAAGAGCATTATATGCAGGAGATATGTAAGACTACTTACAGACCATTTACTACTGGATTCTTCTATAGAAAACCAAATGAAGAAGACCAGATTTATGATAACAATACATATGCAAGTGGTGCTACTTATATCGGAACTGTGGGTGAGTTTGAAGGGGATTTCTTCCATATGACTCAGAAGAACAAATTCTCGGTTGGTGAAGAAATCGAAATTATGAAACCTAATGGCGATAATATCGTAGCAAAGGTTTTGAGTATTAAGAATGAATATGGTGAAGAAACTGATAGTGCACCTCATGCAAAGGAACCTATTCAGGTTAAGTTATCAGAGACACCAGAAGTCGGGGATATTTTAAGACGTGTGGAGGCGTAAGAAAGTGAGTAAAGGCGAGAAGTTTGTGGCATATGTGGGTACATACACATTAGCAAAGAGCATCGGTATCTATGTTTATGATGTAGATACAGAAACTGGAGTTTTGAAAGAGAAGCAGGTTGTTCCTATCAGTAATGCTTCTGATATCACTGTTTCAAAGGATCATAAATTCCTGTATTCCATCGAGGATGAAGGAGTTGCTTCTTTCAAGATTAATACAGACGGTACACTTGAGCAGATTAACTCTGCTAGTATCGGTGGTATGAGAGGTGATACTCTGATCGTTGACAGTGAGAAGAGATTCCTCTTTGTAGGTGGTTACCATGATGGAAAGGTTACTGTTCTTCGTATAAACGAGGATGGATCAGTAGGAGATATTTGTTATTCATTATTCCATCAGGGGCTTTCTCAGGGATTTGGTGAGAGACATAGATCTTCTGCAAAGGTTACTACACTTGCATTTACACCTGATGAGAAATTCCTTTGTGCAGTTGATTTGGGATTGAACCAGATCAAGGTTTACGAGATTGACTATACTACAGGACATCTTTCACTCAGCCTGATCGTTCGTCCAGAAATCGGTGCTGGTTGCAGAACTCTTAAGTTCTCATCTGATGGAAGATTTGCATATGTTCTCGGTGGATATTCAAACAGACTTGAGGTATTCACTTACAAACTTGAAAATGGAGCACCTGTATTCGAGAGAATTCAGGAAATCGACGTTATGCTTAAAGGAAACGATGATAGTGCTTCATGTAATCTCGTATTTGATGATGATGAAACACATATCGCTATTTCTGTAGACGGACTTAACGGTGTATGTTTCCATGAGAGAGATCTAAAGACTGGTATGCTTTCTCAGAAATTCGAAACACTTTCAAGTGGTGACTTCCCTAAATCTCTAGCGATGTTACCAGGTGGAAAGTTCGTATCAGTATTGAATCATGATACTGACGAAATCAGATCATTTGAAATCAATTACAAGGATGGTTTTTCACTTCAGAAATCAGCTCCTGTAAAGATTTCTAAACCAAACTGTATTTTAACTATGAAACTATAGTAATAGTATTGGAGATGAAATTATGAGCGGTTCAATCTATGGTGAAGCGTTTAGGGTTTCGACATTCGGAGAATCACACGGCCCGATTCTGGGCTGTGTGATTGATGGATGCCCTGCCGGCTTGGAAATAGATATGGACTTACTGCATTCTTTTTTAGCAAGAAGACGCCCCGGACAGTCAAATGTCGTTACTGGTCGTAATGAATCAGACGACATTGAAATTGTATCGGGCGTTTTTTGCGGTAAAACAACAGGAAGTCCTATTACAGTTATAGTTCGAAATCAGGATGCAAACTCATCAAATTATGATGAGATAAAGGATAAATATCGTCCGGGGCATGCTGATTATACATATGATTGTAAATATGGTTTTAGAGACTATCGCGGCGGAGGCAGATCATCTGGTCGAGAAACAGTTGCGCGCGTTATTGCCGGCGCTATAGCTACGATGATTTTAACTAAGGTTGGAATAGAAATTCATGCTTATACTAGAGCTATTTCAGATATTGAAATCGATCATGTGGATTATGGAGAAATAGACAATCCTGTGTATATGCCGGATAGTAAAGCGGCGAAGAGCGCTTATGATAGAATCCTGGAGGCAAAAGCCGAACTTGATTCAGTAGGTGGAATTATCGAATGTACGATTGATAATCTGCCAGCAGGTATAGGTGAACCGGTCTTTGATAAATATGATGCGAATTTAGCGAAAGCTGTCATGTCCATAGGCGGTATACGTGGATTTGAAATAGGAGACGGCTTCGAAGTCGCAAAACACAGAGGCTCTGAGAACAATGATTCCTACGTAAATCAGAATGGAAAGATTGAAAAATCGACTAACCATTCGGGTGGAGTTTTGGGTGGTATTACGGATGGAAGTCAAGTTCTCTTTAGAGCAACGGTAAAGCCGACACCATCTATCGGAAAGAAACAGAATACGGTTACGAGTGAAGGAAGTGAATGTGAGATCGAGATTACAGGTCGACATGATCCTTGTATCGTACCTCGAGCTGTGGTTGTTGTGGAAAGTATGGCAGCCATAGCGACGGTGGACATGCTTTTTTCAAACATGTCTTCTCGTATGGATAATATTATAGATTTCATAAGATAGGAGAAATATGTCAAAGAATTCTACATACAAGATTATTACAACTGATGGAAACGCAAAAAGAGCGGAATTTACGACAGTTCATGGAACTGTGCAGACACCTCTCTTTATGAATGTAGCTACAGTAGCTGCTATCAAAGGTGCGGTTTCAACAGATGATTTGAGAAGCATTAATACACAGGTTTCTCTATCAAATACATATCATCTGCATGTTAGAACAGGTGATGAGATGATAAAGAAACTCGGTGGACTTCATAAGTTTATGAACTGGGATAAGCCGATTCTTACTGATTCAGGTGGATTCCAGGTGTTCTCACTTGCTGGTCTTCGTGCTATCAAGGAGGAAGGTGTTACTTTTAAGTCACATATCGATGGTCGAAAGATTTTCATGGGTCCAGAAGAGAGTATGACTATTCAGTCGAACCTCGGATCTACTATCGCGATGGCTTTTGACGAGTGCCCAAGCTCTAGAGCTGAGAGAAAGTACGTAGAAGATTCAGTAGCACGTACTACCAGATGGTTGAAGAGATGCCAGAAGAAGATGGCAGAACTCAATCAGATGGAAGATACAGTAAATCCACATCAGCTTCTCTTTGGTATCAACCAGGGGGCTTTGTTTGAAGATATCCGAGTTAGCCATGCAAAGGAAATCTCTGAGATGGATATGGATGGTTACGCTATCGGTGGTCTCGCTGTAGGTGAGACTCCAGAAGAGATGTATGAGGCTATTTCTTTTACAGCTCCACATCTTCCTCAGGATAAGCCTACATACCTTATGGGTGTAGGTACACCTCGTGATATCTTAGAAGCAGTAGACAGAGGAGTAGACTTCTTCGACTGCGTATATCCTAGTCGAAATGGTAGACATGGACATGCTTACACAGCACATGGAAAACTTAACCTTCATAATAAGAGATTTGAGATGGATTTAAGACCAATCGAAGAGGGATGTAACTGTCCAGCTTGTAGAAGTTATTCCAGAGCTTATATACATCACCTTCTTAAGGCAAAAGAAATGCTTGGTATGAGACTTCTCGTACTTCATAATCTGTCATTCTATAACAGACTTATGGAGAACATCAGAACAGCGATAGAAGAGCATAGATACAAGGAATTCAAGAACAGAATGCTTGATGATATCTTCTATGGAGAGTCACATCCAATGTAGTTTTTTTACAAAAATTAATTTTTGTAAAAATAATGTTGTTGCATTAGAAATTGCTTTCATTTAAAATGGTGAGGCAGTTTGATTTTGACTATTAGGAGGAATTTGAAGATGACATTATTACTTAATTCGCCAGCTGCATCTCAGACTGGTATTCTTCTGTTCTGGATCGTAATCATGTTTGCATTTATGTATTTCATGGTTATTCGTCCTCAGAAAAAGGAAGAAAAGAAGAAGAATGAGATGATGAACGCTCTTGAAGTAGGTGACACAGTACTTACAACAAGTGGTTTCTATGGCTCAATTATCGACATTCAGGATGACACAGTAATCGTTGAGTTTGGTTCAAACAAAAACTGTCGTATCCCAATGCAGAAATCTGCAATCGCTTACGTTGAAAAGCTTGAAGATGCATATGTTGATGATAAGAAGAAGGATAACAAATAAGCAAAATGAGCATTTTTAATGTTTTAAGTCTAGTAGGGGGCATCTCACTGTTTCTGTACGGAATGCATGTAATGGGAGAAGCCCTTGCAAAGACTGCTGGCGGTAAGCTGGAAAGCATCCTTGAGAGACTTACAAATACTGTTTTAAAGGGTGTCTTTCTAGGCGCTATCGTCACAGCAATCATTCAGGCCTCAGCAGCTACAACAGTTATGGTAGTTGGTTTCGTAAACTCTGGTATCATGAATTTGAACCAGGCTGTAGGTATCATAATGGGTGCCAATATCGGTACTACAATTACATCATGGATCCTATCCCTTTCTGGAATCGAAGGATCTTCTATAGCAGTTCAGCTACTTAAACCGACTAGCTGGACACCTATTCTTGCACTCATCGGTATAATCTTACTGATGTTTACAAAGAAACAGAAGAATCACGACGTAGGTCAGATTTTTCTGGGATTCGCGGTACTTATGTTTGGAATGTCAACTATGACTACTTCTGTAGCCCCACTTTCAAACGTACCTGAATTCACTAATCTATTAATTAAATTCAGAAATCCGCTATTAGGTTTGCTCGCAGGTTTAGTTCTTACAGCAATCATTCAGAGTTCATCAGCTTCAGTTGGTATTCTGCAGGCTCTATGTGCAACTGGTGCAGTTACATATAGTGTAGCTTTCCCTATTATCATGGGACAGAATATCGGTACTTGTGTTACAACTCTGATTTCTGCTATTGGAGCGAAAAAGAATGCGAAGAGAGCAGCATTTATACATCTCTACTTTAACGTAGTAGGTACGATTGTATTTATGATAGGTTTTTACGCTATCAATGCACTCGTTGGTTTCTCATTCTTTAATGAAAGAGCAAATGCAGTTGGAATAGCACTTACCCATTCATGTTTTAACATAATAACGACGATAGTTTGGATTCCTTTCAATAAACTACTCGTTAAGCTCGCAACAGCTTCTGTCAAAGGACAGGATCTCGACGACGAGTCACAGTACACAAAGGAACTCAATATGCTTGATGAACGTTTCTTTGAGAGACCTACATTTGCCGTTGCTCAGGTTATTAAAGTAGCAAACCGTATGGCAGAACTTTCTAAGGAATGTCTCGTTCTCGCGGGCGAAGTTCTCATCGGTAAATACAACCGAGAGAAGATTGACCAGGTTATCGGTATAGAGCGTTCTATCGACAAATATGAAGATAAGCTAGGCTCATATTTGGTACAGTTGTCTTCCAAGTCACTCAATCAGCAGGATAGTGAGACATTATCACAAATCTTTGAGTGTATCGGAAGCTTTGAGAGAATCTCTGACCATGCGAGAAATATCGTAGAGCTCAAAGAAGTGATGAATGAGAAAGAGCTACAGTTTACAGATAAAGCGAATAGCGAAATCGAGAAATATGTTACAGCTGTTTCTGATATCGTAACTATGACTGTCGATGCTTATGTGGCAAAAGATGATGTTAAATTGCATGAAATCGAAGCATTTGAAGAAGCAATCGATAATATTGATAGAAAAGCAAAGAAACATCACATTAAGAGATTGCAGAAAGGCAAATGTGCTATTGCCAACTCTGTAATCATCGAAGATCTGTATATCAACCTTGAGAGAATAGCAGATCATTGCTCAAATGTGGCTGCAACCATGATTCAGGTGAGTGAAGATGATGCACTTGAAAATCATGTTTATGTAAATGCTCTTAAAGCAGGAGAGGCAACAGACTTTAAGGCTGCAGTAAAGGAATATACCAAGAAATATTCACTTTAAGAACTACTAGTTAGTATTGTTTTCGGGAGGAACTATGTTAGAGAATTTTTTTCATTTGAAAGAAAATGGAACTACAGTTAGAAATGAAGTTGTAGGTGGTATTACAACCTTCATGACAATGGCTTACATTCTCGCAGTAAATCCAAATATCCTGTCTGCTTCAGGAATGGATAGAGATGCGATTTTGATTGCTACTTGTTTGGCCGCTTTTATCGGTACATGTCTCATGGGTGTACTTGCAAATTATCCATTTGCACTTGCTCCAGGACTTGGACTTAACGCTTACTTCGCTTACACAGTATGCGGCAAGATGGGATACTCATGGCAGGTTGCTTTGTTCGCAGTATTTGTAGAAGGTTTGATCTTTATCTTACTTTCACTTACAAATGTTCGTGAAGCTATTTTTAATGCTATTCCTATGACTTTGAAGAAGGGTGTAGGCGCTGGTATCGGTTTGTTCGTAGCTTTTATCGGTTTTCAGAACGCACACATCGTTGTAAACGATGATTCTACATTGGTTACTTATGTAGACTTCGTAAAAAATTGGCACACACTCGGAATTTGTGCCCTACTTGCTATCGTTGGTTTGTTTTTAATCGTGTGCCTTGAGATGAAGAAAGTACATGGTGCTATTCTAATCGGTATCATCATTACTTGGATTCTCGGTATGATTATGCAGGCTACAGGCGTGTATGTAGTAGATCCAGAGAATGGTTTCTATTCACTTTACCCTGTATTCAACATTACAGATTTTACAAAGATTAGACTTACTGCAGGTCAGTGCTTTAACTTAGACTTTAAGGGAGTTGGAATTGTAAACTTTGCTATCGTATGTTTCTCATTCCTCTTTGTAGATATGTTTGATACTATTGGAACTCTTATCGGTGTTTCAGATAGAGCAGGCATGCTTGATGAAGATGGCAAACTTCCAAGAGTAAAGAACGCACTTCTTTCAGATGCGGTTGCTACATGTGCAGGTGCTATGCTTGGTACATCAACAACAACTACATTCGTAGAAAGCTCATCAGGTGTAGGAGCAGGAGCTAGAACAGGTCTTGCATCTATCGTTACAGGATTGCTTTTCCTTGTAGCTGTATTATTCTCACCTGTATTTACTTCAATCCCAGGATTCGCTACAGCACCAGCACTTCTTTATGTTGGATTCCTTATGATCTCTGCTGTACTCGATATCCAGTTCAATGATATTAGAGAAGCTGTACCTGCTTATCTTACTATCATCAGTATGCCACTTATGTACTCCATTGCTGAAGGTATCTCAATGGGAGTTATCTCATATGTGGTTATCAACTTTGTAGGAAATATCATTACAGATGAGAAGAAAAAGATCACACCACTTATGTATGTGCTCGCAGTATTATTTGTATTGAAATATATATTCCTATAAATGACATTTTTACTAAAGTCGGTTACAATAAGACTAGGACATTTCGTCCTGGTCTTATTTTTTTACTAAATTAATTAAGTTACAGGAATTATATCGTGAAGAGAGAATTTATTAATTGGGAAAAACTTGATAATACAGCAAATATTTTTCCAGTAATCGCTGGAGAAAAGATGACGAATACATATCGTATTTGTACAGTTTTGAAAGAGGATGTAAATCCAAATATCTTGCAGGAGGCTTTGTCGATAGTCCTTCCTAAATTTCCGGGATTTAATTTGAGACTTCGTACTGGTGTGTTTTGGTATTACTTTGAAGAGAATGGGAAGAAGGCACCAAAGGTTTACGAAGAGAATCATTATCCATGCAGATTGATTCGACCGAACAAAAATAGAAGCTATCTGTTCTCAGTTTCTTACTATAAGAATAGAATTAATCTCGAGGCGTTTCATGCACTCACTGATGGAATGGGAAGTGTTGGTTTCTTACGCGAGGTGACATATCAATATCTGAGATTGGCTCATAGTGAACTTCAGGACAGATACGGAGAGGGGCTTAGTGAAGAAACTTCACTGGATCGCGAAGACAGTTTCCTGAAGAACTATAAGCGAGACAATGTCGGCGGCTATAAGACGAAAAAAGCTTTTATCCTAAAGGGAGAGAAGCTTCCGTTTAATGGCTTTGGAACTATCTTAGGAATCCTTCCGGTTCATGAAATTAAAGATTTGGCTAAACTTAAATATGGTACATCGATTAATACTTATATAGTAGCCTGCTATATTTATGCGGCTTATCGTAATTTCTCTGGAAGCATTACGAAGAACAAGCCTATTAGAGTGGCTGTTCCAGTAAATTTGCGACCTTTCTTTGGCTCGAATACTACGAAGAATTTCTTCGTTATGATTTCGGCTGAATTCTATCCAGAGAAGAGTGATTATACTTTTGATGAAATCATGGAAATTACAAAGGAAAGTATAGACAGCCAGAAGACAAAGGAGAATCTGGAATCTATTTTTTCATATAATGTGTCAAATCAGGATCTGTTTGTAGCTCGTGCAGTACCGCTTCCGCTAAAAAATATGGCGATGAAGTTTGTTTATACTAGAGCAGCGCTGGCAAATACTACGACTATTACCAATATCGGAAATATCACTGTATTGCCGGGATATGATGAATACATCAAAGGATTCTACTGCTTTCTACCTTTCTCAAAAGGACAGGAGAACAAGGTGGCCGTGGCTTCCTTTAAAGATTCTATGTTTATCGGATTCTCAAGTGGATATGCAGACACAAAGATCGAGAAAGAATTTTTTAGACAGATGACTTCAGATGGTATTTCAGTTTCAATAGAGACGAATGGAGTTTATTACAGATGAGATATTGTGAGAAATGTAAGGTAAAGATTCTGGACGACACGGAATATTGCCCACTTTGCCATAACGTTATTAAGAATACAAACGAAGAGGAAGAATTTTTTGATTTCTTTCCTGATGTTTATGGAAAAAAGAAGTTAAGCGGAAAGATTGCCGCGTTCCTGTTGTTCTGTACTTTAGTTTGTTTGATATTTGCGATTTATTTTGACGTGATTTTGAATATGAATGCAGGTGTTCTGTTTATGATTACTGCGGGCTTTGCATATGCGACTATGGTTCTCAATTTTGTAAACCGAGAAACAGGATATCTCATGCAGATGTTCACTTATACGATAGCAGGAGTGCTTCTGATATTGCTGTTGGATTCGTATACAGGATTTCATGGATGGTCAGTAGATTATGTGCTTCCAGGTGCGATACTTCTCGTTAATCTGGTTCTGATCATATTGATGTTTGCAAATAGCAGGAACTGGCAGGGATATATGGCGTCACAGCTTCTGATGTTATTAATAGGACTCATTCCTGTTGCGCTGATTAATATGGGTATCGTTAAACATCCGGTTGTTTCAGAAATTGCAGTACTTTCCTGTATCATCGTGTTCCTCGGAACTTTGATACTGGGAGGCAGAACTGCCAGAGAAGAGTTGAAAAGAAGATTTCATATCTAGAAATGAAGTCAATATAGTTTTATAATTACTTAAAACAGATTTGGGACGGAGATTTTAAATGACTAATTTTATTAAGAAAAATATTTATAACCTGATTTTAAGTTTACTAATGGTCTTTAGTTTGACCTTTGTTTCTAATAGCCTTACAGCATACGCTGCAGGCAATACAAAGATTGCAGTTTCTAATACATCACCTAAAGTGGGAGATAAGATTACTGTAAATATCGAGGGATCACAGTCTGGTGACAAGATGGTGATTAAATTCTCAAATACTCTTAAATTGGAATCTTCCAGTGCGAACCATGTAGCAAGTGGAAATGCTGTTACTGTAGAAGGAAGTAAGACTACTTTGACATTTACCTGTGTCGAAGCTGGTGGTGCGGATATTATTGCTTCCGGTAGTCAGAATTCTGCAAGCTCTGTAAAGGTAAACATCGGTGGTGCCGCTAACTCAAACCCAGACAATAAAGAAAATGAAGAGGAAGCTAAGCCGGCAAAGGCAGACGCTCAGTTTACTATCGATGGTGTAGGTTATGTTCTTTCAGACAAGATGGACACAACTAAGCTACCTGCAAACTTTACTGAGAAGAGAGTAAACGCGTTTGGGCATGATTATAGAATGGCTTCTAATGGAAAACTTGTAATCTGTTTCATGAAGAAGGCAGATGATTTATCAGCTGCAGGAGATTTTTTCATTTATGATGAGAAAACTGAAGAAGCTAAAACTATGGTTATCGTTGGTGACCAGAAAGAATATGTAATAATTTCAAAACCGGATTCACTTCCAGAATCTCGTATGTCAGAGAAGGTTCTCACTATCCAGGAAAAAAGTGTAGAGGGATATAACCTTACAAACGATGGAGAATCTTATGAGTTCTTCTATGGAATGGATGAAACTGGAAGCTTCGGTTGGTTCAAAGTTACTGGTGCAGATAGTTTCGAAGCGATAACTGAAGGCGATATTTCTGACATTGTATCTACAAAGACTACAGGAAAACAGACAGAAAAGCCAAAGACAGAGAAGAAATCCTTCCTCTCAAAGGTTAGAGATTTCTTTGTGACTCTGCCGGATAATCCAAAGCATATGCTTTGGATTCTGGTTCCAGTATTCTTAATTCTCTTAATCGTGTTCGTATATACTTTGATTTCAAAGAAAGGCAAATACGAAGATGACGATGAGTTCGAAGATGAAGATGACGATGTGATTTCTGTGGATGATGTTACTTCTGGTGAAGTTGGAACAACAGGAACTGAGGATGTCACTGAGACTGCTGAGGTCGATGAAGAACCAGAAGAGGAAACTGAGGTATCTCAGGAAACTATGAAACTCGGATTTTTCGCTCGTCACAGAAAAGAAAAGGCGCAGGAAGAGGAATGGAAAAAACTCGCTGAGATGGATTTAGATGATTTCTCATCTACACTTAGAGAAAGTGTGAAGGAGTTAGAAGAGGAAGCGAAGAAGACAGAGCCATCAGAGGAAAAAGCACCTTCGAGAGAGAAAAAGAAAATCGATTTTATAGATTTGAATGATCTATAGGATTAGGACTTTTGATAAATAATGTGACTTAGATTGTATTAGAGGAAGGGTTTTTATGAAGTTTTCATCACAGGCAGACAAAGCATTAAAGATAGCAAAGAAGATTTCTAAAGACTTAGGCCATGGTAATGTAGGTACTGAGCATTTACTATATGGACTTCTTAAGGCTGAGGACTCGATTGCTTATCAGATTTTGACAGACGAATCTATTATTGACAAAGATGTGTTGGATTTGATTTCCGAGCTCATGCATACGGATGGCAACAATGCGATAAAGGAGAGAGAAGGTTATACTCCAAAGCTTGAAAAGTTGCTTATTCTGGCAGAAGAACAGGCTAGAATCAGTAATTCTGATGAAGTTGGTACAGAACATATGCTTCTCGCCATGTTCCAGTGTAGAGATTGTGCTGCTCTTCGCATTCTGAATTCTTTTGGTGCGAACGAGAGCCGTATCTTTCAGGGACTGGTTCATTCTATGGGCGAGAATGGAAAGATGTACAGTAAAGCTCTGGCTTCTACTCTTCAGAATAAGAATTCAGGTGGAGAGCAGTCTATTTTAAATCAGTTCTCACGAGATATGACTGAACTCGCTGGCGCAGGTCAGTTGGATCCGGTTATTGGTCGTCAGGTTGAAATTCAGAGAGTTATTCAGATTCTAAGTCGTAGAACGAAGAACAACCCTTGTTTGATAGGTGAACCTGGTGTAGGTAAGACAGCTATCGTAGAGGGTATCGCGCAGAAACTTCGTAGTGGTGAGGTTCCTGATTCTGTTAAGGGATTTAGACTTTTATCTCTGGATTTATCAGGAATGGTTGCCGGTACGAAATATCGAGGCGAATTTGAAGAGCGAATTAAGAAAGTAATCAACGAGATAAAGAATCAGGGAAATATCATCCTCTTTATAGATGAGATTCATACTATGATCGGAGCGGGTGGAGCAGAAGGCGCTCTCGACGCATCAAATATCATGAAACCTGCTCTGGCTCGTGGTGAAATCAGAGTTATCGGTGCTACAACTATAAATGAATATAGAAAACATATTGAAAAAGATGCTGCCTTAGAACGTAGATTCCAGCCGGTTATGGTTGAGGAACCTTCTGAGGAAGAGTGTCTCGATATCCTTCGTGGTGTTCGAAAACTTTACGAAGAACATCATGGAGTTATCATTTCAGATGAAGCAATTGAGGCATCTGTAGAGTTGTCTTCCAGATATGTCGCAGATAGATTCCTTCCAGACAAGGCTATCGACATCATGGATGAATCGGCGTCCAGACTTCGTTTGAAGAATGCAAAGACTTCTCCTCGTTTAAATGAATTGAAGGAGAAGCTTCGCGATTCAGATAAGAAATTAGAAGAAATTATCATGCAGGGTGATATCGAAGCTGCCCGTGCATTTAGAGCAGAAACTGCAAAGGAAAGAGAAGAACTCTATAAATTAGAGAAAAAGAATCTTCATAAGAAACCTGGTGCAAAGGATACGCTGAAGGCTGAGCATATCGCTGAAGTCGTGTCTGAATGGACAAAGATTCCGGTCACAAAGCTTACTCAGTCTGAATCTAATCGTCTTATGAATCTCGAGAAGACTCTTCATAAGAGAGTAATAGGACAGGATGATGCGGTAAAAGCCGTAGCTAAAGCCGTTAGACGTGGACGTGTTGGCTTGAAGGCTCCGGGTAGACCTATCGGTTCTTTCCTGTTTCTCGGACCTACTGGTGTAGGTAAGACTGAGATTACAAAAGCCCTTGCAGAGGCTATCTTTGGAAATGAAAGTGCTCTCATTCGTGTAGATATGTCAGAATACATGGAAAAATACAGTGTTTCAAAGATGATAGGTTCTGCACCTGGTTATGTTGGATATGAAGAAGGCGGACAGCTTGCTGAGAAGATTCGTCGTCACCCTTATTCAGTTGTATTGTTTGATGAAATAGAAAAAGCTCATCCAGACGTGTTTAATATATTGCTTCAGGTTTTGGATGATGGACATATTACAGATTCTCAGGGTAGAAAGATTGATTTTAAGAACACTATTATTATCATGACTTCTAATGCTGGAGCTCAGTCTATTATTGAGCCAAAGCATTTAGGCTTCTCAACTGATAGTAGTGAAAAAGCTGACTATGAGGCTATGAAGAATGGTGTAATGGATGATATCAAGAGAACTTTTAGACCTGAGTTCTTGAATCGTATTGATGAGACTATCGTATTTAGACCTTTGAATAAAAAGGATCTAAGTGAAATAGTTAAGTTGCTCACTAAATCTCTTCAGACTAGATTGAAGGAGAACTTTGGTATCACATTATCTTTAGGAAGTGCGGCATATGAAAGAATAGTAGAATTAGGATATGATCCTAAGTATGGTGCCCGTCCACTCCGAAGAGTGATACAGACTCAGCTGGAAGACGAGCTTTCAGACCAGATTCTATATGGAAAGATTAAATCTGGTGACAAAGTTACTGTTTCAGTGAAAGATAAGAAGTTTGTCTTTAAAACATCTAGTCCAAAGGGAAAGAAATAATCATAGGGAAATATGTAGTTTTATTTAATGGAGGAAGTAAAGATGTCTGTTGTTAAAGATTTAATCCAGAAAGAAACAGATGGAACAATCAGCTTTGGTGATTACACACTAGATTCTAAGGCTAAAAAGAGTGATTTTTTACATAATGGGGATGTTTTTAAGATAAAGACGTTTAAGGAAATCACAAAACTAGAGAAAAATGATGCGTTCGTTTATGAATCTGTTCCTGGAACAGCAGTGTCTCATCTGGCAATATCTGAAGATAGGGTTTCTTTTTCCGTAGAAGGTCTTTCTGATGCGGAAGTTACTCTAGAGTTAGAGCCAGGAACAGAATACAAAGTTTCCATCGATGGTAGAGAAAGTCAGATGAAGACTAATCTCGGTGGAAAGATTACACTTGCAATTAAACTAGATGGTAGTCCAGTAGAGGTAGAAATAACTAAATAATGGCAAAAGCAAAGAAAATTACAGTTTTCTATTGCAAAGAATGTGGAAATGAATCTTCGAAGTGGATGGGTCAGTGCCCTATGTGTGGGGCATGGAACTCATTCACCGAGGAGGTTGTTGACACAGTATCAAAGAAAACTGAGAAAGAAATTCGTAACGTAGAAACTCACACTTTGTCAGAAATCGTATCTGTTAATGAAAAACGTGTGAGCACATCAATGGAAGAGTTCGATAGAGTCCTGGGGGGCGGAATCGTTCAAGGCTCTTTAATTCTGGTCGGAGGAGATCCTGGAATAGGTAAATCGACCTTACTCCTTCAGACTTCTAGAGAACTAGGAAATTCTGGTCATAAAGTTCTATATATTTCAGGTGAGGAATCCCTACAACAAATTAAACTTCGCGCAGATAGAATGGGTGAGTTCAAAGATGATGTCGCCTTTTTGTGCGAGACAAATTTGACAGTGATAGATGGAGTTATTCGTCGTGTTAAGCCTGAAATCGTAATCATAGACTCTATCCAAACTATGTTTAATGAAGCTGTAAACAGCGCGCCGGGTTCAGTAGGACAGGTGCGTGAATCTACAGGTGTTCTTATGCAGCTCGCAAAAGGTCTGAATATCACAATCTTTGTCGTAGGACATGTGACAAAGGAAGGTGTAGTGGCGGGCCCGAGAGTGCTCGAGCATATGGTGGATACTGTATTGTATTTTGAGGGCGATAGACATGCTTCATATAGAATACTTCGTAGTGTAAAGAATCGTTTTGGATCAACTGATGAAATCGGTGTGTTTGAAATGGTGTCTTCTGGACTTCGCGAAGTAAAGAATCCTTCTGAGTTTATGCTGGAGGGAAGAGCGGACGATGGAAATGGATCTGTAGTAGCGTGTCAGATGGAAGGCACTAGACCTATATTGATGGAAGTACAGGCTTTAGTGTCCAGATCGAACTTTGGTATGCCTAGACGTACATCTACGGGACTGGACTTTAACCGTGTTAATCTACTTATGGCCGTTTTGGAAAAAAGACTTGGCTTTAGGATGGGTGACTTTGATGCATATGTAAATATAGCCGGTGGTATTAGAGTAACTGAACCTGCTGTGGATCTCGCGGTATGTATCGCTATTATTTCTTCATATAAAGACATGAATATTTCAAAAGAGACTGTAGCGTTTGGTGAAGTTGGATTGGGTGGAGAAGTTAGAGCTGTTTCTATGGCGGATCAGAGAATACGCGAAGCGAAGAAACTGGGCTTTACAAATATCATCCTTCCGGAGTCTAATTTAAAAGGAATCAAGCGCGAAGAAGGCGTGAAACTGATAGGCGTGAAGAACGTAAAAGAGGTGTTTTCGAAATTGTAAATAAAACACATACAATTCTGAAAAAATAGGTAAAATCAGATAAATAGAACTACTTCGAGAAAATCCGCAATTTTGTGTTGACGGCGGAGGGTTCGGGTGATAATATAATACCTGCGCTGAGGGAGAGCGGTAAACAAACAGCTCAAACGAAGCACAAAGTTCCTTGATAATTGAACAGTGAAACAACCTTGAAAGATTCCAAAAGAATCAACAAGCGAATTTATGTTTAAGACATAAATACACGAACCAAAAGCAGTAAAACGCGAAGGATAAAGTTAGCCTT
>JAZNMP010000019.1:0-148725 GCA_045579705.1 Lachnospiraceae bacterium
TGAAGCCCCCTCCAAGATGAGATGTCCCTGTTCTTAAAGAACATAAGATCCCTTGAAGAGTACAAGGTAGATAGGGCAGAGGTGGAAGTGTGGTGACACATGGAGCTGACTGTTACTAATAGATCGAAGGCATGATCAATAATTTACTCAGTAGAAGATAAATCTGTATGAAGTTTTGAGGGTGCGTGAATTCGCACAGTATGATAAAATATATAATGTGCAAGGCGACATAGCCAAGTGGTAAGGCAAAGGTCTGCAACACCTCTATCACCAGTTCGAATCTGGTTGTCGCCTTTTAAGCTCTGAGAGAAATCTCGGAGCTTTTTTTATGCGTGTTATTAATTTCTGAATATTTTGAAAATATAGTGTACTTTTTAATCGACTTCTATATAATGAGAATTAGTTATATAGAAATAAAGGTTCATTATGGTTTATAGTTTCAGGAGGTTTCAAAATGAAACAGCTTACGTACTATATATCTAATAAACTTATACTTGAAAGTACATTATATACAATAAAAAATACGAGAGAATATGATGAAGCTAATAGTATCTTAGCTTTGATGTATATTAATGGTTTAACAGAGGAAGAATCAAAAGGATATTCCGATTATATAAAACAGACTCTTACGAAGGCTATGATAGCAGGAGTTTCGGTAGTTACCAGCAATAACTTTAAGAATGAAAAAGGGTTTTCTTTATCGGTACTATTCTTTGATTCTTCATCAGTTTCATTTTTAGAATTTGATAGTGATGATTATACAGATGATGATGTAATGAAGTCTTTAAATGAAGAATTGGTTGATAAAAGGGACGTTAAGACTGTCCTTTGTTATCCTGTTGGTTCAAATTGTGATTTTACAAAGATTCTTTCTGAGACATCAAATAAATATAATAATATAGCTTTCTTTGGCTTGATGGCTGGATCAAGAAAGTGTGAGGAAAATGAAGCAGAAGATTTTGTACCAAGGCCGTCAAATGTAGCTTCACAACTATACTCAACAAATGAAGACGATAGATTAAAGTATATATTAAACTATGATCCAAATTTATATCCTTATGTATTTGGTGATAAATATCATACGAGGGGATATTTGTTTGTTTTGATATCAGGTCAGAAATTGAATATTTGCACTAAGTATATACTGGGATGGAATACGTTAGGTAGAGCGCATGTTATTACTAAACTTGAAAATGATGATGGGGGCAACTCTTGTATCGTTGAAATTGATGGTAAACCAGCTGGAGATATTTATAAAAAGTATTTGGATGTTGATCTAGATGAAAATTTTCTGGATAACGTATGTGAATTTCCTATTATTATTAATAGAGAGAGCACAAGTATAGCTCGAGTACCAATGTTTTATGGAGATAACAAAGAACTGTATTTTTCGGGCGATATTGACATAGATGAGAAGATTAAGTTGTCGTTTACAAATCCGGAAGACTTAATTGACATGTCACGTCAGGCAGCATTTGATGTCTCAGAATTTGCTCCTGAAGCGATTATGCTGTCTGTTTGTTTTAACAGATTCTATTTTCTTCGAGAAAAGCAGGAGATTGAAAGAGACTTTTTTAAAGAAATACATTCGGATACTTTATATGGTTTTGGCAGATATGAAATTCTTAAACATAATAATGAAGGTGGTATTCTTAATAGTGCAATTGTAGTTTTAGCATTTCGAGAAGGTGAGAAAAAAGAGCATTCTAATAAATTATTAATTGAAAAGCCTCTTAGAAAGAATAAAGTTAAACCGTTAGCAGAAAGACTACATACATTTATCGATACTGCAACTAAAGACTTAGAGGAGGCATATGATGCGGCGGAAAAAGCAAATGATGCAAAATCTCTGTTTTTATCTAATATGTCCCATGAGATTAGAACGCCTATAAATGCAATACTGGGAATGTCTGAAATGATAACTCGAGAGAGTAAAGAAGAAAGTATTGTAAAATACTCTAGCAATATTCTTCGAGCGAGCTACAATCTCCTCGGAATAGTGAATGATATACTTGATTTTTCAAAGATTGAAGCGGGAAAGATGGATATCATACCGGTTGAATACGAGAGTGCTTCGCTTATTAATGATATCGTCACAATGATTAGAATTAGAATGGGAGAAAAAGAAGTTGAGCTGGTAACGGATATAGCTGAGGATATACCTTATTTATTAATCGGTGATGAAATTAGAATAAAACAGGTTATTATGAATATACTTTCTAATTCTGTTAAATACACCGAAAAAGGTAAAATTACACTTAAAATCAGATCAACTAAAATATCAGATTCGAAGGTAAGGATAAAAGTTACCGTATCTGATACAGGAATCGGAATTAAGGAGGAAGATTTACCAAAATTATTTAATACTTTTGAGCGAATAGAAGAGAGAAGAAATCGTACCATTGAAGGAACGGGTTTGGGAATGAATATTACTCGAAATCTATTAAGGAGAATGGGTTCAGATATAGAGATTAAGAGTGAATATGGAAAGGGAACAGAAGTAAGTTTTGAGCTAGACCAGGAAATAAAGGACAGTACACCTATAGGTAGTATTGAGACTGCATTAAATAGATCAGAGCAGGAAAATCATGAGGACGATACTGTCTTAATAGCTCCAAATGCAAGGATTCTCGTTGTTGATGATACTGTAGTAAATCTATTTGTTGTTGAGAATTTACTTCGTAGAACACAGATAAGTATAGACACAGCAGAGAGCGGAAAGAGATGTATAGAATTAGTAAAAAAGAATAAATATGATTTGATATTCTTAGATCATAGAATGCCTGAAATGGATGGTGTTGAAACTCTTAATGAGATGAAAAAATTGCCTGAATTAAAGGGAACACCTGTAATAGCATTAACAGCAAATGCAATTTCAGGATCTAAGGAATTCTATTTGGAAAAAGGTTTTGATGATTATATTTCAAAGCCTATTGAAGGTGTAAAGCTTGAGAAGATGATAATGAATCATCTTCCAAAAGAAAAATACAAGCTGAAGAAGAATCTTCAGATTGAAGATAATACGATGATTCCTGATGAGATAGTAAACTCAATTCTAATCAATGAAGAGAATGGAATCCAGAATTGTGCTTCTAAGAAAACTTACTTAGAGACATTGAAAGTGTATTATGAAACACTCGATGATAAAAAGAAACAGATACAAGAGGCATATGAGAATCGTGATTTAGAGAACTTCATGATTAATGTTCATTCATTAAAGAGTACTTCAAAGATTATAGGAGCTTTAACATTAGGTAATTATGCAGAGAGAATAGAAGAAGCATGTAACCAGAAAGCTCTCGAATTTGTACATATTAATTATCCGGAATTAATCGTACAGATACAGAAGATATCTCAGCTTTTGAACTACACATTCAACGAGAAGATAGAGGAAAGCAAGAAAAAAGAGGCAACGCCGGATATTGTGCGAGATGCTTTTTACACAATGGCTGAACTGGCACAGGTATATGACTATGATAACATGGGAATGCTGTTCAAGCGTTTTGAGGAATACGAAATACCAGAGAAGTATTTAGAGCAGTATAACCGATTTGAGAAAGCCTATAAAAAAGCAGATTGGGATGGTATGTTTGAGGTAATAAAGGAGGTTTTATGAAAAAGAAAATATTGATAATCAGGCAGAGTACTTCCTTTATGGTGGACGCTATCATTAATAATCTTTCTGCGGCTGGATTTGAGGTTGAGCAATGTGATACAACGATTAAGGATTTTTCTAGCAAGATGGAAGATGTAGATATTCTGCTCTTGTACATAGGAAATGGTGTTACCGATATCCGTGATATGCTCGTTTTTGTCAAAGATGTGGTGATAGAGAAAGAAAAATATTTGAATGTAATCGGAGATAAAAAGGATATTGATGACCTTTTTATTACCATCTCAGAAGAGAAAATAAGCAAAATATTCTATCGTCCTCTGGACTTAAAAGTGCTGGTTGAAGAACTTGAGAAAGAAGTAGAGGGAATTCAGTCTGAGCAAAGAAAAAAGAACATATTACTAGTAGACGATGATATTGCTTACTTAAAGACTATCAAGAATTGGATGTCTGATTTGTATCATATTTCGATAGTAAGTTCAGGAATGCAGGCTATAACTTTTATTGCAAAGAATAAGCCGGATTTAATACTATTGGATTATGAAATGCCTGTAACTTCGGGTCCTAAGGTTCTGGAAATGATCAGAAGCGAAGTCGATTCATCAGATATTCCGGTTATTTTCCTCACGGGAAAGGGGGATAAAGAAAGTGTTACGAAAGTTATAGAACTTAGGCCGGATGGATACATATTAAAGAATACTGGAAGAGAAAAGTTGAGAGAAATAATTGAAGATTTCTTTGAGCAGCGTAAGGCAAAAAGTTATTAGTATTAGACGTTGACTTATCAACATTTGCATAATATAATCAAGAGGTTAATTGAATAAAAGGCTATGAAGGGACCCAGTAGATTAAGAATCCTCGATAGAGAGAGTCATCGGTTGGTGAGAGATGATGAGAGCTCTTAATTGAATTACTTCCTGGAGCTTCGCACTGAACTTGTTTTAAACGATAATAGGCTGCGACGGTTTCAACCGTTATATTGATAATTAAGGTAGTGAGAATTCACTATGAACAAAGGTGGTACCACGATAATAATCGTCCTTTGATCCAGAAATGGATTGAAGGACGTTTTTTTTAATTTGATTTAAGTTATATCTTTATAATAGAAAGGAAAAGAAGATGAAAATTTACGACGAATTAGTAGAAAGAGGCTTGATCGCTCAGGTTACTGACGAAGCTGAAATCAGAGAAATGGTTGATAATGGAAAGGCTACTTTCTATATTGGTTTCGACCCAACAGCAGATTCACTTCATGTAGGTCACTTTATGACTCTTTGCCTTATGAAGAGACTTCAGATGGCTGGAAACACACCTATTGCCCTTCTAGGCGGTGGAACGGGAATGGTTGGTGATCCTTCAGGAAGAACTGATATGAGACAGATGCTTACAAAAGAGCAGATTAATCACAATATCGAATGCTTTAAGAAGCAGATTTCTAGATTTATCGACTTTTCAGATGGCAAGGCTATTCTCGCTAATAACGCAGATTGGCTTTTAGATTTGAATTATGTAGAACTTCTTCGCGAAGTAGGTCCTCATTTCTCTGTAAACAGAATGCTTACAGCTGAATGTTATAAGCAGAGAATGGAGAGAGGTCTTTCTTTCCTCGAGTTCAACTACATGATCATGCAGGGATATGATTTCTACATGCTTTACCAGAAATATGGATGTAACATGGAATTCGGTGGAGATGATCAGTGGAGCAACATGTTAGCTGGTACAGAACTCGTTCGTCGTAAGCTTGGTAAAGACGTTTATGCTATGACTATTAACCTTCTTACAAATTCAGAAGGAAAAAAGATGGGCAAGACTCAGAAGGGTGCAGTATGGCTCGATGCTGAGAAAACTTCTCCATATGATTTCTTCCAGTACTGGAGAAATGTCGATGATGCTGATGTAATCAAGTTCTTAAAGATGCTTACATTCCTTCCATTAGAAGAAATTAAAGCTATGGAAGATTGGAAGGATGCGAAGCTTAATGAAGCAAAGGAAATCCTCGCATTCGAAATTACAAAGTTAGTACATGGCGAAGAAGAGGCTAAGAAAGCGCTTGAAACATCTCATGCTGCTTTTTCAACTGGAAGTATTGAAAACATGCCTAAGTTCACTCTTTCAGATGATGACTTTACAGACGGTGAAATCGATATCCGTAAGATAATGCAGGCTTGTGGTTTTGTTTCTTCACTTTCAGAAGGAAAGAGAGCAGTAGAGCAGGGTGGTGTATCAGTTAACAATGAAAAAATTACTGATCCATTCAAGAAGTTTACTAAAGATGATTTCAAATCAGACTTCTTGTTAAAGAAGGGAAAGAAGAAATTCGTAAAAGTCGAAGCATAGTTTGTTAACAGCTGAGGTGATTTAAATGAATATTGAATTGCAGATATTACATTGGTTTCAGGGGCTTCATAATCCGGTTTTAGACAAGATTATGATAGTAATAACATCATTAGGAAATGCCGGAGCTTTTTGGGTATTACTTACAATCTTGATGCTAATTTTTTCAAAGAAATCAAAGAAGATGGCCTGGACCTCAGGAGTTGCACTGTTACTTTCTTTAATAGTTGTAAATTTGATTCTAAAAAATACAGTGTGTCGTGAGCGTCCTTGCTGGATTGACGATAGTGTAAAGATGCTCATAAAGATTCCAAAGGATTTCTCATTCCCATCGGGACATTCATCTGCTTCATTTGCTTCGGCTGTTTCTATCTTTCTCTACAGGAAGAGAGAGGGAATTTGTGCAATAGTTCTCGCATCGTTGATAGCGATATCTAGAATGTATTTGTTTGTACATTGGCCGACCGATGTATTAGTAGGAATTCTATTGGGAATTACTGAAGCTATAGTTGCTTACTTTATAGTGCGTTTCGTTTATAAAAGATTCATTGATAAACGTGTTAAAACTGCATAGAATCATTGATAACGCTAGGATTAGCGGATATAATAATTAAAGGTAATTTTTTTAGAAAAGGGGTAAGCTATGGATGAATTTTTAGACAGAGTATCTGATACAGTGATGACAGCTGGTAGAGTCGTTTCTGATAAGGCTAAGAATGTAACAGATATTACAAAGGCAAAGTACGAATTAAGTACAAAAGAATCAGAGCTAAAGGATAAATATAGACTTATCGGTGAGAGATTCTATGAGGAGCATAAAGATGATCATGATGCTTCTTATGATGAAGTCTTTGGAGAAATCGAAGGACTTAAAAATGAAATCGAAGATATCAACGACAGAATCGTTGGTTTAAAAGGATCAAGACTTTGCCCAAGTTGTGGAGCAGAGGTCTCAGAAGGAGCAAACTTCTGCACAAAATGCGGATCTGCGCTCAACAAATAAATAATAGGAGATATAGTTTTAAAGATGGCTAACAGAGGAAAATATTACATTACAACTGCGATTGCTTATACTTCAGGTAAGCCACATGTTGGAAATACATATGAAGTCGTTCTAGCCGACGCAATTGCTAGATTTAAGAGACAGGAAGGTTATGATGTATTCTTCATGACTGGAACTGATGAACATGGACAGAAGATTGAGAACAAGGCAAATGAAGCTGGAGTTACTCCAAAGGAATTTGTAGATAAAACATCGGGTGAAGTTCATAGAATCTGGGATATCGTAAATGCTTCTTATGATAAATTCATGAGAACAACTGATAAAGACCATGAAGAGCAGGTTCAGAAGATTTTTAAGAAGCTCTACGATAAGGGCGATATTTATAAGGGACATTATGAAGGAATGTACTGTACACCTTGCGAGTCTTTCTGGACAGAGTCACAGCTTGTAGATGGAAAATGTCCTGACTGTGGTAGAGAAGTAACACCTGCAAAGGAAGAAGCATATTTCTTTAAGATGAGCAAATATGCGGATAGACTAATCGAATATATTGAAAGCCATCCAGAATTTATACAGCCAGTTTCTAGAAAAAATGAGATGATGAATAACTTCCTGAAACCAGGACTTCAGGATCTCTGTGTTTCTAGAACATCTTTCAAATGGGGTATCCCAGTTGATTTTGACCCAAAACATGTAGTTTATGTATGGCTTGATGCGCTTACAAACTATATTACAGGCATCGGATATGATGTAGATGGAAATTCATCTGACAGATTTAAAGCTAATTGGCCTGCTGATCTTCATCTAATCGGAAAAGATATCATCAGATTCCATACTATTTATTGGCCAATCTTCCTAATGGCGTTGGATCTGCCGCTTCCAAAGAAAGTATTTGGACATCCATGGCTGATTCAGGCAAATGGAAAGATGAGTAAATCAAAAGGAAATGTTATCTATGCGGATGATTTGGTAGATATCTTTGGCGTAGATGCAGTCAGATATTTCTTAATTCATGAGATGCCATTTGAAAACGATGGAGTTCTTTCATGGGAACTACTCGTAGAGCGAATCAATTCAGATCTAGCAAATACAGTAGGAAATCTCGTAAAGAGAACTATTTCAATGACAAACAAATACTTTGATGGTGAAGTAAGAGATATGGGAGTTGCTGAAGATATCGATGCTGAATTTAAATCAGTTATTACAGGAACTCGCGATAAAGTAGAAGCGAAGATGGAAACTCTCCATGTAGCGGATGCGCTTACAGAAGTAATTAATCTCTTTAAGAGATGTAATAAATACATCGATGAGACAGAGCCATGGGTTCTCGCAAAGGATGAGGAAAAAGCTGATAGACTCAGAACTGTTCTATATAACCTTACAGAAGGTATTAATATCGGAGCAGCATTGTTGAAAGCATATCTTCCAAACACTTCTGCAAAGATTCTGGAGCAGATTAATACTACTGAAGTGGAATATGATGAACTTGATAAGTTTGGACATTATCCAAATGGAAACAAGGTAACTAGTGATCCAGAAATTTTGTTCGAAAGACTTAAGGTTGAAGAAATCCTGGAAAAAGCGAAGGAAATCGAAGCAGCACAGAAAGCAGCAAATGCTGTAAATGAGCCAGAAGAAGCTGAATCAGGAGAAACTATCGAACATAAAGATTTCATCGAATATGAAGATTTTGAAAAGATAGAACTTCGAACAGGAAAAGTAATTTCATGTGAACCTGTTCCAAAGAGCAAGAAACTGCTTTGCTTCCAGATTCAGTCGGGATCAGAGAAGCGACAGATTATCTCTGGAATACGTAAGTATTATGAACCTGAAGAATTAGTTGGAAAAACAGTAGTATATGTTGCAAATATGAAACCAGCAAAATTGGCTGGAATGTTATCTGAAGGAATGATTCTTTCTGCAGAAGATAGCGATGATAATATTTCTGTAATTACAACACAGAGAGACGTAAAGAGTGGAGCAGAGGTTCTCTAATAGAGAGTTAGTTATGATATTTGAGACACATGCACATTATGAGGGGGAGGAGTTCGATTCAGATAGAATCGAACTTCTTTCTTCATTAAAAGATGAAAATATATACAAGATTATAGATGTAGGAAGTTCAATCGAAACTTCAAGGCAGGCTATAGAACTCGCAAATCAATATGATTATATCTATGCAGCTGTAGGTGTACATCCGGATAGTGTCGGTGAAATGAAAGAATCAGATATCGACGAGTTACGGAGGATGTCATGCGAGAAAAAAGTAGTAGCAATAGGCGAAATCGGTCCTGATTACTACTATGACTATACCGATGAAGATAAAGCAAAACAGATTTATTGGTATAAGAAACAGTTAGATTTAGCGCTGGAGGTTGATCTGCCAGTTATCATTCATAGCAGAGATGCTGCGAAAGATACGTTTGACATAATGAGCGAATATAGCAAGCGTGGATTGAAGGGCGTCTTACATTGTTATGGATACTCTGCAGAACAGGCAAAGCAATACGTAAAGATGGGCTATTATATAGGAATAGGCGGAGCTTTAACTTTTAAGAATGCAGTAAAAAAGGTTGAGGTCGTACGCGAAATTCCATTAGATTATATCGTTCTAGAAACAGATTGTCCTTATATGGCACCTGTTCCAGTGCGTGGAACACGTAATTATTCAGGGAATTTAAAATATGTAGTTGAAAAAATTGCTGAAATCAAAGGAATATCTACGGAAGAAGTAGAAAGAGTTACCTATGATAATGCGATGAGATTATTTAGAATTAATGAGGATTATTAATGGGAAAGCTATCAAATGCCAGAATTGCAAAGGAAATTATGAAAGAAGCTGGGTTTAGAACTCAGAAGAAGTATGGTCAGAATTTCCTTATGGATGAAGGGGTACTAATAGATATCGTCGAAGCTGCCGATATAACAGAAGATGATTTTGTTATCGAGATTGGACCAGGTATCGGAACACTTTCTGAAGTAATTCTAGAAAGAGCGTACAAGGCTCTATTGATAGAAATTGATGATAAATTAATTCCTATTCTTAATAAAACGTTGGCATCATATGACAATGTTAAAATCCTCAATACTGATGTAATGAAGACAGATTTGGACGAAATCATTCGAGAAGAATCTGATGGAAAAAAAGTAAAGATAGTTGCAAATCTTCCTTACTACATAACTACACCTATATTGATGAAGATTTTGAGAGGTCATGTAGACTACGAATCTATAACAGTTATGGTTCAGAAAGAAGTGGCCCTTAGAATGCAGGCACAGCCTGGAAATAAGAACTATGGTGCATTGTCACTGGCTGTACAGTTCTATACAGACCCTGAGATTATTGAAACAGTACCTGCGGGAAAATTTTTCCCACCTCCAAAGGTGGATTCTGCGGTTATCAACCTCAGAAAGAAAGATACAGAGATACCTGAGAATGTTTCAGAAGAATTACTGTTTACGGTTATAAGAAGTTCTTTTGAACAAAGAAGAAAAGCATTATATAATGGACTTGTAAATCATAAAGAACTAGGACTGGATAAAGAAACGGCCAAAGCCTGTATTACATCTTTAGGATGGCCAGAAACAGTTCGAGGTGAGAAACTTAATCTAGAAGATTTTATAAATCTAGCGGAGAAGATTGCACTCGCCCAGGAAGGATAAAGATGGACATCAGCGCATATCCACAAGAGATTCAGGATTTGATAATCAAAGCAAGTGATAATACAAATCCTAATCGTGAAGAGATAATTAAATATTGTGATGAACTTAGTGTATATGCAAAGAAAAATGATGACACTGGTTTGGAAGGTTTTGCAGGTTTTACCAGAGGTGAGACGTATTATCTGGAAAATGATATGCAGAATTTCTACCATGAAATGTTTATTTGCATGCCATATCTAGAAGAAAATCAGGAATGGGCATACCTGGTTACGGCAAATAATGTTCTTGGAATTATGTCGTTAAATAGAGGTAATGCTCCTTTTGCCATGGATTATTATCTTAAAGCGCTGGATTTATGCGTGCAGCATAGGCTTTCAAATTTAGAGTGGTTAGTGCATATGAATATGGGAACTCTGTATTTGACTGTTGAGGATGAGAGAAATGCTTTGGCTCATTTGATGCAGGGATATGCATATATCGAGGAACATAGAGATGAACCAGACTATGTAATCAATCTGGCTGTTGCTTATGTAAATATAGGTAAGGCATATCTATCGATTCGAGATTATGAAAAAGCAGAGAGTAATTGGAGAAAACTCAAGAATGAGTGTATTCCGCATATTTCTCCAGCCGATTTGATGGCTGTTTATTGTTTTGGAGCTAGGTTACATGCTGAGCTAGGAAATGCAGATACTCGAGATGAATATATCGCAAATGTAGATAAGCTTATGAATGTAGACTTTGCGGTAATGGATGTCTTTGATGATCTGTTTGAGTTTATGACTATGCTTCTAAAAAACGAAAAGTGGGTTGAGTTTAATAGAGCCTGGTCTAAAACATATGAACTTACAAAGAAGACTACAGTAATCGATATGGAAAGAAGATTATTGGAGTTACAGTTAAAGTATTTTACAGTAATCGGAAATGAAGATGCGTATACGCAAACCGCATTAAAGTATACTAAAGTTCAGATTGCTGAGAATAATGAGAACAAGCTGATGGTTTCAAATATGATTGCTCTTAGAACGGGCATTCAGGATTTGACAAATATCAACCATAGAGTTGAGAGAGAAAATGAAATGCTTCAGAAGAAATCTGAAACAGATGCCCTGACGGGTATGTTTAACAGATTTAAATTAAACAACTATTGGGAAGAAGCATTTGAAAAAGCATACCAGTACGGTAAGTATCTGGCTATTGAGATATTAGATATAGATTTCTTTAAAGAATATAATGATAATTATGGACATCAGGCAGGAGATATCTGTTTAACAACAGTAGCTAAATGTATTAAAGAAGTTGCTGCGGAGAACAATCTGTTTTGTGCTAGATATGGCGGCGATGAATTCATAATTATCTTTGAAGATTATGATGAAGAAGATGTACTTTCAATGGTTCAGGAAATAAAGCAGAAGGTATTTGAGAGTCATCTATATCATGAATATTCTAGAGTTTCAGATCGTGTATCTATCTCACAGGGAGTTTGCTGCGATATTCCAAAAGGAACAGAGAAGGCTCTCGACTTTATGCATTCAGCTGACAAGATGTTGTACGAAGTTAAAGAGGCTGGAAAAAATGCCTTTAAAATTGGAAAGTGCATAGAATGGGGTAAATAAGGTTGATTAGAATTGCAAGAATAGAAGATGCTGAAAGAATTAGAGAAATATACTCATATTATGTTGAGAATACAGCGATTACTTTTGAAGTAGATGTTCCAACGGTAGAAGATTTTAAGAATCGTATTTCAAATACGCTTAGAAAATACCCTTACTTTGTATATGAAGAAGACGGTAGAGTAATAGGATATACCTATGCAAGCCCTTATAAACTTAGAAAATCATATGATTGGGCTGTAGAAACTAGTATTTATGTCGATAAAGACTACCGCAAAGGTGGTGTAGGACGTAAACTGTATGATGCTCTTGAATATGCATTGAAGCTCATGCATATCACAAATATGAATGCATGTATCGGATATCCTACTGAGAATGAAAAGTATGTTACTCGTGCAAGTGAGCAGTTTCATGAACATCTAGGTTTTATACCAGCAGCTAGATTTCATAATGTCGCATTTAAATTTGATCAGTGGTTTGATGTAATATGGATGGAAAAATTCTTACAGGAACATCCTGAAAAACCAAAGGAAAAGAAAGATTTCGAAGAAATAAGAGATCTGTTATAGAGTAGTTTTGGGAAACAAAAATGAGTAATTAAATTTGTGTTGGTTTCTCAAAGTTGTTTGAGGTTTGCCTTAGAGGGTAAACCTTTTTGGCTTGTAGAAGTTTGTTCTGAAAAAATGGTATATCTCGAGGAAAAAATAAAAATAATATAAAAAATAATTGAAATTTGAAAAAAGTTATAATATTATGAAAATATAAAGCGTGCACGTAAAAAGTCGGAAAGGAGGAAGCGGAAACTATTGTTTTTATTCTGTTCAAAAAGGGGGACAGTATGAAAAAAAGTATTATGTTTATATTGGGCTTTTTAGTTTTATTTGGAGTGTTAAGCCCAATAGCAAATGCTAGTTATGGAAGCTTTTCGGTAAGAATGATTGAGCAGGCTCCGTCAAATGTGCAGAAATATAACGACACAGCATATTTCAGTTCAAATAGACAGGAAGCGGTTACATTTGATGTATCATCGTTTAGAAGTGATTATACAGGAGGATATGCAGCTGCTTCAGCAAGACAAAATACGAATAGTCGTTATAAAACTAACCAGATTAATATACAAAGTTTAGGAGCACATCGTGCTTATTATGCTGGTGATGGATTACCGCGAGGTGGTTCAAAAATGACTGCAACAATACAGCTTAGAAATTATTCTGGAAGGCAAGTGGTTATTGTTGAAGGAAGAGTAGGTGAATAAATATGAAATATAATAAAGGGATACGGTTTAGTGTCTTTTTGTTACTATCATATTTGTTGATTTTCAATTGCTCATTTAATCCAGATGCTGATACTAAATCAGCATCTGGAAATAATAAATTAATGACAATACCGAAAGCTACAAAAAGGGTAGAAAAGGTATCAGGTAAGAATGCTAATCTTGTTTTTTCTGATGCAAAGTGCATTAGCAAGATTACAGGAGTTTATGAAGGAAATCTGGTGCTAAACGAAGATTTGTCCCGATTTACACCGTTATATGAAGATTTTTTTAAAAAACGTTTATCACGCCAGGGAAAGATATATAAAAAAGAAAATGTTTGTGTATCAGATAAATATGTGCCGCAAGGCTATGATTATATGGATGATAATAACATGCTTTTTACTATGACTGCAGGAGGTTTTATATTTGATTACAAAAAAGATGAGGAAATCTGGTGTGATGATCAAATTGCTAAAGTTATAGACTTGAATAAAGAGATTAGTAAAAATGATTTGTATCAAATGAGGGAATTTGATTCTTTTTTAAAGGATACTGGATATGATTTTGTTGTGAAGTATATTCCATATTCAAAGACTATTTTTATTAATGGTAAAGGAAAGAAAAATACTGAATATGAGTACAAAGCCTCCTATAAAGGTGGGATTTTTGATGAAGTCGCTATTAATAATGGAAGATTAAATGCTGATGCTGTTCCTTTATCTGGACAAATAAAAAGTATTGATTCAGGAAAAGAAATTGGGTTACAACAGGGCGCTATAGATTTTGAAATTCAAAAAAAATACGATAAAGTGATATCTATCCAGAATGCGGCAAACATACTGAGTAATGCTATATCAGATCATAAAGAATACAAAGTAACATCCTATGGTTTAGTGTATCTCCAGACATCAGAGAATGCTACAACAAAAAATGAAAAAGGATATAAAATACGAAAGATTCATTTTAAACCATATTGGGGATTTTATATAAGTAAAAAATTAAATAGAGAAATAGTAGGATTTGTGGATGTGAAATCAGGAGAGGTAATCTTTGTTAATAAATCAATGTAATTACGTAAGAATAAGACGTTTAATTGTATCTAATCTAATTAGAATGATTAAATCATATGTATTTTGGATTGTAATAGTTTTAATGTTTATTCTAATGGGGTCTTCTTCTTTATATGCAGTATCACAATCGAAGACTATAAGTATCTTTGAGACTGTTTTAAAAATGAGCAAGCAATCTATGATCGAAACGAACGAGGATTTATCAAATATAAATGTGTATCAGATGGGATTTGGAATCAGTTATAAGTATTTTTATCCATTAGTTTGTACTATTCCATATTTAGTATTAAACAAAAATGAGAGTGTTGATAGATATATCTTATATAAAAAGATAAGAGTTTCGAGAAAAGAAATAGAGATTGTAAATTTTTGGACGAGTGTTTTTTTGGCTGCTCTTGTTTTAATTATTTCAGATATTGTATTTGGTATATATGTATATATATGCTTTCCAAATTCAGCTGTTTTTCCTAATGAAGTTTTGATCCCACATGATAAAGTAGTAGTTATTGTTGTAAAGAATGTTTTTAAATTAGCTGTAGCAGGAAGCTTTTGGGGTTCAATCGTTTATTTTTTAAGAGAGATAATAGCTAATATTTATCTTGTGGCGTCTTTTCCTTTTTTATTTAAGTATATTTGGTCATCGTTGTTTGTGAGATTGTCTTCTGGAAGTAGATTAACTGATAAACAGTTGAGAATATTTTATATGTTTAATGATAATGCCGTTTATAGTATTTTTGATACGGGATTGGATGGGATGATAGTATTAGGAGAAATAATACTATTTGAGCTTTGTATTTTTTCAATAACATCACATTATATAAAGTGGAGATTTGAAAATAAATATGAATAGAATATCACTAAAAAAAATATTAGGATTTTCAAATATACAGTTAGTAAGGTGGATGTGTAATCCGAGAATGATTTTAATTATTGTTTTTGCTGTTTTTTCTAAGATAATGATAATAAGTCCACTAAATGAAATTGCAAACAGATTAGGTGAAAAGCCAACTATATTTGAACCTTTTATTTCTGTTTCATCGAGTGGATTAGCGTTGTTAATATTTCCTTTGGTGTTTATCGTTCTTATTTCGGATTATCCGGCTATATATAGTGATAGTTATTTTTCGATAAATAGGATTGGCAGATGTAATTGGTTCATAGGTCAAATAGTATTGGCAGTATACAGTATAATAGTTTATATTTTTGCTACGATGCTGATAGAAATTGCATTCTCTGTCAGAACTACATCGATGGATATAAAATGGAGTAATATACTTGAAGGATATTATAGGAAGTATCCGAATGAACATAATGCGTATATTGGTGAATTGTTACCATCTAGATTATATAATCAATTAGATTTAACAGAGGCATTACTTCAAATAGTAATAGGTTTATTTTTTTACTTATTTTTGCTATCGCTTGTTATGCTGCTTTGTACTTTATATCATAATAGGTTCTTAGGAATATTGATTGATTGTGCAGTAGTTGCTATAGGGACTGGCCTTTGTAGCGTACATTCGGATTATATGTGGTTTTTCCCAATGGCGAATTCTATAACGTGGTTACATTATACTGATTATTATAAGACACAGATATTTGATATGAGAGGCTCTTTAGTTTATTTTTTAATTACAATTATAACTTTAACTATATGGAGTTATTCTATGATAAAAACTTATTCATACGAGTTTATACAGGAGGTTTAGAGTGGGGATTGTAGTTGAGAATGTTTCTTTGATAATAGATAAAAAATCCATTTTAAAAAACATAAACTTAAATTTAGCAGAGGGTAAAATATATGGAATTATTGGAAGAAATGGCTCTGGAAAGACGATGCTGATGAAATGCTTGTGTGGATATGTTCTTCCTACAGAGGGAAAGATAAAATATCCGGAAGGAATAATAGGTAAGGATATTGATTTTCCAAATTCATTAGGAGTCATTATTGAAAATCCTGGATTTATACCAGTATACTCCGGTTATAATAATTTAAAATATTTAGCCTCTATAAATAATAAGATAGGTAGAGAAAGAATAATTGAAACAATGAATAGACTGGATTTAAATCCAGATGAGAAAAAATCTGTAAGGAAATATAGCTTGGGTATGCGACAGCGTTTAGGAATAGCGCAGGCAATAATGGAGAATCCTAAAACTCTAATATTAGATGAACCTTTTAACGGCTTAGATAATGAAGGTGTTGACCAGGTTAGATCCATTCTTAGGTCACTAAAAGCTGAAGACAGAGTTATTCTGATTTCTTCACATATTAAGGAAGATATAGATGTATTATGTGATGAAGTATTTAGTATGGATAAAGGACAAATAACGAAAGTAACTAGTCGAGAATCTTTGAATAAAGATAGTGATCTGTCCATTTCCCAAGTAATTTAACATTCTGACGTAGTAAGCCTTCACGCTCGAATCCGATTGATTCAATAAGAGCGAGGGAGGCTTTATTTGATGGCTGGATTGTTGCTTCGATGCGATGAAGATGCATTTGGTCCTTCGCAAAGTCTAAACCAAACAGAACTGCCTCACGACAATATCCCATTCTACGGTAATCTTTGTCCATCTTATAACCTAAGGAAGCACATTTAAAAGAGCCCTGACGAACATTCATCAGGGAAAAAGTTCCGATAATCTTGTGAGGATTATCCTTTGGAAAAATCCAAAAGCGAATCATTCTTCCTTCGCTAATTAAGCGGGATTCTACACGAAGATTCCGCTGCTGAATCGAGAAAGTGTAAAAATCTGGCGTATCAAAAGGTTCAAAAGCTTCAAAGCTATCTGAATTATTCTTATAAAAAGCTAAAACATCCTTTGCAAAATTAGCATCGGAAGAACGTAAGATTAATCTTTCGGTTTCAAATTGCATTTTAACCCCTTTTTGTGTTCTCTTAATCGTTTAAAGAAATCTGTAAGCATAGCAGAGCATTCAGATTCCAAAACCCCTCTGGTTACGGAACATCTATGATTGAATTCTTTCATTTCGAGCATGTTAAGTATAGATCCGGCGCATCCGGCTTTTGAGTTCATAGCGCCTATAACAACACGAGATACTCGAGATTGTACGATAGCACCTGCGCACATCTGGCAAGGCTCTAAAGTGACATATAGAGTACAATCCTCCAGTCGCCAATCTTTCAAATGTTTATTTGCAGTCTTTATCGCAGCTATTTCAGCATGACCCAGGCAGGATTTTGATTTGTTGCGAGTGTTATGTGCTTTAGCGATAATACGACCATTAAAAACTATTACGCATCCGATAGGAACTTCCCAGTTCTTCTCTGCTTTGCGAGCTTCTCTAATAGCTTCTCTCATATAGTGTTCATCGGTATTTGTTAAGGCAGTTCGCTTTCTAAAAAAATGCATATAAAGCCTTTCGTGATTTAAATCATATAGATATAATTAATGCTATAAAGTATTTTAGCATATTTTATTAGACAAAATACAAAGGAAATGGAGGAGTTTTGGCTTGGGAGAGAAATTAGATAAATTTAAATCGGAATTAATGGAATACAATCGAGTAGCGGTAGCTTTTTCAGGCGGATGCGATTCCACTTTCCTGTTAAAAGTGTGTAAGGAAGTGTTAAACACAGAAGTAGTAGCGTTGATAGCTAGAGGACCAATTCATAAAGCAAAAGAAATCGAAGCTGCGATAGAATTCTGTGTAGAAGAAGGAATAGCATATAGTGTTTTAGATCTTAACTCGTTAGATGTACCTGGGTTTAAAGAGAATAGTCCTAATCGCTGTTATATTTGTAAAAGAGCGATTTTTTCCCGCCTTAAAGACGAGGCAGTGGCGAAAAAGTGCGATGTGTTGGTAGATGGGACGAACCAGGATGATGTAGGAGACTACCGTCCAGGAATGAGAGCGTTAAGGGAATTAGGAATAGTAAGCCCTTTAAAGGATGCAGGCCTTACAAAGAAAGAGATAAGAGCTTATTCGTCTGAATATGGATTAAGGACTGCAGATAAACCTTCGGATGCGTGCTTGGCATCTCGCTTTCCATATGGAGAAGAGATAACTCTAGATGGTTTAAAAAAAGTTGCTCAAGCGGAGAAATTCCTCTCTAGTATATTTAAGAATCAACTAAGGGTTAGGGTACATGGAGATATTGCCAGGATTGAAGTACCTGAAGAGGAACTGAATAAAGCGATAAACAGCAGAATAGAAATATGTGAAGAACTAATTAAAATAGGCTTTAATTATGTAACTCTTGATTTAAAAGGGTTTAGAAGTGGATCGATGAACGAGGTATTAGGCGATGGAGAAGAGAGACTTAATTAATATATTGTCTAAAGTGAAGAATCATGAGATGGACGTGGATGAAGCAGTTTTAAAGTTTAAATTGGAACCTTTTTCTGATATTGATATCGCAAAGATAGATCATCATCGAGGAATCAGAAATGGTAATTGCGAAGTAATATATGGAGAGGGAAAGAGTGCTGAGGATATCTGTGCAATTCTAAAGAATATGCAGGATCATGAAGAAAAATGTGTTCTGACTACTAGGCTTTCAAGTGATAAGGCAGAGATTATAAAGCAGAGCTATTCGCTTAATTATAACGAGCTTGGAAGGATAGGATATGTAGGACAGGCTCCAGAACCGGATGGTAATGGCAGAGTTTTGGTTCTCTGCGCAGGAACGAGTGATATAAGTGTCTGTGAAGAGGCAGCAGTTACTGCAGAGGTGTTAGGAAATAAGGTTGAAAGGCTGTATGATGTTGGGGTTGCTGGATTAGAGAGACTACTTATGAACCTCGAAAACATCATGCGAGCTGACATAATAATAGCTGTAGCGGGAATGGAAGGGGCACTTCCAACGATAGTAAATGGATTAGTGGATTGTCCAGTAATAGCAGTACCGACTTCTGTTGGATATGGTGTTTCTTTTGAGGGCGTATCAGCGCTATTAACCATGCTTAATTCTTGCTCCAGTGGAATGGCGGTCCAGAATATAGATAATGGATTTGGGGCAGCTGTGTTTGCAAGTCGTATTAACCATATGAAAGGGTTAAATAAATGAGAGTATTGTATTTAGAGACGAATAGTGGTGCGTCGGGAGATATGTTAAATGCATCTCTTTTTGATTTACTTTCAGAAGAGCAGCAGTTGGACTATGTCAAAACTATGAACGGATTATTTGTGGATAAGGTGAAAGCAAAAACCGAAAATGTTGATAAGTCCGGGATAATTGGTAAAAAAATCAGTTTCGAGATAGATGGAGTGGAAGAATCTGCAGAGACAATAGCTGGAAAACACCACCATCATCATACATCTTACAAAGAGATTAAAGAGATCATAGCACAGTTTAATATAGATGAGAAAACGAAGAAAGATGCTCTCGATGTATATTCTATCTTAGCAAGCGCTGAATCAAAGGTTCATGGAACAAAGGTTGAGGAGATACATTTTCATGAAGTGGGTCATTTAGATGCAATCTGCGATATTACGGGGGCATCGTACCTGGTTAATCAGTTGGGTGTAGATAGAATAATCTCAACACCTGTTCCGACAGGATTTGGAACGGTAAAATGTGCGCACGGGATATTGCCGGTTCCTGCACCGGCGACTGCGGAAATCCTAAAGGGAATGGTTTCATATCAGGGAAATGTGGAATCAGAAATGCTTACACCGACGGGAGCAGCGATACTAAAGCATTTCGTCGCAGATTTTGGAGAGAGACCTATAGGAAGAATTGAGAAGATTGGAATCGGAATGGGGACTAAAACATTTCCGGATAGTTCGAATATGCTTAGAAGCTTTCTGATGGAGATATGATTTTTTCAAAAAACAGCAATATCAGTAGATTCCTATGGAATCTTTTAAGGAAAATGTTTAAAATTGTAGAGAAAAGTTATATGACAATTTCCATTTATAATGGGAATGGAGGTAGGATTTGAAAATAAATATCTATTATGGCGGACGTGGGGTATTAGACGATCCGACATTGTACGTGTTAAAAGAAATCGAAAAAGTTCTGACGGAGCTTCGTGTAGAAATCCAGAGATACAATATCTATGAATTTAAAAATGAGGTTTCAACTTTACCACAGACTATAAAGGATGTAGATGGAATCATCCTGGCGACAACAGTTGAGTGGCTCGGTATCGGAGGACACATGAATGAGTTCCTCGATGCTTGCTGGCTTTACGGTAACAAAGAGGAGTTGTCTCGCATCTATATGATGCCTATCGTTATGTCAACTACCTATGGTGAGCGAGAGGGTATGCTTACGCTGGAAAAAGCCTGGGAGATTCTCGGAGGAATCCCTTGTAGCGGTTTGTGCGGATATGTTACAGACAAACAGGAATTTGAGGAGAGTAAAGAGTACGCTCGTATCATAGAGAAAAAAGCAGAGGACATGTACCGAACTATTTCTCAGAGAACGAAGGGACTTCCAACTTCAAACTATGCTGTAAAACAGACAGTATTACATGCTGAACAGATGGATCTCACTCCTGAGGAAAGAGAGCAGCTTTCTCAGTTTGTTTCAGACGATAATTATGTAAAGCAGCAGAAGGTCGATATTAAAGAGCTGAGCTCGATGTATAGAGAACTTATGGGAAAGAATTCCGAGGAGCAGTTGGGATTCATAGAAAAGTTTAAGAAGACATATACTCCGGTTGAAGATTTCTCTGCATCATATTTGTTTGCTATAGATGGTGAAAACAAGCCTCTGTATATCAAGGTTGACCCGAACGGAATGGAAGCAGAGTATGAAGCCCATGATGATGTAGACGTATATGCAAAACTTACTACAAAGGTCTTGATGGATATCACGGGAGGTCGAGAGACATTCCAGAGAGCGTTTGGTGTCGGAGATATGACTGCAAAGGGTAACCTACGAATTCTCAGGATGCTAGATACTATATTTGATTTTATAGACTAGGAAAGGAAGGCATTATGAAAGACGATAATTGTATTTTTTGCAAGCTTGCTAATGGAGATATTCCAACTAATACTATTTACGAGGATGAAGATTTTAGAATAATCCTGGATGCAGAACCTGTTTCTAAAGGACATGCTTTGATTCTTCCAAAGAATCACTACAGAAACCTCTATGAGCTTGGTGATGCAGAAGCTACGAAGATTATGCCTCTGGCAAAAAAGATGGCAAAGAAGATGACAGATATTCTCGGTGCGGATGGATTTAATATCCTTCAGAATAGCGAAGAGGTCGCTGGACAGTCTGTGTTCCATTATCATATGCATTTAATCCCTAGATATAAGGGGGCAGCAAATAATGCATCTTTGCTAGGTTTTAGCCATATTGAAACTACACCTGAAGAAATCAAGGCAGTATGTGATGAATTAAATAATTAGAATAGGGGGGCTTATTATGAAAAAAGGAAGATCCTTTCTAGAAGAGTTTAAGACTTTTATCTTGCGTGGAAACGTGATGGATATGGCGGTCGGCGTTATTATCGGTGGTGCTTTTACTGCTATCGTAACATCGCTGAATACGGATATTATCACACCTATAATTGGTTTGTTTGGAGGAACTGATTTCTCTTACTTAAAGGTGACTTTAGGAAGTGGTGCTAACGCTCCAGTTTTAACTTATGGAAATTTTATAACAGCAGTTATTAATTTCCTTATTACATCGCTTATTATATTCTGTTTAATAAAGGCTATTAATAAAGCGGTAGATAAGGCTTCTGCACTTAGAAAGAAGGAAGAGGAAGAAGTGCTTCCTACGGAGAAGGAGTGTCCTTATTGTTATTCAAAAATTAATATTAAAGCAACTAGATGTCCACATTGTACGTCTGAGTTAAAGTGATAGAAAAAGCAATCAAAGAACGATATCTTTGATTGCTTTTTTATAATTAACCGTTTGTTGTTAAGCGTTCAATTAATTCTACTATTATAGAAATAGAGTTTCCGCTGTTTGATTTAGACATCGCTGAGATATATGTTTCTCTATTTGAATACACATCTAAGACAGCATTTGTTAATACTTCTGGTGTGATATCGTGTTCATCTATGACATAGGAGAATCCTTGCTTTTCAAATGATTTAGCGTTTAGAATCTGATCGCCTCGGCTAGATTCGAGACCGAGTGGGATTAGAATATTAGGCTTCTTTAGAGCAACTAGTTCGCAAATAGCGTTTGCACCGGCTCTAGAGATTACGATATCAGCCATAGCAAATAGGTCTTTCAGTTCATCTGAAATAAATTCGTACTGTCTGTATCCTTCTTTATTATTTAAGGATGAATCGAGATGTCCTTTTCCACAGAGGTGGATTACGTTAAAGTCTTTAAGCAGGTTATCCAGAGAGGCGCGGACATTATCGTTTACAAATTTAGAACCGAGGCTTCCTCCGATGATGAGAAGGTTAGGCTTATTCGAGTCCAGACCTGTAAATCGAAGGCCGGCTTCACGCGATCCAGAAAGTAATTCCTGCCGAATAGGAGTACCTGTTACGATAGATTTGTCGGCTGGAAGATGCTCCAATGTTTCTGGGAAGTTACAACAGAAATATGAAGCGCCTTTAGCTGCAATTCTGTTTGCTAATCCTGGAGTCATATCTGATTCGTGAATTATCGCAGGAATCTTAAGAGCTTTTGCAGCTAAAACAACCGGTACAGATACAAAGCCACCTTTTGAAAAAATAACATCTGGGCGTTCTCTTCTAAGGAAGCGTTTTGCTTCAAAGTATCCGTGAACTACTTTAAAAGGATCGATAAAGTTCTTTAGATCGAAGTATCGACGTAGTTTTCCAGAGGAAATTCCTTTGTATGGAATGCCTTCCTTTTCAATCATCTGTTTCTCCATGCCTTTTTTAGATCCGACATAGAGTATTTCATATCCTGCCACTTTAAGAGCAGGGAACATAGCAATGTTTGGTGTTACATGTCCGGCGGTGCCTCCGCCTGTAAGGACTATTTTTTTCATAATAAAATCCCTTCTTAAATTTAATATACGAAAATATCATAAACTTGATGGCAAAAAAGTCAAGAATGTTTGTCGATTCGTTACTAATATACATTGAAAAAAGTGGGCTTAGTGAATATAATATCAGAGGTACGAAATGGGACAGATGTTAAATAGATAGTAGGAGGAACATATGATTAATTGGAATAATCTAGACACACTTAGTTCATATAAAGAACTTGAAAAGGCAGACAAGGTGGACCTCCGTAAAGTGATGTCAGGAGAAGAAGGAGCAAATAGAGTAAAATCATACTCAGTTCCTATGGCAGAAGGTATGTCATTTAACTATGCTGCTAAAGCAGTTGATGACGAGATTATGGGTAAACTTAAGGAATTATCAAAGGAAGCTGAGCTTCTCGAGAAATTCAAGGAGTTATATAATGGCGCTGTTGTAAATACTGGAGAGAAGAGACTCGTTCTTCATCAGCTTACTAGAGGACAGCTTGGTGAAGATGTAGTTACAGATGGTGTAAACAAGCGTGACTTCTATGTAGAGCAGCAGAATCGTATTAAGGAATTTGCAAACAAGGTTCATAATGGTGAAATCACAAATGCAGCAGGTGAGAAATTCACTACTGTAGTACAGATCGGTATCGGTGGATCAGATCTCGGTCCTCGTGCTATGTATCTTGCATTAGAGAACTGGGCTAAAAAGAATGGTTGCTTTAAGATGGAAGCTAAGTTTATCAGTAACGTAGATCCAGATGATGCTTCAGCAGTTCTCGATTCTATCGATGTAGCACATTCAATTCTAATCCTCGTTTCAAAGTCAGGTACAACACTTGAGACTTTAACAAATCAGTCTTTTGTAATGGATGCGCTTAAGAAACAGGGACTTAACCCAGCTGATCATATGATCGCAGTAACATCAGAGACATCACCTATCGCACATAGTGATGAATATCTCGATGCATTCTTTATGGATGATTATATCGGTGGTAGATATAGCTCTACTTCAGCAGTTGGTGGTGCGGTTCTTTCACTCGCATTCGGACCAGAAGTATTTGCAGAGTTCCTCGAGGGAGCTGCAGAGGAAGATAAGCTTGCTACAAATGAGTTCGAGAAGAACCCAGCACTTATCGATGCGCTTATCGGAGTATATGAGAGAAATGTGCTTGGATATGAAAGCACAGCAGTTCTTCCATATTCACAGGCACTTAGCCGTTTCCCTGCACATCTACAGCAGCTTGATATGGAATCAAACGGTAAGTCAGTAAACAGATTTGGTGAGCCGGTTGATTATGTGACTGGACCAGTTATCTTTGGTGAACCTGGTACAAATGGACAGCATTCATTCTATCAGCTTCTTCACCAGGGAACAGATATCATTCCTCTTCAGTTTGTTGGATTTAAGAATAGCCAGTGGGAGAATGATGTAGATATCCAGGGAAGCACAAGCCAGCAGAAGCTTTGCGCTAACGTAGCAGCACAGATTGTAGCTTTTGCTTGTGGTAAAGATGATGAGAATCCTAACAAGAGATTCGAAGGTGGTCGTCCATCATCTATCATCATCGGAGATAAGCTTACACCAAAGACACTCGGTGCACTTCTTTCTCACTTTGAGAACAAGGTTATGTTCCAGGGATTCGCTTGGAATGTAAACAGCTTTGATCAGGAAGGTGTTCAGCTCGGAAAGGTACTTGCAAAGAAAGTGCTAGCTCATGAGACAGAAGGCGCTCTTAAGGTTTATAGCGATCTATTAAACATCTAATATATTTATATAGAAGATTTTAGAACCTCGGACTTTTGTCCGGGGTTCTTTTTTGTTAGAATGTCGCGTAGGAGATTTTAGATATGGCAAGTATTATAAATGCAGAAAAAATAAATAAGACTTTTACGGGACGTACACTTCTCGAAGACGTAGATTTCTCGATGCAGGAAGGCGAGCATGTAGGGATAGTAGGTATTAATGGTACTGGTAAGTCTACATTGCTGAGAATCATAGCAGGAGAAATCGAAGCGGATAGCGGAAATGTGATCTACAGAAATGGAATGGTTATGAGCTATCTGCCACAAAGCCCTGAATTTGAGGGAACTAAAACTGTATTGGAAGCAGTACGTGATATGGCTCTTTCAAATGAGAATACGAAAGCTTTTCATGGAAAAACGAGCGATCTCGATGCAAAGATCTCGAATCTGTTAAATCGATTTGGTATAGAAGATCAGAATCAGCAGATTTCGAATCTTTCTGGTGGACAGAGGAAGAGAGCCGCTTTGGTGGCAGTATTAGTGGCTCCATCAGATTTTTTGCTGCTGGATGAGCCTACTAACCATCTGGATTATGACATGGTTGAGTGGCTGGAGAACTATCTTCAGAATTATAAAGGTTCAATACTGCTGATAACACACGATAGGTATTTTCTCGACAGCGTGACTACGAGAATCGTGGAGGTTACGCATGGAAAGCTGTATTCTTACGATACGAATTACTCGGGATATCTGGAGTTAAAGGCTGAAAGGATGCAGATGGAGGAGTCTAGCGAGCATACTAGACAGAACATCCTGCGCAAGGAAATCGCGTGGATGCAGAGAGGCGCGAGAGCGCGTAGCACAAAGCAGAAAGCGCATATTCAGAGGTATGAGGCTCTTCGAGATCAGAAGGCACCGGAACGTGATATGACGATGGATATGAAACAAATCGGTTCTATCGGCAGCAGAATGGGAAAGTCCACGATTGAAATTGAGAATCTGTGTAAGGCGTTTGATGACAGGGAGATTATTCGTGATTTTACGTATACTTTTCAGCATCATGATAGAGTAGGATTTTTGGGTCGAAATGGATGCGGAAAAACTACTTTAATGAAGATTCTCACTGGTAGAGAGAATTACGATAGTGGCGTGATAAAGATAGGTCAGACGATCAAAATCGGATACTATGCACAGGAAATTTCGGAGGAGGCTTCGAAACGTGCCGGTTCTATCGAGTACATGGATCCGAATATGAAGGTAATAGACTATATCAGAAATACCGCTGAATATATTAAGACATCTGAAGGACTGGTTTCGGCATCATCTATGCTCGACAGATTTCTTTTTCCGCCTAGTGAGCAGTATTCTCTGATAGAGAAACTATCAGGTGGTGAGAGACGCAGATTGAATTTGCTTCGTGTGCTTATGGAGAATCCGAATGTGTTGATTCTGGATGAGCCGACGAATGATCTCGATACAGAGACTCTGGCGGTTTTAGAGGACTTCTTGGATTCTTTTGATGGAATTGTGATCACTGTCTCACATGACAGATATTTTCTGGATCGAATAGTGACTAGGATGTTTGTATTCCAAACAGATGCGACGCTGGTTCCTTTTGAAGGCTCATATACAGATTATATGAAAAAATACGGCTCAATTCCGGGAAGTGTTTCCATAGATAGGCCGACAAATACGAAGAATGAAGATTCAGATTCCAAGTCGACCTGGACTCACGAGAAAAAGGTGAAATTTACTTATAAAGAGCAGCAGGAATGGGATAGAATCGAGGAAGAAATCGAGAGCTTAGAAGAGCGATTGGAAGAAATTGATGACGAGATGGTAAAGAATGCTTCTGATTTTGGAAAGTTAAATGATCTTCAGAAAGAGAAGGAAGAAAAAGAAAAGCTTCTCGAAGAAAAAATGGAGAGATGGGAGTATCTTTCAGAAATTTATGATCAGATGCAAAAGCGCTAATAAAGCGGCTTTAACGACCTTTAAATTGGATTAATTGTTTGTTAATTTGACAAAAATTACAATGCATGTTATTATCTGCGTAACATTTTTGCAACAATTGAAACAGTTTATTTAAAAAAGGTTGTTACTGAATGATTTTAAAAAGAAATTTTTTGAAGAGAGCTAAACAGGGTACAGCTGTAGTCTTGGCAACAGGTGTTATCGTAGGTGCAATCGTCATTGATGAGACTAAGCCAGTCAAAGCTGAAGCTGGAGTTACAGCAGGTGTAACTACAGTAATCGGTAAGACTAAAGACTTAAAGCATACAGCATCTCTGTCAGCTAACACAGAAAATTCCGTATCAGAACAGGACGAGCAGACATCAGTTGATTCTGAATGGGCTAATCGTCTTATGACTACTTCAGATGACTACATGAATGTACGTGCGAATGCAGATGCAAATGCTGCACTCGCTGGAAAACTTAGAAAAGGTGATGTGGCTACTTTCGATTCAAATGAGAATGGCTGGTACCATATCACATCAGGTAACCTTACAGGTTATGTGAATGCCGAGTACGTTGTAACAGGCGACGAGGCAAAGGCGCTCGCAGCAAAAGTATGCGAGACTGTAGCTACTTCAAAGACAGCTGGTCTTCGTGTTCGCCAGAGCGCAGATGAGAATTCTTCTGTTATCACTTCTCTCTACGAGGGACAGGTTGTTTCTGTAAATACAGAAGCAAACGATAAGGAAGGATGGGTAGCTGTTTCTACAAAAGCAGGAAACGGTTATGTAAAGGCAGACTATGTTACTGTAGAACAGAAATATGGTTCTGCTATCACAGTTGAAGAAGAGCAGGCAGCCCTTAAGGCTGAAGCTGAGAAGAAAGCCCAGGAAGCAAAGCAGGCTGAGGCAAAGGCTCAGGCGCAGACATCTTCAACAACAGAAGCATCAGGAAGTGCTTATGATATTAATACTTCTGCTGATGCGCAGACACTTATGGCGGCAGTAATTCAGTGTGAAGCTGGAAACCAGCCTTATGAAGGAAAGGTTGCTGTAGGATCTGTAATCATGAACAGACTTAACAGAGGATATGCATCATCTGTATCTGGAGTTATCTTCCAGAAGGGTCAGTTCTACCCAGCTACAAGCGCTAAGCTTGCTAGAGTAATTCAGAATGGACCAAATGCTGCATGTATGCAGGCGGCTGCTGATGCTATGGCTGGTATGGATATGGCAAATGGTTGTACAAGCTACCGCCCTGTAAGTAGTGGACGTAGTGGTTATGTACTCTATGGTCATGTATTTTTCTAAAAATTAAATATTGAAAGCGCACACAGTTGCGTTATTTTTGATACGAGATTTTCGATACGGAGACTAGGCTTATTATGTCTAGCCTCCGTATTTGCTTTTTCCCCGCGAAATGGTTATTATTTACAAGGATTTTTGGAGGGGAATATGAAGACTAGGTTTATTTACAAAGAAACGATAGATTCGACAAATGATGAGATCCGTCGTAGAGCGGAAGCAGGAGAAGAGGAGGGTCTCGTAATCTCTGCGGGCGAACAGACGAAGGGGAAAGGCCGTAGCGGCCACAGTTGGAGTTCGCCAAAGCATAATTCCATAGCAACGTCTATACTGCTTCGTCCAGATATGGAAGTAGAAGCGGTGTCACAGATAACTATAGTAGCTGCGATGGCTGTAAGTCGTGCAATCGAGAAGTTGTATGGCATAGAGACGAGCATAAAGTGGCCGAATGATGTAGTTATATCGGGGAAAAAAATCTGTGGAATTCTAACAGAGATGATGCCTCAGAATAACCGGTCGAAATATGTTATCGTTGGAATCGGGATAAACGTTCATGATGAATTTTTTCCGAAGGAGATAGCCGAAATCGCTACGTCTATCGACATCGAACTGGGCGGTAGAGGAAGAGGCAGCAGAAGCGAATTGACACAGGCTTTGTGGATGGAATTCGGAAAGACGTATGAAATCTTTCTTCAGACCCAGAATTTGGAGGGGCTAAAGGAAGAATATAATAAGAAACTGATAAATATAGAGAAAACAGTCCATGTGATGTCGCCGCAGGGCGATTATGATGCGATTTCAAAAGGAATCGATGGAAACGGACGCTTGCTCGTGAGTCGAGAGGGAAAGATGGAACGAATCGATTCAGGCGAAGTTCATATTAGAGGACTGTACGGCTATGTATAAGGAGAGAATGATGGCAGAACAGGATAACAGAATGGTTCTATGCGGAGCTAGCAAGTATACAAAGAAATTCTATATCAATCCAGAATTTGAGAATTTACCGGATCCTATAAAGAGAGAGCTTAAAATCATGTGTGTTCTCTTTACTGAGGATATAGGTGGGGCTCTTGAACTACTTTTTTCCGAAGAGGGAGATGTAGAAATCAGAACTATTACAAACGAAGATGATTATAGCTATGATGATATCGGATCTGAGTACAAGATTCGCCAGTTGAGAAAAGAAAAGCAGGAGTTGTTCCAGTCATTGAGGCTTTACTATAGAGTTGTAAAGCTGGGCATCAGCGCTGAGCAGGCGGCAGCAGAGTTGGAAAGAGGATTTGAAGAAGACGATGAGTAAGGCGATACATCCGATTCGAATAGGAAAAGTAGAATTAAAGAATAACCTCGTGCTGGCGCCGATGGCAGGAGTAACGGATTTGGCGTACCGTCCGCTTTGTATGGAGATGGGCGCTGGAATGACAGTTATGGAGATGGTTAGCGCGAAAGCTATTCTCTATAATAATAGAAAGACTCTCGATATGCTTCGCGTAGATGAGGGTGAGCATCCGGTTTCATTGCAGTTGTTTGGAAGTGAGCCGGAGATACTCGCAGAGGCCGCGAAAAAAATAGCGGATTGGCCTTTTGATGTGCTAGATATCAATATGGGATGCCCTGTGCCGAAAGTAGTTAATAACGGTGAAGGCTCAGCTCTCATGAAAAATCCGAAACTCGTGGGTGAAATCGTCGAAGCACTCGTAAAGGTGACTGACCGTCCGGTTACCGTGAAGTTTAGAACTGGATTTGACTCAGAACATCTGAATGCGTGCGAGATAGCACATGTTTGTGAGGAGTCGGGCGCATCGGCAGTAGCTGTTCATGGTCGTACCAGAGAGCAGATGTATATGGGCGAAGCGGATTGGGAGATGATTCGTAAAGTCAAGGAGATTGTTTCTATACCTGTATTTGGAAATGGTGATCTGAGAAGTGGTCGAGATGTAGAGCGTATGTTTGAGCAGACGGGGTGTGATGGATTCATGGTTGCGAGAGCGGCCAGAGGAAATCCATGGGTGTTCAAAGAAATTCTCGATTACTGTGAGAAGGGAATAGAGGACAGTAGACCATCTCTCGAAGAAATGAGAGATATGATACTGCGCCATGCGACTCGAATCATTGAGACAAAGGATGAATTCTCCGGAATCAGAGAGATGAGAAAACATGTGGCTTGGTATACTTCTGGATTACGTAATTCTTCTTATATAAGAAGAGAAGTAAACAAAGTAGAGTCATATGATGATCTGGTAGAGCTACTAAACGCTGGAATAGCTCACGAGTCTTGACAATTTGGCTCATACGCAATTATAATGCTATGTGCTATATTTTTAGAAAATAGTATAAAATTTATAAAATTCAAATGTGGAAAGGTCGTTAAACATGGAAGCTAAGAAGAATATCATGACAAGCGAAGACATGAAAAAGCTGGAGGACGAACTTCACGATCTCAAGACTAACAAACTTAAAGAGAACTCACAGAAGATCAAAGAAGCTCGTGAACAGGGTGACTTGTCAGAGAACGCTGAGTACGATGCAGCTAAAGATGAGCAGAGAGATATCGCAGCTAGAATTGCTGAAATCGAAGCTATTCTTAAGAATGTAGAAATCGTAGAGGAAGAAAAGGATACATCTTCAATCGGACTTGGATGTACTATCGAACTTCTCGATGTTGAATTTGATGAGAAACTTACATATCGTCTCGTTGGTTCAATTGCAGCAAACACAGAGGAAGGTTCTATTTCAATCGAATCTCCACTTGGTGCAGCTCTTCTTAAAAAGAAAAAAGGTGACGTTGTAAACGTAGAAGCACCTGTTGGAACAATCCAGTACAAGGTTTTGGATTTTTATAGAAATAATAATTAATAATAGGAGGTCCAAATGGCACAGAACGGACAGAATTCAAACGGCAATGAAAAAGATTTAAATCAGCTCTTGAAGGTACGTTATGACAAACTGAAAGAGCTTCAGGCAGAAGGCAGAGATCCTTTCCTCAATACAAAATATGATGTTACAGAGCATACTGGTGATATTAAGGCGGACCCAGATAAATATATCGAGAAAACTGTTAGCATTGCCGGTAGAATGATGTTCAAACGTGTAATGGGTAAGGCCTCATTCGCCAATATCAGAGATTTGAAGGGTGACATGCAGATTTATGTTACTCGTGATGAACTCGGAGAGGAAGAATATAAGAGATTCAAGAAGAGCGATGTAGGCGATATCTTTGGTGTAAAGGGATATGTATTCCGTACAAAGACTGGTGAGCTTACTATCCATGTACAGGAACTCACTATGCTTACAAAGTCACTTCAGATTCTTCCTGAGAAATTCCATGGTATTCAGGACACAGATATGCGTTATCGTCAGAGATACGTAGATCTCGTAATGAATCCAGAAGTTAGAGATACTTTCGTTAAGAGATCTAAGGTATTTGCAGAGATTAGAAACTTCCTCGCAACACGCGATTTCATGGAAGTTGAGACTCCTATCCTGGTTGATAATGCAGGTGGTGCTTCAGCCAGACCTTTCGAAACACATTTTAACGCGCTTGATCAGGATATGAAGCTTCGTATTTCACTCGAGCTTTACCTTAAGAGACTTATCGTAGGTGGACTTGAGAGAGTATATGAAATCGGTAGAGTATTTAGAAATGAAGGTGTAGACACACGTCACAACCCTGAGTTCACTCTTATGGAGCTTTACCAGGCATACACAGACTATGAAGGAATGATGGAACTTACAGAGTCTATGTATCGTTACGTAGCAGAGAAGGTTAACGGATCTGCTGTAATCACATATAATGGAACAGAAATCGATCTTAGCAAGCCTTTCAGAAGACTTTCTATGTATGAAGCTGTAAAGGAATATGCCGGTGTAGATTTCGATGCTGTAGAGTCAGACGAAGAAGCAAAAACTATCGCTAAAGAGCATCATATCGAGTTCGAGGATCGTCATAAGAAGGGCGATATCGTAGCTATGTTCTTTGATGAGTACTGTGAAGATAAGATGATTCAGCCTACATTTATCACTGATCATCCTATTGAAATCTCACCGCTTACAAAGAAGAAACCAGATGATCCTACAAAGGTAGAGAGATTCGAGCTCTTCATCAATGGATGGGAAATGTGTAATGCATATTCAGAGCTTAACGATCCTATTGATCAGGAAGAAAGATTTAAGGCTCAGGATGCACTTGCAGAAGCAGGTGATGATGAAGCTCAGCATACAGATGAAGACTTCTTGAATGCACTTCGTGTAGGCATGCCACCTACAGGAGGTATCGGATATGGTCTCGATAGATTTGTAATGCTTCTCACAGATTCACCAGCTATTAGAGATGTACTTCTTTTCCCGACACTTAAGAATCTGGATAAATAATTCTTGAATATATAAGAGCACTCGATGGCAAAAAGCTATTGAGTGTTCTTTTTTTTTACTGATAAAAGGGATATAGTATATAAGGTTGAATTTATAGTGTCCATGGTTTATGGAGGGGAATAATATGAAAGAGTATATAAAAGGTGCAAATCCTTATATGCCTTTATGGGAACATGTACCAGATGGGGAACCGAGGGTTTTTGAACATAATGGCAAGAAGCGGGTGTATTTATATGGTTCGCACGATATAGAAAGGGATAAATACTGCGGTAGAAATTATGTGGTATGGTCCGCGCCGGTAGAGGACCTGACTGATTGGATGTGTCATGGCGTATCTTATGAGACTCATTATGATTCGGTATTATATGCGCCGGATGTCGTAAAAAAAGGTGATACATATTATCTCTATGCTGCAGAAAAATGTGGTGATCTGATTGTTGTTGCATCCTCAAAAACTCCATGGGGACCTTTTGAAAATCCGGTAGAGACCAAACTAGGGTTTGATCCAGGAATTCTAGTAGACGAAGATGATAGGGTGTATGCATACTGGGGAGGATGTGCTTCTTCATGTTATATCGCTGAGCTAGACGATGATATGGCGACTATTAAAGAGGAAACGCTGGAAGAAAATCCGCTGGGACATTCTACATGTCCCTGGCATACAGAAGATGATGGACATGTTTCTCTTGTTGATGGATTCTTTGAAGCATCTAGTCCGAGAAAGGTTCTCGGAAAATATGTGTATATATATTCTAAACGTTATGAAGTTCCTGTTCCTGAACTCGGAGTATTTGAACCGTGCAATGGTTTTTTGTCCTATCGTGTAAGTGATACGCCTTTTGGCCCATTTAGGGATGGAGGTGATATCAGTTTTAACGGTGGAGAAATTCTCCATGATAGTCAGGGAATGGGAACCATGACATATGGATGGGGAAATAACCACGGATCGATAATAGAAGTAGAAGGCCAATGGTATGTTTTTTATCATAGACAGACCGGTACAGATGAGTTCTCCCGTCAGGCTATGATAGAACCTGTGGACGTGGCGTTAGGCTGTGATGGAAAACTGTATATTGGTGATATCAAATATATTGCTGGAGAATGTGTGTCATCAAAACCGGTAGAAATGACGTCACAGGGACCGCATATTAATGGGCTGGATGCTGAAAAATGGATTTCAGCAGGGTATGCATGTCATATTCATGGAGGCAGAGACCGCGCATATATAAAGCCTGTATATGAGGAAAGGGTGGATATTTCAGCTCCGGTGGTAAATATTACTGACAAAACGGTAGTTGGCTTTAGATATTTGCAGTTTGGTAACACATCAGCGAAACAGGTAACGGTAGTGCTTAAAGATGCAAAGCCAGTAAGAATAAAGGTAAGGCTCGATTCTTATAATGGACGAGTGATTTCCAGCATGGATTTTAATGGCAAGCAAAAAGAAAGCTCGTCTAAGCTTACTTGTGGAGTAATAGGCAAACATGCAGTTTATTTTGAATTTCTCATGGAAGATGAAAATGAAACATGTAGCTTTGATCGATTTACTTTTGATTAAAGGGTAAAAAGAAGGTAACCCGTCTATGAAGACTGGTTACCTTATATTTTTTAGGGGAAAATAAAACTTTGCTTAGTAAACTTATCCTTCGATGTAAATTTGTTTCTTCTCTGGGATAGGTTTTTCTGTCTTCTTTGGAATGCTGAGGCTTAAGACGCCGTCTTTGAACGATGCCTTTATATCTTCTTCTGTAACAGCATCTCCGATATAGAAGCTTCTCTGCATAGATCCGGAATATCTTTCCTGCATTAATAGTTTACCTTTGTCATCGTCGCTGGAATTCTCAATATTCTTTGAAGCGCCTACGACTAGGTAACCGTTATCCAGTTCCAGATTGATTTCGCTCTTATCAAAACCAGGTAGATCAATATCTACATCGTAGTGATCTGTCTGTTCGTGTACATCGGTCTTCATAATCTGGTCAGCGTGTCGTCCGTACAGTTTACGTTCTGCCTGATCGAAGTTTCTGAGTTCTGGAAATGAGAACCAATCATCAAATAAATTTTCTCCAAAAATACTAGGTCTTAACATAATAATTACCTCCTTATTACTCAATAGGTTTATGTACTGAGCAAGGGGAATGATGGATTAAATTCCTGATATGTTTGGGAATCATCTCTGTTCCTCTGTTCAATTATGTTATATCACCATAATTAGCACTCGTCAAGAGGGAGTGCTAATAAAATTTGATTTTTTTATAATTAATTATCTTGTAATTATTTGAAGTGATGATACAATTACATTGTGCAAAATCTAAATTGCGCTTCAACAAAGGAGGAGAAAACTGTATGAATGAGGTAATAAAGGTATTAGAGAATAGAAGAAGCTGTAGAAAGTTCAAGTCGGATATGGTTAGTGACGAGGAATTAAAGACTATACTCGAGGCTGGAACATATGCTGCTACAGGAATGGGAAAGCAGAGCCCGATTATAATCGCAGTAACAGATCCTAAGCTGAGAGATGAAATCGCCGAAGAGAATAGAAAGATAGGCGGCTGGAAAGAAGGATTTGATCCATTCTATGGCGCTCCGGTTATCCTGATAGTTCTGGCTGATAAGAGCGTTCCTACATATGTATATGATGGCTCACTGGTTCTGGGGAATCTGATGAATGCAGCTGAGAGCTTGGGCGTAGGAAGTATCTGGATTCACAGAGCAAGGGAAGAGTTCGAATCAGATTTTGGGAAAAATATTCTAAAGAAGCTCGGAATCGAAGGAGATTATGAAGGTATCGGTCACTGCGCGCTCGGCTATTCTGATGCAGCTGAGAGAAAAGCTGCTCCGAGAAAAGAAAACTATGTTTATTATATGTAATTGATATTTGCTCTCTTTACTGGACAACCGGTAAAGAGAGTTTTTATGTCTACGAGTGTGCAAATGTAAACTGGTAATATTGCACAAGGTATACATATGCACAAAATGATGTTGACGTAAATAATCCACAATGCTATTATAAAAAACGGATAGAATATAAAGAAACTCTTAAAGCCACGGATATAAATGGGATTTGAGTTAGAAAAGAGTAGTGTGCAAATGTAAACTACACAACTTAAATAAAGGACTGGAGTGGGAAGATGAAAACTTATGATGTGATTGCATTAGGCGAGTTATTAATTGATTTTACTGAGAACGGAATGAGCAATCAGGGAAATCCTATGTTTGAGGCAAATCCGGGTGGTGCACCATGTAATGTGTTAGCTATGTTGTCAAAGCTGGGGCACAAGACGGGATTTATCGGAAAAGTAGGAGATGATTATTTTGGAAGCTTGCTAAAAAAGGCAATCGAGGATTCTGGCATAGATTCTAGATATCTGTATAAAGATGAAAACGTTCATACGACATTAGCATTGGTTCACACGTATGAAGATGGAGAACGGGATTTCTCTTTTTATAGAGAACCGGGAGCTGACATGATGCTCAAAGAAAGTGAAATCGATGAAGAATACATTAAGAATGCGAGAATATTTCATTTTGGAACGCTTTCTATGACACATGAAGGGGTTCGAGCCGCAACGAAGAAAGCTGTCGAAATAGCTGAAAAGAATAATGTATTGATTTCTTTTGATCCAAACTTAAGACCACCGCTTTGGAAAGATTTAGAAGATGCGAGGAAAGCAGTTATATACGGACTTGAGCACACAGAAATTTTGAAAATCTCAGATAACGAGATCCAGTGGTTGACGGGCGAGAGTGACTATACGAAGGGAGTTGCCTGGATTACAGAGAGATATGATATTCCTTTGATACTGGTTTCAATGGGAAAGGAAGGCAGTCGAGCTTATTACAAAGGAAAGATGGTAGAAGAGCCGACGTTTTCTCAGGATAAAACGATAGAAACAACCGGAGCCGGAGATACTTTTTGCGCATGCGTATTGCATTATGTGTTAGAGAAGGGGTTAGAGAGTTTTGGTGAAGATTCACTTCGAGAAATGCTGACATTTGCAAATGCAGCGGCATGTATTGTAACAACTAGAAGAGGCGCGCTTAGAGTAATGCCGGAAGTTTCTGAGATTAAGGAACTGGTCGAGAAAGGAGGTAGGGTGGTTTCTTAAGGGAGCAAACAGACAGCAAGAGTATGATTAGAGAATAGAGGGAAGTGACAAATGAATAAGAAGTTAAGAGGAAAGGTGTCTGCGACATTAACAGTGGCATTCTGTTTAGGTTGTCTCACCGCGTGTGGCCAGAGTGAGAGTGCATTTAGTGCTTCTTATGAAAACAACCAGAGTTTGGGAGAGAATATGAAGAATTATTCACTGTTTCCAACGACAGATACCAGCTTCGTCGGAGATCCGATGCCATATTATGAAGATGGCAAATTTCACGTGTTCTATCTCGAGGATTTACGAGATGGAACTGTTGGTTATCATCCATGGTCGCTGTTTGATACCAGTGATTTCGCAGATTACAAGTATAAAGGAAAAGTGATTCCTTTTGGTGATGATATCAAAGACCAGGATATTGCTTTAGGAACAGGTTCGGTTATAAAGGCAAAAGATGGAACCTACCATGCTTTTTACACGGGACATAATGATACGTATGAACCCAAGGAAGCTATCATGCATGCCACCAGCAAGAATATGAAGGATTGGAAGAAACAGCCGGACGATACTTTCTATGCTGGAGAGAATTACACAAAGAACGATTTTAGAGATCCATATGTGCTTTATAACAGGGAAGAAGGCCAGTATTGGATGCTCGTGTCTACCAGAAATGAAAAAACAGGTGTAATTGCAAAATATACCTCAAAGGATTTAAAGACTTGGAAAGATGAGGGAGTGTTCTTTGAAAATGATATGGATTCCGATTCGAACATGGAGTGCTCATCGCTGATTAAGTATAAGGGAAAGTGGTATCTGGCATTCTCTGATCAGTGGCCGAATAAGCAGGTTCATTACAGAGTGAGTGATAAGATGTCAGGTCCTTTTGAAAAACCAAAGTGTGAGGTGTTCGATGGAAATGGCTTCTATGCAGGACGCTTGGAGAGCGATGGAGATAACCTCTATGTATTCGGCTGGAATCCTACAAAGAATCAGCATGTAGATTCAGAAGAATATAATTGGGCTGGAAATCTCGTGGTTCATCAATTGAAGCAGGACAGCAAGGGTGATTTATATCCAGTGTTAAATGAGAAAATCGAGAAGAAACTCAGTAAGAAGCTGGACGTGACACCGGTTCTCATGACAAAGACAGTGAAGATGGATGAGAATAACTACACTTTCTCTGGTGATGAGTATGAGGTGGTTAAATTTGATAAGCTCCTCGGAAGCTACAGAATCGAATCTACTATTTCAAATTATAAGAAGAATGAGCGTTTTGGTGTGGCTTTCGATATGAACGATGACGGAACTGGAAATTTGAATATTGTGTTTGATGTAAAGAATAACAAGATCGAATTTTTTAACACAAACGAGATATTCAAAGAGGATCCACAGTCTAGTATCGATTTCGACTTTAAGAATGAAAGTGATTTGAAATTAAAGATGCTCGTGTCAGACGGAGTTACAAGTTTGTATGTAAATGATAAATGCGCGTTTACAGCTAGAATGTACCAGTCACAGGGTACAGAATGGGGATTCTTTGGAATCAAATCAAAGTACGAGTTAAAGGACGTAAATATTTATAAATAAGGGGGATATATATGAAGGGAAAGTTTGCAGCCCTGTCTATGAAAGTGAAAGTGGGGATAGCAATTTCCGCGGTCGCTATCACAGCAGGTGGTGTAGGAATCGCAGAACTGATAACGCACAGTGGAAACAGAGCTATCGCTAGCATTTCGCCATTGTGGCCAACTAGTTTTTCGAGTGAAAAGTATCATGAACCAAAGTTTAAAGATAGTCCAAGCCGCGAGAACAAGGCTTTTAATGTAGCTGACTTCGGAGGGCAGGGAAGTAATGGTTGGTTCTATAGATATGGTAAGTCAGGGAAGCCTAGTGCTTCAAAGCAGATTACTGAATTCGATGGTGAGAAATATCACGAAATTGGTGTAGAAGGTTTGGAGATGAAGAAGGACTTCCTCCAGCCGGGACAGAAGGAAGCCGCAATTCTCGAATGGAGAGCTGCGAAAAAAGGGAAGGTCAATCTAAAGGTTGCCTATGTAAAGAGCGTAAATGGTGACAAGAACCCTACATATCCGGACGGATTGACAGTTTCTATTTATAAGGGAGATAAGCTCCTTGAGAATCATCCTGTAGATGTAAAGACTGATTCAGAAGTTTTAATGGAAACTGAGCTTAGTAAGATTTCTGTAAAGAAGCATGAGAGCATCTACTTTGTAATCGATGCAAAGGCAAATAATGCATACGATGGAGGTTTGCTCTATGCAGCAGTTCTCGATGATAAATTTAAGGATGCTGCGCCGGGAGTGGATAGTTCGAGAAAGAATAATAATGCAAACTTTCGAGATGATTTTGGAAAGCAGGGGCATAACGGTTGGTATTACATGTGCGGAAAGGATGTAGCTGATAGTAAAGTTGCTTCCTATAAAGCAAAAGACAACTACATGAATTACACTTTACCAGGACTCGAGATTGGTAATGGATTTATTCATCCAGCGATAAATGATAAAGCGGTTATCGCTTGGAAGCCAAAGAACGCAGGTAATATCGAGATTCGTGGAAACTACGAAAAGTTTGAGCAGCATGATGGAAATCCTAAATGGCCAGATGGTGTTAATTTCTCTATTTATAAGAATAGTAGGAAGATATTTACTCGCGATGTGGCGGCAAAGACAAAAGGAAATAATAAGGTAGACTTCAGAGAGAAGAATATCAGTGTTACAAAGAATGACAATATTTATTTTGTCGTAGATGCAAAGGGTAATTCTTCATATGATGGTGGAGCTTTGGATGTTTCTATCCTCGATAGAAATGGCCTCACAAATGAAGACTCGGTCGCAGTCGATGAGTCCGAGACACGTCAGAATTTCGCAAATGTTAAGGATGACTTTGGCGAACAGGGAAATAATGGCTGGATATTCCAGGAAGGTTACGGAGACGATCCATTTGATACTTACAATATGAATAACTATGTAAAGGATGACAAATATGTAGATGATTCGTATTTAGAGATTAAGAGAGACTTCATTAACGCAGGTTCAGGGCAGAAATCGGCTGTAGTTAAGTGGAGAGTCGCTCAGGATGGAACAATTGCAATCGACTCTTCCTACACAAAGCTAAAGAACGAAGATAAGAATCCAAGCTGGCCAGACGGTACGAGGGTAAGTATATTCCATAATGGAACTAAGCTCGTTGGCCAGGATTTCGCACCAGATAGACATAAGGAAGTTACAAAAAGCTTAGATGTTTCAAGTGTAAACGTAAAGCGTGGTGATTATATTTCTATGGTGGTAAATGGAAAAGAGAACAACGCTTACGATGGCGGAAAGTATACTTTTGCTATCAGATCACTCAGTGGAATCGTAGGTCCTACGGAAAAAGACGTTGCAATTCTAAATGATGATGCCAGAACAAATAATGCTTCTGTGATTACTGATTTCGGAGTGCAGGGAAAGAATGGATGGTTCTATCAGTATGGTTACTACACAGATCCTTTCTGTGCAGTGAATGTAGCAAATTATGAACATGATGATAAATACATTACAAAGGATGGGATCGAGATTAAGAGAGATTTCATCATGCCATCCACAAAAGATAAGTCAGCAAATGTCAAATGGAAGGTGGCAAAGGACGGAAAGATTAATGTATTCCTAAACTACACAAAACTAAAGAACGAAGATAAGAATCCAAGCTGGCCGGATGGTGTTGATGTAACACTGTTACACAATGGAAAAGTTCTAAAGCATGAAGGATTTGAACCGGATGTAAATAATGAAGTTTCAAAAGACATGTCAGTGTCTAATCTTTCTGTAAAGAAAGGCGACTTTATCACGATGATCGTAAATGGTAGAAATAATACCGCTTACGATGGTGGTAAGTATGCATTTAGTATTGAAGATGCAAATGTGGTTCATGTAGACAAGGTAAACAAATCTGGAGTAAATGAAGCAAATCTCTCATCTGACTTTGGCGAACAGGGATCAAACGGTTGGTATTACTGTGAAGGTGCAAATCCAGATAAAGCAGAGGTTCTGCAGACGAAAACAGCCGATAAATCAGGATATTTGTCTGTAAAAGATAATGGACTTGAAATCAAGAGAGACTTCGTACAGCCAGGTGTAAAGAAGCATGCGATGTATCAGTGGGTTGTCGCAGCAAATGGAACAGTTAATATCGATGGAGAATATGTGAAGTTTGGACATCAGGATGGAAATCCATCATGGCCGGATGGAACAAAGGTAATCGTATCAAAGAACAGTAAGGTTCTCCTGGATAAAGATGTACATGTAAAAGCAGGCGACGGCAATGACACAAAACTAAAGATTGATATCAATAAGTTGTCAGTAAAGAAGGGCGATATCTTAACTTTTGAAATCAGTGCAAGAGAAAACAACGCCTGGGATGGCGGAAGACTTCAGGTAAAGATTAAGGATTCTGAATCTAAGGGACCTGAAATCAAACCAGATACAGATAACGAAGCAAACTTGTTTGAAGACTTTGGAAAACAGGGTCACAAGGGCTGGTATTATGGATCATGTGAATGGGATAGCAAGAATTTCGAGCTTCTCAAATATGATGAGAAGAACGAATGCTACAAAGGTAAAGGAAAGCCAGAATTAAAGAAAGACTTCGTAGAACCTGATTCAGGTTTGAATGCTGCTTACAAGTGGATTGCAGGCGAAGATGGAAAGATCAGGATAGATGGAGAGTACACTAAATTTGCGAATGATGCAGATCCAAATGCAAATGGTGTATGCCTGAGAATCTTCCATAATGGTGCTGAGAAGAAGTGGATCGGAGATGGCTTAAACCACGGAGGAATCAAAGAAGATGTTACAGTAAAATTTGATCAGATTCTCGATGTAAAGAGAGGAGATGAAATCATCTTTGCTGTAAATTCTGAAGCAAATGACAGTTATGATGGCGGTAAACTCCAGATAAAGATCAATCCATATAAAGCACCAGAGACACCTGAACCAGAAGAAGGCGATAATGTTGCGAATCTGAAAAAAGATTTCGGACCTCAGGGTTCAAATGGCTGGTATTTCGGTTCATGCGAATGGGATAGCAAAGATTTCCTTATGATAGATTATAATCAGGAAGAAGACAGATACTTTAGTAATGGAAAGCCAGAACTAAAGAGAGATTTCGTAGAACCAGGGGCTTTTAGAAATGCTGCTTATAAGTGGGTAGTAAAGAAAGATGGAAAGATTAAGATAGATGGAAAATACACTAAGTTCTCAAATGATGCAGATCCAAATGCAAATGGTGTATGCTTAAGAATCTTCCATAATGGAGTAGAGAAGAGATGGATAGGTGATGGCCTCAACCATGGCGGAATTAAAGATGAAGTTACAGTAACCTTTGATCAGTATCTCGATGTAAAAAAAGGCGATGAGATTTTGTTTGCTGTAAATGGTGAAGGAAATGACGCATGGGATGGCGGTAGACTGGAAGTTGATATTACTCCTGCTGATTAAATCTGAAATTTAGACATAATAAAAACAGGTTAGATGCAAAGATGTGCATCTGACCTGTTTTTTGATACGAAGAACTATTTGTCTTCGGTTGATTTTCTGAATATTACGTCAGTGTTTACATACGTGGTTGAGATCGGGATGTCTGGGTATTTAACTCGACTCAGTAATATTTCAGTTGCCATATATCCCATCTGCTTTCCGTAAATTGTAACAGTGGTGAGCGCTGGATCGATGATGTCTGACTCGTTAGAGTTATCAAATCCGGCGATTTTGATGTCTCGTGGAATCTGGTATCCGAGCTGGCGTAGAGCCTTTATCGTACAGATTGCGAGGTAATCGTTTGCACAAACGAAAGCGTCTGGCAATGCTTTGAGTGATTTGATCTGTTCTGATAACCATAGGACGTCGTTGTAAGGAGATTTATCGTCCGCTAGGATTGAATAATCTTTGTAATCCTTTACTTTGTGAGCCTTCATGGCTGCCTGATATGCTTTCCATCTTTCGTAAAAAGACTGGCAGTGCATGTTATCTCCGACGAAACCGATCTTCTCGCATCCAGACTCAAAGAGGTGCTGCATAATTTCGCTAACGCTGTTTGTGTTTTCCATCAACATCAGTGATGTAGGGAGCTTTTCATTATTTACGTTTGCGAATGAATCGATAAATAGTGTTGGTATATTCTGGGAACAGATGAATTCTGTATAGCGTTTATCGAATAGCTCTGTACATAGAATAGCCGTAGTTTTCTCCAAGGAGAAATTCTCAGGAAAAGTTAGTGAGGATATCACGTCATCTCTTAAGATGTAGATGATAAGACGATATCCCAACATGCTGATCTTTTTCTGGAAAGAATCGATAAGAGCGCTGGTTAGAGGCTGAGAATTTGGCACTGATTTTGTAAACAGAGCGATTTCTCTGGTAGAAGTGGCCATAGGTGAGCTGAGCCCCGCCTGCAATATCGGGAACTGTTTGTACCCCATTTCAGCAGCTTTTTTGAATATTAAATTTTTGGTTTCTGGTGCTACATTGCCTGTATTGTTGATGGCTTTAGAAATGGTATTTCTGGATAAGTGTAGCTCATCAGCAATGTCTTGTATGGTGACTTTTTTTGCCATAATTGATCCATCCTTTGGATATATTTGTAAAAGTGAGTAAACTAACTCATATCTGTAAAAAGTATATCATAATAAAAAATAGTAGTCAAAAGTAAAATCGAATGTGTGCAAAAGTGTACATAAATACCATCGTTTTTGCAAAAATCGCCGTTCTAACTCTAAAAATCGAAGAAATAGGGTGCAAACGCACACTTGCAAAGAGAGGAAATGTGTACTTTTGATATTGACATATGGGCGTACGGATGGTAATATATGACCATAAACGAGGTGTCGTTTGTAAGGTTAAATGTAAGAAATGCACAATAACGGGGAGGAAAAAGAGTTGGCACAGCATCAGAAGGCGGGCTCAAAACTACGCTATAATCTCAATTACATTAGAAAGAACTGGCAGTTATATGTAATATTTGCATTACCTGCTGTGGTTCTGACTTTTATCTTTAAATATATTCCGATGGGCGGAATCCTAATCGCTTTCGAAGATTACAATCCTATGGCTGGAATCTTCGGATCAGAATGGGTAGGATTCGAACATTTCCGAAGATTTCTGTCTTCACCGGATTTTATGAATTACCTGATTAATACATTAAAATTGAGTGTTTACGGTTTGCTCTGGGGATTCCCAATTCCTATTATTATAGCTTTGCTATTGAACAGACTGAAGAGCAAGAGATTACAGAAATATATTCAGTTAGTGCTTTATGCGCCAAACTTCATTTCGGTTATCGTTCTCTGCGGTATGGTGTTCCTGTTCCTATCACCAATCGGACCTCTTAACAGATTGATGGGAACATCCATAAACTTCATGACGATGCCAGAATGCTTTAGATCAATCTACATCGCATCTGGTATCTGGCAGGGAGCTGGCTGGGGCTCAATCATGTACACAGCGGCTCTGGCAAATTCAAGCGCTGAGCTAAAGGAAGCGGCTATCATAGATGGAGCGAATGTGCTTCAGCAGATGTGGTACGTAGATATCCCAGCTATTAAACCTATCATAGTTATTCAGTTTATTCTTCAGGCTGGTAACATCATGAGCTTAGGATTTGAAAAAGCTTATGCTTTACAGACGTCTATGAATACTCCTACATCAGAAATCCTTCCAACTTATGTATATAAGTTAGGACTTCAGATGGGCGATTACAGTTTCTCAACAGCGGTTGGACTGTTCAATTCTGTAATCAATGTAATATTGCTCATATTCGTAAACGAGGTAGTAAAGAAGTTTAACGAGGGCGAAGGTCTGTAGGAGGAAGAGTTATGAAAACGAAATTTTTTAAGATGTCATGGAAAGATAAACTGGTTTTAGGTGGTGGATATTTCCTACTTGGATTATTCGTATTATTAATCATAATCCCATTGGTGTTTGTAGTAGTAGGATCATTTATGGATCCTAATGAATTACATTCAAATGGTATCTCGTTTAATATTTCAAAATGGTCTCTCGGTGGTTATAAGAGAGTATTTGAAAATGACATGATTTGGAGAGGTTTCTTAAACTCTCTAATCTATTCAACAGTATTTGCGGTAATCTCTGTATTCATTACATTACTAGCTGCATATCCTTTGTCAAAAAAGGATTTCGTAGGACGTAGAATATTGAATATATTCTTTATCATCACGATGTTCTTTGGTGGTGGATTGATTCCTACATATTTGTTGGTTAGTAATTTGAATATGATTGATACAATCTGGGCGCTAGTACTACCTGGAGCAGTAAATGTGTGGAACATCATACTCGTTAGAACTTATTACCAGTCGGTTCCTAAGGAGTTGAGAGAGGCTTCTGCTGTGGATGGAGCTTCTGAGATAACACACTTCTTTAAGATTTTGCTCCCTGTATGTAAGCCAATCATCTGCGTTATCTTCCTTTATCAGTTCGTTGGAATGTGGAACAGCTACTTCGACGCGATGATTTACTTAGATGATTCTAACATGCAGCCGCTGCAGTTAGTACTTCGTTCAATCCTGATTCAGAATACACCGGAACCAGGTATGGTAGCAGATATTCAGAGTGCAGCAGAAATGGCAAAGATTGCAGAACAGTTAAAGTATGCAACTATCATCATTTCAAGTTTGCCACTGCTTATTATGGCTCCATTCTTCCAGAAGTATTTTGAGAAGGGCGTAATGGTTGGATCAGTAAAGGGTTAGTTATTGAGGCTAAAGGAGGAGTAGTAATGAAAAAGAATGTTTTTAAACGAATGGCCTGCCTAGCACTCGCCGGCGTGATTTCAGTATCAACAGCTGCGTGTGGTTCAGGCTCAGGCAACCAGGAAGTGTTAAAGAAGGTATCATTTCCTTTGAAAAAAGCAGCAACATTAAAGGTAATGACAAAGGCATCAGCTTTGTCTACACAGAATCCAGAGGAGAAGCTTATCTTCCAGCGTATTCATGACAAGACAAACGTAGACATCGATTGGACATGCTATGTAGAAGACCAGTTCACAGATAAGAGAAATCTCGCTCTTTCAAAGAAGAATTCTCTTCCAGACATTGTATTCAACGCTGATATGGGAAATGTTGATCTGCTCAAGTATTCAAAGCAGGGTGTAATCGTTCCTGTAGAAGATTTGATCGATAAGCATATGCCAAATCTTAAGAAGGTTTTAAAGGATAATCCAGAATATAAGAAGCTTATCACAGCTCCAGACGGACATATCTACTCATTCCCATGGATTGAGCAGTTAGGTGTTGGCAAGAAAGCTATCCAGGCTATCGGTGGTATGCCTTTCATCAACAAAAAGTGGCTTGATGAGCTAAATCTGCCAGTTCCTTCTACAACAGAAGAGTTAGAGAAGACTCTCGTTGCATTTAAGGATTCAAATCTCGGTGGTTCAAAGGGAACTATTCCTATGTCTTTCCGTATCAACGGTGGTAACGAAGACTTAGGTTTCATCATGGGTGCGTTCGGTTATGGTGATAACCCAGACCATATCATGGTTGATAATGACGGTAAAGTAGTATTCTCTGCTACTGATGATGGATATAAGAACGGTATCGAATGGCTCAATGGACTTCAGAAGCAGGGCCTTATTGATGCTGAAAGTTATACACAGGACTATGCAACATATACAGCAAAGGGAAAGAACGGAAGATATGGTCTCTTCTTTGCTTGGGATGCTGCTAGTATCGTAGGAAATCCAGATGATTATATTCCACTTCCAGCATTAGCTGGTCCAGATGGAACAAAGAATGCAGTTAGACAGAGTGGAAGTGATGTAGGTGGATTCCAGGCAGGTCGTTGTGTAATCACAAGCGGATGTAAGAATCTCGAACTTGCTGCAAAATGGATCGATTTAATGTATGAACCAACTCAGTCTGTACAGAACAACTGGGGAACATACGGCGAAAAAGGCAAGTCAAACGTATTTGAGCTTGCAAGCGATAAGTCGTTGAAGCATCTTACTATCAAAGGTGAATCACCATACGATGTTCGTGTTAAGCAGATGGTAGGTGGCCCACTTGCAGTATTGAACACATATTATGGCAAATATACAACATGCCCTCCAGATGCTATTCAGAGAATGAAAGATGTAGAGAGCTATGAAGGTGACATGAAGTATGACAAAGTATATCCTAATGTATTTATGAGTGAGCAGGATGCTGTTGAAGCTACTAAGTATGAAACTGATATCAAGCAGTATGTAGAGCAGAAGAAGGCAGACTGGATCTTAAATGGTGGAGTAGACAAAGATTGGAAGGCTTATAAGCAGAAACTAGAGGATTTAGGACTTTCTAAATATCTTAAGATTAAGCAGAAGTATATGGATGAATATTTAGGTAAATAATCCTTCAATCTATAATTCCAGAGATTTACCAAGGGGATACGATTTAGTATCCCTTTTTTAGAAAGGCAATATAATGATAAGTCAAGCATTGGAAAAGGCTCGAAAATATGAGGAAGAATATGGTGACAAGATAGCGAAAAAAGATCGTCCGGAATTTCACCTTTCCAGTAGGGCGGGATGGATGAATGATCCGAATGGTTTTTCTTTCTATGATGGACAGTATCACCTGTTTTACCAGTATTATCCGTATGAATCAAAGTGGGGCCCGATGCATTGGGCGCATGCAGTCAGCACAGATCTACTTCATTGGGAATACAAACCGGCAGCATTAGCGCCAGATGAAAGTTATGATAAGGATGGATGTTTCTCAGGAAGTGCTATCACCTTAGAGGATGGCAGACATCTGCTTATGTATACAGGTGTAGCAAAGGAAACTTTAGATGATGGCTCTGTCAGAGAAGTACAGACACAGTGCTTGGCTGTAGGTGATGGCGAAGAGTACGTGAAATATTCAAATAATCCAATCATCACGAGTAGAGATATTCCGGAAGGTAGCAGCAAATATGATTTTCGTGATCCAAAGATTTGGAGGGATTGTGACGGAACTTATTATGCAGTTGTAGCAAACAGACCAGCAGATGGCAGTGGACAAATACTTCTATATGAAAGTAAAGATGCCTTTGACTGGATGTTTAAATCGGTTCTGTTAGAGAATAAATATAGATTTGGAAATATGTGGGAATGCCCAGATATGTTTGAGCTGGATGGAAAGTGGGTTTTACTAGTAAATCCGGTTGAAATGCTCGCTGAAGGACATGAATATCATAATGGACATATGAGCATAGGGCTAATCGGGGATTTTGATAAAGAACAGGGTGCGTTTAAAGTAGAAGCTGATCAGTCGATAGATCAGGGAATCGATTTCTACGCTACACAGACCACAGAAACTTCTGACGGAAGAAGAGTTCTTATCGGCTGGATGCAGAACTGGGGAACAACAGGAATCAAGAATCCTTCCGAACCTTGGTTTGGTCAGATGACTATACCGAGAGAACTATTTGTTGAGAATGGAAGACTCTATCAGAATCCTATTCGTGAACTTGAGGATATGAGAACGAATCAGGTGGAATATAAGAATCAGACTCTTAAAGATACTGTAGTGCTAGACGGTATCAAAGGTAGAATGGTAGATATAGAGTTAACTATTCGACCAGAAGATGGTGTAGATCTGTTCCAGAAATTCGCTATGCATTTTGCGCAGGATGATGAGCATTATACAGCTATTAATTTTAGACCTTATGAATCTACACTTGAAGTGGATAGAAAACATTCAGGCAGCAGAATAGCTGTTATTCACCAGAGTGAAACGAAGGTGAACTTCAAAGATGAATTAAAGCTTCGCATAATCCTGGATAGATATAGCGCAGAAATATTTATCAATGATGGTGAACAGGTGATGACTATCACTATGTATACAGATGAAAGCGCAGAAGGAATCTCGTTTGTGGTTGATGGAATTGCAAATGTGGATATTACTAAATATGACTTAAGATGATAATTAGATAACCCCCTAAGAACAAATGTATCATTTTAATAAGAAAGCTATTCCTAATCAGGGATAGCTTTCTTTATTTGCTGATAATCCCTAATGGATTTATTTACAGCAGAAGTTAGTTTTGTATTATCTTTGTATTCATCTCTCATATCATTAAGTAGTCCAGATATACCTTCGACGGCTCCTCCCCCTTGCTCATCAAATGCAATAGGTAGATCTTCATCATTTTTCCCCAGCCAGAAAGTCGCACCGGTTTTGAGATCATATGCAGGATTCTTATCAAAATTCAGGGCATATTGATAAGCTAAATTGATAGAAGCAGCTGCTTTTTTAGCGTCTTTTTCATGGTGCAGCAGAACGGAGTGTATGACTTCAATCTGTGACAGGAATTTGGCTCCGATGCCACATTCTCCGTTACTGTAAGCCTTACACATTAGATCGATACAGAATTCTACCAGAGATAGACATGTGTGAATCTGATTATTCTTTATGAGAGCGTCGAACCAGTGCCCGATAGTATTTGTCGTTTCCATAATTCCCATATATAGACCTTCGGAAAAATACTCGTAGGCCTTGTCCAGGTTTCCTCTGTCCCGGTAGACCTCTCCGATTTCTGCGTTATAGATTGCATTAATGTTTATATCGCGAAGTAGTTCTATCTTCTTATCTGCGTCATCTTCTAACATTGCGAGTCCATGACGAATAGCGATTTCTTTTGTGGTCTTTAAATTTTCAGGTCGATTTAATAACGCGTGCTCATAGAGTGCCTTTGTGCGGGATTGAATGCTCGGATCTTTCTTATCATAGTTATATACATAATAGGTTCGAGCGGCTTTTTCGAGGAGATCGAAATTGTTTGGGTACTTGACCAGAGCTTTATTGCATTCCTGCAGTGCATCTTCGAGTTGGTGCTTTTTATAGTATTCATCAATTCTGCGTATATAGGTAGAAACATTTTTCTGTGGAGTATCATAACCGACCAGTACGTCGATTGAAATTTCGTAGAAGTCGGCGATCTCGGTAATCATAGTTATGTCCGGGAGGCAGTTACCATTTTCCCATTTGGATACTGTTCCTACGGTTACGCCAACTGCCTCTGCGAGTTGTTCCTGAGTGAGCGATTTTAACTTTCGATATTTTCTGATGTTCTCCGACAGTCTATGTTTCATTTACAGGTACTCCCTTTTTCCTATTAATTCGTTGAATGAGACAAAGTGCTCCAAGTATAACTGATCCGCCCAGTCCAAAGAGTCCGGTGATAGTTCCGACGCTTAGAGAGTTGGAAAGAATACTTACTATGAAGGATGTGACAGGTACGCTTGCTACAGCTATCGCGTTAAACACGGCACCGATCCTGGCTAGATAATCTGAATCGACTTCTTTAACGAAGGTTACATTCAAGCAGCTGGAAAGCAGACCTGAAGTAAATCCCAGAATCATAAAACAACTACCGCCCATCAGATAGCAGGCGATGGTGTTTCCGCGAGCATAACTGCCCAAAGTGAGAGCGAAACATCCCAGACCCATTATTATTCCGAGTGTTCCAGCTAGTGTGTCGAATGAGACTCGGTCGATAATTCTTGGCATAATTAATGAAGACAGAATCGTGGCTCCAGACATGAGCATAGTGCAGAAACTTAAAAAGCTGCTATTCATTCCATATACATCTGATGTTAAAGGTGCCATAAACGAATTAAGTGGTGTAAAGATGCAGTTGATAAGTACGCATATGGCGCAAAAATATAGTACGGTGCTGTTTTTGAACAGATATTTAAGTCCTTCGGTAAGTTTGGTGTGGTAACTCTGTTCTCTGATGCTTTCATCTTTTAATTTGCAGCCACTGTATTCGATAGTGCCGATGATGATTGCACCGATTAGGAACGTGGAAGCATCTATCAGTATAGCGGCGCCAACTCCGAGACTTGCGATTATGACGCCGGCAGCTCCCATTCCGATAAGTTCAAATATCTTTGATAGAGTTAGATTTAGACTAGTTGCTGTAACGAAGTGTTCTTCATCGATAAGCTCCGGCACAAATGATGATGAGGCCGGTAGATTAAATGATTCGACAGTCGTTATTAATAATGTGAAGCCAGCCATGATGTATGGATTAACCATGTTCATGTAGTACATCATTACAAAACATGAGATGATTAAACCGCGAAGAACATCTGTAAAAATAACGATTCGCTTTTTGTTCTTTCCTTCAACGAGCGGCCCGGCAAGTGGCTGAATGAAAATCGATGGAAGCTGGTTGAGACCAAATATAAGCGCAGACCAGGCAGCGCTTCCTGTTAACTTGTATACCAGCCATGTAAACGCAATCGCGTCTATAGAATCGCCCAATCTGTTGATCAGATTTGAAAGAATCAGGCGTTTACAGTTTGGAATCTTCCATATGTCTTTGTAAGTGATCTTTTTTTCTTCTCCCATATTTTTCCCTTTCTGGTATAAATTTATCTTTCCTTCAAGGAAAATTCTAAGAGAAGTCTATAGATATATTAATACATTGGTTTTCGAGTTTGTAAAGTAATAATTATCGTATTTGGAAAATTGCATAAGTGTAAATCACCTGTTAATATGGTAGCGATATTGAAAATGATTATTTAAGGAGGACCATATGAATAATTTTAACTATTTTGCACCGACAGAAGTCAGATTTGGAAGAGATGTAGAACTGGAAACTGGTGAGGTTGCGAAGAAGTATGGAAGTCGTGCGGTTCTCGTATTTGGAAAAAATAGTGTTCGAAATAGCGGATTGCTAGATAGAGTCGAGAAATCTCTGCAGGATGCAGGAGTAGAGTTTGTAGAGTTCGGAGGAGCAAAGCCTAATCCAACGGTAGAACATGCAAGAGAAGGGGTAAAGGTAGCGCTGGATTTTAAAGCGGATTTGATACTCGCTATCGGTGGAGGAAGTGCCATCGATACAGCAAAAGCTATAGCACATGGTACAGCAAATCCAGAGGCTGATTTGTGGGATATCTGGACAAAGAAAGTTCCGCTGACTAAGACGATGCATTTTGGCGCAGTACTTACTATTCCGGCTGCTGGCAGTGAGATGAGTGATTCTGCAGTTCTTACTAATGAAGCTTTAGGTAAAAAAGGCGGAATCAACACTGATCTAAACAGATGCTGTTTTGCGATTATGAATCCGGCGCTTGCATCAACACTTCCTAAGAAACAGATTTCAGCGGGAGTTACAGATATAATGATGCATACAATGGAGCGGTATTTCATTCCTGGTATTCAGTGTGATCTGACAGATGAGCTGGCAGAAGGTTTGCTTCGTGCAGTTATTAAAAATGGGGCAAAGGTCTATGCGAATCCGGCTGATTATGATGCTATGGCAGAAATCTACTGGGCATCAAGTTTGTCACATAATAATCTGATGGAATGCGGAAGAGGAAAGGATTTCTCTGTCCATAAAATAGGACATGCTCTCTCTGCGAAATATGATTTTACGCACGGTGAGTCGCTGTCTGCCGTATGGAACGCATGGGCTCATACTTTATATAAAGATGGAATGGATCGATTTGCCAGATTCGCTAGAAAGGTATGGGGTGTTAATGAACAGGATGATGAGAAGGCAGCAGCTCTCGGAATAGAGTGGACGGTAGATTTCTTTAAATCATTAAATATGCCGGTAACTATATCCGATTTGGGAGTTCGTCCTACAAATGAAGAAATTAGAGCATTAGCTCTCGATGCGACTGCAAACGATCAGATGAAGCTGTCTAGAATCAGACCACTGGATGCAAAAGCTGTAGAGGAGATTTATAAGGCGGCTCTATAATATTAGGAAAGTATAGAAATGTTAGAAAGTATTAGAAAGAAATATGTAGGAGATAAATTCTTCTATAAGAGATATATCGCTATAGCTACGCCGATGATCATTCAGAATGCGATTACGAATTTCGTAAGCTTTCTCGATAATATCATGGTTGGCAGACTGGGACAGGAAGCTATCTCTGCGGTTGCTACAGTAAACCAGTTGTATTTCGTACTGTCATTGGCTGTGTTTGGTGCTGTATCTGCTGGAAGCATATACGGAGCGCAGTATTATGGAAAGGGTGACCATGAAGGCCATATGTATACGTTCCGTTTTAAACTATATATGGCTGTGTTTATGTCGCTGTTGGGAATCATTATATTTAAGTGCTTCGGTAGGGAGCTTATTTCGCTGTATCTGACCGAGAGTAAGGGTGCGTCGGTAGAAACGGCACTGGCACTTGCTCTGCAGTACTTAAGTATAATCCTAATAGGTCTGGTACCGTTTGCAATAAACCAGGCGTATGCAACTAATATCAAAGAAACCGGCAGAACGGTAATTCCGATGCTGGCCGGAATGGTTGCTGTAGGTACAAACGCTATATTGGATTACTGTCTGATCTTTGGATTTGGTCCATTTCCGGAGCTGGGAGTAACGGGAGCTGCGATAGCTACAGTAATCGCCAGATATGTAGAAGCTTCTATAGTAATAATATGGGCACATACTCATCCTAAATTGAACAGGTATCTGAAGCATGCGTATACAGGCTTTGGTATTCCTATAGATATCTTTAACAGGATTATCATAAAGGGTGCGCCTCTCATGGTAAATGAGGTTCTATGGGCTATGGGAATCAGTGCTGTAACACAGAGCTATAGCGTTCGAGGGATGAATGTGCTTACGGCGATGAGTATTACAAACACGGTGGCGAATTTGTTTAATATCGTATTCATTCAGCTAGGTGGATGTATTAGTATCATAGTCGGTCAGCTTCTGGGAGCGGGAGAACTCGAGCAGGCAAAAGATGCTGATAATAAGATGATAGCTTTCTCGGTATTCTGTTGCATGATAATGGCTGGCATAATGTACGCCTGTGGCGGACTTTTTCCGCAAATATATAATGTCGGCAGAGAGATTAGGACGATTGCGACGGAGCTCATAGCGATAAATGCTATGTGGATGCCGTTCTGTTCATTTAGCCACTGCTCGTATTTCACACTGAGATCGGGAGGAAAGACGTTCGTTACGTTCCTGTTTGATTCGGTGTTTACATGTGTAGTTATGGCGCCGCTGGCTTTTGTGCTGGCGCATTATACGGCATTACCGATACTGGCGGTGTATTTTTTCGTACAGGGCACGGAAATCGTAAAGAGTATCCTCGGGTACTTTATGGTGAAAAGTAATGTATGGTTAGTTCAAATGGTGTAAAAATAGTAGATATTTTCCTGAATTTATGATATAAATTTAAACGCTATCGTCTTTTGTTATGGGTAGTGATTAAATTTATGAAAGGATATGGCGTTTTTAGAAAAAACGTCGTGAGAAGGGAAATATGAAAGAGAAAAAACTCGGACTTATGTCTCTCATTCTGATGATTTTTACATCAGTCTACGGATTTAATAATATCCCTAGATCATTTTATTTGATGGGATACGCTGCTATTCCTTGGTTTGTAGTATCAGGTATTCTATTCTTTATTCCATTTGCATTCATGGTAGCTGAATTCGGTTCAGCGTTCCGTAATGAATCTGGTGGTATGTACTCATGGATGGAGAAATCGGTTGGACCTAAATATGCATTCATCGGAACTTTTATGTGGTACACATCTTATGTACTTTGGATGGTAAACGTATCATCTGGTATTTGGGTGCCTGTTTCAAACATCCTCTTTGGTGAAGATAGCACAGCAAACTGGTCTTTCTTTGGTTCAGATTTGATTTCCGGATCTAGAATGCTTGGAATTATGGCTGTAATCTTTTTCATCTTTGTAACTTACTTTGATGCAAAAGGTATCGACAAAATCAGCAAGGTTACATCTATCGGTGGTACAGCGGTACTCGCTATTAATATCATCGTAGTTATTGGTTCTATCGTTATGATTATCACTCGTCATGGTCAGCTTGAGCAGCCATTTAGAGGAATGGAATCACTTACAGTTCCTCTTAATGTAGCATATCAGGGAAGCCCTATTATGATTCTTTCCTTTATCGTATATGCGCTCTTTGCTTACGGCGGAATCGAAGCTGTAGGTGGACTCGTTGACAAGACTGAGAATCCAAAGAAGAACTTCCCGAAGGGAATCGTAACAGCAGCTATGGTTATCGTAGTTGGTTATGCACTTCTCATCATGCTCGTAGGTTCATTTACAAACTACAGCGACATTCTCGGTTCTGACAAGATTACACTTGGAAACGTATCATACGTAATCATGTCAAACTTTGCTGCTGAAGTAGGTAAGGCTTTCGGAGCATCAGCTGCGATGCAGGTAACATTAGCTCATGGATTTGCACGTGTATATGCGCTTATTATGCTTCTCGCACTTATGGGAGCTATGTTTACACTCGTATATTCACCTCTTAAGCAGATCATCGACGGAACACCAAAGGAACTTTGGCCAGGAAAGATGGGCGAGATTACTGAAGATGGTATGCCAAAGAACGCTATGTGGATTCAGTGCGCTATTGTTTGCGTTATGATTCTCCTCGTTTCTTTCGGTGGTGATACTATGCAGCAGTTCTTCCTCATCCTCACAGCGATGGTAAATGTAGGAATGACAGTTCCATATATCTTCGTTTCTTTTGCCTTCCCTATGTTTAAGAAGATGAAGGACGTAGATCGCAGTTTCGTAGTATTCAAATCTCAGAAGTCAGCAAACTTCTGGGGCTATGTAGTAACACTTACACTTGTATTTGCAAATGTGTTCGCTATCATCCAGCCAGCACTTCAGGGTGATTTTGCTACTACATTCTGGTCACTTAGTGGTCCTGTAATCTTTGGTTTTGCTGCTTGGATTATTTACACTCGTTATGAGAAAAAAGTAGCTTCAAACGAGAGTGATGCCACAGCAGAAGAGGAGTCAACAGAGGCTTAAGGTATTGTATTAAAATACAATAGTTGATAGAATTTACAGATTCTTAATGGATTATTTCTTAAAAATTCTCTACAATTAGGTTGGAGTGTCTAAACCGGTCATAATTGTAAGGGAGATTAAGGTATGCTTAACATGCACCTGAATAGTCCGTTAAAGACAATTAAATTAATAAAGAATAACAAAAAGAGCATTCTAGCATTATGTCTATTGAATGCTCTTTTTTTGTTTAATATTTTTGGAACTGCACTCGAGGTTGAGGCGGCAGGAAAACGTGCCAGTGACTTATCGCAAGACGGTTATGCAAATATCCTTTATGACAATACGAATGGACTTCCTACGTCTGAGGCGAATGATATCGTCGAGACGAAGGATGGAATCATATGGATTGGAAGTTATAGTGGTCTGATTAAATATGATGGTAAGGATTTCGAACGTGTAGATTCGACTACAGGTATTTCGAGTGTAGTGCGTCTGTTTGTGGACACAAAGAATCGACTTTGGATTGGTACGAATGATAATGGTGTGGCAGTAATGGAAAAAGGTAAGTTTACTTTTTTCAATATAACAAATGGCCTAAAGTCGTCATCAATTCGTTCTATCGTGGAGGATTCAAAGGGGAATATTTATGTCGCTACAACTAATGGAATCGCGTATATAGATAAGAAGATGAAGATTCATAGCATAGATGATTCTGAGATTCGCGATATCTACACGAGATCTCTGGTTATGGGCAAGGATGATGTCGCATATGGAATCACGATGGATGGAGATGTTTACACTCTAAAGAATCAAAAACTTGAGAGGTTCTATCCGGTGGCAGATTTGCAGATTAAGGGTGCTAGAGCAATAGGTCTGGATGAGAAAAAGAATGGGATAATCTATCTGGGCACAAAGGAATCCGAAATCTATAGGGTCAATATGAATAATGGGCTAGAGATAGTAGACCAGATGGATGTAGCTCCTCTTAGCAGTATCAACAAGATTAAAGGCTATGAAGGAAATCTCTGGGTGTGTGCGGATAATGGTATTTCGTTCCAGCAGGATGGCGAGTTTGTACATCTGGATAATCTGCCGATGGACAATGCTATAGAGAATATCATGGTAGATTATCAGGGAAATCTGTGGTTTACGTCTTCCAGACAGGGTGTCCTAAAAATCGTACCGAGTAGATTCTCAGATATATTTGAAAGATATCATTTAAAAGATGAGGTTGTTAACTCTACCTGTCTGTATAACGACGATTTATACATAGGAAAGGATAAAGGACTGACCGTAATCCATGATAAAGCAGTTGCTGACAGTCTTCGGATGAAGAGCATAAAGAATGCGTCTGGAAGAAAAATAAAACAGCGAGACCTGTTAAAACTGCTAGAAGATATAAAGATTCGCTCGATTATCTGTGCAAAGGATAATACGCTGTGGATTTCAACTTTTTCAAAGTACGGATTGATCAGCGTAAAGGAATCTGAGGTGGTTTGCTACACGGAAGAAGACGGTATGCCTTCGAGCAGAGTACGTGCAGTGGCTGAATCTAAAGATGGCTCGGTCCTAGCAGCCTGCACAGGTGGTGTGGCTGTGGTTCGAGACGGGAAGGTAGAGACGATTTATAACGACAAGTCAGGAATCACAAATACGGAGGTCCTTACTGTTTGTGAAACGAAGAATGGCGATAGAATTATAGGAACTGATGGTGGAGGAATCTTTGTCTTAAGAGGAGATAAGGTAGAACACATAGACCAGAAGTCGGGCTTGAGTTCGGGAATCATCATGCGACTAAAGTATGATGAGAAACGGGATTTGACCTGGATAGTAACGAGTAATGCGATAGGAATTTTGACATCGGATTACAAGGTAAAGATGCTGAATAAATTCCCATACTCAAACAACTTTGATATGTATGAGAGTCGCAAGGGTGAGATGTGGATTCTCAGTAGTAACGGTGTGTATGTAATCGAAACCGGGAAATTGCTGAAGAATCATAAGTTGACCCCGATGTTCTATAACAAAGAAAACGGTCTCCAGGTTATAGCTACAGCTAACTCCTATAGTTGTCTCGAGCCGAACGGAGATTTATATATCGCTGGATCGACAGGTGTTTCGAAAGTAAATATCGAGAACGATTTCGAGAATGTAGACAAGATAAAGGTAGGACTTCAGTACATAAATGTAGATGGAAAGAAAATTTATCCAAACAAAAACAATGTATTTAAACTGGATTCGGACGCGAAGAGGGTTACTTTTTACCTGGGAGTATATACTTATTCACTTATAAATCCTAAAGTCACAGTTTCGCTGAGAGGTTTTGGTGATAAGAAGAGTACAGTTAGCAGAAGTGATCTTTCGCCTATCGTATATACAAACCTAAGGGGAGGAAAATACAGTTTTGATGTAGAAGTAGTCAGTTCAAACGGAGAAGAGGTAAAGAAATACTCATTCGACGTAGTGAAGCAGAAAGCTGTCTACGAGCATATGTGGTTTAACATCTTTCTGTTGTTGTCTCTAATCAATGTGGCAGCGCTCCTCATTCATAGAAAGTATAAACAGAAGACTGATGAAATCAGGAAGAAGGCAGAAGAACAGAAACTCTTGATTGGTGAAATCGTAGAGGCTTTTGCAAAGACCATCGATATGAAGGACAAATACACAAACGGTCATTCCGGTCGAGTGGCTGTGTATACCTCTCTGCTCGCACGAGAGCTGGGATACGATGAAGATACCGTCTGGAAGTACTACAATATTGCGTTGATGCATGATATAGGAAAGATAGGTATTCCGGAGAGCGTTCTGAATAAACCGGGCAAGCTCACTGATGAAGAATATGAGATTATGAAGCAGCATACTGTCTTAGGATATAACGCACTTAAGGATATCAGTATTATGCCGGAGATTGCGGTTGGAGCAGGCGCGCATCATGAAAGATGGGATGGAAAAGGTTATCCTCGGGGTATCAAAGGAGACGAGATTCCTCGAGTGGCACAGATTATCGCAGTTGCGGATACATTTGATGCGATGTACTCGACTCGTCCTTATCGAAAGCGTATGCCGTTTGAGAAGGTTGTATCTATCATACGAGATGCAGCAGGAACTCAGCTGACTGCTGATGTAGTAGACGCATTTCTACGCCTCGTAGACAAAGGATATTTTAAAGCGCCGGATGAAGAGGAATAGAGGTCTAGTCCTTTTAATATATTTTAAGGTGAGGTAAAATATAAAGTTAAGATAAGAGACTAGATATATCACAATACTCGATGTGATAGACGAGAGGAACAAAGATGGAATTAGTACTACATACATTAGCAGATTACGAGAAACTCCTTTCCGAGGCTGGAATCGTAGTTTCATCCGAGATAGAAGACGGTAACACAGAGGTGTCCCATATTTCGTACAACTCACAGGCGGTAACACCTGGAACCTTGTTCGTATGTAAGGGACTACATTTCTCAGTAAACTATTTGCAGGATGCCCTGAAGGCAGGGGCTATAGCTTATATAGCAGAGAAAAAATATAACGAGGTCGAAGGCGTGCCTCATATCATCGTAAATGATATGCGTTTGGCATTGGCCTTGATCGCGAACTTCTATTATGACGATGTATGGAAGTTTTTAAAGGCTGTTGGAATAACTGGAACAAAAGGTAAATCAACTACGACTCATTTTATGAAGTTTATCCTGGATGCTTATGAGCAGGAACAGGGCTCAGGCGTGAGAAGTGCTTACCTGACAGGAATTCATAATTATGATGGTGTTCTCGATGAGAAATCACATTTGACTACAGCAGAAACTTTTGATTTGCACGAGCATTTCTATAATGCTGTTTCTTCAAATATCAACTACCTGACGATGGAAGTTTCTAGCCAGGCGCTTAAGTATCACAGAACATATGGAGTAGGTTTTGAAGTAGGATGTTTCCTGAATATCGGCCAGGATCATATTAGCGCTCACGAGCACAAAGACTTCGCAGATTACTTTGGTTCAAAGCTTAAACTCTTTGACCAGTGCAGGATAGCATGTGTTAATCTCGATTCTGATCATGCGGATGAAGTGTTGGCTGCGGCGAAGAGAGGCAAACATGTAGAGCGCGTGGTTACTTTTTCCGAAAGGGAAGAGGCTGACGTATATGCATACGACATCGTTCCTTCAAATGGTGGAATAGATTTTAAAGTAAAGACATCAGAATTCGATGAGAGCTTTAGAATCGAGATTCCGGGATTGTTTAATGTGGCAAATGCTCTCGCAGCAGTGGCTATTAGCTATGCTCTGGGTGTTTCGGTAAGCGCTATTAGAACTGGACTCGAGACAGCGCATGTCAGTGGACGTATGGAAAAAGTATTTAAAGATGGAAAGATTGCTATCGTAGACTATGCACATAACAAGCTTTCTTTTGAGACTTTGTTTAAGGCGATGAAGAAAGAATTCCCGGATAGAAAACTCTATGTCGTATTTGGATGCCCAGGTGGAAAGGCATACGATAGAAGACGCGAAATGGGCGACTTGGCAGGTGAGTATTGCGATAGAGTATATCTGACAGAGGATGATGCGGGAGAGGAAGAAATCCTGGATATCTGTCAGGAGATTGAGAAGTATGTAAGAATGCATGATTGTGTTGAAGAGATCGTCCTGGACAGAACAGAAGCTATTCGCAAAGCTGTAGCAGACATGGATGATAAGACGGTATTGATAATCGCTGGAAAGGGACATGAGACAGACCAGAAGAGAGGCACGAAGTATGTTCCTATGAAATCAGATTATGACACTGTGAAAGAGATACTCGGAGTCTAGTGAAAAAGGGGGCTTATATGAGTGAATTAGAAGAGAAGGCTGTACTGATTTCGGTACTAGAGGATTTGTTTAATAAAACTGAATATAATCCGGATTATGTAGAGACCAGTGAAATCCTGGCTTTTGCTATCGAGGTCTTAGAACACTACGATGAATGTGACCTCATGGAACTGGCAGAGGATTTGCAGGACGCTGATGAGACTGTTGAGATGCATCCGGATGTTGCAAAGTTTGTGGTTTCTGTTTATGAGAGTGAAATCGAAGACGGAAACAGCGATGCGATGTGTAATCTCGGTGCGATGTATTATGTAGGACGTTTTGGCGAACAGAGTTATGAGAAAGCTTTCGAGCTGTATGAGATGTCCTATGAAGCTGGAAATATTCAGGCAGCAGAGAACCTGGGATATTGTTATTATTACGGTCGTTACGTGGATGTAGACTATGAGCGAGCTTTTAAGTTCTTTGTAAAGGGGGCTTTGATAGGTTCGATTCGCTCACTTTATAAGGTGGCTGATTTCTATAGATATGGTTACTTCGTAGATCAGGATACAGTTGAAGCCTACAATATTTATATGAGATGTATGGAGACTATGACAGAGGATGAAGTTGACGATGTCGGAGCAGATATCTTTGTCAGAGTAGGTGATTGTAGTTATGAAGGTGTAGGAACACCTGTCGATATTGAGACTGCATATATATTCTATTCTAGAGCGGAGATCCTCCTGTACCAGAGATTGATGCAGGGTGATTATTTTATGAAAGATAATCTGAAAAAAGTTCAGGAACGTTTGGAAATCATCAGAAAACAGGCAAATGCTAGTATTTTTAAAGAGAAATAGAGGGGTTAGATGATTAGGAAACGATTTAGATTTAGTGGTCGAGTGCAGGGTGTCGGATTTAGATATAGAACCCAGATGATGGCGATGGAGTTGGGCTTGGCAGGCTGGGTTATGAATGAATATGACGGATCGGTTTTGATGGAAGTGCAAGGGGCGGAGAGTCAGATCGATAGACTGCTGGATCGTTTGTTTAATAGCAGATTCATCGCGATAACGGACTATGATTCTGAGGTGATACCGTTAGAAGAAAGTAGTTCATTTGAGATTCGCGGTTATTAATCTGAAGCGTTCTGGGGAGAACGTGTAAAGGAAGAGGGAGTTAAAGAAAAAGGAGGAGTAAAAATGGATATTTTGACTACGCCAATTTCCTTCAAAATTGAAGGAATAATGCCCGACGGAGATGTTAAGAAGTTACATAACAGAGAACATTTTGAAATAGTATCTCGCGTCGCGTACCTAATCGGAGTAAACAGGAAATACTTCATTAGCGAAGGCGAAGGGTTAAGCGTTCAGATATTTAATCAGCTTGAACTTCAGAAAAAAGCGCGAATCATTCGAAATCTATGTATCCTTCGAACACAGATGGAGCATAATTTTCTGAAGGTATGTAAAGCTATTCAGCAGGAAGGCAGAAGTATGATAGGAATGCCGGAGATGCTTCCGTCAGAAGCTTTCGATCAGCTGGACAAAGATGGAATAAATATTTATACACATCTCAAAGAACCTAGTCCTTTCCTGTATATGTTAAATCAAAATATCAAAGACAGAATAAATAATTGTAAAGATATATTTCCGGTGTGGCTCAGTTGGGAATACCTGAGTGATATCTTTATCATGCCGGATGGTATGACTGATCAAGGCACAAAGAGGGCAGCAAAAACTTTTTACGAGAACATAAACTGTTATCCATACAAAGTATATATAAACTGGATTCCGGAAGAAGAAGGAAATATCCTATATAACGATAGAGTGTTTGTAACGCTTCTGTATAAGCAGCATTGTGATGAGTTTAGAGAGTTAAATTTCGTTTCTGATGTCAGTGATTATACGAAACAGAATATCTACTCGTTTATAGAGAAGAGTAATAAATGTGTGTTTGTAGTAGATTGTGAGAATTCGGATCCGTACGATCTGTGTGCGGCGATTCGAAATCTGGATTCGGAGAAACTGGAGAAGATAGAGAAGGTTATCCTCTTTGATGATATTCATGCAGCATCGGCATGGCAGCTGTTGCAGTCGTATATCGAGATTCCGGTCGAGTATATCATGATAGAGCGATTAAAGGATAATAAATCGCTTGCTGATATTAAAGTTGCGGCTAGAACTTGTCGTGAATACTATGAAAACCAGGTGGATTCATTTGTACTGGTTTCCAGTGATTCGGATTACTGGGGATTGCTGGAGGAATTGCCAGAGGCGAATTTCCTGATTATGGTCGAGCATACTAAATGCAGCGGCGCCCTAAAGGAAAAATTAATTTCTAATGGAATCTTCTACTGCTATATCGATAGTTTCTATGTGGAAGGTGGAAAGGAGATTCGAGACGCGGCGCTGAATATAGAGTTAAAGAGAACTTTTGAGAACGAGCTCGATTTGAATCTAAATGAAATCATGAACGAGGTTCTAAACAGAACTCGAATACGTATGTCCGATAGTGAGAAACGCGAATATATAAAGAAGAATATAAAGAGAAAACTCACTTTGGATATTACGGATACAGGAAATGTATCGTTGAAGTATAAGAATTAGTAAAAAAAATAAACCTCTGCCAAAGGCCTGCCTAATAAAAGGCGCCGATACGGCAGAGGTTTTATTAGTTTTATTTCGTAGCAGCGCTAAAATGCAACTCTTTGAGACCTTCTACTTCGTCGCAGATAGGTTTGAGATTGCAGGCGTTGCAGTCCATGACTACATTTTTAAAGATGTGGTCGATGGTTTCAGTGATTCCTTCGAGCATGGAGGCGTCTGTACGTAGAGCCTTGTAGTCGAAAGATGGGTCCGTTATAAAGATTAGTTTTACAGCTTCGATATGTTTGTTCTCGTGATATTTGTCGAGAAATACTCGACCGATGTGTTTAAAGGATAAACCCTCGTTTAGAGCTTCGGATGAAACTCGGACAGGCTCCCTGCCGTTTGAGGCAGAGATTCGTGTCATATATCCTTTAGGATTTACATGGTAACGTACGTATTCAATCTTTCGAACTGCGTTGTAGAGAGCATTTCCTGTTCCGAGTCCATCTTCTGGGATACGTACTAGAGCGATTCTAGCATAGGAAGTATCCTCTTTGATCTCATCCAGGTCTGGTCCAATCAGCAGAACTTCGTCATTTGGAACGAGAGTAGAGTCGCTGGTTACACCCATGCAACTGATGGCGTCGAGTGAACCACCACCCAATTCATAAGCCATATCGTGGCGCAGGATCAGGTTCTGATCTCCGACATCTTCCCACTTTGAGTTGGTATAATCCAGGCATACTGTGGATAAGTCTCTTATTTTTTCTAATAAAGTATTTATAGCTTCATCGTAAAGTTTCATCGTGTAACCTGTCGTTTAAATCTTTCTGTCTCGCTTAATCTTATCATAGTGCTTTGCGAGCAGTGGCTGCAAAGCAGATGTGAGTTTCATGTCGAGATTGAAGAAATAAACTATCAGAGATAGAACGAACAAAACGACAAAGATGATCGCTATTACGAGCAGAACATGTAATAGAGTTCCCATTAGTTTGCGCCTCCTTTTTGACGAGCAAATTCAGCAGCACCTAAAGCACCCATAAGCTGTGGGTCGATAGGCAGGTCGATAACTTTGAGCTTAAGAACATTTTCGATAGCGGCTTTAAGACCGTCGTTCTTTGCGCATCCACCGGTTAGTGTAATCTGGTCTACGGCTCCGGCTTTCTTTGACATTACGAAACATCTCTTTGCTACAGAAAGTTCAATTCCGGCTGCGATTTCATCCATAGGCTTTCCCTCACCTACGAGAGAGATGACTTCTGATTCTGCAAAAACGGTGCACTGAGCTGTGATAGGGATGACGTTCTTTGCTTTTAGAGAAAGCTTTGAGAAGTCTTCGAGACTCATCTCAAAGGCTCGAGCCATAGCTTCAAAGAAACGTCCTGTACCAGCAGCGCATTTATCGTTCATGGCAAAGTTCAAAACTGTACCGTCAGTATCGACAGCGATTCCCTTTACGTCCTGACCTCCGATATCGATGATGGCTTTTACATTTGGATCTGCTACGTGAACGCCCATAGCGTGGCAGCTGATCTCGGAGATATTCTCGTCAGCAAAAGGAACTTTGTTTCGTCCATAACCTGTACCAACGAGATAAGTTAAATCCTCAGCACTCTTTAAGTCAGGAACTTTTGCAACAGCCTGATCCAGAGCGTCCTGAGCAGAAAGAACAGAGTTGATACGACTTCTGAGAGTCACATCACTAACCATCTTTCCATTTTCATCTATAATTACACATTTAGTATATGTACTACCTGAGTCACATCCACCGAAATATTTCATGTTTAACTCCCTTTCTATTTATAGGCAGACTATCGATTCTCTGGAAGTTTTCTTCTACCAGAGACATGTATCATCATAATCTTCGAGACTAGGGTCGAGAGGTTCTTCACGTAGGACTGAGCGCATGTAGCGGTTTACGTCCTGACGGAGATTCTTTCTAGGAATTACACGAGGATCGTAGAGGTCGTGGTTAACCCAGACGAGTTTGATTCCGTGTTCTCTAGCCTGCTGTTCAAACATACCGTGCATTCCATCGAGCGCTTTGCATGCGATGTGTTCCCAGAGGATAACCATGTCAGCGCGGAATTCTTCGCAGTATCTCCAGAGTGCATCGAGGAGAACTTCGTATCCGCCGTGAGTACGGTTACGCATGATCATGTTTTCGTATTGGTGAGCCATGTCGTAGTAAGCCTGCTCTTTGTCGTCCTCAGAAATAGGTTCGAGAGATACCATGGTCAGCATGTCGAACATAGGGAGGATTCCCCAACAGTTTAAAAGCCATGCTACGAAGTCAGTATAGAACTGTGACTGAACACCCCAGATGATTGCACGATGGCGGTATTCTTTGGCGAGCATAGTCTTTTTCGTATAAGCTTCAGTAGCCCATTTTGTAATCTTTACATCGAGTTCTGCAAAGGCAGGAACTTTTCCGGCGATAGCCATATACTCTGTCTCGCGGTAGAGCAGGATATTGTTTCCGATAACCTGAGGATAATCGGTCTTTGTGAGCTCAAGCCATTCGGAACATTCTCTGGCACCGATATTGATACGTTTTGCGCATTCAAAGTAATAATCCCAATCGAATTTCTCACCGGTTTGTTCTTCGATGAATTTGATAGCATTTCTGACTTCCTGTGCAGCATATTCCTGAACACCTGGCTCTGTATGTCGAAGAGGTGTAGCCAGCTGGTGAACTGGAATTCCGTTTCTGATCAGAGCTCGAGATATGACACCATTTCCCATTAGAGAACCGTCGCATGTAGTGTTACACTGAACAGCACATTTTCCGAAGACTGGCATATCACCATCGATACAGATGCCGGCTTCCGAGGCAGGCATAGGACAAACGTCACCAGGCATACCGCATTCCTGAACGACATCGAGGTAGTGAGTCATCGCATCTCCCTGAAGGAGAACACATACATAGCAAGACGCAGTTTCCCAACTTAGTCCTTCGAGGTTAGGAAAGCCGCACATGATATTTGTCATTTCATTTTCGTCCATTAGAACGACGTGCTTAGATTTCTCTGGTGAAGCACCGAGGTTTCTATCCATGGAAAAAATCTTTGTGAGTAGTTTAGCTACATCACTAGCGACGAGGTCGTATTCTTCTCTACAGATACGAAGCTGAGTGCCACGTAAGCCCATGGAATGTTTGTCAATCATCATAGGAACTGCGAGGTAGTTTAGCATCCATCTGTAACGGAAGAATCCCTTTACGTTCTTTGGATGGAGCATGAATTTACCGAGCATACCGATGATGCCAAGCCATCTGGTGTAATCGTACCAGGTGTCTTTGAGTCCACGCCATTCACGATGGCGAAATACTTTTTTATCTCCGCGATAGAGTTCGCCGAGTTTAGAACTTCCGACTGCTTTTCCCATTATTTGATACCTCCCTGAATCTTCTTGATTTCGATGCTTTCTACGAAAGCTTGAACTCGAGTTCTAATCTGCCCGGAGGTACCGACAGCGTAAGGGCGGTCGATAGTAAGAACTGGGTAACCGTATTCATCACGGAGTACATGTGAACCTACCATACGTTCGTAAGCCCAAGGGTCACAGAACTTCATCTGTTCGTAGATGATACCGTCTGCATGGTATTCACGTGCGATTTCATCGACATATTCACGACGACGATTCATCTTAGGTGTATCCATGTGGCGCGGACACATACAAGACATCATATAATGACGGCAAATCTGTGTCAGAACATCTTCGTCATCGTTTAGGCGAATCTCTTCACGGCCAGGAAGTGAGCCGAAACAGAATCTGTCGGCACATACATAGGCGCCGGATTCTTCAATCAGTTTAATCATATCGATGTCGTCGATTTCGGAACCTACGACTGCGACACGAGCACGATATGGCCATTTTTCGTCAGGAACACGATGTTTTACTTCTTCGAGAGTCTCTTCGAGTTTCTCGAGGAGCAGATCCTGAGGACATACGTAAGTACACATCGTGATGATGTGGAATTCATATCCTGTGATACGTGGTCTCTCTTCCTTTCGGAAGTTTCCGAGTTCGGTGATGATACGGCAGATTCGATTATGCGCTTCTACGGATTCGCGAAGTGCTTTATCAGACGTGTCGATTCCGAAATTCTCGTGTAGAGGATCTAAAATCTTCTCGCGACATTGTTTGATGTAGAGAATTAAGCCGTTCTCGTCGGCTTTCATAGGAACTTCCAGATACTTATAGAAGAAATGTTTCTTCTCATTCATCTGAAGTAGTTCCATGTTTTCTACACAACGATTTATCATCGTGCATCCATCAGGAGCCATGAGGCAGTCGAGGAACTGATAGCCTCCTTCGATAGCTCTCTCGAGCAGAGCGCGGGAGTACTCGCATAGAAAACTGGTTAGATAGTAGGTTCCCATTTCCATGGAACCTGTTCTAGGTGCTCTCAGTCTGACTGTGAAAGCATTACCTAGATTCATGAGAACCTCAGGTATCTGATAACAAACGCTGCCCACACAAATACGGCCGTCTGCTTGAGCCTGGCGGACTAGTTCATTGTTTGCATCAGAGAGTAGGTTCTCAAAGTAGTACATGTGCTTTAAGTCCTTCATAATTTTCCCCTCTTTGAAAATTTATAAATTAGAGAATATCCATCTCTTTGAGTGCGTGTTTTAGACCAGAAACGATAGGCGCTTCGTCTGGTATGAAGAATACGGATTCGCCTTTTAAATCGCGCTCTGTGAGATTTGCATCTGCTGGAATCCAACCGAGTAATGGAATATCGCCGAGGTCCATATACTTAAGAACTGATTCATCTGGAACACGGTTTACGACTGCGCCGATGCGATCGTACATAACGAGATCATCCGCAACTTTTTTGATAGTTTTGATAACATCGCAACCTTTCTTTGAAGAGTCGGTGATGAGAATCAGATGGGTTACTTTTTCCATAACACGTCTGTTAATCTGCTCGATACCTGCTTCTCCATCGATTACGATGTAGTCGAAATTGTCAGAAATGGAAGAGATTACTTCCTTTAGATATGTATTAATCTTGCAGTAGCATCCAGCTGCTTCCGGGCGTCCGATGGCGATGAATGAAAAACCATCCATTTCAACCATGGCATCAAAGATACGATATCTAGCCTCGCCGAGTACTTCGACAGTGGCTTTCGTATCGCCATTCTCAGCTGCATCTACAGCTTCTCTTCTAATATCATCAAGTGTGAGTTCTGGCTCAACTCCTAGAGCCGTAGATAGTCCGACTGCTGGGTCGGCATCGATAGCGAGAATTCGCTTATCTGGATGTGCAGAAACTAGTAATTTCACCATAACTGATGCGAGTGATGTCTTTCCAACACCGCCTTTGCCAGCTACAGCGATTACGATAGGCTTATTAGACATTATAAAAATCCCCCTCATTCGTTTGAGTTTTAACAAAAGTCGTCGAATAAATTGTATCACTTTATGTACATCTATTAAAGGCAAACGAGGGAATTGAGAGTGTACTTTTTGTGTTTTTTTAAACGGAGATTCTAGTCTACACGAGAAAAGAAAGATAATTTTAAAGAAAATATAAAATCTTCTAAAAACACTATATCTTGACATCTGTTATGAGTATAATAACTACATAATCTAACTAGAAGGGGGATCTCTATGAAGAAAACTTATATCATCGACACCAATGTATTGATTCAGGCGCCGTATGCTTTGGAGTGTTTTGAAGACAATAATTTGGTGTTGCCACTAGTCGTACTTGAGGAACTCGATGGTTTAAAGAAAGCTGATGGAGAAAAGGGGGCAAATGCAAGAGAATCTATTAGAATTCTAGAGAATTACAGAGTAAAGGGAAACCTGTTAGAAGGTGTTAAATTACCGGGAGGCGGATCGCTTAGAATAGAAAAAAACTGTGTGGATGTCAAGCTGCCAGTTGATTTGCCGGATGACAAATCGGATAACAGAATCCTAAAGGTTTGTAAAGGACTTCAGGATGCCAAACCGAAGGGAACATATATATTAGTAACGAAGGATTTGGTGCTTAGATTAAAAGCACAGATTATCGGAATAAAAGCAGAGGACTTTACTACAGAGCAGATTACTGATGAGGACAAAAACTATACAGGTAGAAATGAAGTCTATATTCAGGAAAGTGAAGTTGCTGATTTCAAAGCAGGGGGCGTTGAGTTAGATCAACTATATAAGTGTGATGAGAAAGGAAAGAAGCAGAAAGTACATTTCTTTGAGAATGAATTTCTGGTTCTGCGTCCAGATCAAAACACAGATAATACTTTATTAGGAAGAGTTTCGCATGGACAGGCAGTTCCTTTGGAATATAGGAAGGTGCATCCATACGGATTCTCGCCTAGAAATGTGGGACAGTACTTCATGCAGGAAGCTTTGATGGCCAGCGCGAAAGAAGCACCACTCGTTATAGTAAAGGGACAGGCTGGAACTGCAAAGACTTTTTACTCACTCGTCGTAGGTATGGAGAAGCTTTATAATAATCCATCCGGTGAGTATCGCAGGATTATCGTCTGCAGACCGAATGCGCAGTTCGATGATGATATAGGATATTTGCCAGGAGGTGAGCAGGAGAAGATAGCGCCTCTGATGAGACCGGTTATCGACAATCTGGAACAGATTCTAGATTCAGATGATAATGAGAGATATAACGATGAAGATATGTTGAATGATAAGATTATGGAAATCTTTGACAGAGGAATTATCCAGACGGAAGCGATGAATTTCATACGTGGACGTTCGATTGCAAAGACATATCTGATTATTGATGAAGCACAGAATATGACACCTAATCAGGTAAAAGGAATTATAACTCGAGCTGGAAGGGATACAAAGATAATAATACTTGGAGATCCTAATCAGATTGATAAGCCGTTTTTGGATGATAGAACAAATGGACTTTCGTATGCGGCGAAATATATGAAGGGCAGTCCTCTCTGCTGGCAGATAACGATGAGCGCTGAAGAGTGCGAACGTTCAGAACTGGCTATGGACGCTGTTAAACGCTTATAAGATGATTTCTTTTCATACCTCTTTCCTTACTACCCCTCTCTAAAATAGAGAGGGGCACTTTTGTATTAAACTTCAAAATCTAAACAAGTTCTGGACTTAGTGTAAGGACGTACTTTGGTATTTGCTACTTCGACATGTGCTGGATGAACGGCATAACCTTTGAGCGCGTTCTCGTCTGCGAGATATGAATCCAACATTACATCGGCATTAGAAGAAGCCAGACCGTCTGTGTAAACCTTGATTTCTTCCAGACCTGGAACCTGACCTTTTAAACCTTCGAGACCAGATTTGATGCCGGCTTTGATTTCTGCTTTTTCTGTTTCAGACAACTCGTCTTTGAGCTGCCATAGTATTACGTGGCGTACCATAAATGCCTCCTTTCGAAATTACGAACACATTATACTATTTACGCCACGAAAAAATAACCACTTAGCGTTAAAAATTTACCACTTACCTTTTTGCTATTTACTTCGTATTTGAAAACCAATAAAGTAGGATTATACAAAAACCGATTCTAGAACGGGGGTTGCTTTGAAGATCATACTCGATATAGACAAAGATATCGAAGAAGATTGCGTAATCATAAGATGTCGGGAACTCAACGATGAGGCTATCGCTTTACAAAGAAAGTTATCAGAAGAGCAAAGTGTTTCGCAAATTATTGAGCTCTTTCAAGGTGGGAAGAATTATTTCCTTCCTATTAAAAAAATATATTTCTTTGAAACGAATGGAACGAAGATAGCTGCTCATACGAAAGACTGTATTTATGAATGCAATTCGACACTTCGAGATTTAGAGAAATTTATGCCATATTCGTTTATGCGTGTCTCTAAATCGACTATTTTAAATTTGAATTATGTCCAAGCGGTATCTAGAAATATTACTGGTGCGAGTGAAGTCGAATTCGTGGGAATGACAAAAACGACTTTTGTATCACGAGCATATTTCAAGATGTTTATGGAGAAGATGAAAGAAAGAAGGTTATAAATTATGAAACAGAAAACTAGGAATATATTTTGGGGACTGTTGTTTGTATTATTAGCAGTATATCTGGTGGCTAGCAAGCTGATGGAGATTCCACATATTTCGCTATTTACTATTGCGCTTACAGTATTCTTTGTATATGGATTAATAGAAGGAATACGACATGGAAGTTTCTTTGAAGCGATAATGTCACTCGCTTTTTTGGGATGCCTGTATGATAAGGAGTTAGGAATTACAGCGATTACACCATGGACACTTTTGATTGCAGCATTATTGTTAAGCATAGGTTTGGAGAAAATCTTTAAAAGCGTGTTCAAGAAGAAATATAAATATGAGGAGTATGTAAAGGACATACATGTTTATACAGATAAAGAGCATGCGAGGGTAAAGGAAGAGTCTTTCGTACAGGGAAATTACAGTATAGATAATGCTTTTGGAACCAGCACTAAATACTTTAACAATGAGGAAATCTATAGTGTTATGGTTGATAACGCATTTGGTGCTATTAATCTTTATTTTCAAAAAGCTATTCTTCCAAATGGAATTTGTGAAGTTAGGGTAGATAATGCATTTGGTGCGGTTAATCTCTATATTCCGGGGGATTGGGTAGTTCGTTCTACTCCAAGTACTGCACTCGGCGTTGTAACGAATCAGCATATTAATCCAGATGATCCGGATGCACCAGTGATTGAAATTAAGGCATCATCCTCTTTTGGAAATATTAGAATACTATAATATAGTGAAATAAAGCCTTTTCGTGTATAATACTAAACTATTAACACGGAAAGGTTTTTTATTACTATGAATAAATTTGATTTGATTGATAAGGCGGCGTTAGGAGATATCGAGGCAGCAGGATTACTGGCAGAAGGATATCAGACGGGAAAATACGAATGTGAGAAGAATCTCGCTAAGGCGAAAAAATGGGCGACTTACGCAGCAAAACATGGTGACGAGAGAGCAAAGAAAGTTTTGGAAACTCTGTAAATTCTAACAAACCACCAGAGGCTAAAATAGGCTCTTTTGTGGAAAATCTATATTTACATTGCTATCTATTAGGTCTAAAATCTCTTCATTGCTTTTGGAAATGAGGAGATTTTATTATGGCATTAGTTATTATTACAGATTCTGGAAGTGAGATTACAGCAGAAGCTGCAAAGGAGCTAAATGTAAGGGTTTTACCGCTTACAGTTAGATTTGGTAATGAAGAATATAAGGCAGGTGAAACGCTTTCGAACGAGGCTTTTTACAATAAGCTGATAGAAACAGATGAGTTTCCAAAGACCAGTCAGATTTCACCAGCTGTTTATGCGGATGTGTTTGAGGAAATAACAGAAGCCGGTGATGAGGCTATATATATATCTATATCTTCGAATTTGTCTGGAACGATGCAATCTGCGATGATAGCTGCAGAAGATTATGAAGATAACATCAGTATAGTAGATAGCAAGCAGGCCAGTGTCGGTGTGAATATTCTGGTAAAGATGGCATGCATATATAGAGCGGAAGGTTATTCCAGAGAGGATATCGTAAAGAAATTACTCTGGGATAGAGAACGTATTAAGACGATAGCTATGTTTGATACATTGGAATATCTTAAGAAGGGCGGTCGTATTTCGGCAGCAGCTGCTGCTATAGGTGGAGCTCTTTCTATTAAGCCGGTTATAAAGATAGACGAAGGAATTGTAAAAGTTATCGGCAAAGCAAAGGGATCGAAGAATGCGCAGAATAAATTGATGCAGTTCGTTAGAGAATCTAAGGGTATAGATTTCAGCTGTCCGTTTTGTCTCGTATACACTGGCTTAGATGATACTATGTTAAAGAAATACATCGAAGACAGTAAATCACTGTATGAAGAGTATCAGGAAGAACTACCATATGTGCAGGCAGGACCTGTTATTGGAACATATGCAGGTCCTGGAGCAGTTGGGTTTGCTTATTTTGAAAATGAATGATTAAGTATTTGCTCTTTAAGTTTAAATGCAGCTGCTGAAATAGGACGATTTGGATCATGCGCCAAACAAACCTTCCTTTCAGGGATTTCGTCGATGAGGTTCATCTTTACGATTTCCTTTGTTTGAATAGAACGATTAGCAATAGGTTCAGGAATAAATGCTAATCCTATTTCGCTCTTTACCATAGGGAGTAGCTGATCAGCAGTAGATACCTCTGTATCAGGTTCAAAATCTAGTTTTTCTTTTAAAAACAGTTTACGATAGAATTCATAAGTCATTGTGTCTTTACCGAGACAGATAAAGGGATGAGCCTTTATATCGGAAAGATGCAATGGCTTATTTGCTATTTCGGAAAAAGTACTTCCTCCAGTAAGTATTTCCTGAAAACTTAGAAGAGGAGTTATCTTAATAGAAGAATCTGAGTTTGCAGGTGTAGTTACCACTGAGAAATCAACGATTCCATCACGTACGGCTCTAAGAGCCTGAGGAGTAGAGTGGTTTAGAATCTTTAACTGAATCTTTGGGTGTTCCAGATGAAATTTCTTTAATTCGTCAAGTAGCAGCAAATCAAGCGCAGTTTCAGACGCGCTTATAGAGATGCTGCCGTGTTCCAGACTCTCGGCCTGTTCCATTTCGTGTTCTGCGGTCATAAGCTGATTCATAGCACCGCTGACATGAGCATAGAGTCTCTCTCCTTCCGGAGTAAGACTGACGCCTTTATTTGTGCGGATGAATAGGGTGCATCCGGTTTCGTCTTCAAGCTTGTTCATCGCTCGAGTTACATTGGGCTGATTACTGTGTAATGCTTCTGCTGCACGAGTGAAATTAAGATATTTTGCGACATAATAGAAGATTTTATAGTATTCGAAATTTACATTCATAGTTATACTCCATATCAATTTGACATAACGGATATACCAAATATGTTTTTTACATATTGCTATAGGCAAATTATACTGTTTACTGTCAAAGGAATCAATGTAGATTTCAATGGGAGGAAGGAAAAATGAATATAAAGAAAATACCACTTGCGATGCAGATATTTATAGCGCTGTGCTTAGCTATCGTATGTGGAATGTTACTTCAGAATAATAGTGATATTGCAAAGATGTATATCTTACCGTTTGGAACGATATTCTTGAATCTGCTTAAGTTTATAGTAGTTCCTATTGTGTTGTTCTCATTATTAGCCGGCATCATTTCTATGAAAGATATTAAGAAGGTCGGATTCATCGGTGGTTCTGCAGTTGTATTTTATATGTGCACTACAGCGGTGGCTACAACTATCGGATTAGTATTTGGAAATCTGTTTGAGAGATGGTTTCCGGTGCTTTCCACTTCGCATTTGAAGTATGAGACACCAGATAAAGTATCTATTATGGATACGATAGTAAATATCTTTCCATCGAATGCAGTTATGCCGTTAGCGAATGCATCTATGCTTCAGGTTATAGTAATGGCATTAATAATAGGTTTTGCAATCATTTCTGTCGGAGAAAAGGCTGCACCAGCTGTTAAGATGATAAATGCTTGGAACGAAATCTTTATGAAATGTATGGACATGATCTTAAAGCTTTCGCCTATTGGAGTGTTCTGCTTATTGTGTCCTGTGGTTGCTGAGAACGGTCCTATGATAATCGGCTCACTTGCGATGGTACTGCTGGCTGCGTATACATGCTATCTGGTACATGCAGTGGTTTGCTACTCCTTAACAGTAAAGACTTTAGGTGGAATATCACCACTTAAATTCTTTAAAGGGATGGCTCCAGCTATGATATTTGCTTTTTCCAGTGCATCATCAGTAGGAACACTTCCTCTTAACATGGAATGCTCAGAGAAATTAGGTGCAAAGAAAGAAGTAACTTCATTCGTTATGCCGCTCGGGGCGACTATAAATATGGATGGAACAGCCATATATCAGGGCGTATGTGCGGTCTTTATAGCATCATGCTTTGGAATTCATCTGACATTCGGACAGATAGTGACTATCGTACTTACAGCAACACTCGCATCGATAGGAACCGCTGGTGTGCCGGGTGCGGGAATGGTTATGCTCGCCATGGTTCTGCAGTCGGTTGGATTGCCAGTTGAAGGAATCGCTTTAGTTGCAGGTGTAGATAGAATCTTTGACATGGGTAGAACGGTACTTAATATTACAGGTGATTCTGCTTGTTCATTAATAGTAAGTAAGTTAGAGGAAAAAAGGAAAACAAAGAAATCTGGATATATAGCGGGTTCTCAGGTAGAGGCTGCTGAATAAAAATAAAATCAAAGTGTGGGTTTTTTAGAAGCTGCGAAAGTGTGTCTTTCGTAGCTTCTTTTTTGTGAGTTTCGCACAGTTTTCGGACAACTTCTTTGTGAGATTTGATTATTGCGACAACGTATAGAGGGGAATTATAATCTTTATAAAGAATTTAGAAAATCGTAATATATCGTTAATAAGATGAAGTGAATACTAAAAGATATGAGTAATATGAAATATAGTTAAAACTGTTTAGAAAGGGTTTTGCGTATAGAAAAAGACAAAAGAGCATCTAGAAAAGAGGAGATATGCGTAAATTCAGAATGGTATCACTGAGTTTTGCATTATTATGCATGGTGGTAGGCATATATTGTATGCCATCGGCAGCGTCTGTGGGATGGCGTTTACGATACATAAAAGGGGCGCCATCTTCTGAAAATGTTGTGCAGGATCTGAAGTGGATTACTTATTCGGATCGAAGTGTTTATATGACATGTGATTCCGTTTGTAATGGAGCAGTTGTTAGTCTGGAAATGAAGGGAGAACAACCGAAGATTCTATCAAAACCAGGTAGAACACATGTTATTAACAAAGTTCATGGTGAGCGTTTTTGGTGTGAAGCCTCTTATTATAACTGTAGATATGGTAATGCTACGAATTATCCATCTGGTAGAGTGATTTATTGATTTTGATTATGATGCTCTTTTGTTTTTATTTGGAGGTTAAAAATGAAGGTAAAAAAAGGGGTTTGGGTTTTATGTGGAATGTTATTATTGTCAGGATGTCAAAAGGCGCCTGTAAAAGTTAAGGTGGGGATGGAGTCTTATAAGACAAACAAAGGTTTAAGTAATGCAAAGCTACGATATGTTGGTTTAGAGGAACTTAGAAAAGAAAAACTACAGAGCATTTCCGTTTATGGAGATAATCTGATTCTGCCTGAAATGTCAAATTTAGATAAGATTAGTAGGGTATATCAAATCGAGGGAGTATTAGATTATTCGTTGTATAACAGGAAACAGATTATAAAGGAAAAGTTCAATTTGCCTAAGAATATAAAATGGTCAAAGCAGAAAAATGGGCTCGGCAAATTTGATGAGGTTGAGGACGGGTACTATGTTGGGGTATCTGATTATGGTATGTTCTCCTATGTTAAAGATTTGAGTAGAGACAATATGAGTACTGAAAATGCGAATATTCAGTATCTGAAGAGAAATGAAAATAGTGTAAATAAGGGAGAACTAGATAATGTATATAGGCAGTTGAAACCCTTTAGAGACTTATATCCCCAAGAGTTGAAGTTTGATCCCGAATATTTTTGGGTTGATAGACAAAATGACGTAACACATATCAATGGATCATTTTCTTATAAAGGAATAGATATATTTGATACTGAGATAAATGATGAAAGAATATCTGGACAATTTTGTAGTAGTATGAGTATAGCGATTGATAATAAAAATAATGGAGTTTTTTCTCTTATCTTACAACCGGTGTTTACGGTAAAGAAAACAACTCCGATTAATAAGCTGATTTCGTTGCGGTGTGCAGTAGATATAGTGTCAGAGAAATTATCTGGGTTTAAATCGTTGACTATTGATGAAATAAAACCGGTATATTTGACACAATTAGTAAATGAGAATAAGAAGGGAAGCTTTCATGGTGAGAAAGTTAAATGTAGACCGATGTATGATTTTAAGATTCGTACAAATGATAAGGATGCGGATGAATTAAATGGTTATTTTAATATATTAGTGGATATGCAGACAGGAGAGGAGATAGATGATATAGGGAGAAATGGATTAAAACCTAGAGAATAAAATAGGTATAGTTAAAAGAATAAGGGGAAGTAATGAAAAACACAAGACTAATAGGGATTACGTTAATAATGGTAAGTTTAATTGGTTGCAGAAAAGCTCCTCAAGGAGTTCTTGATAATATGAAACAGTATGGTGAAAACGATTCTGCATATACATCTATTAAAAAATATTCATCTGTTGAAGATTTGAGTAGAAAATACAGCTTTAAGAAAAACGAATTTAGAAATTTGATGTTGCCTAAAGAATTGGATTTATCCAGTGTAAGAGGAATATATGAGATAAACGGTGTATATGGTGGAGAGGTGTTTGATAAAAAAGATGAAATACTTAAGTGCTTTGATGATTTTCATAATGCTGAGTGGAAGTATTGTAAAGGTGAACTGGATGGAGAGTATGGTGCAGAGATAGAGGATGGAGATAAGCGGGCTTATTTTGATAAACCTGGTTATTATGAATATAATCTTTCTCAAAAATGGTATGTTTCGAATGAAGGTTTTCAAAAAACCATATAAAATGCTTGAAAATCATGACGAGATTGATAAGGCAAAAATAAAGACAAAACAGGGCCCTGTATCAGTTCAACGTTATGTAAAAACAATTACAGATTTATATAATAGCCTTCCTTATAATAAAACTTTTGTTCCGCAGTTACATAGGGTGCTTATGTATAAAGTAGATAAGAATGATGTTGGATGCTTTATATTTGAGAAATGCTATGAAGGGGTACCGTTAGACTTGTATTGTAAGAATTTAAAATGTGAGAATCATACTGTTTATTTTGATAGAGTTACTAATTTTTTGACCGTATATATAAACGAAGACGGACAACTGGGATTGTGTACGTCTGACGAGGAGATAAGGATAAATAAGAAAAAACGTTTAGGAAAAGTATTAAATGTTGAGTCAGCAATAAGAATTGTTTCGGATACATACTCAGGGTTTTCAAAAATCAAGGTTGAAGAATTAAAACCTGTTTATTTAGTTATTCCGCATTATAAGAAAGATGGAAAGACTTTTTATGCAAAAAAAGGGAACAGGGTTGAACTCAGGCCTGTATATCGCTTTTTAATTCGAAATAATGAGAAAAACGACGTACTTCAAAATATGTACTTTTATATTTGTGTAGATATGCAAACGGGGGAGATAATGTCTAATTTTGACGCACAAAGTTATAAGCCATATTAGTTATAGTACGGAGTTGATTATTATATTTGGAGGAATTTATGAAAAAAAGACTCCTGATAGTAGCATTTCTAATATGTATCTCTGCAAAATCATGTAAGAAAGCACCCGAGGCTGTAAAAAATCATATTAAAAATTATGGTGAGAACAGCCAAATGAAAAAAGTGGAAAATGAGTATGTAGAGGTCGAAGAACTAAGGAATATAGAGTTAGATTCTTATAAAAAAAGATATGAGAATTTGCAATTGCCGGATTATATAGATATCGCTGAAATTAGCAGTATATATGAAATGAAAGGTATTTATAAAGATGATTATTTAAAGAGAAGAAAGGAATTATGGAACTCTTTTGGGTTAGAAAATATAGTCAAAGTAGAAAAGTGGGATTCTCTAAATGTAAAAGGTAGAAACTGGTATGGGAATACATATGTTTCGGGAACGAATAATGGGTTCTTCTCATATTTTAATGATATTGAAAAGTTTTCGTCGTTAAATGCTGACCCTGAAAAATATTATTTGATGCGTGATGAAAATGTGAAGAGTGAGACGGTAGTAAGAGATGGAATGGAAATTAGTCTTTCTGACGTGGTGTCAGATTCTAAGAAGGAATATAGAGCCGATTTGGTTTCTAGAGAATTTGAATTTAAGCCATTGTATATAGAATTTAAGGACGATAATCAAACATTATCTGTAGAAGGGTCATTTTCGTATAAAGGCATTACGTTTATGAGTAATTATATTAGTGCGAAGATGAGAGATAGAGAAGTGTTTAAGACGGGGATGTCGGTTGATCTGGATTATAAGGAAGGAAATAAACTTGTTGGATATACATCAGAATCGATGCTTACTCTTACAAATAAAAAACGTATATCTAAAGTATTATCACTACAGTCAGCATTGGATAAAGTATCAAAAAAATTGTCTGGGTTTAATTTGGTAAAAATAGATGAGATAAAACTCGTATACTGCATAATACCGGAGAGAAACGAAGAGCATATGGAAATAGAAAAGGGAGATAAAGTGACAATAATACCGGCTTATAACATGATGGTTCGTACAAATGATAAGGATGCAGATGAATTAAATGGCTATTTTAATATATTAGTGGATATGCAGACAGGAGAAGAGATAGATGATATAGGGAGAAATGGATTAAAACCTAGAAAAATAAAATAAAGGGGGAACTATGAAACAGTTTTACAAAGAATACAGAAACCGATACGAGTTTAAATATATTTTGATACTCTCGGCATGTGTATGTATTACGTATTTTGTGAATCCGGTTGATAAGGTTAACAATCATCTTATTACAATGATAGATGTATTGGTGTCGCATAGGGATAGGATTCAGTACATAGGATGGGATACGCTTTTTTCAAATTTCTGGGGCGAGTGGTTTGTATTTACGATGCCGATTCTATTCACCGTATTATGCGTTAGAGTATTTGCTGAAGAATTAAAGAGTGGAACATATAGGTATGTGATTTTGAGAATTTCGGAAGCAAAGTATTTTAGACGGATTATTATGGAGTTTATAGTTACCGCGCTTTTGATTATCTTCATTAGTGTTCTAATATATGCAGTGGTCTCAATGCTTATATTTCCAATGTACCCCAATATTCAAATTCAATCAGAAGATGATTTGATTTTAAATTCATTGCTTTATACATGTAAGACAGTGCCAAGAGTGTTAGCAACAATAGTATTTGTAATATTACTGGCGTATATATTTGCGGTGTTAACGATGGATAAATATCTCGCGGTTATATTTCCATTTTTGATTGAGTACATGGTAGATCAAAAGATTACTAATGTGTTTTTATATTTGGCTTTAGATATAGCTATGTATTGGGTTGCAGAATATGTGATGAGAAGGCGGGCAGAAAAAATATGAAGCGTGAAGTTTGGATACTAGCAAAACAGGAATACTTAAGTTGGCTGTTAAACACTAGAAATGTTGCGGTTTTGATATTTGTAGTCTTTGTTAGAAAGGCGGTTGTGCTTCCGCTGATATATATGGCGAATAAATATCATACTGTTTTAAATTGGGCAGAATCATCGATTGCAGTTGCAAATTCTGGAGTTTCTGTATTGTTGATTTCAGTTATTCTCTTAACAGTATTATCGGGATTGCCGCGTATAGATAATGATTTTTACAATATTGTGTCTAGAGTAGGTATGAAAAGCTGGTGCAAGGCGCAGCTGGTATTTATGTATCTGGCGGTTGTCACATTTTGGTTGTTTGTTTTTTTCAGTACATGGGTACAAACAGCATATCTTAGTTATATAGAAGATGGATGGAGTTTAGTTACAACGCAGTATTCAGGGAATACTGCGATAGAGAATCTTTTACCGTTAAATCTGTACAATCAAATGCCGCCGTTGAAAGCTTTTATGTTTACGTACCTTTTGATGCTTTTGTATTTTATCTTTACGATGAATGTTTTGGTGCTGGGAACATTATATGGAAAAAAGAATCTGACGACCATAGGACTGGTGATACTTTTGGCTGTTGGTGTAGCGGCAGCTGCTGCAAAGGTGAAATGGATGTGGCTGTTTCCAGTAAGTCATTCTATTTTGATACTTCACTGTCAAAAATATTATAGAGCCCAGCTTTTTCCGATATGGTTATCTGTTTTACTTTTATTAGTATTTAATGTATTTATGACAATCTTAATTTATAGAAGAATGGTTTCTGTTGATGGGGAGATACTAAAGGGGAATTAATTTGTTTTTTTAGGTATGAATAAATCAAGAAAAGATGCTGGAAAGGAGTAAATATGCGTAAAGTGCAACTAATTGCTTTTGTATTATGCGTAGTTCTTGGGGGGATATGCCATACAGAAGCGGCAACAAAGAGATGGAGTTTGCGTTATGTTAAGGGAGCGCCATCGTCAGAGTATAAAGAAGAAAGCGGGGCATATGTGGTTTGCACTTCAAATACAATCTCTATGACGGTGGATTCGTTAACTTGTGGAGCGAAAGTTATTCTTTGTATAGGTGATAAGAATTGCTCGATAATGGCAAATCCAGGGCAAATTTCAGCTGGAGGATTTAGAAAAGGGAAAAAAGTATATTGCTTTGCTACATTTGAAGGAGCAAATTATGGCAATGCAACTAATTCTCCGAGTGGAAGAATTATTTATTAAGGAGCAAATATGAAAAAGCATCTTTTCTTGATTTTAATAATTGGAGCGATATTCTTGCTAGGATCATGTAGGAAGGCTCCTAAATGTGTAGTAAACAATATGAAGGAATATGGAGAAAACGGATTAATTGATGAGGTCAAGTTGAAGTACGTGAGAATAAAAGATATAAAAGATTCTAAAATGGATAACTTGATGTGTAAAAATATTGTCTTAGAAAATGGTTTAGACCTTTCAGAGGTAAACAGAGTATATGATTTAAAATGTGTCTATGGTGAAAGTAAAACTGATTATGAGAAAATTAAAACGGAGTGTTTTGAGTCTCCGGTATTGAATAATTGGAAACAAGTGAATAGTGAGTTAAAAGGAGATGAAGGATCACAGCTAGAGTACGAAAACAAAACTTTATTTGTAGATAAAAGCGGATATATAGATTGGTGTAGTGACGCAAAATTTTGGTCAGGTGCTTCCGGGATAGATGCTCCGTATGAAGTTCTTGATGAAAAGAATATAGATTTAAAAAAAGCTTATGCAATGATAGGAGGGAAAGAAGAGTTACAAAAGATAAATGCTAGGGTGATATCTTTGGACGCAAAGCTGTATGACGATTATGATATTAGACCACATTTATATAAGGTGCATTTGTCAAGAGTAAAAAATAATAATGTACTCAGTTTGCTTTACGAGTTGAAATATAATGGCATACCATTAGATATTTATACATCCAAGTATAAAGTAATTAATTATACGCCGAAGACTATTAGAACGAATAATTATTGTAGAGCTTATATTTGGGAAAAAGGAAAGATTGGGCTTTATAGTCATGATGAACGAATACGAATTAAACAAAAAAAAGAATTAAAAAGGATTTTATCGTTTGATTCTGCATTAGAGGTTGTCTCAAAAAAATTTTCTGGTTTTTCGAAAATAAAGGTTAATGAGGTGAAATTGGTCTATTTGATTGAACCGCAGAAGCAAAGGAAAGGGGACTATTATGCAAAAAATGGTGCGAGAGTACGTCTTAGACCTGCATATAGGTTTTTGATAAAGAAAAATAGAGAATTATCGTTAGAAGAGAATATGTATTATTACATAAATGTGGATGCGCAAACAGGAGAGATTGAATCGAATATAAATGAGGGGAATTAAGGTCTTGAGAAGGAGAGAACATGATTGAGCTAAAAAATGTATCATTGAAACTTAAGGATAAAGAATTGCTGAAGAATATAAATATAACGGCTGAGAATGGAGAAATAGTTGGGCTAGTTGGATATAACGGTTCGGGAAAAACTCTAATTATGAAGTGTATATGTGGTTTTATTAATCAGTATACGGGAGTGATTAAAGTTGATGGCGTGGATATTAGAACAATTTCAGTTGAGAAGTTAGATATGGGAATTCAGATTGAAGTACCTTCTTTTTTGTCGTTCTACTCAGGCTTTAAGAATTTAAAAATGTTAGCGGGTTTGAAAGGGAATATAAATGATGAAGATATCTGTGGGGTAATGAAACTAGTAGGATTGAATCCAGATAGTAAACTCTGCGTAGCTAAGTATTCTTTAGGTATGAGGCAGAGGTTGGGAATTGCGCAGGCACTTATGGAAAATCCGAACATACTTATTTTGGATGAACCGTTTAATAGTTTAGATTATGAGATAAGCCAGAATATTAGACGAATACTTTTAAAGGAGAAGGAAAAGGGGAAAACGATACTAATCACGTCTCATAATCCATATGATATAGAGACTTTGTGTGATAAAACATATCAAATTGAAAAAGGGGAGATAGTTTAAAGAGAATAAACAAGAAGAGACGTAATAGAAAAGGAGGAGGAAATGTCTAGACGATTAATATCGTGTATTGCTGTAGTTTTATTCTTGGCAATCGGTGTTAGGTATGATGCGTCAGCAGAGACGCATGGATGGAGTTTGAGATATGTAAAGGGAGCTCCTTACTCAGAGTATAAGGACCAAGATAATCAGTACTATGATCTGAAAAATGGATCTGCAAAAATGACTGTAGACAAGTTGAATGGTGGTGCGAAGGTGTTTTTGATGGTTGATGCAAAGAATAGAGCTTTATTTAATCGAACTGGTGAATTAACAGCAAATGGGATAACACCGATTAATAAGAGGGTGTGGTTTCATGCATCTTTTAGTGGTGCAAATTATGGACATGTAACTAATAGGCCAAGCGGAAGAATTATATACTAGGTAACAAGGCGGCTGTCTCTTCTTGTTTATTATAGTGGGGCGAGTATGAAGAAAAGTACTATTTGTATAATGTGCATTTTGTGTTTGGGGTTTGTGTCTTGCAGGAAGGTTCCAAATGCTGTGAAAGAGAATATGAAAAAATATGGTTATAATGGTCGTTATGAAGCAGATGTTGATTATTATACAGTTCGTGAATTGAGAATGGAGAATTTAAAGAAGCATAGTCTCTTAAAGTCTAATCTTAGCATTCAAAATGAACTGGATTATTCAAAGATTGAAGGAATATATGATATACAAGCAATCTTTGGAGCTGATTCTTTAAAATATAAAGATCAAACATGTAAAAGCCTTAGACCGGATTTGGAGAAGATTAAATGGGAAAAAGTGTTTGGTGAAGAAGATGGGAATCATGGGTATGAAAAAAAGAATGGAAAAATAAGATTTGAAATATATGATTCAGGCTTTGTTTCATATAATGATGATTCAAAGTATGAAAGACCTGAAAGTGACACACTAAAAAAGAGTGTATGCATAGATAAAGATAACAATATTAATGTTAATTTAGAGAATGGAATGGTAGATGTAAATAAGCTGAATAAGTTGTTAAAGCGCGAGTATGCAAAGATAAAAGATTATCGACCTTTTAGTATAAAAGGAAAACATGCGGAGATATACTCTAATGGTAATAAGGAAGCTTGTTGGATATATGCAGAGCTTATGTATAAGGGGGTTCCGTTAGACCATTATTCTTCAAAAATAAAAATTGATGACCAGATGAACGCTAAATGGGAGAGAAGTTACGCTTCGGTAGAGGGTGTTTTTTATGAGACAAATGAGCTTGGCTTTTTTTCGTGTACAGAGCAGATAAAACCAGTGAGTATTAAAGAGGTAAAGAGATTTATATCTCTTGAATCTGCCTTAGATTTGGTAAAGAGTAAGTATTCAGGATTTAGCAGTATGAATGTTGAGGAGATAACCCCCCGCTACATATTAGTTAATGATTATAAACTAGGTACATATGCATATAAAAAAGGAAATAAGGTTCATTTAAAACCGGTATATCAGATAATCATTCCTAAGCCTGAATTAAATACTGAATTTAATAATTATTGTTATATAAATGTTGATATGCAAACTGGAGAAATAGATTCTAATTTAGAAGAGGCGGGGTATAGGCCATGAGGTGTAAGAGTATATTTATAATGTAAAAAAGAGTGAAAGCTAGATGCTTTCACTCCAAAAATCAACAGGTTCATAATCTTGTAAACGGGCGAGAAAACCTCGCTCGTTTAGTTTTTCTTTGATTAAATCTAAAGTCTCCGGGGAGTCCGCAGATACTGTATGGTAGTGATAACCAGAGGTTATATTCTTGAGAGGAGTGGAGCGGCCGCTCGTCATATCCTCCATAAACAGATCGACATCGTGGCGAGATTTGATATTTAAATCTGCTCGAATGATTCCGTAGGATCTGTGAGATACGAATACGTCATCTACGCACCCTCCTGCATCGACAATGATATAGAGCTCTTCGCGCGTTTCTTCATCGGTATGATTAGTTTTAAAAACTCTGGTTTTTGAAGAGGCTTTTTGGACGAAGTAACCGCGATTCATAGAAAAAATCTGTGCGCCATTTGCTCGCATTAGGGCTATGTCCTGGACTACTGATTGGCGGCTTACGCCAACTATCTTTGCAAGGTCAGTTCCGGAAATAGGGTTATCACTATTCTTTAAAATAGTATAGATTTGTTTTCTTCGTTCTTCTCCGTTCAATTATAGAGTCTCCTTTCCTATAGTTTTTAAAGCAATAGATTATATTGCATGTAGATTTTTTAGTGAAATATCAAGTATGGGTGATGAATGTGTTAAAGCACCACTTGATACATAGTCTACGTTGAGATCGCGTATTTTGTCTATATTTTCTTTACTCATATTTCCAGAAATCTCGATTTCGGCACGGCCGTTTATGATAGATATAGCTTCTTTCATAGTATCGTGGTCCATGTTATCGAGCATAATTATGTCGGCTCCTGCTTCGACTGCGTCACGTACCATGTCGAGAGTTTCGACTTCTGCTTCGATCTTTCGTACAAATGGAGCATAAGCTTTTGCCATTGTTATGGCTTCTTTAACTCCGCCGGCAGCTCCGATGTGGTTATCTTTAAGCATGACACCGTCAGTCAGATTGTATCGGTGATTATTTCCGCCACCGATTCTAACTGAGTATTTTTCAAAGATGCGATTATTCGGAGTCGTCTTTCTGGTGTCTAGTAGTTTGATGTTAGTTCCGGATAGGAGAGAAGCGACTTTGTTCGTGTATGTAGCAACTCCGCTCATTCTCTGTAGGTAGTTTAGAGCTACGCGCTCGCCTGAAAGAAGAACCCGAATATCTCCAGTTACGGTTGCCATCTTTGATCCGGCCTTAACAGTGTCACCATCTGAAACGTAGAATTCACATTTGGTGGATTCATCTAATAAAGTAAAGATTCGCTCGAATATTTGAAGACCGCATATGATACCGTCTTCTTTGCAGATCAAATCAACCTGTCCCATTTTTGGTACAGACATAACGCAGTTCGTCGATACATCTTCAGAGGTGATGTCTTCCTGAAGCGCCTGACGTAGTAATGGATCGATATTTAGTTTTAGTGTAATAGGATCAAACATATTTCTTCCTCTTTAAGCGTTGTGTATTTCGTCCAGGACGAGTTCTCGATAGTTTCTGGCGATAGTATCACGATTCTCATACATTTCGATATTGATATATTTTAAGTCTTCAGGAGTGCTTAGAATCGTGTAGGAATCGGAGATTTCACAAGCTGCTCTTTTTGCAAAAACCATACTTTCCAGCAATGAGTTGCTTGCAAGTCTGTTTCTTCCGTGAACTCCGTTGCAGGCAGTTTCGCCTACGGCATATAAGTGATTCATAGTAGTCTTACTCTGATGGTCTACTTTGATTCCGCCCATGAAATAGTGTTGAGCAGGGGTTACGGGTACACATTCTTTGTCAGGGTTAACACCATGTTCCATGCAATGCGCGATTATGTTTGGGAAATGTGCATGCAACTCGTCGTATGGGATGGTTCTGAAATCTTCCCAGACGAATTCTGTGCCGTCTATTTTCATTTGCTTCTTAATCTCTTTAGTGAGAAGGTCGCGAGGCAATAGTTCATTCGTGAAACGTTCCATATTTTTTCCGTAAAGATGAGCGCCTTCGCCACGTACGGATTCTGAAATCAGGAAGGAGCGTTCGTCTTCGTTCTTATTATAGAAAGTCGTCGGATGAATCTGGACATAGTTTATGTCTTTTAGCTCGATGTTGTGCTTGATGGCAATCGCAAGAGCATCGCCGGTCAGGTGGCGGTAATTTGTTGAATGCTTATATAGACCTCCGATTCCTCCTGTGGCCAGAATAGTATAATCGCAATCGATGCGTTCGAGGTGACCATCAGATTTCTGAACTATAGCGCCATAGCAGGTGTTGTCTGTTTCGATGATGTCTAGCAGAGTTGTGTATTCTAATAAAGTGATATTAGAACGTTTCTTTGCTTCGGCTAGCAGATGGCTGGTAATCTCGCGACCGGTTATATCCTTGTGATAGAGGATTCTCTTGCGGGAATGAGCACCTTCGCGTGTAAAGTCGAGGTTGCCATCTTTGTCACGATTGAAATCTACGCCATATGATATTAAATCGGAAATAACATCTGAAGATGATTTGATCATGATTTCTACTGATTTAGAGTCATTTTCGTAATGACCGGCCTTCATGGTATCTTCAAAATAACTGTCGTAATCCTGTTCATCGCGAAGCATACAGATTCCGCCCTGAGCCAGGTTTGAATCGTTACTGTCTAAATCAGACTTCGTGATGATGATAATCTGTTTATCGGCTGGAAGATGTAGGGCTGCATATAGTCCTGAGCATCCGCTTCCTACTATTAATATATCCGCCTTCATAGTTACACTTCCTTTGAATCCCTTACGGGAAAAAGTTAATAATTATACGTATCGGGAAAGAGTATAACATCTTTACTGTTTACTGACAAGACAGTTGTAAAGTTATGGGTTTGACAGGTGTAAATGTAATGAGTATAATTCATTAGACTGTAAACGTATTTAGGAGAGAAAACATGACGACTAGAGAGTTACAGGATGAAATCATCCGATTGAAAAAAGAGAAAGATTTTTGCGTGCTGGTGCATGCTTACCAGAGTCAGGATATATTGGAAATTGCGGATTTCGTAGGGGATTCTTTCGGACTGAGTCAGAGAGCAGCAGAGACTTCGAATGAGAATGTTTTAATGTGTGGAGTTCGTTTCATGGCAGAAACTGTAAAGACTCTTTCGCCAGAGAAACATGTATATCTCGCAAATCCTATGGCGGGCTGTCCTATGGCTGGGCAGATTGACAGGGAATTGCTGCAGGGAATGAAGAAAGAGTATCCAGGATATAAGGTTGTTGCGTATGTAAATACGACTGCTGACACAAAGCGAGAAGCGGATATGATAGTTACTTCTGCGTCTGCTGTAAAGATAGTAAAGAGTATGCCTGATGAGAATATCCTATTCGTTCCGGATTGTAATCTGGGAAGATGGGTAGAAAGTCAGATTCCTGAGAAAAATTTCGTGTTTTATAAAGGTGGCTGCCCTACTCATATGAAGATGAGAGAGTTTGACGTGGAGCGCGCTCGCGAAGAGCATTCGGATGCTTTGCTTCTCGTGCATCCTGAATGTTTAAATGAAGTTACTAAACATGCGGATTATGTCGGAAGCACAACAGGAATCATGGATTTCGCGCGTAAGTCGGATGCAAAGGAATTCATAATCGCGACAGAACAGAGTATAGTTCAGCATCTGCAGTTTGAAATGCCAGAGAAGAAGTTTTATCTGTTGTCCACTAAAGCGGTTTGCCAGAATATGAAGATGACTACATTGGTAGATGTCTATAATGCCATAACTGGAAATGGCGGAGAAGAGATTATCTTAGATGATGAGGTTATCAAAGAGTCAAGGGCTGCAATTGATAGGATGATTGAGGCTGGAAGATAAAGAGCAGATAAAAGAGAGTTAGGAAAGTTTCCTAACTCTCCTTTTGTATATAATGCACAAATTTTAAGATAATAATTCGATTTTTGTGCAAGGTATATAAAACACGGCGCTGGTGAATTTGAAAATATTGTGCATAGTGTGGGAAAACGTTTAACTAAAAAGTGGTTGAGAATAGGAAAATTAATAACTAAAATCAAAAGTAAATAAGAGATGTGCACATTCTTATGGGGAAAATATATTATACGGAGGTTTTTTATGAGAAAACTTAAGAAGTATCTCTCATGCTTGTTCGTTTTTGCAATGGTGTTAGGTTTGCTGTTTCCATTACAGGGAAAAGTACAGGCACGTGAAAACAAAGAAGAAATGTCACTGATTTATGCAAATGTCCCAGCAGATTGGACGAATCCAAATATTTGGGCATGGGCAAAAGATGGAAAGACCGCATTCGACGCATGGCCAGGTGAACAAATGAATGAGGACAAAAATAATAGTGGTTGGTATTACATGTATGTTCCAAAGTGGGCTAATCATGTGATTATTAATTCTGGAGAGCTTCAGACTAAAGAACTAGAGCTTAAAGAAGGTAACGCTTGGCTTACTGTTAAAGACAAGGATAATACAGAGATTTCTACAGAGCAGCTTACAAAGGGTGACCTTCCAGAGTACGTGAAAACATTTAAGGTACATGCAAAGGTTGAGGATAGTTGGAAGGATCCAAAAATCTGGGCATGGTCAGCTCCAGATGGGAAAAATGCTTTTGACAAATGGCCTGGCAAGAGCATGACAAAAGGCGAAGATGGCTGGTATACAGCTAGTGTTCCGGAATGGGTTAACTCAATTATTGTAAATGGCAATGATGGAGATGTAAAAACTCCTGATGTAAAGGTGGATCCTGCAGAACTTTGGATTACAGTTAAAGAGGATGGTACAAATGAGCTTAGCTATGTAGATCCTGCAAAGGCAAATGCACCAAAGATTAAGGTGTATGTCAAAACTCCTGCGGATTGGAAGAATCCTAATCTGTGGGCATGGTCAGCTCCAGATGGTACAAACGTGTTTACAACATGGCCTGGAGAAGCTTTGAAGAAAGACAAAAATGGATGGCTCGTTAAAGAGATTCCAGGTTGGGTTAATTCGCTGATCGTAAACGGAAATAAAGGAAAAGTACAGACAAAAGATATTTCTGTTAAAAAGGGTAAAAATGTTTGGGTTGTAGTAGACTCTAAAAAATCTTTCAAAGTTTACTACAAAGAACCTGCGATTAAAGAGGAAGCAGGCTCAAAATCATCTGGAAGTAATGCAGCTCCAGTAGTGGCTGTAGTTGCGTTGTTGCTTTTGGGTGGTGGAGCACTTGCATTAAAGAAAAAATCAGCATAACAAAGGGAGGACAGAATGAAGAAAAGGATCATTTCACTATTATTATCGATTTCAATGCTTGCGACAGCTGGGTTTACTTCTTGTGGAAAAAAATCAGCTAAATCAGCTACAGCTAACGATCCGCATACGATTGTAATATGGCATGACAAAGAAGATGCGGTGACTGATGTTTTGAAGAAAAAACTAAAGACACTGGAACCGGATGTGAAGGTTGTGTTGGAGAAGAAGTCGGATTTAACGGAATCATTAAAGATGGTAGGAAATGATCCTAATTCTGCTCCTGATATGTATATTTTTGCGCATGATAAGATTGGCGTATATGCAGAGATGGGGATTTTGGAACCTATCACTAATCTGATTAGCAAAGATGATTTGTCCAAATTTATGGACAGCACAGTTGAGGCGGCTACATATAAAGGTAAAATCTATCAGATGCCTTTATATTATGAAACATTGCTCTTTATGTATAACCGTTTATACATGAAGGATGAGGAAGTACCAAAGACGACAGAAGAATTATATGCATATATGAAGGAGAATACTGGAGGCGGACATTATGGCTTTGCTGAACAGCATAGTACTCCATATTATGCGACAGTATGGATAAATGGATTTGGAGAAAAAATTCTATCTAAAGATGGTAAGGCAAAGCTTAATACTAAAAAAGTAAAAGATGCGCTTACTTACCATAAGAAGTTTGTCGAGTTACAGCCTGGTGAAACAGAGTATGCAACAGTAAATACTTTATTTAGTGAAGGAAAAGCACACTCCACAATAGCAGGCCCTTGGATGATACCTACAGTAAAGGAAAAGGGAATGGATGTTGGAATCGCTCCTATGCCTGTTATTGATGAAACACAGAAAAGCTTATCTCCATACATGGGAGTTCAGGGAGTACAGGTCCTGAAGAACGCAGTAAAGACAAAGAAAGCTTCTATTAAGAAGGTTTTAAAAGTTCTAATGGAACCAGATGTAGAAATAGATCTAGCAAAAGCAAGCGGATGTGCGCCAGCACAGAATGCTTGTTATGATCAGGATGAAATTAAGAATGATAATGTTGTTATGATGATGAAGCAGACAGCAGATAATGCAGTACCTATGCCAAATGCGCCAGAGATGGATGTAATGTGGACTGTACTGGGAAATCTGATGACTGATATAAATCTCAGTAACAAAGATATAGATGAAAGTTTAAAGAATGCACAGGCAAAGGCTGATTCTTTGATAAAGAGTATGAAGTAACAGGTAGATTATGAAAGACAGGAAATACAATACATTAAAATGTTATTTGTGGTCACTACCATCGCTAATACTTATTTTACTAATAGTTATATTTCCGATTATATACACTGGCTATATATCGCTGACAAATATGAATGTATATCATTGGACAAATTACAGCTTTATAGGTTTAAAGAACTATAAAGATGCAATATTAGTATTTGATAGTGGCTTTATAAAGGCTTTTGTTATGACTGTAATATGGACAGTTGCAAGTATGATATTACAGTTGGTGATCGCGTATGTTTTAGCTAGTTTGCTAAATGTTCGTGGATTAAAAGCTAGAAATATATATAAGACATTTTTGATTTTTCCATGGGCTATGCCGGGATATGTATCTATTTTGCTCTGGAAAACAGGAATGTTTAATTCACAGTTTGGATTATTAAATCAATGGATGAATAAACTGGGATTGACTGCAGCCAAATGGTTGAACAGTGATTGGTCGGCATTCTGGTGTTGTACGATTGTAAATCTATGGCTGGCGCTTCCGTTTATGATTACAATCATAGATGGTGCGCTCCAGAGTATAGATCATAGTTTCTATGAAAGCGCTATCCTGGATGGAGCAAATTGGTTTGAGCGTACAGTGTATATCACGATACCGATGATTAAGCCGATAATCGGACCATCAGTAGTAATTACAATATTTACAACATTTAAGCAGTTTGATGTTATTTATCTACTGACTCAGCAGGTTGGGGCAAAAACAGGAGCAAATATACATACGATCATGACATATGCGTATGAAAATGCTTTTATTACAAATAATTATGGTTATAGTTCTGCGATATCTATTTTGATATTTGTGATACTGATTTTGTTTACTGTGGTTATAAATAGAAGACAGAAGGAAAGGAGCGTATAGAGGATGTCAAAGAAGACAAAGAACATTATTAAGTTGACTATTTTAAATCTGTTCTTCATATTGATTTGCTTTATTACGCTGGTTCCTATCTTGTATGCGGTTTCGGTATCCTTAAATGCAAATAACAGTTTGTTGAGTTCAGATTTTTCGTTCATACCAAAGAATATTACGTTCGCAAATTATAAAGCTGTTTTTGTAGAAAAACCAATTATGCTATGGTTTAAAAACAGTATGATAATGGCGGTCATAACTCTGGTGATATCACTCGGAACAGGTATTCCTGCAGCATATGTTTTTTCAAGAAAGAAATTTAAGGGAAGGAAAACAATTTTAAAAACAATAATCCTCCTTTATGCCTTCCCTTCTCTTCTTTCGATGACTGCACTATATAAGCTGTTAGTTCCGATGGGACTTATAAATACCAAAATCGGATTGATTATCGTATATACAGGAACAGAGGCTATATTTGCACTTTGGAATATGAAAGGGTATTTCGATACGATTCCATATGAAATAGAAGAAGCTGCGATGATAGATGGCGCAAGTCCGATTCAGATTGTGACGCAAATAGTGTTGCCGCTTGCTAAACCTACGATAGCGGTTACAGCGATGATGGTTTTGATTTATGTATGGAATGAATACATCTTTGCAGTTAATTTCATGACAGGATCGGATACTTATACTTTGGCAGCAGGATTGTATTCATTACAGGCGACTGAAATGAGTGGTAGCTGGCCGGTATTTGCAGCTGCATCGATTGTGGTATCTATTCCTATTCTGTTAGTATTCTTTGCTTTGCAGAAAAATATGACTACTGGTTTGACATCTGGAGGTGTTAAGGGCTGATGATTGAAAAAAGTGCGATATTACATATTCCTATGTCACAGTATGCATATGGGATTGATGAAAATAGAGTAACTATAAGACTTAGATGTAAACATGATGATTTAGATGAATGTGTTCTATATTACGGAGATAGGGCATGTAGACTTACACCGGTTATTTTTTCAGAGCAGAAGATGGTGAAAGTCATAGAATGCGAGAGATTTGATTATTATGAAGCTGTTTTGGAGAAGCCTTATAAGAGATTAAATTACTATTTTAAACTGATTTCCGGAGATGAGAATTGGCTTTATTATGGCGACTGCTTTATGAAGGATACGGTTGATGATAGATCAGAGTATTATCAGCTTCCGTTTAATCATAGAGATGATATCGTAAAGCCTCCTTTGTGGGCAAAAAATGCAGTGATATATAACATTTTTCCAGATAGTTTTGCAACGTCTAGATCATATATTAGTAAGCAGGCGAGTGAACAAGATTATAAAGGAAACAAGGTTAGAGGGAAACTCGGTGGAACGCTTAAGGGAATTACAGAAAACGTTGATTATTTAAAGCGTCTAGGAGTAAATGCGATTTATATAAATCCAATATTTGCTGCAGGTGAATATCATAAATATGATCTGCTGGACTATTATCGGGTTGATCCGTGCTTTGGTACAAATGAGGATCTAAAAGAGCTCGTAGATGTATATCATAAAAATGGACTCAAGGTAATTATCGATGGTGTATTTAATCATTGTGGATGGAATTTCTTTGCGTTTGATGATGTAGTAAAGAATGGAACTGAGTCAAAGTATAAAGATTGGTTTTATGATTTAAAATTTCCAGTTATTAAACCTGAGAATCCAGAAGAATATCCAAATTATGAATGCTTTGGTTATGAGAGGATGATGCCTAAACTGAATATGGCGAATCCGGAAACTGCTGAGTATTTTTGTGAAGTAGGTAAGTATTGGATCAGAGAATTTGGTATAGATGGTTGGCGTCTCGATGTAGCAAGCGAAGTAAATGATGATTTCTGGAGAAAGTTTAGCGCCGGTGTAAGGCAGATTAATCCGGATGCTATCCTGATAGGTGAAGTGTGGGAGACAGCAAATCATTGGTTGGATGGTAAAATCTTTGATTCAACTATGAATTATGATTTTAGAAAGCATTGTAATAAGTTCTTTGCAGAGAAATCAATAGATGCAGCAGAGTTTGGAAATAGAGTTGCAGATATGTATATGAGATATAGAAAGCAAACTACTTTTGCACAGCTTAATCTATTGGATAGTCATGATGTTGGAAGATTTCTATCTGCATGTAATGGTGATGTATCTATTTATAAGCTTGCGGTGCTCTTTCAGATGACATTTCCTGGTATGCCATCTATCTTCTATGGAGATGAGATGGGATTAGAAGGAATAATAGAAACTGATTATAGACGTCCGATGGATTGGGAAAGTAAACCTGGAAAATTGTTTGAGTTCTTTCAGAAAGCGATTCGTTGCAGATTAGATAATGAAGTGCTTCGCCTGGGAGATTTTAGAATTGTATCTGCAAAGAGCGGAGAAAGAGTATTTGGTTATGAAAGATACTTGGGAGAGTCTATTATCAGAGTTTATCTCAATGTATCGGATGAGCCTGTTGATATTGAAGATATTGGAGATTCGACAGTGCTTATGCAGGAAGGTTATACAAACCATAGTTTAGATAGTCATGGATATATAGTATTTGCTATGTAATCGGAGGAAAGATGGGAGTAACGATTAAAGATGTAGCCAGAGAAGCAGGTGTATCAATAGCGACTGTATCAAAAGTAATAAATGGCTCATATTCTATATCTAAAGAAACAATTGCTAGAGTTAACGATGTGATGAAGAAACTGGATTATCATCCAAATACACGTGCGAGAAATCTGGCGCAGAAATCTAATAGAACTATAGTATTTGTTACTTCATTAGAAAAAAATGTTGGTTTTACTAACCCACATATGTTTGAGATGATGTGTGGGTTAGAAAACTATCTGTCGAAGAAAGATTATTCATTAGTATTAAGAAGCCTGACTATTGATGAGGCTCCCGATTATATAAAGGAAACTTTTGATGTTAAGAAGGCGGATGGGTTTATTATTCATGCGTCTCTCTTATCGGAGAAGCTGGATGAGACTATCTCGAAAAATGAAATCCCACATTTGGTTCTCGGAATGCCAAATTTCGAAAGTCATATGAGCTGGATTGATGTAAATAATAAACATGCGGGAGAAATAGCTGCTAAGTATTTACTATCGTGCGGGTATTGTTCTCTGGCGTTTATCGGGGGAAGACCTGAAGATAAAATATCGATGAATCGTTTAGAGGGAGTACTTTCGATGCTTAAAGAGCATGATGTGGTACAGCCTCAGAACTATATTAAATATGGAGAATCTGCTACAAATAGTGGCTTTGAATTAACGAGTGAAATAATAGAGCTTGATCATAGACCGGAGGCTATAATTTGCGCAAATAACTATTTGGCATATGGATGTGTGAGCGCGATAAAGGAAAGTGGCCTATCTATTCCTAAAGATATAGGTGTATTAACTTTCGATGATTTTCCGTTTTCAAAATTGTTAGAACCCCAGCTAAGTGTCGTGAACATAGATGTATATGATCTGGGATACGAGGCTGGTAAGAATATATTAAAAATTGTTAGGAACCCAAATGTGCACATTCAGAGTTATATAACCAATCCGAATATTATTCAAAGAGAGTCGACCGTGAATAATATGAGGTGATTAGAAAGGAAAGTGTCATGGATTATAGAAAAAGGGGGCTAGCGTTACTCCTAGCAGGAATGATGGCGACTTCTGTTATTCCATTAGGGATGGTATCAAATTGCAAAGCAGAAGCACTAACGTCATCGAAAGGAAGCGAAAGTATAGGGCCGGTTACGTCTAAGGATGTAATATATCAGATTATTACTGATAGATTTTGTGATGGGGATAAAACCAATAATGTTCCAAGAGGTTTTGATGCTTCTCTATTTGACGGAACGGGAAGAGACTTGAAGTTGTATCAGGGTGGCGACTGGCAAGGAATTATAAATCAGATTCCATATTTAAAAGGAATGGGAATCACTACGATTTGGGTTTCAGCGCCATATGAGAATCGTGATACTGAGATTGATGATTATCAGAAGAATGGTAGCAAGGATAGATGGACTAGTTTTCATGGATACCACGTAAGAAACTATTTCGCTACAAACAAGCATTTTGGTGATCTGAATAAATTTAAGGATCTGAGAGACGCATTACATCAGAATGGAATGAAGCTTGTAATAGATTTCGTTACAAATCATACGAGCAGATATCAAAATCCAACAACGAACTTCAGCCCAGAAGATGGAAAGCTGTATGAACCGGATAAACTTCCAAATGGAGAATACGCGCTTGATTCAAATGGAGAACCTTATGATTATAATCATGATGGAAAGGTAGAAAATCTGTTGGCTGATCCAAATTATGATGTAAACCATTGGTTCCATAATTTTGGTGATCGAGGAAATGATTCTTCGCGTTGGGGATATAGAAATAAGGATTTGGGCTCATTGGCTGATTTCTCACAGGAGAATCCTGAAGTAGTTAAGCATCTTGAGAAGGCGACAAACTACTGGGCTGGAATGGGTATTGATGGACTTAGACATGATGCAACGCTGCATATGAATCCGGCTTTTGTAAAAGGATTGAAAGACAGCGTAGATTCGAAAAATACTATTACACATTTTGGAGAGTTCTTCATAGGAAGACCAGATCCTAAGTATGATGAGTACGTCTACTTCCCAAAACAGACAGGTGTAAATAATCTCGATTTTGAGATGTATAGAACACTGAACGCATCGTTTGGAGATTTTTCTAAACCGATGAGCGATTTAGGAAATATGTTCCAGTACACTCAGAGCCAGTATGGATACAGTAATCAAACAGTTACTTTCTTGGACAATCATGATGTGACGAGATTCGGTTATGTACAGCAGAATCAGAAGCCTTATAATGCTGCACTTGCTGTTTTGTTGACTAGTAGAGGAATCCCTAACATTTATTATGGTACAGAGCAGTATGTTAAGCCAAATGATGGAAGCGATGTCGCTGGTCGAGTATTCTTGGAGAAAGATAAAGGCTTTAATACGAACACAAAGGCTTATAAGCTTATCAAGAAGCTTTCTGATTTGAGAAAGTCAAATGATGCGATTGCTTATGGACAGACAAATGTACTTTATAGCAGTGACGATGTGCTTGTATATGAAAGAAAGTACTACGATGATGTAGTAGTTGTTGCTGTAAATAGACAGCCAGATAAGTCTATTTCAGTACCATCTATCGAAACATCTTTGCCAGCTGGAAAGTACAAAGATGTCTTAGGTGGAGAGCTTTATGGAGATGATGTTTTTGTAAAGAATTCTGCTGGAAAGACAAAGCTTGATGGATTCACTCTCGGTGGTGGAGAGGTAAATGTTTGGAGCTATAAGACAGAAACTTCTAGTACGCCTAAATTAGGTGATGTGGTATCTACAATGGGTCGTCCAGGAAATAAGGTTTACCTTTATGGAAAGGGCTTGGACGGAAATGTTGAGGTGAAGTTCGGAAAGGTTACAGCGAAGGTTCTAAAGAACGAATCCGGAAAGATTGAGACAGCAGTTCCGGCAAATGCACCAACAGGAAAGGTTCAGATTACAGTAACGAAGAACGGAAAGAAGAGTAATACAATGGATTACAATGTTCTTTCTGGAGATCAGAACCAGATTATCTTCCATGTAAAGGCAAATACAAGCTATGGAGAGAATATATACGTAGTCGGAAATGTGCCTGAACTCGGAAACTGGGATGTAGATAACTGTACAGAAGCACTTCTGAATCCAAACTATCCAGAATGGTATCTCCCAGTGAGCGTACCAGCTGGAAAGAAGATTGAATTCAAGTTTATTAAAAAGGATTCTACAGGAAAAATAACATGGGAGAGTGGAAACAATCATGTAATTACTTCTTCTGGTGATTCTTGCGGAGTTATAGATTCCCCATTATATACTTGGTATTAAAGTATAAACTCTTGAGCAAAAATAACCCGGCCAGATGGTCGGGTTATTTTATTAGAAAAACATTTATTGATGGCAAAATAAATAACGAGTAAACTATTTTAGGGATACATTAAGCATAAAGAAACGAGGCTTGAAAAATGCAAGAGGTGTTTTTAGGAGACGCAATAAGAAAAAGAAGATTAGAGTTAAAACTTACGCAAGAGGAATTATGCGAAGGTATTTGCGAGCCGGTCACGCTTTCGCGATTGGAAAATGGGAAACAGACTCCGTCAAGAAACACGGTTATAGCATTGTTAGAACGATTGGGGATGCCGGATGATAGATATTTTGCGCTGGTGACAAAACGTGAATTTGATGTTGAAGTTATGATGAAAAGATTACGAAATGCAACTATCAAATTTGAAAGGGCAGATGAAACTGAAAAGATTGAAGCCTGGAAAAATGTAAGTGCATATATTGATGAAGTGGCTGAAATGTTAGATAAAAAAGACAAAGTGTCGTATCAGGTTTTGTTCCACATGAGCCTGATTGGACGTTTGAAGTTAGAAAAAGTGCGTGAAGACACGTTTAGAGAATTACTGCTTGAAGCAATTCGCGTGACGGTTCCGAGATTTGAAGTAGAGTTAATAAACAAGTTCAGATATACGTCTGAAGAAATGCAGATATTGTGTATGTTGGCAAATACATATCGTAAATCAGATTTTGAAAAAGCGCTTAATATATATGCTGGTTTGTATAATTACGCAAAATGGAATAGTAAGGAAATATCAAAATATTCGTCAATTATGTCGATGATACTACATAATTATGCACTTAATTTATTTAAAATTAAAGACTATACGAGGTCGCTCACGATACTAGAGGAGGGAATAAAACTTGCAAAAGAAACGGGGGAGTATCAGTTTTTGCCAGGATATAATGCTATGATGGCAGAGAATTATTTTGAAATGAATAATTATAAAGAATCAAAGAAGTGGTATAGAAGAGCGTTCTATTTATATGAAGCATATGGAGATGAAAGTAATCTCCATATGCTAAAAAAAGAAATTGAAGAAAGATTTATGCCAGAAATGAAAGACTTAATGAATTAGGTTGGAGTCGTTTGGCTCTTGATGTAAAGATGCGCTGAGTTTGTTGTTTATAGAAGATGATGCGAATGCGATATTTAACAATAAAACAGAAGCAAGTAAAATGTAAGTAATTTTCTTTTTCATAAGAATCTCCTTTAATATATTTTCAAAACATCTTAATCGAATAATAAGGAAAAGGACATATCGTATTGTGAAATTATTTATTACACAATACGATATGTCCTTTTTTTTTAAATTAATTAAGCTATAGTGTGAAAATAAGAATAAAGAGATGGGAATAAAGGAAATGAAGCGCACTAAAATTATAACTAATGAAATTAGATTTGTTTTTGCGAATTGCTTTTCTGCGTTTGGGTCGGGTCTGACATATATGATGTTTATTCTTTTATTGGCGCAGAGAAGAAGTCTTACGTATAGTTCGACAATAATAGGTGCGTATCTTTGTATAAATATAGTTTCTATGTTGTTGTCGGGAATATATATCGATGAAAAAAACAAGGGTCAATTATTGAGATTAATACAGGGCGCGAGTTTTGTGTTTATGGTGGCTGTCGCGTTTTTTTATTTGATTGAAAATGAAATGGTGATGTTTTTTTTGTTTTGTTGTTTAGGAGGAATAAGCGGTATAGATGCAAACTTAACGTCATCAATACTTCCAGAGATTGTAGAAAAGAATAAAGTTAGGAAAATTAATGCTTATATTCAACTTGGCGGTCGTTTTTTCGGGATTTATGTTGGCTCTATTGCGGTTTGGTGCGCTGATAGTAGCGAGAGATTCTTTGGCGCATTCTTATTTGATGCATTTACGTATTTAATTGCCTATTATGCGTATGGGAAGATTAGATATGAAGGGGAAATCAGGAATTCGAAAGGTGAAAAAACAAATTTAAAACTCATTCTCTTAAGCGTATTTCAAGATGCAAGAATTATAAGAAATATTATAGCTGTTGTATTGGTAAATATTGCATTAGGACCATTTGATACGCTGGTTCCACGAATGCTTGAGTCGTATGGGTGGGGAATAAAGCATTATGGATATATAAATACTGCGTTTTCTTCGGGAGCTTTTTTGGTTGTCGTATTGTTGTTTACGAAAAAAGAGAGAGCAAAACATAATATGCTGGCGATAGAAATAGTTGCTTTTGGGGCAACATTACTTGCGTTTTCGGTGGTGCGTGTAGAATGGGTTATTTATTTGTTGGTTGGTATTGCGGGATTCTTGTCTGTGGTTTTATTAATTGATACTAAGAGTTATGTTCAATTGAATACTCAATACTCAAATATGGGGAAAATCATGGCAATAATGTCAGTTTTGCTGAAATTGGCGAAACCTATAGGAATCTTTGTTTCAAATATAATTGCTCGACACACAAAAGGTTATTTATTTTTTGTTGTTATGAGCGTTATATTGATATTTTATTCAATTATTATAGGGAGAGGAGGTGAAGAAAATGAAGGATTACCAGATAGTATATGAGATAAGTGTAAAAAGGACTTATTCTGCAGTAGACATGGATTGGGATATTGCATTGAGCTAAGGAAATTACCATCTGCTTTCTTTAATAGATAGCAGGTGGTTTTTTGTGGAGGATAAAAGAAAATGGATATTATGGAAGTAAAAATGTTGAAGCCTGGAATACTATCGGAATGGACTATAAAAGGAACGAAGGAAAAACCGAGATTGTATAACATATATACCATGGAGACGATTATATTAGGTGATACAGATATTCTTGAATATATAACTTTGTGCAATGGTACGAATACCTTGTTAGAGATCTCTAAGATTGTGGGGGAAGATATAGAAACGGTATATGGGTTTTATGAAAAATTTGCTTCGAAAGGGGTTGTGGTTTATAACAAAGGAAAATGTGATATTGATATCAGTTTAGGAAATTCAGAACCCTGGTTAAGAGAAGTGCACATTGATATAACTAGTAAATGTAATCTTAGGTGTACGCATTGTTTTTGGGGAGATAATATTGGTTTATATTCAAACATTCAATTTGATAAGTGGAAGAGATTTATTGGAGATGTAAAAAAGTCTGGAGTTGGGAAAGTAATTCTGAGTGGTGGAGAGTTTTTTACAAGTAAAGATTCGCTTCGGTTTGTGCACGAAATAGTTACAAACAAATTAACCTTGGCTGCTATATTTACAAATGGAACAATATGGAATAAAAATGTTGAGGATGTTTTGAGCTATATTTCAAAAAATGATTTGACAACGACATTTTATATTAGTCTAGATGGAAGAAATGATGAAGAGCATGGTTATATACGAGGCGCTGGGACTTATGATAAAACAATATCATTTATAAAAAAGCTTATAGATTACAGAAAAACAAGCGGTGGACGATATGGTGTTGTTGTAAACAGTTTGATTCATAAAAAGAATTGTACGAGATTAGTAGAGTGGTATACTCAATTGGCGGATTTAGGTGTAGACAGATGGCGCTTTACATCTGGACGAGTAGAAGGAGGATTAAAGAAGAATGGTGCAGATATTCAAGTGAAAACACAGGACGTTTATGAAGAATACTTAGAGTTGATTAACCACGTCTCTTATTTGTCTGGTAAAGATGAGTTAAGAATGCATATAAATATTGAAAGCTTTTTTTCATCACATATGTTACAAAGTAAGAGGATGTATATTTTTGACGAGAATCTAAATGTTTGTGAATATAAGAGGAATGGTTGTAGTATTGATCCTCTAGGAAATATGCAGGTTTGTACGAGCTGGCAGAGAAAAAAATATGGGAATATATTTGAAGAAGAACTAGAGAAAGTATGGCATGAATCGGGAATACAAAAAATCAAAGGAATGAAAATAAAGGAGATTGTTGGATGTAGATCATGTAAGTATTTAAAATACTGTGGCGGTGGATGTAGAGAAGAAGCGGGTGCTCTAAATGAAAAAGATGAATATATATGTGATAATTATAGAGTGTTTGCAGAAAAGATAATTCCGAAATTAAAAGCTTTAGGGATAAAGGAGCTTGTGTAGAAAAGGACTGAAAGAAAAAAGATTGTAAAGTGAAATACCTATCAGTGATCAGTGATGTCATGTCCTCCTTGCTATTATGTCTTTTTCAGAGTAGAATAACATAGTTACAGAAAATGTTTTGCGGGTGGGGCCAGTTGCCCCGCTAAGTTAGAAAAAACATTAGGAGGAATTTAATAATGGATAAGGAACAGTATTTAAGCGTATATCGCCACTCTTTGGCACACGTAATGGCAAAGGCTGTGGTTGAGATATACGGCAAGGAAGTTCAGTACGCAATTGGACCACAGATCGATGATGGATGCTACTATGATTTTGTACTTCCATGTGCGATCAGCAAGGACGATTTCGCTAACATCGAAAACAAGATGCGTGAAATCATCAAGCGTAGAGAAGATTGGACTAGAAAAGAAGTTACTAGAACAGAAGCTCTTGAGATTTTTAAGAATCAGAAATTTAAGACCGAGCTTATCAATGATCTTCCAGAGGACGAAACTATTACTGTTTACTATACAGGCGAGGATTTCGTGGATCTCTGTCGTGGACCTCACGTAGATAATTCTCAGGAACTTATGAATGCAGCTTTCCAGATTAAGTCAACATCAGGTGCTTACTGGAGAGGTGATGAGAATAGAGATCAGATGCAGAGAATCTACCTCTATGCATTCCCAGACAAGAAGCAGCTCAAAGAGCATCTTGCTATGATCAAAGAAGCTATGGAAAGAGATCATAAGAAACTCGGACCTCAGCTTGAGCTATTTATGTTTAGTGATACAGCACAGGGTATGCCATACTGGCTTCCAAGAGGATGGCAGCTTTACAGATGTCTCCTTGAGTACTCTCGTGAAGTTCAGACTCTTCATGACTACAGCGAGATTTCAGCTCCTGTAATCAATAACAAGAAGCTCTGGCTTGTAAGTGGACATTGGGCTCATTATGTAGATAACATGTTCATCATTCCAGGTAAAGATGGTGATAAGAAGTTTACATACGATGCTATCGATACTATGGCAGCTAAGCCTATGAACTGTCCAAATGCTATGCTCGAGTTCAAGAGAAAGCCGCGTTCATACAAAGAACTTCCTATTCGTTACTCTGAATATGATGTTCTTCATCGTAAGGAAAAAACAGGACAGCTTAATGGCCTTCTCCGTGTTCAGGAGTTCAGACAGGATGATGACCATACATTCGTAACAGAGGATCAGATCGAGGCAGAAATCGCTGATATCCTCGATATCGCTGATGAAATCTATAAGACATTCGGTATCACATATCGAGCAGAATTCTCTACACGTCCTGATGATTACATGGGAGATATCGAACTTTGGAATAGTGCTGAAGCTACACTTAAGAAGATTCTCGATAATAAGTATGGCGAAGGCGGATATGAAGTAAATGAAGGAGATGGTGCATTCTACGGACCAAAGATCGACCTTCAGATAAAGGATGCTCTCGGAAGAGAATGGCAGTGTGGTACTATCCAGCTAGACTTCCAGCTTCCTAGAAACTTCGAACTTAAGTATACAGACAAAGACGGTTCAGAGAAGATTCCAGTAGTTCTTCATAGAGCTATCTTCGGATCTCTTGAGAGATTCCTCGGAATCATCATCGAGAACTTCAAGGGTGCATTCCCATTCTGGATGTCTCCGGTTCAGGTAGGTATCGTTCCTATCAGAACAGAGCATAATGAGTTCGCAAAGGAAATCGAGAGAAAACTTCGTAAGCTGAAGATTAGAACTGAGGCTGATTACTCAGATAACAACATGAATACAAAGATCAAGAAGTTCAAGAACTTCAAAGATCCATATGTTATCGTAATCGGTGACAAAGAGGTTGAAGAAGGAACAGTTTCTATCAACATCCGTGGTTCAAAGCAGCAGCTTCATGATGTGCCAGTAGATAAGTTTATCGAAATGTGCCAGAAGATGAATGAAGATAGATGCATCGACCTGATTACAGAAGCATAATTATAATTTATGAAAAAATAAGGCTGCAGTGGAGTAGTTCCACTGTAGCCTTTTACGTTGTATTAAAATGGAGAGTGCGGTTTAGGAAAGCTTTTTTCCATCGGAGAAAGCATGCCCAACTGGCTCACCTAGTTTGTGATAGAGGTTGTTTACCGGATCGAAGGCGATAGGCTGTAGTTTTGCTGGATCGATGCGGCCTTCTTCGTTTAGTATGCTCTCGTCGGCACTGATATTTACAATCTCGCCGATGACGTTTCCGTCTTCGTTGAATTTGATGAGGTTGCATTCGATGACCATAGGGATTTCATTTATGATTGGTGCATTTACAAATTCGGATTTAGAAAGTGTGAATCCGGTTTTTTCTATCTTGTCAGGAGTGTTTCTCTTTGAAACGATGCCGACATAATCGGCTTCAGCAACATGAGCGGCATCAGCGATTCCGATAGTAAAGGCAGCAGATTCGCGGATGTTATCGGTAGTCTGATGACTTCCGAGGCAAATTTGTACAGTGTTTGTGTCGTAGATTCCACCCCATGCGGCATTCATAATGTCCGGGTTACCATTCTCGTCATATGTAGCTATGAGCAGAACAGGGAGAGGATACATCCAGGTTTGTTTGCCAAAGTTTTTTCTCATAAGAACCTCCTTTAAAAACATTAACTTAAGTAGATTATAACAAATTGAAAAGCTATTTAAAAATAATCTGTTTATGTATAAAATAGAGGAAAGTGATTTGGATTAAGGGGTGATATTATGTCGGATAACAGTAAAGATGTGATGAGACAATCATTAAATAGAAATCAGGTTATTATCAGAACCAGTATCATAGGAATAGCTGCGAATGTTGTTCTGTCTGTAGCGAAAGCGATAATCGGATTGCTGACACATTCTATCGCAGTAACACTCGATGCTGTAAACAACCTCTCGGATGCATTGTCGTCGGTTATAACTATCGTAGGAACGAAGCTCGCTTCAAAACTTCCGGATAAGAAACATCCGCTCGGCCACGGCAGAGTCGAATATATCACGGCGCTTCTCGTTGCGGGAATCGTACTGTATGCCGGTATAACTTCTGGCATCGAGTCAGTCCAGAAGATACTGCATCCAGTGAAAGCGGACTACAACACAGTTTCGCTTATAATCATCGCACTTGCAGTCGTCGTGAAGTTGATCCTGGGAACATATGTAAAGGCGCAGGGGAAAAAAGTTAACTCGGGTTCACTGATTGCCTCGGGTCAGGATGCCTTGTTTGATGGCGTGATTTCAACTTCAGTTTTGATTTCGGCTTTGATCTATGTATTCGCAGGCGTTTCGCTGGAAGCTTATGTAGGCGTATTGATCTCAATCTTTATCATGAAGGCCGGTATCGAGATGATACAGGAAACAGTCAGCAATATTCTCGGTGCGCGTTCAGATAAAGAGCTCACAGCAGAAATTAAGAAGATCATAAACGAAGAACCGGAAGTGCATGGCGCATATGATTTGATCCTGTATAATTATGGACCGGAAAAAGAATACGGATCCGTTCATATCGAGGTAGTGGATACTATGACAGCGGGAGAAATCGATGATCTCACTCGCCGACTCGAGAGGAAGGTGTTCGAACGAACGGGTGTATTTTTGACAGCGGTAGGTATTTATTCTGTAAACACCACCGACGAAGAAGTTATGGCACTAAAGAAAGATGTCTATAATGTAGTAAACAAATTCCCGTTTGTCGTACAGACACATGGTTTCTATGCAGAACTGGATAAGAAGAGAATTCGAATGGATGTCGTATTTAGTTTTGATATCAATCCAGAAGAAGGATTGCGCCAGGTAAATAAAAGACTTATGAGTCTATATCCGGAATATGAGTTCAATATTGCGCCGGATGTAGATGTTTCAGTAACAGATATAGAGGATTAAGATGCAGAAACATTATCACTCAAAAGGAATACAGATTATAGAAGAATTCGTGAAGAAGAATCCTGAACAGATTTTTTGCGCGTCCCAAATTCGGGACTATGTGAAAAATGAAGGGAAGAAGATGGATAATGCCACGATATATCGTTCATTGGACAGGATGGTTGAAGATAAGAGACTTATGTCGTTTAGACCGGACGATGAAGATTGTGTTTTTTACCAGTATGTAGCGGAGGAAACGCATTGCCATGAACATTTTCATGTGAGATGCAGAAAATGCGGAAGAGTCATCCATCTCGATGATGAATTTGCTGAGTGTTTCATGTCAGAGATAGAGAAAAAATATGGATTTCTAGTTTGTACAGAGGCTAGTTCTATTTCTGGTTTGTGCGAAAAGTGTAGATAAGGGGGAACTATGGCTAGAGAAGCTAGTGTTGGAAAGAAAGCAAAGATTCTATATCTAATGCAGATTTTGTTGGAGCGTACGGATGATAGCCATTCGATTACGATGTCAGAAATCCTGGTAGCGTTGGAGTCTTATGGAATCACAGCTGAGAGAAAGAGTATTTATAGTGATATCGAAGTTCTGGAGCAGTTTGGACTGGATATTATTAAATCTCAGGAAGGCGGTACATATACTTATCATGTTGGTTCGAGACAGTTTGAGCTGGCAGAATTAAAGCTTCTCGTGGATTCTATTCAGGCAGCGAAATTCATCACAGAGAGAAAATCTAATGAGCTTATTAAGAAGATTGAGTCATTGACTTCTGATGATGAGGCAAAGCAGCTTCACCGTCAGGTTATCGTTTCGGGCCGAGTTAAGTCGATGAATGAAAGTATCTATTATAATGTGGACGTCATTCACCAGGCTATCGCATCAGATGTTCAGGTGAACTTCCAGTATTTCCAGTGGAATGCTGACAAAGAGATGGAACTGAGACATGATGGAAAAATATATACAGTCAGTCCATGGGCTTTGCTTCTGGATAATGACTATTATTACATGGTTGCGTATGATCCGGAAGCGGATTGTATCAAGCATTTCAGAGTAGATAAACTGCGAAAGATTGCACTTACTGATGAAAAAAGAATCGGCAAGAAAGCGTTCAAAGCTTTCGATGTCGTAGCATACGCAAACAAGATGTTTGACATGTTTGATGGCGAGGATGAGGCAGTAACTATCGAATGTGAAAACTATCTCGCCGGTGTCATGATCGACCGATTCGGAAAAGATGTAAATATGGTTCGTAAAGGAAAGGACCATTTCAAAGTTAAAGTCAATGTTGCTGTCAGCAAACAGTTCATCCATTGGGTGATGTCACTTGGTGACGGGGCAAAAATCGTCGCACCTGCATCTGTGGTAGATGAGGTAAGGAGCGAAATAAAGAGGCTGACAAAACTGTATAAGTAAACGAAGATGTGCGGGCACCTGTTGGTGTCCGTTTTTTGGTACAAGGGTATCTGTATTATATAACCATAAGATATGAATTATGAGTATTGTTATGGAGGTCGTAGATATGAATACAGGTATCAAAGCTATTAAGAGAATCGCAGGAACAGTAGCGTTTGGAGTGGCATTAGTTGTAATCTTGAGGGTGTCTTTTTCCCTGGCGGCTCCTGGATATAATGTTATAAATTCACAGGACAAAGAGTACACAGTTGTCTCTGTAAAATAGGCTGATAATGGTAATGCGTTATGTTATAATTCAACTTTAGGAAATGAGGAGGTGACATAATGCATATTAGATTAGCTAAATTAGATGACTTATCAGAAATCATGTGGACTTATGCGTTCGCACGTGATTTTATGAAACGAAACGATAATCCGACTCAGTGGGGAGACGATTGGCCTAGTGAAGAGTGCATCGTTTCAGATATAAAGAAAGAAATTTGTTATGTAATAGTCCAGGAGAATGCAGCTCTTGGAACTGAAGATATTCTAGGTGTATTCGCGATGGAAATCGGTAAGGATATTGAACCTACTTATGCGCAGATTGATCCGGTTGATGAAGGTGAGTACCATGCAGATGGTGCTTGGCTTTCTGATGAACCATATGCAGTAGTGCATCGTCTGGCTGGAAATGGCAGAGCGAAGGGAATCGGAACAAAGGCGCTCGATTTCGCGATCGACAAATCTAACGGACACGTTCGTGTCGATACTCATGCAAAAAACAAGATTATGCAGAAAGTGTTCTTGAACAATGGACTGAAATTCACAGGACTTATTAATGTGAATTTCGGTGAGGACCCTTGGCGTTATGCATATGAATATGTAGAAGAATAGGTGTTAAATAATAGATGATAGTTATAATTGCGAATGTTATTGATTTTATCGCTGCGATGATCCAGATTTGGTCGGGTACGATAAAAAAGAAGAATCGAATTCTGGCGGCACAGACAGTTCAGATGGGACTTCAGATTCTCAGTATGGGCTTGTTGGGCGGAATCACAGGAGCAATCGGAAATGTGCTCAGCGTCATTAGAAATATGGTTTGCTACAAAGACTGGTTGAACTGGCCTCTGAAGATAGTGTTTATTCTGGCGCAGTTTGGTCTGACATGGAGATTTAATGTGCAGGGTGCTCTCGGATGGGTTCCATTCTGGGTATGTGCGGTGTATATTGTGTTTATGGATGTGAAGGACCAGATTAAATTTAAAATCTTGTCTACATTGAGTTATATTCCGTGGGTCGTTTATTTCTTTATGATTAGATCATACACAGGTTCGCTGTTTGCGGCGATTACAGCGGTAACGAGCGGATGGACATTGATTCTGATGATTAGAAATAAAGAAGCGCATGATAGTGTTGCAACAGTCAGCGAAGAATAGGTGCTTTGTTTCATAAGTGTTGTTCATTATAGATAGAGGTGAAGACAGTGAAGAAATTGTGGGATGAGAAATATGCAAAGATTAGCTTTGCGGTGATTTGCACAGTGGCAATCAGTTATGCTTGTGTCCTACTTTTAGGACAGGCTGGAAATGCTGTTTTGATACTCGGGAGAGTCCTGGGCTGGGCGATAGGTGTATTATCGCCATTCATTCTCGGTCTGATAATTGCATACTTGTTATTGCCGGTGGTTGCTTTCTACACGAAGCTGTTAAAGAAGGTTCCGCTATTGGGTAGAAAAGAAGGATTGTGTAGAGCGCTCGCAATCGTAATCACTGTGGTGGTTATAGGTTTTGTAATCTTTATTCTGCTTTCTTTGATCATTTCTACTTTTACTTCTAATCTACATTTTGTGAAATGGGAAGAGGTTGAGAGTCTGGCAGAATCCATAGGCAAGCAGCTTGTGAATTTCTATGAAGGAGTGAGAAAGCTACTGCTTCGCTATGAGGTTGTGATTCCTTCGTTTGAAACTATTTTGGAAAACATGAAGCATAGTATTAATAATATCAAGGGTAGTGATGGAGCATCGCTTGCAACTGCCTTTGGTACGGGAATCCTCGGTGTGATGAACACAGTAAAAAATACTGTTGTGAAGTGGGGATTTGCGATAATCTTTAGTGTGTACTTCCTTTATGATTCTGAGAAGATGGGGATGTACTGGGACAGAGCGTTTAAAGCTATCCTGGGTGAGAAGACACACGGGGTTTGTAAGGTTGCGCTGGCTGATTTAGACAAGTGTTTTGCTGGATATATTCGAGGTCAGCTTGCGGATGCTATATTTATGGCGTTGGTTGTAAGTATTTCGTTTGCAGCGGCTGGTGTGCCTTATGCCGCTTTGATCGGTATCGCGACAGGAATCGGAAATTTGGTTCCGTATGTGGGACCTTTTGTAGCGTATGGTATGACAATTCTTTCATGTACTATGAAAGGCGAGTTCAAGTTGATGTTAATCGGAATCATCATCGTATTTGTTATCCAGACGATAGATGGTAATATAGTAAATCCTAAGCTGCTGAGTAATAGCGTAGACGTGCACCCTGTGCTGGTTATCGTGGCGTTGCTGTTTGGTAGTGCAATCGGTGGCTTCCTTGGAATGTTACTCGCAGTTCCTGTCGCTGCTTTCGTGAGAATTCAGTTTGAGAGGTTTGTGGAGTATAGGAGTAGAAGGTTGAGAGAAGGATAGTGAAGTTTTGGCAGGCGCCCGGTAGGGCGCCTGTTTTTGGTGTTTGAGGTTTCTTGGGGGATTTTGGAGATTTCGGAATCTTGGGATTTGGGGAATTTGGGGGCAACCTACGGAAAATTGCACGGTAACTTGATATTTTCCGTATGATGGACAGAGGTAGAAGCTTGTCTGGAGAGGGAGACTACGGAGAATGGAACACTAAGACAAGATTTTCCGTATGTTGGACAGAGGTAGAAGTTTGTTGGGAAAGGAAGAATACGGAGAATGGAACATAAAGACAAGATTTTCCGTATGTTGGACAAAGGGAGAAGTTTGTTTGGAAAGGAAGAATACGGAAAATGGAACATAAAGACAAGAATTTCCGTATGTTAGACAGAGGTAGAAGTTTGTCTGGTGAGGAAGACAATGGAAAATGAAATTCTAAACTATAGCTGACTTCAAATTAATAAATTGACGTAAATACGTCAGTGTCTGAATTCTTGCTTAAGAAACAAGTTAAAACCTTTAAAAGCGGGTTTTGATGAAATAAAATACGCTTAATTTGAAACTATTTTGTTCATGTGAAAGGGGCGTTCTGATGAAGGTTAGAGGAACAAAATTAGAAACAATTAAGCACGCTAATAATTTTAAATGGAAATCTGATATGGAGGCGTGTTTTTTTCAGCAAGAATTAAAGAAAAATATTGAGCAGAGGGTCGCGTGGTTGGAGGCGATTTTGAGTCAATGTAAGATCGACGGCAGTTTGGATGATGAATCTTTGGATGTTTATGTGAGAAATGGTGCGCTGGAGTGTTCGATTATTAAGAAAAAAGTTGAGGAGGGGCGGATTTATTATTCGAAGCAGTTTGGAAATAAGGCGATGAGTCAGCATATTACTGCGTTGGGTCAGAGAGATTATAACAAAATGATACTGGTTCGTACGGAAAGAGAGCTTCGAATGTGGAAAAGTTGCTTACGCAGATGGAAAAGTGTGGAAGAAATCTATGGGAAGATGTCGAAAGGTAGAAAAGCGTTGGTGAATCCAGTGTATATTCCTGAAGATGAATTCGTGAGCGCCTGGGAAAGTGTTCAATATGAAGGTCTCGGTTTTGCCGATGACGATAGTTCTGATTATTACACGGATAAGAACGAGCGTGTTAGATCGAAGAGCGAGCTTTTGATCGCGAACATGCTAAATAAATATGATGTTCCATATAGATATGAATATCCGATGGTTTTGGGGTATAAAGTTAGATACCCTGATTTTTATGTTTTAAACAAGAGGACGCGTGAAGAATTCGTGTGGGAACATTTGGGGATGATGGATGATAGTGCTTACTTGATAAAAAATATGAATAAGCTGAATGAATACTTAAAGGCCGGATTTGTTATGGGAGACAAGCTTTTGTTGACTATGGAAAGTAAAACTGCTCCTTTGTCGATGAGCGGTGTGAAGTCTTTGATAGAGAAGAAATTGATTTGAAAGTTTGTTGAGAGAGGTAGAAGCTTGTTTGGAGAGGGAGACTACGGAAAATGGGACATAAAGCCAAGATTTTCCGTATGTTGGACAGAGGGAGAAGCTTGTCTGGAGAGGAAGAATACGGAAAATGGAATATAAAAACAAGATTTTCCGTAGTTTAAAGATAAAACCCCTGTCAGCTGCATCTGACAGGGGTTTATGTTAAATAAAAGTGTTTTTATCTCGTCGAATCACGTATTACAGTATCGTAGGCGAGCTGCATTTCTTTGTTTACGGTGGTGTTTGAGCCAGTGATGCGGTTCATCAGGATGGTTGCGGCTTCGCGGCCGGCTTCTTCGTAGTAGAAGTGGACCGTAGTGAGCGAAGGCGTGATGGCTGAGGAGACAGAGCTGTCGCCGAAGCCGGAAACTTGAATTTGGCGCGGGACGGAAATCTTCATGTCGTGCAAACATTTGATAGCGCCACAAGCTATCGTATCTGTCGCGCAGAGCAAGGTGTCGATGTCTGGGTGCTCCGCGAGGAGTGCCTTTGTTTCATTGTAACCACTGTCAATCGTGAATCCGGAAGTGCGGATTGCGGATGGATCTACTTTGATGCCACCCTCGCGAAGTGCGTCGAGCAGGCCGGTTCTTCGATTTACACCGACTGCGATGTCGCGCTCGGAGACCATGATCATGCCGACTTTTTGCGCGGAGCGCGTAATCGCCTTTCCGAGAGAATAGGCGGCGTGGTAGTCGTCGGAGTAGATGCAAGAAAATCCTTCGAGTTTCTGCGATAGGATGACGACGGGAGTCTTCATCTCGCGGATTAGTGTCTTGTGTTCGGGCGTGAACATCGTACCGAGGAGGATGATGCCGTCGACGTGGTTTTCGCTGAAAGTTTTTAGATATTTCAGTTCTTCCTGTTCATCATTGTTCGTGCAGGCGAGCATCAGTTGCATCCCTTCGGCGCTGAGGACTTCGGAAATTCCGGAGACCATGCGGCTGATTGAGTCGGAGGCAATCTTTGGGATGATGACGCCGACCAGGTTAGTGCGGTGGGAGCGCAGAAGTTTGGCGGAAACTGATGGAGTGTATCCGGTTTTCTCGATTACCTGCTTGATGCGTTCCTGTTTTTCTTTGCTGACGTAACCGTCGTTTAAATATCTGGAAACTGTGGCGCGTGAAACGCCTGCCATTTCTGCAATTTCGTTAATCGTCATGTGTAAACTCCTATGTGTCTGGAAATCTAGTATTTAGTAGATCGAATCGCTTCGGGGCTTGCGAGCTGGAAAACGATTCTAATTCATTATAACAGTTATCAAAAATATCTGGAATTGATTCCACATAATTTTCCTTTGTACAAATGCAACAAAAAGAAAAGCTTGATTTCGTGCAAAAATACAGATTGCCAGATTTGTATATTGAAAATATAATAGGTGTATCAAATGTGAGAACGATTTCACACAGACCGATGAGGCAGCATCGACGAAGAGACTCCGATGAAGAGAGAGTAGAGCAGGTAACCTGCTAACCATCAACAATCAGGTCTGACACGGAAATAAGAGTTGTAAAGTAATATTTTCACTTAGGAGGGGAAAATGGATTACAAGAAATCAGCAAATGATGTGCTTCAGCACATCGGCGGAAGAGAGAACATCGTTTCCGCAGCACATTGTGCGACACGCCTTCGTCTAGTTATCGTAGATAACCAGAAGGTAGACAAAGTAGCTCTCGAAAATGTAGATGGAGTAAAGGGAGTATTCGAGGCATCAGGACAGCTCCAGATCATTTTTGGAACAGGTATCGTAAATCATGTATTCGAAGAGTTCGTTTCAGCAGCTGGAATCGAAGCTGGAACAAAGGATGATGTAAAGGCAGCCGCTGCTCAGAAGCAGAACTGGTTCCTTCGCGGAATTAAGACACTCGGTGATATTTTCGTGCCTATCATCCCAGCTATCGTAGCTTCTGGACTTTTGAACGGTATCCTCGGCGGACTTTCAAATGCTTTTCCAAGCATGGCCAACAGTGATATCTACAATATCATCAATTTGTTCGCAGGCGCAGCTCTTTCAATGCTTCCTATCTTGATTGCTATCTCAGCAGCAAAGAAATTCGGAGCAAATGAATTTCTCGCAGCTGTACTCGGATTTATAATGATCCACCCAAGCCTCATCAACGCTTGGTCAGTAGCCAGCATGGAAGCAGCCGGTGATAAAATTCCAACATGGGATGTTTGGTTCGGTCTCTACCACATTAATCAGGTAGGTTACCAGGGACACGTAATCCCAGTTATCATCTCAATCTTCATCTTGGCTAAGCTTGAGAAATGGTTACACAAACATGTACCAGCTATGCTCGACCTATTCGTTACACCACTCGTTTCAGTACTCGTAACAGGTTACCTCACACTTTCTATGATTGGACCTGTATTCGCAGTAGTTGAAGGTTGGGTAGTACAGGGTGCACAGGCACTCATCGGACTTCCATTCGGTATCGGAGGAATCCTCGTCGGCGGACTTTACGCATTTACTGTTGTAGCTGGTCTTCACCATATGTACAACATGATCGAGGCAGAGATGTGCTCACTCGCAACACCTATGAACACATGGATGCCTATCGCAACAGCAGCTAACGTAGCTCAGGGTGCAGCAGCCCTCGCTGTAGCAGCAAAGACAAAGAACGCAAAGATTAAATCTATGGCAGCACCTGCTTCACTTTCTGCATTCCTCGGAATTACAGAACCAGCAATCTTCGGTGTTAACATCAGATTTATGAAACCATTCATCGCAGGATGTATCGGTGGTGCAGCCGGCGGATTTGTAGCAGCAGTCAGCGGAGTATATGCAACAGCTTATGGAATCACAGGTCTCTTCGGATACCTCATCACAACTAAGTTCGTAGTTGCTTACTCACTCATCATGATTGTATCTTTCGCAGTTGCATTCGTAGTATCTTTCGTACTTTACAAAGATGAAGTAGTTGCTGAGAACCCAGCTAACGCTGAAAAAAATACTGCAGCTTCAAATGGTGCTACATCAAACGCAGATGCAAATACATGCGCAAATGCAAATACAAAGGCTAGCGTTTACAACCCAATCAAAGGTAAGGTTGTAGAGTTAAAGGAAGTTCCAGATAGCACTTTTGCTGAAGGAATCCTCGGAAAGGGATTCGCAGTAGTTCCTGAAGATGGAAAAGTTGTTGCTCCTGTTTCAGGTGTAATTACAACTCTCTTCCCAACAAAGCATGCTGTAGGTATTTCAGGAGATAATGGAGTAGAATTACTCGTTCACATCGGTATCAATACAGTAGAGCTCAACGGTGAAGGATTCAAAGCTCATGTAGCTCAGGGTGACAGAGTAAACGCTGGTGACTTACTTATGGAATGTGATTTCGCTCTCATCAAAGAGAGAGGATTTGAAACTATCACACCTGTAGTAGTTACAAATACAGATGCTTATTCTGAAGTAACTCTCAAAGTTACTGGTGAGCAGAATGCTTCTGAAGAAGTTTTAGAACTTAACAAGTAAACATTTTAAACCTAAAAACATTTTAAACCTAATTAAATAGAGAGGAAGACGTATGCCAGATAGAGATTGGCGTCCGAAATTCCACATTCAGCCACCCACTGGGTGGCTGAACGACCCTAACGGTTCGTGTTTTTTCGGCGGAAAATACCATATATATTTTCAGTACACACCAGAGAATCCAAACGGGGGAAATAAATCTTGGGGACACTACGAATCATCTGATCTAGCACACTTTACATACGTTGACACACCACTTAAGCCAGAAGAAGATTTCGACATTAATGGCGTTTACTCAGGAACAGCCTGGGAAGAAAATGGGACACTGGAACTTTACTATACAGGAAATGTAAAGCATCCAGGGGACTATGACTATATCAATGAAGGTCGCGGACACAACGTGGTTCGTGTAACTACAGAGGACTGTAGAAATTACACAGAGAAAGAATTGCTCCTGGAGAACTCTGATTATCCAGAGAATCTATCATGCCACGTTCGTGATCCAAAGATCTTTAAATCCGACAAGGATGATAATTACTATATGTTGCTTGGCGCTAGAACCAGAGATTCCCATGGCGGACTTCTCTTTATGAAGTCTAGTGACAGGCAGACTTGGAAGACGGACTTACTTTTTTGCCCGGAGGGCTTCGGCTATATGCTAGAGTGCCCGGATTTCTTTACGCTCGACAGAAAAAATGGTCAGACGGGAGTGGTTTCCTTCTGTCCACAGGGGATGGAGAGCGAAGAGTCTAAATTTCAGAATATCTATCAGTCTGGGTATTGCCTGCTGAACGATGAAATCATCGACAAGGCATGTGATGGCTTGGACGACGAGAACCATGTGTTGTATAGCACGTTGAAGAACTGTATTACTGTAGAGAATTTTACAGAATGGGATATGGGATTCGACTTCTATGCACCACAGGTTTTTGTCGTTCCTGATGAAAGACGAATTCTGATTGGATGGGCTGGTGTACCAGATGCCCCATACCAGAATACATTGACTGTTGAGCAGGGATGGCAGCATTGTATGACAGTTTGTAGGGAACTCAGACTTTCGAATGCGAAGATTTATCAAACTCCAGTTCGTGAGCTGGAGAGGCTAAGGGGACGCGAAATATTTATAGGGAAAGTGGAAGCTGATTCTGAAATCGCGATGAATGGTTCATCTTGGGACGCGATGATCAGCTTTGAAAAAAATGGGGAGAGTTATAGGAAGATAAATATTAATGATGAACTTACGCTGTCTGAAGATGAGAAGGGACTCGTCCTCTCTCTGTCAGTAGAATGTGGCGATGGCCGTAGCGTGAGAAGAATCAGCAAAGCTAGACTTAATAATGTGAGAATTCTGTGCGATGAGTCTATCGTGGAATTCTATATAAATGATGGGGAGTATGTTATGACATCCCGCTACTACCCATCAGAAAGTTTAGCTATGAAGATAAGCGTCGAAGGTTGTGCGGCCGAAGTTAGCGCTTATGTTATGAATTCAGGAATAGAAATAGAAAAGAGTAATTAATGAAGAAATTATATGCAATCGGGGAAGCTTTGATCGATTTTACTCCGGTAGAAACCGGCAAGGGAATTAGTGAAGTGAAGGGGTTTGAGCCACACGTAGGTGGGGCTCCAGCAAATGTACTCGGAGCATTTAAGATTCTCGGGGGAGAGTCTGCGATGATCACAAAACTCGGAGCAGATCCTTTTGGGGACAAGATCGAGAATCTCTTCAAGGAATACGGCATTGACTGTTCACATGTCCTTAGAACAGAGGAGGCAAACACTTCTCTCGCTTTCGTAGCATTGAAAGAAGAGGGAAACAGAGAGTTTAGCTTCTATAGAAAGCCGGGAGCCGATATGCTTCTCACAGCAGATGAAATCGATGCGAATTGGTTCAAAGATGCATTCGCGCTTCATTTCTGCTCAGTTTCACTCGGAGACTATCCGATGAAGCAGGCGCATATCAAGGCTATCGATGCAGCTAGAGAGCAGGGCGTCGTGATTTCGTTTGATCCGAATCTGAGATTCAACCTGTGGGAAAGCGAAGGGGCTTTGAAGAAAGCAGTTCTCGAATTCATGCCAAAGGTTGACGTGGTAAAGATCTCTGACGAAGAGCTAGAATTTATCACAGGTGAAACTGATCCTGCTATCGCAAAGGATAAGCTCTTTGACGAATACGAGAATCTGAAACTCATCATCTATACAGCAGGAAAAAACGGTCAGCGTGCTTACACTAGAAATGCTGAAAGTTTTGATAAAGCTATCCAGGTTGATGCGGTAGATACGACTGGAGCTGGTGATGGTTTCATCGGCTCATTCCTATATCAGCTCGCTGAGAAGGAGATGACACCGGAGACACTTGGAAATCTTCGTAAGGAAGAGTTAAAGGAAATGCTTAATTTCTCAGGCAGATACGCTGGAATGAGCGTTTTAAAAGCAGGAGGAATTCAGAGTTATCCAACGAAAGACGAAGTGGATAATTTTTAGTAAAAGTACTATAATTAACTTTAATAATATAAAGGTGAATTATAGTACATTGTAATAGAGGGGTTTTGTAGGGGTATGGAATTTTTCTGTGGAAAAAATCTAGACGAGTCCATGATGACGACCATAAAGCGTGATAACGTAAAGATTATGTTTATTATGTCGATTTGTGTCGCTGTAATGGAGCTCGTCTTTTTATGTATTGCATTTTTGTTTGAGAATAGTCCGATTTCGAGCCCTACGAGCGAACGCTCAGTAACGTTTGGATTCTTTATAAACCTACTGATGGCGGTTGTTACATATAGTATGCGTCGTGCAAAGAATTTCTATATGCTCCCCGCTGCGGGTTTTTTGTATTATGTAATTCTGTCTTTCTGGGGAATCCTGGTTTCCTATCGTCATTATATGAAGGGTGAGATGATTATCACTTTCTTCATAGTTCAGTTTGGCTTCGGTTGTTTCATAACTATCATGCCGATCATTTCGACTCTCATATACCCGATTTCTTTTATCGTCTTCTATGTATTAATGTATAGCTTTGACAAGGCATCCCATGTTAATGTGGCAAATTTTTTTGCGTTCGGCATATTTGTGGTAATCGCATCTATCGAGAGATATTCGATCGAAGTGGAGAATATACAACAGCGGGCGGAGATTACGGAGATATTGCGTCATGACGAGCTGACAGGGCTCCTAAATCGTCACGCGTACAGTGAGATGGTTGAGCGTGTTATCGGAAAAAATATCTGCGTCGGCATGAGTGACATCGATAATTTCAAAAACATAAATGACTACTATGGACATATGGTGGGAGATTCTGTGCTGAGAAGTTGCGCTCAGCTACTAGGAAGTACGAAATATGAGATGGAATGTTTCAGATACGGCGGCGATGAGTTCCTATTCGTGTTTGAAATGGACGATATAGATTACTTTAGAAAGAAGCTGAGCGAATGGGAAGATAGAGTTTCGAAAGCCCATATTTCAGAGTTGGATGGAAGCGTTTCTGTTACAGTAGGATGCGCTTCTGGAAAGGTAAATTCGTTTGAAGATCTTAAAAATCTCATAAAGAGCGCAGATAGTGAATTGTACCAGAATAAAGGCAAGAAGAAAACTTAATCTAAATAATGAGGGCTTTGAAAACGATAATTGTTAAAAAAACAGCCTTTTTTGATGTTTTTCCTTGATTGAAATCGAAAAACATTTATAATTTTATAGAACGTAGGGATTAGAAGGAAAAAAGATACTCCACATTAGGAGGAGGCAATACTATGAAAAAGAAAACAAAAATCCCGTTACTAGTTCTAGCGGCGTGTATCGTGGGCTTATTGGCTTACACGCTTATGTATCCTATGGATGTAGAACATTTGAAAGACTATGAAAGTGCTTTTTATGCTACACCTGTAGCTTTACTTCCGCCTATCATAGCGATAGCGTTGGCCTTGATCACTAAAGAGGTTTACTCATCACTATTTATAGGTATTCTTTCTGGTGCTTTACTATATTCAGAGTTCAATCTGGAACTTACAGTAAAGACTTTATTCTTTGATGAGAATGCGGGTATGCTGTCCAAACTTTCGGACAGTAGTAATGTAGGAATCCTGGTATTCCTGGTTATGCTCGGATCTCTCGTAATCATGATGAACAAAGCAGGTGGCTCAGAAGCTTTTGGAAAATGGGCTTCTACAAAGATAAAGACAAAAGTCGGTGCATCACTTGCTACGACAGCGCTCGGTGTGCTTATCTTTGTCGATGACTATTTCAACTGCCTGACAGTAGGTTCAGTAATGAGACCGGTTACTGATAGACACAAGGTGTCACGTGCGAAGCTGGCATATTTGATCGATGCGACAGCAGCACCTATCTGTATCATTGCACCGATTTCCAGCTGGGCAGCGGCAGTTACTTCTTCTGTACCAAAGGAATCAGATATCAATGGATTCTTAGTATTCCTAAGAACTATTCCATATAACTACTATGCGATACTTACTATCGTAATGATGCTCTTTATTTCTGTTCGCCAGTTTGACTTCGGCCCTATGAAGGAATACGAAGACAATGCGAAAAAAGGTGACCTCTTTACATCACATGCAGATGAATTTGAAGAGGCTGCTATGATCGAAGCAAATCCAAATGGTAAGGTAGTAGACCTCGTACTTCCAGTATTGGTACTGATCGCTGGATGTATCGGAGGTATGATTTACTCAGGCGGTTTCTTTAGCGGAGTCGGCCTCATAGATGCTTTTGCAAATGCTTCTGCATCAGTAGGACTCGTAATCGGCGGTTTCATCGGTTTGGTGTTTGCATTCTTCTTCTATATGCTTAGAGGTGTTCTGACATTTGAAGAATACATGTCTTGCTTTACAGAAGGTTTCAAGCAGATGGTTTCACCTATTTTGATTCTTACTTTTGCATGGACACTTGCTGCAGTAACTAAGCTCCTCGGAGCTTCAGTATTCGTAGGCGGTGTAGTTGCTTCCAGCGCCGGTGCGCTTCAGGCATTCCTGCCAGCAGTAATCTTCCTCGTAGGTATGTGCCTCGCATTTGCGACAGGAACTTCTTGGGGAACATTCTCTATCCTGATTCCTATCGTAGTCGGAGTATTCCCAGGTGGAGAGATGATGATCATCGCTATCGCTTCATGCCTGTCAGGTGCTGTATGCGGAGACCACTGCTCACCTATCTCAGATACTACTATCATGTCTAGTGCAGGTGCTCAGTGTCACCATGTAAATCATGTGTCTACACAGATTCCATATGCAATGACAGTAGCGGCTGTATCAGCTGTAGCTTACGTGATTGCTGGTTTCGTACAGAACGTATTCATCTGTTTACTACTCGCTATCGTGATGATGATAGCTCTTCTGCTCATCATTGAAAAAAGAACTAAAGCAGCTGAAGCATAAAGAGAATTCAGCTTTTATACACTAGAATTTTTAGCTCCTAAAGAGGTAACTCTTTGGGAGCTTTTTTAGTATTTTTTAAGAATATAGGCGGTCCGTTAAATTGAAGTACTATTCTGAAAATGATAGAATTAAGGTTAGAAATTCATGCATTATTTGCTAGAAAGAAAAAGGGAGCTTTCTATGGCTAAGATGACGGATTTACAAAAAAAGATATTAGATGAGCTGTTTAAGTCTTATGAAATGGTGGCAGAGGGGGCCGATGTGTATGTTTGTGACATGCGGTTTGATATGTCACGCTGGTCGAAGTCCGCAGTAGAGTTCTACGGTTTGCCTGGAGAATATATGAACGGTGCGGGCGACATCTGGATGGAGCATATTCATCCTGCCGATAGGGAAAAATATCGTAATGAAATCGCTGCTCTCTTTGCAGGAGATCAGGAAATCCATGACATGCAGTACCGTGCTATGGACAAAGACGGAAACTATAACGTATGCACCTGTCGTGGCGTAATCATGCGAAACGATGAAGGCGAGCCTACTTATTTCGCCGGTGTCATTCGCAATCAGACTATAGGTGGATTTATAGATAGACTTACCGGACTGAAGAATCAGAGAGCTTTTTTTAGAGATTTACGTCTGCTGATAACCGGTCAGGTTCCGTTTAATGTGGTTATGCTTGGAACGAGTCATTTTTCCAAGTTCAATGATATGCATGGCTATGAATTCGGAAACTTCCTGTTGCAGCATGCTGCGAGATATATTCTCGATATGGTCAGCGAAATGGGAGAACTGTACCGTCTCGACGGTATCAAGCTCGCTCTCATTACAAAACATAGTATGGAAGAAATCGAGGAATTCTATTCGAAGCTGCAGAGTATCGTTCAGGCTAACTTCCGTCTGGATGGACGGCTTATAGACCTGCCGGTAAATGGCGGAGCGGTTTCGGTTTCTTCATTTAATATCGATTGCGACACTGTATTCTCGTGTTTGACACATGCGTATGAGGAAAGCAAGTACGATTATGCAGGCGAGTTTAGAGTCTTTGAGAATGGCGTTTCGGAAAGAATGCAGGAAAAGCTCAAACTCATGAACAAGATTCGAAACTGCGTGAGCATGGGGTGCAGAGGCTTCATGTTGTATTATCAGCCTATCGTGGATGCGCAGACTGAAGAGTTGAAAGGTGCGGAGGCTCTCATCCGTTGGAGAGATACGGATGGATCGATGGTCAGTCCTAATGATTTCATTCCGCTACTCGAGAACGATTCGCAATTCCCGGTTCTCGGCGAGTGGATTCTCAGAGAAGCTATGCGACAGGGAAAGAAGTTACTGGAAAACTATCCGGATTTCGTAATAAGTGTGAACCTGTCCTATGCACAGCTTCAGAAGATAGATTTCGTAAATGTAGTCGAGAAGGCTATGCAGGATATGGATTATCCGGCCAGCAATCTTTGCCTGGAAATCACAGAGAGATGTCGTCTCGTGGATATGAACCGACTTCGCAATGTGACTCTTCAGCTACGTCAGTCAGGAATCAAATTTGCTATAGATGATTTTGGAACAGGTTTCTCGTCTTTGAATGTTATTCAGCAACTCGGATGTGACACGGTAAAGATAGATAGAAACTTCGTCAAAAATGTGGAAGAGGATCCGCGAGAGGAGAAACTCGTTTCTGTTATCACGGATTTATCAGATATATATGGAGCATCTACTTGTATCGAAGGTATAGAGACGGAGGGAATGCGCGATATACTTCGCAAATATCCGGTTAGTTCCTTCCAGGGATATTTATATTCGAAACCTCTGCCTTTCTATGATTTCATGAAAAAGTATGATAAATGATTCGAGATAGAAGAGAGGTGCGGATGGATAGATTCGATAAATGGAAAGAAGTGCTCGGATTTACGAGGAAATCAGAGGAAGTATTAGAGAAGCTGAATCATCAGAATCTGAATATGGGATTTCCTATCGTAGTGCTCGGGTTCATATTTACGGTCGCTGGATTTGCTAACTCATCGTTCGAGTTGGCTGGGAAGCTTGCGGCAAACGAACCGGTTGAGGCGTATTTTTTTCAAAAGATGTTCATATATCTGATGGTTATCGTAACTTCCAGCTGGATGATGCTCGAGTTTAGACATATGAGGCTTCATCATGAGCGCAGTCAGAGGAGACTTACTTTTATAAATTATTCGTATGTGCTCGCTCTGATGTGCTATGGTTTCCAGCTTTCGATTACGTATATGCATAACGGGATTCCTTTTAGTCCGTTCCTCATCGCATGCATCTGGTCGTTTCTGCTGTTTAATATCAACCCGATCTTTACGGTGTTAGTGTCTTTCGTATTTAATGAATGTATCCGACTCGGTGCGCTCAGACATGGGGTGAAGGTTGAAATCTATTCGACTCTGATATTTATGATTTCGCTTTGGATAGTCTCTATCGTCAGATACGAGATGTCACTAAAGAATGCGAGACTTATGGTTGAGGCGGTCCGTCTGAACGAGAGACTTCAGAATGTGAACGAGAGACTGTCACATATCTCGACGACTGATGAGCTGACAGGTATAAAGAATCGAATCGGTCTACGAAATGATTTCGATGGATTTATTGGAAAAAAGCTGTTTGTCATGTTTTGCGATATTGACAATTTCAAATATATAAATGATAATTTTGGACATCCTATCGGGGACAAAGTTATCGCAAATTATGCGGAGACACTTGTGATGATTTATGGATTAGAAGGTGTGTACCGATACGGCGGTGACGAATTTCTGATTATAAAGGAGTATGACGAGGATAAATCGCGACTGTATATGAAGCGATTTAAAATATTGTTTAGCAGGTTCTGTGTGCCGGGTACGACGCATCTCATTACAACGAGTGGTGGGTATTATGTGGCGGATTGTCCCGATGCGGATACTCTCCGTGCTATGTTTAAAACTGCGGATGATAATCTGTATAGTGCAAAGCAGAATGGAAAAAATAGAGTTGTGGGAACAGGTGGAATTAGTTAAGAGGAGTTACGTTTCAGTATGACTTTGGAAAGAACAGTAAGTAGTATTGAGTCTAGTTTTTTGATGGAGGATCTCGCTTTCGATGTGGAGTGTCGAAAGAGGGTTAGAGGGATTCTCTCAAATGAGTTGTCTATAAGTGATGCCATCAACGAGTTGAATGTAAAGTACAAGGTAGCGCCCGATTATGATGAAAGATCTAGAACATGATTATTTTTATGATGTAGATGAAGATCAGAAGTATTGTTATCCGGGTACGAAGGTGCTTCGAAACAAACTTCGGATTAAGGATTTCATGCGGCTTCAGCAGGCAGAGAGGGATTACTCCGCAGCGCGTGAAGCCGATTTGCTGCTGCACGGGTTCGAGGGAGATTTTTCCCTGGATTATCTGTGTGCGATTCATAGATATCTGTTCCAGGATGTGTACAGCTGGGCTGGAAAGATTCGTACTGTCGATGTATCGAAGGGTACGATGTTCTGTCGCTCGATGTATATCGTAGAGCAGTTTAATCGTGTTTATGAAGAACTCGTTTCTGAGAACTATCTTATGGATATCAAAGGTTCGACGCAGATGGCGGACAGGTTGGCATACTATCTCGGAGAGATAAATATGATACATCCGTTTAGAGAGGGAAATGGCAGGACGCAGAGAGTTTACATCGAACTATTGGCAAAGAATTCGAAGAGGTTCGAGCTCGATTTCACATTGATTTCGAAGGAAGAGATGATTCGTGCGTGCGCGGAATCTGCGAGAGGAGCGAACGGTATCCTAGAGGAACTCATGTGGAAGGCCATAGTAAAAGTAAAATAGAGTCGAACAGAACACAATATGTGTTCTTTGTTATATAACGAAAGGAAGCTACCCGTAACAGGTAGCTTCCTTTCTAGTTGAAGTGGAAATAGGGAAAAAGGTTATTCGTTTTTGTTTAGTCTAAACTTCTCAACGATGGCTTTTGCGAAGGAAACAGGATATAATTGAACCATCGTGGAATCGACCAGGTCTTCACCGATTTCTAATCGGAAAGAAATCTTTACAAATTTGTCGAGAGAACTCTCGAACATTTTTTCAAAGGAACGAACACTTTCGACATCGATACGGTTTAGTTCTGGTGGACTGATATCTACCATAGTGTTTAGCATAGAAGACATAGATGTAGCGGACGCGCCCATCATCTGATTCATCGCTTCTGAGATAGCGCTCAGATGGAGCTCGCCAACTTCACCGGTAACCCCGCGACCTGGACCGCCCATCATGAGATCGGTGAGCACGAGGACGTCTGGTTCCTTTAATATGAATACATTGTTTCCATCGAGACCCACGATATAGTGAATCTGAACGAAGATACAAGTTTTCTCATAATCATTTAGGGCTTCACTACGATTGATAACCTGAACATTTGGTGTAGTGATATCCACGCGCTGATTAACCATCATGCTGAGCGCTGTGGCTGCATTTCCCATACTGATATTGGCAACTTCGCCTAATATATCAACCTCATCCTGTGAAAGTCCGGCTTGAAAGACAGAGGTTGGATCTATGATTTCTACTTTTGTTTTAGGTTCGTGAATCATTAAATGTCCCCCTTATCTCAAATCTTTCTTATATGTTAAGTCAAATCGGGGTGAGACGTCAAACATTTTATGGACATTTATAAAGAATTCAGAAATTAAAAACTGTGATATACTATTGATAGTGATTTTTGAAATAAATAGAACTAGGGATAGAATTAGATGCGTAAATTTATATTGTTGATAGCTTTCAAACTCGCGTTTGGAATCACGATGAATCCGAACTACAACGAGAATATATTGGGCCAGATAAATCTCCACCAGCTGAGCCAGGAGAATGAACCGGGAATGCACGTGCAGGTACCAGTTGAGGCGACTCTGCAGATGCCGGAACTTCCGAGTGGATGTGAGGCGACAGCTCTCGCTGCAGCGATGAAATTCAAAGGCTATCAGGTCGACAAAGGCGAGATAGCAGACAAATATCTTCCAAAGAACAACATGGTACTCCTCGGAAATCCAGAACAGGAATATCTGGGAAATCCGAGGGACATATATAATGGATACTATTGTTTCGAAGATGCGCTAGTAAAGACGGTTTCAAACTACAACACGATGACGGGTCAGAACTGTCAGGTTGAAAAAATCTCGAACCAGGGGTCGGCCAGAGTCTATCGTGAACTTCAGAAGGGAAATCCTGTAGTGGTTTGGGTGACCAGAGATTGGGAGAATCCGAGATCGGGAGTGAATGGCCTCATGGCAAACGAACACTGCGTAGTAATCAGCGGGTTTACCGATGCGACAGTTACTATCGTAGATCCACTTATGGGAATCGTGAAAGTGGACCGACATAAATTCGAAGAAATCTGGATGCAGATGGGATGTCGTGCAGTAAGTGTAGTTAGTTAATCAATATGCTAAATGCACAAACTTTTGTGAGAAAATTTAGCACTTTTTTGCTCTTTATTTTTACATTAAATTGCTGTATTTTATTCATTAATGATGGGGTTTAGAATCGAAAGGGGGTTCTATTATGAGAAAGAGAATATGTACAGCATTAAACCGTCATGATCAGCTCGACATGGAGAAAGAGCTTAAGAAACACACAGACAGCATCATCAAGAAAAAGAAACTCGACTTCGAAAGCTTCTACAATGTTAGCCCAGAAAGCATCGAGATTTCATTCAGATTACCAGAGGGGGAATTTGAACATCTGACTTACAAATGGACAGATACAGTCGATGATGTAAACGTATGGGAACTCGATTCTGATGACAGACGTCGAAGCGAAGCTTCTCGAATCGATTACAATGTAGTCGAGATCATGTCAGTATTTTAAAAAGGGGTGGCCTTCTTTCTAGTGCTCCTACTAGGAAGAGGGCTTTTTTTATTGTATAGTATTAGGGGAGGGAGGCAGACTAAATGATAGTTTTAGATATACTATTTGATCTCTTATTTGTAATACTTTCATTCGTAGCCCTATGCGGTGAAACGGGCTATGCATGGATTCTCGCATCATCGGGTGGCAATGCAGCCAGCGCGCGTGAAATCATACACCAAATCATATATAGAACTAACGAAGGAGTCGTTACTGACTTCTATAATTATATAGGAGCTGATTTGAAATTCTGGGCGATAGCTTGTATCGCTTTTCAGTTCGTCTACTGGATTATCTTGCGTAAACATAAGACGGAGTTGGGCTTCTTAGGAAAAAAGACGAAGCAGGTTAGCTTTGCCAGATTAGTCGTAATCTCGATTACGTTTATCACTTTGGTCGCTTATCGTCCTATCTTTATGGATATGAATACTCTCGTGACAAAGGGAGTAGAACTCAAAGAGGAGAAGCATGAAGTAGAGAAGGTTCAGGGTGATTCCAGTGAAGAGCAGACTGCTGAATCAGAGGTTCCGGAGCAGACTGAGTTTAAGATACGAATGGTCGGTGACATCCTAATCCATGACAATGTTTTAAAGAGTTGTGAAGTTGGTGATGGAACTTATGACTTTAGGGGAATTTTTTCCGATACGAAGGAACTCAGCTCTAGCGCAGATATGGCGATTTTGAATCAGGAGACGATACTCGGTGGCAGGGAGCTCGGGTATGCTGGATATCCTTCGTTCTGCAGTCCGACTGAGCTCGGCGATGCGGAAGTAGATGCGGGGTATGATGTCATCCTCGGTGCGACGAATCATGCGATGGATAGAGGCATGCGTGGAATTCTCGATAGCGTGAATTTCTGGAGGAGGACTTATCCGAATGTGCTCCTGTGCGGACTGCACGACAGTCAGGAGGATGCGGATAAACTCAGAATCTATGAGATGGGAACCACGACGAAGGTGAAGGTTGCCATTCTGAACTATACTTATGGAACGAATGGAATCGAGGTTCCAGCTGATGAGTCATACATCCTCGACAAGCTAAAGGAGGACAAGGTAATTGCGGACCTCGAGACAGCGAGGGCTTCGGCGGATTTCGTGATCGTGTGTCCACATTGGGGCACGGAGTACACTTATCAGCCGACTGCGGCGCAGAAGTATTGGGCAAAGATATTTGCGGACCATGGTGTCGACTTGATTCTCGGCGCGCATCCACATGTGCCTCAGCCGATGGAGTGGATCGAAGGTGCGGATGGACATAGAACTTTGTGCTACTATTCGGTTGGAAATTTCGTGACTGGAACTTCCAGAACTGGCGCAGGCGTTTGGAAGCAGCTCATCTCACAGATGGCAGATGTGACCTTGGTTAGAAATGCGGATGGCTCCGTTTCTATAAAGGAAGGAACCATCGTACCGTTGATTTGTCACTGGGAAGGCGGTAAATATCGAGTAATCCTGCTTTCGAAGTATGACGATGCGATGGCGGCGAAGAATGAGATAGTGAGACAGGATTCAAGCTTCAGTCTGGAAGAAGCGAAGAAGTTTGTGGGGATGTAGTTTGATAGAGTTTGAAGGTCCTCTGGCCGGCGCCCTTAGGTTTAGGCGCGGCGAGAGAAAAACTACGGAAAATCTAACAATTATCCTAGATTTTCCGTAGTTTCTTAATTTTTAGCAATTTAAGATTCTTTCAAGCTGCGAAACAGCCTCTTCGTGAGTGGTAACTTGAATAGCATTTAGTCCACATTCGCGTGCACCTTCGATGTTCTCGATTTTGTCATCGAGGAAGACACATTCAGATGGATTTAGATCGTATCTTTCGATGATAGTGTTATAGATGGCTTGGTCTGGTTTTATAAGTTTGACTTTATATGAGAATACGCCACCATCGAGCTTTGGAAGGAAGTCGAGCTGTTTTGATGCTAGATGGTAGAGCTTGTCGGACCAGTTTGAAAGATAGAGAAGCTGATAACCTCTGGCTTTAAGCTCATCAAGCCATTCGTGGGTGAAATCGTACTGCCAGAGCGCGTCTCCACAGGTATCCCAGAATAACTGAATCTGGTCACGAAGCTCAGGAGCATCTTGTGAGAATGAAGCTATGAGTTCTTCTTCTGTTAGCACGCCACGATCAACCTCGTCCCAACGCTGGTTTTTGAAGATGTTTGTGATGAGCGCGTCGACTAGCTTTTCGTCACCATTAAAAAGTTTCATCATATATGCTCTCCAGTCATAGCCGATGAGCACTCCGCCGATATCGAAAATGATAGTTTTGATCATAGATGGTCTCCTTATTAAGTGTTATGTGATTTACGTATGATAATATCTTAGTTCAAATGGGAGAGGAATGAAAGAGTAGGTTTCACACCATGCTGGAATTTAGGGTGTAGTGTGAAAGTGAAGGAATGGTTGATTTCACACCATAGATTGGAGCGAGGTAGTGGTGTGAAACCGGGGAAGTGTTAGGTTTCACACTATGCCGGAATTCGAAGTATGGTGTGAAATCGAGAAAATAGCACGTTTCACACCAACAGTTGATAGAGCAGGGGGATAATTATGGGAGTTAACAGGATTATGAGATTCAAAGGAAAAAAACAAGCTTTATTAATACCAGTTCTTATCGTAGGAGTAATGCTGGGAGCTTGCGGGAAAGTAAGTTCAACAAATTCGATTACTGATGATAAAGGTAAGAGTGAATCGGTAGGCAGTAAAGCGGGAGAGAAGGCCACAAAGAAAGAGAAGGCTACAAAGAAGAAAAAAGCCGCGAAGAAGAAAGCTGACGACGCAAAGCAGAAAGAAGAGAAAGAGACAAATTCATCTCCTGCGCAGGTTGTTACGCGTCCGGATGCAAATTCTAGTTATGCGGTGGATCAGTCACTTCAGCAGCCGGTTCGTGTTTCTAAGGATAGAAAAGCTGTCTGTATAGATCCAGGTCATCAGGCTTGCGGAAATAACGGAGTGGAGCCGGTCGGTCCAGGAGGCTCTCAGATGAAGACGAAAGTTGCTGGTGGAACCAGAGGCACGACAACAGGCTTGATGGAGTATCAGCTCACGCTCGATGTTTCACTGAAATTGAAGGCGGAGCTCGAGAGAAGAGGTTATACTGTTTATCTAACTAGAAGTACGAATGATGTAAATATCACGAATGCTGAGAGAGCACAGTATGCGAATTCATGCGGAGCATGTGCATATATCCGACTTCATGCAGATGGAGCGCAGAGTAGCAGTGCTTCGGGGGCCAGTGCTTTTTATCCAAGTCGAAGTAATCCGTTTGTGGCGGGACTGTCCGATGCGTCGGCGAGCTTAAGTACTTGTGTGATGAATGGATATCTGGCTGCGACTGGAATGAGGTCTCGTGGAGTTGGACCGCGCGATGACTTGAGCGGATCGAACTGGAGCCAGATTCCTGTGACTTTGCTTGAAATGGGATTTATGACTAATCCGTCTGACGATGTGAATATGGCAAATGAAGCGTTTCAGGAGAAGATGGTGCGAGGAATCGCAGATGGACTGGATGCTTACTTTGCATATTAGCAAAGTTTATATGTGGAGAAATGCCTTAAAATGTTAACAAGTGTAGATTTTTTTGAAAAATATAAAGAAGTAGATACCTATTGTAGGGAAAAACAAAATCTTGAAAATGGGATAAAAGAATATATCGATGCAATGTACGATTTTAGACGTGAAGGGCGGCAAATACAGGGATGGTTTGAGTATTTGCAAATGCTAAAGGAATTAAAACAAATGCGGAATGATTATGCGCATGAAGTGGGTGCTTTTTACAATCTGAAATGTTCGGATAGAGATTTTAATAATTTGCAACGGTTTTATACAGATTTGAAAAATGAATCTGATCCACTTTCTTTATTATATGCTTCAAGAAATCAATTTGACGAGGAGAAACTTGGCGTATTTGAAAAGTTTATCGTTTTTCTATCGGTGTTGGTACTAACTTTTTTTGCAGTATTTTATGGTATGTCTCTGCTTGGACTAATATAATCTGACACAAGTTGAATTCTGTGCTATAATCTTACAGGTTATCTTGCTTTTACGGAAAAAGATGGTGTGAGGCTGCTTTTTTCCAGAAGAGTTTGGAGATAACACCTATTAAATAGAGAAAGGTAATAAACAGATGAAGAAGCTAATCATTATACCAGCATATAATGAAAGCGAGAATATAGTTGGTACTGTTGAGGATATTAAGAAGAATGCTCCTGATTTCGATTATGTCGTAATCAACGATTGCTCAACAGATAACACACTTCAGATTTTGAAGGAACATAACTACAATTATGTAAGCTTGCCTATAAACCTAGGAATCGGTGGTGCGGTACAGACAGGATACAAGTATGCAGAGAAATACGGATACGATATCGCTGTACAGGTTGATGGAGATGGTCAGCATGATCCAGCTTTTTTGGCAAAGATGGCAGATTATCTTGAAGAGCGCGACCTCGATATGGTTATCGGTTCTAGATTTATTGATAAGGAAGGATTCCAGTCTTCATTTATGAGACGCGTGGGAATCGTTTATTTCACAGGACTTATTAAGTTGCTCACAGGAAAGACTATCACTGACCCTACATCTGGACTTCGTCTAGCAGGGAAAAAAGTGATCAAACTTTTTGCAGAAAACTACCCTAAAGATTATCCAGAGCCAGAGACAGCTGTTACAGCTATCAATCATGGTATGAAGATTGAGGAAATCCCGGTTATCATGAGAGCACGTCAGGGCGGTGTTTCTTCAATTACTATGAAGAAATCTGTGTACTATATGATAAAAGTAACTATTGCAATTATTATAGAAGCATTGAGAGGTAAGAAATCATGATGACACTTAAACTTAGAATCATCCTGGCCCTATTATTTATCATCTTCTGGTGCGCAGTAGTGGGTAAGTCTAAAAAAAGACAGATCGAATTAAAATATGCAATCACATGGATTCTCGTTCCGCTGGTAATCGTAATCCTGATTGCAATCCCTGGAGCCCTCGAGTGGCTCGCAGGTGTACTTGGAATCGCTAGCGTTATGAACATGGTATTCTTCCTAGGATTCCTGTTCAGTTTGCTCGTAATCTATACGCTTACGATCGCGCTTTCACGTCATTCAGATAGAATCAGAAATCTCACACAGATGATGGCTCTCGATGAATACGAGAAGAGAAATAAATAGTTTTAATAAAAAAGAAATCTTGTTGTATGGCAAGATTTCTTTTTTATAGTTCGGTTTATGTATCGAAGTTCTCTTCGTGTTTATTATCACGCTCAGATTTCTCACCGTCCTTTGGATAGGAGATGAGCGTTGTGGTGGTGCCGCCGGAGACGTAGGTTCGTCCGCATTCTGGGCAGATTGAGGTGTGGATAGCGACGCTGGCCTGGAGGACTTTTCCGCCGCGTTCACTCGCTTTAGTGTAAGCGTTTGAAACGTGCTCACCTTCGTGTGCACGAACTGCACTAGGAGCGGCTGTCGGTGAGATGTGAGTTGCATTTTTAAATGAAACCATCTCGTCTGAGCCGTCCTGGTATTTTCGGTTCTTGCAGGTTTCGCATTCCGCCGGAGATGAACGGTAGCCTTCCTTTATGGTATGCTCAGGGTCAGTCGGTTTTGCGGCTTCACTTTTTCCGATAGGAACGCCTGTGTTTGCAGGATTCTCCTGAAAAACAGGGTCGGCATTTATATAGTTTTGAACCGAACCATTCGTGGTTGGTGTAATTCCTGATATTCGCATGATATCCCCTCCGTTCATACGATGCTTCTACCTTAAATATATAGGATGCTTGTGAAAATACAATGATTTATAGGAAACCTTAATGATTATTTTAGAATAGTGGCGAGTTGTGTTAGACTGATTTGGAAAAGGAAATTTGAGGATTAAGAAAAAGAGGTACTAACATGGCAAATTTACTTAATGAGAAGAGATTCCTGCGAGAGCTGGAGGTAGAGCTTGCAATCGACTCGGTGACAGGACAGTATCACGAGTTTCAGGATTATCTCGTGCAAGAGATTGAGGAAATCGGATTTAAGGCGAGCGTGATGCATAAAGGCGGAATCCTCGTGACATTGAATGAAGGTGGCGAGAATCCGGTGCTTCTGACTGCGCACGGCGATACTATCGGGCTGATGGTTCGACACATTAATTCGGATGGAACGATAAAGGTGTGCAAGGTCGGTGGGCTTTATGCTTATCATGCCGAGCGTGAGAATGTGCGCATCCATACGGATTCTGGACGCGTGATTACAGGTTGTATTCAGAGAAAAAATGCTTCCGTCCACGTCACCGAGGATGAGCTCGATAAAGAAGTTCCGAATTTCGATACGAATTCATTCGTAGTGCTTGATGAGGATGTCCATAGTGCAGAGGATGTAAGGAACCTTGGCATTGACATCGGCGATTATGTTGCGCTCGAGCCTAGATTTGAATACAGAAATGGATATATTAAATCACATTTCGTGGATGACAAAGCATTAGTAGCGCTTCTGATAGAATTCTTACGAGATGTGAAGGACGAAAAAATAAAGCTGTCCAGAAAAGTGTACATCTATATTTCTTTCTTTGAAGAAATCGGACATGGCGGTTCAGCGATTCCAGAGGATGTGAAGGATTTCCTCGCGCTCGATATCGCATGTATCGGACCGGAACAGACATCGGATGAGAGAAAGGCTACAGTGTTCTGTAAGGATAGTAGATTCCCTTACAACCAGGATTTGGTTAAGGAGCTTAGCGCTGCCGGAAAGGCCGCAGGAGCAGATTATGTGCGTGATATTTTTACTCCACATTATGGAACAGATGCGGATCCGGCTCTCGTAGCAGGTTATGATGTAAGACATGCAGCGCTCGGACCTGGAACACGAGCAAGCCATGGTTATGAAAGAACACATATCGATGGCATGCAGAATGTGTATAAGGTTATGTGTGAGTGGATAAGTAGATAAATAGATTAAATAAGCAAACAGCCAGTGCAATTGATATGCGCTGGATGTTTGCTGCTTTTATGTATGTTTATCTGGTTTCCTTTACGAAGTCTTCCTTTGGATGACCACAGAGTGGGCATATGAAATCATCAGGGAGCTCTTCGCCTACATAGATGTATCCGCAGATCGTGCAGCGCCAGATAGTTTCACCGCCTTCAGTCTTTCCAACAGGTTCTGGAGCTGGTTTGATGTTCTTCTGGTAGTAATCGTAGGTGCAGGAAGGAATCTCGCTCAGTACTTCCATAGCAGTTGGTTCGCAGAGGAAGAGAGTGTGTGAACCAAGGTCAACCATCTCCTTTACGCGAAGCGAAAAGTACGCGTTAGTTCCAGCGGTGATGTAAGGTACACCATTATCGGCGAGAGAATAGTTCCCAGCGTCGTAACCGTCGGCGAATTTGTCGACATCTCGACCAGATTGAAATCCGAAATGCTGAAATGTATCGAATGAAGCTTTTTCACTGAGAACCGAAATATTGCAGATACCGGTTTCCTTTAAGCAATCGTGAGTGAAACTCGATTTGTTCAGCGCAATCGAAATCAGGTTCGGGTCGGATGCAACCTGGACAGCAGTGTTCGTGATGCAGCCATTTGCCGTAGCACCAGTAGCGGTAGCTCCCGCAGGCACAGGAACGGTGCAAACGAATAATCCGTAGGTGAGCTTGTACATAGCTTTTCGATTCATTTCAGACATATTGGACCTCCCTTGATATTTAACCCTTGTATAAGTGGAGTATATCACATTTAAATCTTTAGTCCACCCAGGCCGGCTTTTCGTAGTTCTAGTACACTGATTAGGAGTAGGCCCTGGCCGATGATGTTTGTAATTTCTGCAATCCAGTTTATGAAACTGGAATTACAATTTCTAGAAGATAGATATCCCATCCCTAAAGAACAAATAAATGAAAGTGCAAATAGTACGATTAAAGCAGGCTTTTTCAATTTGATTGAAAGCACACCGAGCACTGCATACATGATTGAAAGACCGACGATCATCAGAGTGACAAAGAATAAAGTGCCACTGAATGCTGGCGGTGCTGCGCTTAGGAGAGTACTTTCCTTCTGATTATGACAAATCATCGCGAGTACACCGAGACCAGCGAGTAGAAAACCGATCGACTGAACCGGAAAGAACAGGGTGTTCAGCGCTTTGAAATTACAAATGCCGAGTGCATACAGCAGTTTATAGACAAACTTCAGCGTGCTGGCAAAGATGATATCTATCGTACCAGCCGCAAACAGAGAAAAAGCCCCCTTACTCATCTTGTTATATAAATCTCTCTGAAGCATGATAGCTGCTATGGCGAATAGTAGAACTGGAATGAAATCTATAATCGCCATCGGAACTGAGAATTCTTTCATATTATTTTCCCCCATTTAGATGATAAAGCGGAATCAGAGGAAGGATAATCGGAGTCGAGTTCGCATATGAGTGGTATGCAGGATCATCCCCGTAACGTGACATCTGACGTTTCTCGAGACGTTTTGCTCCGTCAAACATTATGTAAACGATGCAGATATATGGAATGATAGCCATCAAATACTGGCCGACTCCAGTGTAGGTTGTGAGTCCCGAAATCAGGACACCCGTCCAGAAGATTATCTCTCCCAGATAGTTAGGACAACGTACGATGGAATAGAGCCCTCGTGTTGCAACCATGTTTGGGTTATCGCGTTTCTGAGCGCTCTTCTGGATATCTGCGAATGATTCCAGGATGAGTCCGAGAGCAGAAATCACGATACCGATAATCGGAACTATTACGTCAGTACTGCCATTATAATAGCGGTAAAGCATAGGGCTAACCTGTGCGGTGTACAGGATAGATACACAAATCCAGATGACGAGACTGACGAAGAAAGGAATGCGGTCTGTTTTCGTAGCATCCTTTAGAGTCTTTCGGTATGAGGCATTTTTGATTTCACGTACCAGCAGAAAACCGGAAAGTCTCGCACCATAACACAGAAACAGGAGCGCCTGGATAACCATGAGGTAAGTAACAGGTCCTCCCCATCCCTCTTTGAGCCCGAAGATGAGGATAGTTATGCCACCACCGGCAATCGCAAATCCATAACCGATAGAAAGAAAGTAAACGTATTTGTAGAAACCGACTGCGCACAGGATAGCACAGACGATGCAGATTATTCCTAGATATGACCAAGCCATAGAAATCCCCCCTATTTAAAACTCTCTTCGATGTATGCTTTGAAACTCATATCACCGTAAACTGTGTCTCCAACCATCTCTTCGGTGAGAGTCCACTTTGAGAAACGGATGATAGCATCTTTGCCGTTCTTCTTAAGTTTGTTTATGAAAATCAGGACATCAAATAGGAATACTGGAGCACGTTTGATGACCGGTTCTTTGCCGGCTGCTTTGAAGCACATGTTGGCAATTTCTTCGTATGAATAAGTCTCTTTGCCACCGACGTTGTAGCATTTGTTCTCATCAAGCATGTGAGAAACGATGAATTCCCCGAAGTCTTCGGTGGAGATGACGTTTGCGTGGACAGCTTTTTTTCCGAGAAGTGTGACCTTACCACTTTCGATCATTGGACGGAAGACTTTCACGATGTCGTAGAAGTAGCCAGTTGGACGATGTATGACGTATGTCAGACCGCTGCTCTTAAGCTCCTGTTCGAAGAGATATTTAGCGTGAAGCATAGGAACGTCTGGCGCGAGGTCGGCTTTGATAACTGAGATGTAGACGAAATGCTTTACTGCTGCACGCTTTGCCTCGTTTAGCAGGTTTAAATTGCCGTGGTAGTCGATATCGTAGTTCGTAACTGTAGCGGAAGTCTTTGTGAGACCGCAGGTAGTGATGACCACGTCCGCGCCGTCGCAGAGTCCGACGAGAGTTTCAGGCTTCGTGATGTCGATCTTTTTAAAGGAATAGTCTCCGGAGAATCCGAGATCTCGCTCCATCATATCGGCAGCGACTACTGTGTGGCCGGCTTGTAGGAGTGAGTTTAGAATCTGGGAACCTAGGTTCCCGTATGCACCAGCTAATACAACTTTCATAATAATCCCCCTTTACTTCTTTGACTTTTCAGAAGAACGTTTATCATTGATGATCTTCATGTGTTCTTCGGTAATCAGTGTGACGTTATTTGCGCGTGCCCATTCAACACAACCTTTGAGCGCTGCAGACAGGAATATACGTGGTACGTTGAGAAGGCAGGAAAGCGCCTCGTCTGTAAATTTGATTTCATCATCGATGCGGTCGGCAGCGTAGCGAACAGAGTCGAGAGTGGTCTTTCGAACCTGTAACAGTTCCGCTCTCATACGTCTCTTTCTGTGAAACCAGAAATTCTTTGAATCTCTGTAGCCGTAATCTACTGGGAGCGGTGGGAAGTCGCGGGCAGTAACGCCGTTTATTATCGCATCGCGATATTTTTTCTTCATCAGGATCTTGTCGATGCGGAGGATGAAATGTGCTCCGTATTTGCTGGTGATTCCGTTGAAATCGTGATATGGGCCTTCGTAACCTTCGAGCTGTCCCGGTTCGTCACGATCTGCGCCGTCCAGTTCGCGCATCCAGGTGCACTCGATTACTTCGATAGCATCTGTCATGACCATAGGGCGGACTTCAGAGGCATCTTCCTCCGCTAGCAGACTTTTTTCCAAGCGGAAGTTGCACTTAGGCATTTTTTCCGAAGGCTTATCGCCTGGCCAGGACAGCTTGACTGCCTCTTTGAAATTTTTTGGGTTGTCGTCGATGAAGTTGATCGCGCATTTACCAGTGCGCAGGATGTTCTGTGCCGTGTTTGACGAATTACGACAATTCAGTAACATCGCGTAGTATTCCTTTCCGGCTACATAGTAAGGTTGAATCAGCGAATAAGGTCCGAGGTTCGTGCTACCGTCCTCGCATAAAGTGCTGATCAATACTGTAGGCATCGGGAAAAATAGCGATGTCTGGTAGAAGTTGTCTACAATCCTCAAGTTCTCAAAACTACTCATAATAATCCCCTTTCTAGGTGTCCCCTTTAGACTAGTTTTTCTATGATACTTAAAGGCATGTCGAAGTTTTCCAAGGTCATAGACCAGTGAATGATCGATTCTGCGAGATAGTCCGCCAGAAAAGCGCGGTCACAGTAATCGACCTCCTCCAGCACAGGCATGATCAAATCGATTAGGATTTGTTTTAGCATGGAATGCCTGGCGGAAAAAACACTTGTGAAAACTTTCTTTGCCTCAGGATCATGAAACAAGAATTCATATTTGATGATAAATCTGTGCAAGGCGTCGTAAATTCCCTGCATGAAAGCAAGTTTGTCGTCGATGTCTATTTCGCGCATTTCGTCTATACAAATATGCCAGTCATCGAGCATGAAGGACGAAATCATCTGGTCCTTTGATGAGTAATAATTGTAAATAGTACCCACGCCGATACCGCATGAATTCGCTACTGAACGTATAGTCGTCTTTGCATATCCCATTTCTAGAAGCTGCTTTTTGGCTTCATTTGAAATGGATTGTTTTAGGTCTTTGATAATCTTTGGCATAGTACACCTCGCCTTTATATGAACGTGTTCGTTATAATATTAACACCGCGTCGGTTCTTGTCAAGAGGATTATCATATGAAAGAATTAACTGTGAAATAGTTGACGATGGTTTAATACTGTAGTAGATTGGTTTCTGTACGTTAACTATCAAGATTTATTCAACAATGAAGGGACTTAAAGTTATGATTACTGATAGAATTATAGACAAAAAAGTAAAGGGAATACTGGAAAAAGCTGGCGCACAGATAGGACTTCGATATAACGAGGAAACACATTCGCTTTTGGGCGTATATAATGGTTATCATATTTCTTGTGCTTATATTAATAATGTTTATGATATTAAAGTTTCAGTTAGAAAGGATGGTCAACTTCCTGAAGAGGCTTTTTGTAAAAATATTAAAAATAGTATAAGAGAAATCTGGAATGTTAAAGTTCGTGATAATGTGGTTATAGCTAATCCAACTGGTGCTACAACAGGTAGAACAATTAAAGCAATAGTTGCTACTATTAAGGGGTTAACAGAAGCATTCAGAATGAATGGTTTTGAGGATGTGTGTGAATGTTGCGGTAAGCCTCATACATATATGAATAATTATTATATTAAAGGCGAAATCACAACTCTTTGTGATGATTGTTATAACGGTATTAATCAGGCTATACAGCAGTCAGTGATAGAGCAAGAAAATATTAATGAAAATATTGTAGCAGGTTTAGTTGGAGCTTTCTTGGGCTCTCTAATCGGTGTTTTATGTATTGTAATTGTTGGACAGCTTGGTTATGTAGCAAGCATGTCTGGTGTAGTGATGGCTGTATGTACTGCGGTAGGTTATGAGTTATTCGCAAAGAAATTATCTATTAAAGGTATTGTTGTTTCGGCTATTATGATGATTGTTATGTCATTTTTTGCAACTAAGGTTTCTTGGTGTGTTTCTATTGTACGGAGCACAGGATATTCATTTTTTGATGTGTATAGCAGTTTTTGGGATCTTCTAGATTATGCCAGAGCAAATTCTGATTTTTATTCGAATCTTAGCGGGGTATATATCTATGAGTTAATAGGTGCGGTTCCAACATTCTATGGTATTATCAAAAACCAGAAAACAGCTACTGAGGCACATAAGATACAGGAAGAAATGTAAAAAAACTATTTTTGTATAATATTTGACAAGAAGTAAAATGTTATATATAGTTTTAACTCGGAGGCCACTTGCATTGATGACATGATACTTGGTGATTTGGAAAGGATAGAGTATAACCTTTAGGTCATACTAGTAGAGAAAATGGAAGAAAACAATGCATTTGAGACTGAAGAGGTAAACGAAAGTCTTCAGGCAGTAAAGAAAAAATCTAGAAATTGGAATACTGTAATCGGTGGTGCAACTGCAGCATGTGTATTTCTGTTTGGAGCATTAGGAGCACTGGTGGTACTTCTGGGTGGAGTAATCACTAAATTTTTATGGATGAAGACATCTATAAATAAAGTAGTAAAGGTTATTATTATTGCTATCGTATGGATAGTTTTAATTCTCCTTTATGTTTCTGTTCTTGGAGCTTTATCAACTCTAAAGTAGCAGAAAACGTTGCGCAAGTGGATACTTTTAGTAGGGATTGTTTTTAGGGCTTTTTAATTTTCAAATTTATATTGATGCGGCGGGTGAAATAGAAGCAAAGAGATTCATAACTAAAGTATCTAATGATGTTTCATACCTTAATAAATTAAACAAGATAGATAGATTAGAAGTTCCAGAGAAATCTGGAACTTTTTTTTCGTTGTACTGTTAATAATCCAAACCACAAGATGGAATAGAAAATGATCTGAAAGAAAAGTGATGTATGTCGCGTATGTGGTTTATGCTGCGGTGAGGTGATATACTTGAGTTATAAGAAAGATGCATGTGTTGGGTATTGATTATGGCTTGACAGATATGAGTAAACTTACTAAAATAAAATCATAAGATTAGGTCAGGAAGCGTACGACGCCCTGGCCATTTTTTATGGGGAGAAAATATGAAAGAATATAAGACTTTTAATCAACAATTAATTATATTACGACAGAGAGGAATGATTGTTCCGAAAGATGGAACACCTAAACGTTTTCTCGAACAGGAAAATTATTATAATGTAATAAATGGTTATAAGGATTTATTTCTAAAAAAAGATTCTAATGGAGTTCCGCTAGATCCAGAGGAATATTTGCCGAATACACATTTTAAAGAATTAAAGGCATTGTTTTTGTTTGATAGGGAGCTGCGATTTTTATTCTTAAAATATATTCTAATTTTTGAAAACTCCTTTAAAACAGTCTTTTCACATGAATTTTCGAAGAAGAACCCGAAGCCAAATTCTTACTTGGAATTACAGAATTATGTAGACGACAATCCTAAGAATGTTTTGAAACAAGTGTCTATTTTAACAAAGACTATTCATGATAAGGTTGATAAAGAAGGCGCAATTAAACATTATATTGAAACTTATGGGGCAGTACCATTGTGGGTGTTGGTTAATTACCTGACAATTGGAAACTTGTCTCATTTATATGATATTTTAAAAGATACGGAAAAGAATTCTATTGCTAAATATTATTCTGACAAGTATTCAAAACAGTATTCGTCAACTAGTCCTATTAGAATTAGTGCTGATGATATGCAATCTGCACTTAAAATCTTTAATCTGGTTAGAAATAAGTGCGCGCATGAAGAACGATTATATAATTCGGATTTTCGAAATGTTAGAGTAGCGAGTATAGCTAATCGTTTTGGAATGACGAACTATAATAACAGAAGAATTGTCGTTGCAATCATCTATCTAAAGGTGATGCTTAATAAGAGTTATTTTAAAGAGTTTTATGCAGAATTGATGGAGATAATAAAAAAATATAGCGGCAAATTTGTAACGGTTTCCTTTGATAGTATTCTTGATATTATGGGAATAGATTTGATAGAAATTCAGAAATTGAAATGATTTCCTGTCCTATATATTGATAAAAGAGTATTTCCATATATGATAAACTTACCTATGGGCTCTATGTTTGTATCATTCGCGACGTCGACAAATTCGCTCATGACTCACCAATCAAATCTGCCCAATCTGCGGTCGCAACTCAGGTGATTTTTGAGAAGGTAGAAAGATAGAAATAGGTGTTGCAGTTAGGTTGACAACAGATAGTTATCATAATATATTATAAGCATTAAGTGATCGTGTTACGGATGCTCGAGGAGCCCGTAACCTTAAAAGACTCCTACGGGGGTCTTTTTTTTATATACACTAAAACAGCTTATGTAGCTTACGTCTACCTTCGGTGCTATACTGAAACTAACATACAACTGTCATAATAAAGGGGGGAAACTATGTGCACAGCAGCGACATATTATAGCAAAGATCATTACTTCGGCCGAAACCTCGATCTCGAGTACTCATACAACGAGACAGTCACGGTCGTTCCGCGAAACTTCGAACTAAAATTCCGCCACGCAGACACATTGAAAAAACATCATGCGCTAATCGGAATGGCATACGTTGTAGACGACTATCCGCTTTTTTACGATGCGATAAATGAAGTCGGCCTCGGTATGGTTGGCCTGAACTTCCCTGTGAACGCAGTCTACAATCCACTTCACGAAGGCACACACAACATCACTCCATTCGAATTCATTCCATGGATTCTCGGTCAGTGCGCCTCTGTCGCTGACGCGAAAAAGCTTCTAAGCAATCTAAACTTGCTTAATGAGAATTTTAGCGCTGAGCTTCCGTTATCACCACTTCACTGGATGATAGCTGACAGAGAATGCTCAATCGTAGTCGAGCAGACTGCAGATGGTCTCCATGTCTACGACAACCCAGTAGGCGTCATGACAAATAACCCTACATTCGACAAGCAGCTCTTCCAGCTGAATGATTACATGGCGCTTTCACCAGAATCACCAGCAAATAATTTTGCGCCAAATCTCAATCTCGACGAATACAGTCGCGGTATGGGGGCAATAGGCCTACCAGGTGATCTTTCTTCAGCGTCTCGTTTTGTGAAAGTCGCCTTCACTCGTATGAATTCTATTTCTGCCGAAACCGAGTCTGCCGCAGTCAGCCAGTTCTTCCACATCCTCGGTTCCGTCGACCAGCAACGCGGCTGCGTCCACCTCGGCTCCGACAAATACGAAATCACAATTTACACTTCATGCTGCAACCTCGACCGCGGCCTATACTACTACAACACCTACGAAAATCACCAAATCACAGTAATCGATATGCACAAAGAAAACCTTGATTCCACCACACTTGTAACATACCCACTCGTAGTTGGCGAACAGTTCTGTGAAGGGAACTGAAAACAATATAATTTAATTGCTTTTCCGTGGAATCTCTGTATAATTCTAATAAAATAAGTTTCAAAAAATCAGGTTTAGGGAGTAGCTCACATGTGAAGCATGTGATATATTTCGTCATTACGGGATTCGGAATCCCCGGAGTATGTCAAAGTAGCGAGACTATACCACAGTTTATTCTGCGGTATAGTCTCGTTTTTTATTTAAAAGGAGGTCTCATATGATAGTATGGAACATTTTGCTTCTCGTTATCGGATTCGTCGCGCTTATAAAAGGCGCCGACATGTTTGTTGCAGGCAGTTCGTCCCTGGCACGTAAATTTCGCGTGCCCGGAGTTATTATAGGACTCACCATAGTAGCTGCCGGAACGAGCGCACCGGAGCTGGCAGTAAGCACTCTCGCGACTATATCCGGTTCAAATGAAATTGCACTTAGCAATGTCCTCGGCTCGAATATCTTTAATCTCCTCGGAATTCTCGGCATCTGCGCAGTAATCCGACCATTAAAGGTGGAGCCTGAGATTAACCGGAGAGATTTTCCTTTTGCATTCGTAACAACACTTGCTTTGATGGCGATGACAGGCTTTTCGGTTATTTCTTCGGGTGCATATCGGGACGTAGAAATTTTGAGTACGGTCGGCACCCTTTCACGCGTCGGGGCGGCTGTTTTGCTTGCGATATTTGTTGCGTACATTGCTTTTTTAGTATTTGCGGCTCGGAAAAAGTCTACTGAATCCAACCTTGCAACAACAGACCCGCTTTACAAAATCATCTTTAGAATCATTTTCGGCCTCATTCTGATTATCGCTGGTGGACAGGCTGTTGTGACAGCGGCGAAAGAAGTTGCAGCAGCCTTTGGAATGTCTGAAACTTTGATCGGACTTACCATCGTCGCTATTGGTACATCGCTTCCGGAACTCGTTACATCTGTCGTCGCATCTCGAGCAGGTGAAACTGGAATCGCAGTTGGAAACGTCGTAGGCTCAAATATATTTAACTTGCTATTTATCCTAGGTATATCCGGACTCATAACCCCGCTCGTGGTGAATATGGCATCCTTCTGCGACCTCGCAATTCTCATCGTAGTCACACTCATTTCATACATTCACGCCCTTACTAGAAAGAGCATAAATCGAGTTGAGGGCGCTATGATGATAATGATGTATGTCGTGTATGTGGTTTATGCAGCGGTGAGGTGAGATACTTATGTCAGTAAACTTGCCCCTATTAATATGTAATAAAAGTGGCTTATGTAGCCCTATATAGTAGTTCAGCGACGTAAAAATGAGTACGATCTGATATCGTACTCATTTTTTATTTAGATTATCCAATTATATCGTTGTCGTTAGAAACATTCTGTGCTGCCTGCTGAGCCGCTTTCTTAGCTTTTCTATTCATTCTCTGTAATACTCATATCGATTAATATACAATATAACACCTTATGTGGCTTAAGCCTCCCTTCGGTGATATACTGAAACTAGCATACAACTGTCATATTGACGGTATAAATTATAGAATATATGTATCTTTTATTACTTAATAACTAATACAAACAGAGGGAAACATGTCTATAAAGAAAAAACTCATCATATTTCTATTTGCAGCCGTTGCGAGTGCCCTAATCGTGGGACTTGGTAGCTGCATAACACATGATAGGAACAGCAGAACGCATGAGGATGATGCCGCTAATAAGCAAGTCACGCTCTATCTCGTACGCCATGCAGAGACGGATGCAAATGTTCGAGGGCTTCTAGCGGGAAGTGGGACAGATGCGATGCTCACAGATGATGGAAAAAAACAAGCCATAAAGACCGGCGCCTGCCTATCAAAGGTGAAGTTTGACAGCGTCTATACGAGTGAGCTTACGCGAACGAAAGATACTGCGTCTCTCATATTAAAGGAGAATAAGGCTTCGAAGAAGAGACTAAAGATTAAAGCGCTCCAGGGTTTAAACGATTTAAACTGGGGTGAGCTTGAAGGAAAGACTATTCCAGAAGCCGTGAACAGAGATCCGAGGTTTAACCTGGATTCATACATAGGAAGTTTGGATGACGAGGACTTTAAACCGAATTTTGGAATTGAAAGTAGAGGCCATCTTTGCAAACGCTTTGATCAGGCGTTTGATGAGATAATATCTCAGGCGAAAGACAAAGATAACATTTTAGTTGTAAGTCATTCGTCTATGGCCTGGTGGTTGCATAAAAGTGTTAAAGGCAATCACATTGACAACCTTCCAAATGCGAGTGTAACCAAGGTGGTATATGAGAATGGACATTTTAAGAATAAGAACTTTTTTTAATACATATCAGAAGAACTGAAAAAATAGGAGTATAATATCTCTCGGTGGGGACTGGGAGTAAAGAGTAGAAATGTAAGCCAGCGCATCGCGCTGTTTTTTTTATAGGACCGTTTATGTGTTGAGTTAGATGGGTTAAAAAGAAGGTAGAAATACGATGAATATTTTACTTATAGGTAATGGTTTTGATATAGCACATGGAATGAAAACGAGATATGGTGATTTTTTGGATTATTGTATTTCTTATGTGAACAATGATGAATTCTGTGGTTTGATTAGAGATAATCTTTGGATAGCATATTTTAATAAGAGAAGAAATGATATAGGTGCAAATTGGATTGACTTCGAAAAAGAAATTCAGAGAGTGGTTAAGTCTCTTGAAATTTTTTTAAAGAATATTGATAAACCGGATAATCTTTTAAATATAAAAGAATGGATGGATTGCGGAAAGTCTGTTAGAGAAACATTTTTTAAGAAAGGTCAAAGTGTAGAAAGGGTGCTAAATCAAATTCCGGTTATGATTGGTGATTTGAAGAGAGTTGTGCGTGCATTAGAATTGTACTTACTAAATGAAGAAGAACAGTTGAATGTTGCAAATAAAGTACCAGAAATTGAAAATCTAAAAGATATTCATTGTGTTTTATCGTTTAATTATACTGACACATATAGAAAGATATACGGGGATAAAGGAAAGTTTTGTTTTGTGCATGGAAATGTTGATGTGCAACATACCTTGGATACATGTAATCTTGTCCTTGGAATAGATGAATATCTTTCTGATGAGATGAAGAATTCAAATTTACTCTTTGTAGACTTTAAAAAGTACTATCAGAGAATTGTGAAGCAGACAGGTGCGGATTATTTAGACTGGATTCAGAGAATCAAAGAGGATGAGAATAAGTACAAGGCGATTGTTGAGGCAAAAAAAGCAGATATTCGAACTCAGAATAGTATTAGAAATGAAAACATGTATATCTCTAATCTTTATATATTTGGACATTCATTGGATATTACAGATGGGGATATTTTAAGAGAGTTTATTTGCAGAGATAATGTTCGAACGAAGATTTTCTATCATGTTGAAAATGAAGATAAAACGTTGGTTAAAAAGCGTTTAATACAAAATCTGATAAGGGTAATAGGACAGGATGAACTAATAAGAAGAACAGGAGGAGATAATAAGACGATTGAGTTTATTCAGCAAAGCGAGACGTAGACAAAGTTACGATATAGGATTGATAAATGATAAAAGGTATATGAGTTTATGAAAAATAGAGAATCCTGAAAAGAATATCCTTGGTACCCAGGGGGAATGAATGAGCGCACGGAATATAGGAGGGAATATGGACTATAAAGAATCGAGTTTATGGTGTAATTCGTTAGGCAATGAAGATTATAAAGAAAAAGAGCTGCGGAAAAGATTGTGTGATGAGTATGAATCATCGCGTAAAAAAGTTGCTTTCTTATTGTCTAAAATTCAGAAAGATTTTCCTAATTTGACTATACATGATATATCACATATTGATAGCTTGTGGAATATTGCGAGTACAATAATTGGGAAGAATTATGAGATGAATCCACTAGAAGGATTTGTTTTGGGGTGTGCTTTTTTGGTTCATGATGCAGTTTTGTCATACGATGCGTTTGGTGGTGTGGATGCACTTAGAAACACTAGAGAATGGCAAGATTATTATGCGGATTATGATTCAAATAGGAAATCTGAAGAACTCATAAAAGAGTGTGATTTTAAGACAATACGTTTATTACATGCAAAAAAAGCGGAAGACATTTTTTCTCAGATTTTTCAAAGAGAAGATGGGACTAGCTTTTATATAATAGATGATTTGAGTTTAAGAGAGCATTTGGGGGAAATAATTGGGAAGATCGCTGCCAGTCATCATTGGAATATCGAAGAGGTAGAGAATCTTGATAATCAATTTGGAGCACCTGTAGGTTTCCCTATTGAATGGAGTATAAATCCTATAAAAATAGCATGTATTCTTAGATGTGCTGATGCTGGCCATATAGATGGAAATAGGGCGCCAGATTTGATATTACATTCAAGACGAATAGATGGAATGTCAAAGAATCATTGGATAGCGCAGAATTATCTGTCACAGTTAATGATAGATAGGGAGGATTCTACTAGATTAGTAATAAAATCAAATAAATCTTTTGAGGAAAAAGATTTCGAGGCATGGTATGTTGCATATGATATGGTAAAACTTCTCAATAATGAATTGAAGAAGTCAAATGATTTATTGCATAAGTGTGGTACAAGTCAATTTCAAGCGAAATCTGTAAGAGGTGTAGAATCTCAGGAGGAACTATCTTTATATATAAAAACAAAGGGATGGAAACCATGTGATACTGAAGTACATATTGGTGATGTCGAGCATTTGATTAAGACAATTGGTGGAGAAAAGTTATATGGAAAAGAGAATAGGTTTGAAATAGTACTTAGGGAATTAATACAAAATGCTCGTGATGCTATTGTGGCAAGGCAAAAATATGAGAATGGTATAGAAGGTAAAATAATTGTAGCTATAAGTAAAGATCAGGATGGAACTACATGGGTAGAAGTTATTGATAATGGAATAGGAATGTCTTTAACCACGGTTAAGGAATGTCTTTTGAACTTTGGCAAAAGCTTTTGGAAATCGGACTTGATGAAATCGGAATTTCCTGGATTAAATTCCTCTGGTTTTAAATCAATCGGTGAGTTTGGAATCGGCTTTTACTCTGTATTCATGGTTGCTAAAGAAGTTATTATAGAGACACGAAAGTATAATAAGGGGCTAGATACTGCTATACAGCTTAAATTTAACAATGGATTATGTTTGCGCCCAATTGTTAATAATATCATCAGTAAAAGTACAGAGTATTCTACAAAAGTTAGGTTCTCATTAGATGAAGATTTGGAAAAATGGGAATCAACAAAGCTGATTAAGCCGAATAATAATAGAGAGGAGCCGTTTGAAGTCCCTTATTATGCTGTGGTAGCAAATCTAGTTGCAGGGTTAGATGTAGATGTTTACTATTCGGATATAAGCACAGAATATAGAAGAGTACATAAAAATATACATTTGCTCCAAGAAAAAACACAAGAAATAGCAGACTGGTTAAGAACTATTTCTTATGCAGATTATCGCAAAACAGACATCTATAACAAATATATAGACAATAATTATATGCGATTAGAGAGAGTATATATTGATGGAAAATTTAAGGGAATCCTTGCGTTAAATACTCTTTGGCAAATGAGGACAAACTACCTTGGGGTAGAAACGGTTGGCGGATTAACTACATTTAATAAGCCGTTTGATGTTGGGGGATATATTGGATGCCTTATTTCAGATCCGGAAACAGCTAGAAGAAATACTGTATATAATATTTTTGAAATGCATGATTGGGCTCAAAATCAACTACTTAAGATTTTTGAAAGTAAAATTGATTTTACGGATTGTGTTTATCTTCCATATGCTATTAGTCCATATAAGATTGACATTTCAGGTATAGTTGTGATTTTGTGTTACAGAAACGGAAAGGATGCTCCTGAATACATAAGATTAGAAGAACTAATACAAACATTGAATAACACGGAAGAACGAATTGTTTTTGTGGTGAGTACTATATCTAACACGCCAAGAGTTGATAATTATTTTGGTATTGAACGGTATTATGAGTGCACTAAAGAAGGGGAATGGCTGTTTATTCCCGTAGATAATAGTTCGTTTCTATCGCTAGAAGAAAACAGTATACAAGGAGGATACACGATATTAGATTATATTAGTATTATTGCTAAAAAACATGGGATTTCTGCTAAGAAGGATATCGAAGAAAAGCGTGTGCAAAATATATTTGGCGAACAATGTTCAGTATTAAAAATAGGGTTTATGACGGAATAAATAATAATATAAAAAACATTTCTACAGTCTGATTGCCCATAATATTTTGTATTGTGTTGGCACCTTCGGAAGCAGTTAACGGTATTACCTTTCTACAGGTTGTAAGTAACAACAATGGTTACATGCATGTGGAAGTTGGACTAAATGAAAAGAACTCACAAGGACGTCCGAGAATCCTGTATCATGATGATGTCAGCATTGGAGAATGTCTTGATATGCTAAGTGCATTTTATAGGCAGGGTAGAGTTGATACTTTCGGATGGAAAGATTTAACTTGAATTTGTAAATCAGTAGTTTGAAGGAAAGGTTAAAAAGATACAATCATAGGCGAAGGCAAGAGATTGTCTTCGCCTTATTTATACGTTTAATTTTGGGAAGCTAAA
>JAZNMP010000020.1:0-23245 GCA_045579705.1 Lachnospiraceae bacterium
ATTGTTTGGAGGAAGCAATCGTCTAAGCATTGCCTCCTTAAGTTCTGGACTGTATCCCATGTGAAGCTCCTTCCTGCGATATCTAAAATGATATCACACATAGCTTCAAGCTTCACTGACATCTATTCTGGCACACGGGGCAAGCAAACATATATCAATATCCTGCGCTCTCGCACCAATCCCACTCTGTGAGCGAAGCGAACACTCGAATAACACCTAAAACATAAAGCAAGTCAAAAGAATTAGTGTGAATCTCTGCTTTTCCTGATTTCACACCAGCCTCAATTTCAAGCGCTAGTGTGAAACTACTACTTCCGTTAATCTCACACCACCAATGATCCAAATGTGATGGTGTGATTCCAAGCATTTTCTCAATTTCACACCACGCCTCAAAGAAACCATTGGTGTGCGATTAACTATTTCTTGCTTTTCACTCCACAAAAAATCTTGAAATACTAGTGTGAAACTGAAGTTTTTCCTGATAACACACCATACCTCATTTTAAGCACTAGTGTGAAATTGCACCTTTCGTTAATCTCACACCACCAATGATCCAAATGTGATGGTGTGATTCCTAGCATTTTCTCAATTTCACACCACGCCTCAAAAAAACCACTGGTGTGAGATTAACTATTTCTTGCTTTTCACACCATATAAAATCTTGAAATAATGGTGTGAAACTGAAGCTTTTCCTGATTTCACACCATACCTAATTTTAAGCACTGGTGTGAAACTGCACCTTTCGTTAATCTCACACCACCAATGATCCAAATGTGATGGTGTGATTCCTAGCATTTTCTCAATTTCACACCACGCCTCAAAGAAACCACTGGTGTGAGATTAACTATTTCTTGCTTTTCACTCCACCAAAAGTCAACTCCGCAGTGTATTAGGAATTCCTCCATATCAAGCTTTTCCCTATACCGAGTTAAGCTCCACCGCCTAAATCAACTTCTTCATCTACCATGCCAACGAAGTCGACCAAGTCATCATATGAGTATTTACCAGTCTTTAAACCTGCATACTTGTCGCAAAGCTCATTTCCATCTACTGACGTATGGCCTGGAACATGTGTAAATACCACCTCAATCTCATTCTTGATATTAGAATTGAAATAGTCACGGTACTTTTGTGTCATGGCGTTCTTTGCCTGCCATGCTCCTGTGCACCAGTGCTCCACGCCTTCATAGTCGTAGCGAATCTCAATCTTAGAGAATCCCATCTTTTTCGCTCTGGCCATAGCAAAGCTAGATCCAAACACCTCGCCAGCTACATTTCTAAATTTAGCTTCCTCACGAGAAGCCTCATATCCTCTGTAATAAACTGTACGCTTACCATCAGGAATGATTTCATATACAGCAAATGAGAAGCCGCCAGTCTTTGTAAAGCTGCCATCAGTGTAATACAGCGCATCTAAACTTGAATCCATATTTTTTGTTGAGAGATCAGCTGAAACGCTTGATGAAACAGCCGATTCTGCGCCCATACCCGAAACAGCACCAGAGACAGCACCACCACAAGCTGCAGCATACGCTTTCTCAGCTTCTTCCATCGTCTCATAGCCCTTGAACACAGCACCGGAGAAGCCTGCTATTTCTGCCTGGCATTCTGCCCAAGTCCGATAGATTCCCGGATGTCTGCCTTTTACAACTACATAAGCCACTTTCTTTTTTGCCATTTATAAAACCTCTTATCTTCCAGCCTTCATCTTTGACTTCATCTTGTACATCTCTTTGTCCGCACGTTTACGCGCAGTCTCGATATCCTCGTCGCCAAAGAAGTATGCGACGCCATAAGCGATTGAGAGCTCAGTCTCCCAGCCATCGCGTCGACCGATTAGTATTTCATTTGATTTTAGATTCTCTGTAATACTCTGTTCGTTTGCCTTCAAATCCTCTTCAGCGTCGTATTTCAGCGGGACTAGCACGATGAACTCGTCGCCGCCAGTTCTAAAGATAGATCCGAAATCAGCAAAAGTCCTGCGCATAACTTCCGCCGCTGAAGTTAAATATCTATCACCATAGTCATGACCATAGAGATCATTTACCATCTTCAGATTGTTCAGATCCATATTTATAATCATGATGCCTGCGAGTCTGCCTGCTTCGACCTCTTCCTTCAGACTCATCTCTGCACGATAATAAGCCGCACGATTGTCGATCCCGGTAAGTTCGTCCGTATACGCCATCTTTTCGAACGTCTCTGCCTTTATCGCCTTCTTCGTATTATTGTTGATTTCATGATTATAATGAATCAGCATAAACAGCATCAAAATCATAAGCGCGAAGCCCATGATTTTTGCTGAATTCGGCGACGTATTACCGAGTACAGCGTATCTAAACACTGAATAGAACATACTGATTACGACGAGGATAAATCCCACAGCTATAGGAATGAAGACGCTTCGACGTGCCTTGTACTTTTCGGAAAAAGAATACCTCAGTATCATCTCTACATCGACTAGCGCTTCAAAGATAGCAACTCCCTGAACCACCTTCAGCATTTCATGATAATCTTTGTATCCCGCAATAGTCGAAACCACCATAACAGTAACTAACACGAAGTTTATTAGAATCATAACACGTAGCACTGTAGGATTCTTTATATGATAGAAATCATACAGGAAAGCAACAGATGCCCATGCCGAGAAGACTATCATAAAGATTTCAAGGTTCTCCGAGACTATGCCTTCACGCACAACTACAGGGAAGACAGAGGATTCAAACAGAACCCAGATAGCACCTGTTATTCCCAAGAAACTCAGATAAATCATAGAGTTTCTCTGTCTATTATCCTTTGGAAGGCCGCGTGACAGTATCAAAACTAGGAGTGAAAGGAAGATTACGAAGAAAGCCATAATCGCTCCACCCACATTTTTGCGCACACTATTAGATATATATTCACCACTATTTCCTATACAGACATTTGAAATACGACCGCTGTCATCGTCATAAATCGGATCCAGCATAATTGTCAAAGTCTTTGAATATGAATCCTCTCCTAAATTAATCATATGAACTTTTAAACCTGTCGACTTTCCAGCCACCGTCGGTACTACCGGATCATAGTGATAGATTTCTGTTTCATTCAAATAAACAGAGAACTTGACATGTTGCGAAATAAACATAAGTTCCTGGTTGTCGATAAGCATATCCGGCAGGCGTTTCTTTAACATGTAATTCGGAATGTGCCCCGTCGGCTTAAACTTCATCTCCTCGATGTCAACCTTCGTTCCATCCTCTATTTGCCAGTTGTTATTAAACTTAAAACAAGTAAACGCTTCATGACCTCTATTCTCATAAAAAAGCACAAAGACAGCGATTATAGCGCTAAACGCTATAACCGCTGTCAATATCGTTATGCCTCGAAAGAATTTTTTAATTAATTCATCCCTCATAATCCGCTTCCATGAAATAAAGTCTGCTATCTCCGCCCTTGAAGACTCTGACATTCTCAATACCTGTACCGATGTAAGCCTGTGTCAATCTCTGACCAGCTTTCATCAAAGCATTTCCGTATTTGTAGGTGTCTTCATGTTCCCCATCGATATGTTTAAATTTATCAATCATATTATGGACGAGAGAATCCTGCTTTACATGGATCGGTAGGCCAACCGTATTTATCAAATCACCGAAGTCCTTTACACTGACATCTTTAGGAATGTTAAAGAAATGATACTTAATATCATCATTCAATCCTTTTGGATAATATGTAAGGTGAGGATTTGCTGCACGAGTAAGTTTCTCCGCAATCATACCTACTGCTACTTTCTGGTCAGCACTAACGACTGTCCATTCGCAATAATTTCCTCTACGTCCTCTGTAGAAAGTTCCATTCTGGAATGTGTCCCTATATTTCTTATAAATCTCAATCTCATTCTTCATATCGTTGAGCTCGGATTTAGACATATCCATCAGATTACATTCTACACCCATATTACCAAAAAATGCTACATGTGCGCGAGTAGAAAGTGGTGTAATTCGCAAAGTTTGGTGATTTGGTACACTTGAAATGTGACAAGTGTAAACATTCTGCGGATAACCATAAGAATATCCATTCTGAATATCCATACGAGAAATCGCATCTGTATTATCACTAGCCCAGATCTGTGGGAAGTAAGAAAGCATACCCAAGTCGAAACGATTTCCACCAGAAGCACATCCTTCAAAGAGAATCTGTGGGAATCTCTCTGTGAGAGTCTTTAACATACGGTAGAAACCTAGTACATATCTGTGGAGCGTCTCGCCCTGACGATCTGCAGGTAAGTACTTGCTATAAATATCTGATACTATTCTGTTCATATCCCACTTTACATAGTCGATTTCGGCAGACTGAAGAACTGCTGTCATTTTTTCAATCATGAAATCAACCACCTTAGGATTTGCCAGATCGAGAAGTCTCTGATTTCTGCCCTCGCTGTGATCCATTCCCGGAATATCCATACTGAATTCTGGGTATGCACGATAGAGGTCAGAGTCGACATTCACCATCTCTGGCTCAATCCAGATACCGAACTTCATATCCATCTCGTGGATCTTTGAAGCGATACCTTTTAGACCGTTTGGAAGTTTCTTCAGGTTTGGTGACCAATCTCCTAGACCCCTCTTGTCATCAGAACGATTGCCAAACCATCCGTCATCCATTACGAATAGCTCGATGCCGATTTCTTTACCGCGCTTTGCAAGCTTCACGAGCTTGTCCTCGTCGATATTGAAATAATTAGCTTCCCAGCTATTCAGGAGAACTGGACGCTCCAAATCTCTCCAAACACCTCGCACGATGTGTTTGCGAACGAATTTATGGAAGTTCTGGCTCATGCCATTCATACCATCTTCGCTCACAGTTAGTACAACCTCTGGAATTTCAAACTGCTCGCCTGATTCCAAAGTATATTCGAAATTCGTAGGATTGATACCTGACACGAATCTAGTCTTTCCAAACGAATTTACTTCAAAGGCACTATAATGATTTCCACTGTATACCAGGTTGAAACCGTAGCAAAGTCCTCTATCCTCAGTCGCATCCTGCTCGCTCATGATAACGAGCGGATTGCTACGTGATGAAGAAGTTCCTGTAAAGCTTGAGTTTACAAACTTGCCACCGTCTAAGATGGTATCAACTCGATTCATCTCGTTAGTCCAGCCGCCGTGGAATGAAGTAATTCTGTAACCGCAATCAGGGAAATCTATGAGCGCGCCCATAGCCTTCTTTAGGATTACTTTGTTCTCAGACGTATTGGAAAAAATAGCCGAACGAGTTATAACATTGCTTTCACTAAACACACTGTAGTACAAATCGAGCATGTAGCCATGGTTTTTGTCACGAAGTGTGATCACCAGATGATCAGCCTTTCCTGTGTCATCATAGGAAGTTGGCATCGTCTGGAAAACTTTTTTCTCATCGAGAAGTTTATATGAATAGAACACAAAGTCCAGTGTGGAACTTCCGTCTGCTGCCTCGATTTCCAGAAGCGCTTCACGGATATCGCCCTTTCCGTAAAAAGCAGCTTCCTGGTCCAAATCTTCCAGAGACATGTAATTTGTATCTGCATTATAAGCTGTGCTATTTCCATGTGCATTTGTATGAGATTCCTGCAGCTCTGTATCAGCGTCCACATGAATATATGGACCGTAATACAGATGCTCCAGGTGCCCCGTAGGGCACACTCTGAAAGCATATGTAGTATTGTCTGTATCTAATACAAAAGTATTTTCATGAAAAACTGAAATCATTTAATATTACCCCTTCTTTTTCCATGTATAATCGGAAAAATTATGCCTGATGTTTCTGCTCTAACTCACCAGCGATTTCTTCCACCTTTGAGTCTGTGAGGATATATTTCTTCTTAAACCAGAAGAATGCAAATACGAGTCCGAGGATAGGAAGGATAGTCATAACCAGACGAAGTCCCATCTTTGAAGACTGCGCTACACCCTTTGAAAGGTCCATAAGCTTCTCTGCTTCAGTCGCATCTCCGCTCTTAAGGTTGAGGAACTGAAGCGCGATAGATGTGATGAGAATAGCGATTCCTGTTGCAAGCTTAACTACGAAAGTCTGCATTGAGAAGATAACTGATTCATCACGTCTGTTATTCTTAAGTTCGCCGTAATCTACAGTATTTGCAAGGAATACTGTAATGATGACATTGTTCATACCAGCAGCTGCCATGATGAGTACACCAGGTACGAGGAATACCGGAACTGCTGTAACACCAGCTGTTGCAAGTCCGAGGAGACATACATATCCGATGATTGAAATAGCAATACTAATGTAGAAAATCTTTATTGAATTAAAGAAGTTTCTAAGGATAGGATACAGAGCCATCATAGCGAGAATCTGCGCTGCACCTGCTACAGTATTGAAAAGTGTGTAATCTTTGAACCAGTTTACACCACCGAGATCATACTTGAAGAAGTAGATTACGAGGTTTGATGTAACATAAAGTGCTGTGTTGATGCAAACGATAGCAACTACTACTGCCATAGCCTGGTCGTTCTGAATGAGTGCTCTGAACATCTCTCCTACGCTAGGGCTTTCGATATCAACTGTTGATTTTTCCTTTACAAAGATACATGTGATAGTGATGAACACTACGAACAAGATTGCGATAATCCATGCGAAGTATTTCAAACCTACGATTTCGATCTGGTTGTTTGAACCGCCACCGAAAGCTTCACCGAGTGCATGAACGATCACCATAGTCAAAATAGAAACGAGTGCTGAACCTACACCTGCACATGAACGAGCGAGTGTTGTAAGTCCTTCTCTTTCCTTACCACCTTTTGTGAAGGCAGGAATCATAGACCAGTAAGGAATATCCATCATAGTGTAAGTAACACCCCAGAGGATATAGAAAATAGCGCAGTATGCGATCAATCCGCTACCACTGAGTGATGGTGGACATGAGAACATAAATCCGAGGATTACTGCATTTGTAACTGTACCGATCATAAGCCATGGGCGGAATTTTCCCCATCTATTCTTTGTCTTTGCAACGATAACTCCCATGAGAGGATCGTTAAAAGCATCAAAGATTCGAGCAGCCATCAGAATGATTCCAAGTGCGATAGAACTCATTCCCAACAAATCGTAGAAATAATACTGGATATATGATGCTGAAAGCATATATACCATGTCTTTTCCTACAGCTCCAAGTCCGTAAGCCGCTTTTTCACCGCCTGTAAGATTTCTCTTAGTTTCCATAATTTCTCCCTTTCGTAAAAAACTAACCCTAACTTATTTTTTTAAACCCATCGCGAGTTTAATTACATTGTAAGCTCCATCATAGATGCCCATCTGTTTATTCTGTACGATGCAATCACACATTGACTTAAGCATCGCGTCATCCTGCATAAAGATGTCTATCATCTGAAGAGTATGTGGGATGTCTCTGCATTCGAGTGTACCATCACCGATTTCTGCGCTATGAATAGCTCCCCACATCTCATGCTTTCCTACTCGTTTGATAAACAGCTTTGGAACTGGGTAAAAAGCTAATTCTGATGGTTTAGTAACGAGTACATCACAGCTTCTCATAAGCAAGTTTGTGATATATACGGCTTCAAAGATATCATGATGATAGAAACCGTGAATACCGTTTACTTCGCCTGTAAGTGCATCATCCGCAAATTTTGATGCAGCCTTAAAATCTTCAAAATGCTCTGTTGCAATTTCCTTCATCTCTGGAATTTCCTTTAAGAGGTCATCCCAAACATTTTTGTAATCTCCTACATTAACGTAGAGAGCTGCCTTATCATCTTTGATATATGGAAGTAAGTACTTGATGATAGAAGCAAATATTCCCTTCTGAGCTCCTGCACCACCGATAGTGAGAAGGAATCTCATAGGCTTGCCGTCTTTTTTTCTAGCAAGACGTCTCGCACAATCGATTTCGATGTTTGAAACGAGCTCGTGGTCGATGTAATGTCCTGTGTAAACGAGGTCTTCGTTTGGCATAGGATTGTTGACCTTGTCTTTGTTCATGCCGTTCAGAATCTTGTAACCCTGATAAGCGTTTCTAGTCTGGATAGTATGAACTGAACCTTCTGAAAGGTGAAGCGCCATAGGCCAGTTATCTGGAATGGCATTTACTACGTGCTTCATTCCTGCATGGATGGCTGACTGAGCAGGCCATACATGAGTTCCGACTACAGGAATCTCCTTTGGAATATTCTTGTAAACCGGTGCCATCAGCTCTGCGTTCTTCTGATCTGAAGAGTTATATGTCAGAGCTCTGAAGCCTTCGTAATTCATCGGTTCCCAAACGAACTTGTTGAACAGTGGGTTCTTTGAAAGTCTGGATCCCAGTGAATACAGATCATTCTGTGCTGAGATAACTTTCGTACAAGTTGTCTGTGGGAAAGAGTTCAGATCTAACCAGTAAGGCTTGTAGCCGAGCGCTTTCGCAGCTGATGCCATAGCCATAGAGATTCTGTAATGTCCGAATCCCATACGGATATTTGAAACGATGATTCCACGTTCCATGTCAAAAGGTTCTTCGCTCGCACCTTCATCCAAACGGATGTCGTAAACTCCAAGTGACTCGCCGATAGCTGGATTCTTTCTGATAGTAACCTGATAGTCCGCATTGCTATCATCGCCGAACTTCTTAATAAACTTCTGTTTTGATTTAACTGATTTGTGATAATCTCTGTCTGAAATCACATTGCCAAAGATTACCTTTGCTCTATCCTGCATTTCATCCCCTCTTTCTATTTTGCTTCAATCATAAATACCTTTGGTGAAGTATGCTCTGTCTGAAGTGTGATTCGAATCTTTCCTGTTTCGCCTGTACTCTTCAGATAAACACCAGTCATACCACCGCGCAGGCACTGCACTTTAGGTCCGATAACTTCAGCAGGTCCATCAATCGTAACAGTAAGTGGTTCATTGTAAAAAGGAAGTAAGTTCTCATTCTCATCCACCACACGGATTCTCATTTCCATCACGTCGTAAGTCTCAGTTTCCTGAAGGCTATCCTGTGACAGAGTAACTTCGAGCTGAGCTTCAGTCATAGGTGTAACCACTCTAGACTTCACTACTTTTCCACCTACTATCGCATCAAATCTATACTCTGTAGATTCCTCACCCCAGTTTCCGATGTACTTCTGGTATAGAGGAACTGCATCGTTTGGATTCATATGGTATACGAGGACTAATCTGATAGCATCCCATATCATAGCTTTTGTCATCTTGCCATTATACAGAGAATAGCTGTTCAACAGATGTTTGCAGATAGCTGCCTGTTTCTGTCCCATGCCTTCCTCTGTGACGAGATCATTTCCAATGTAATCATCGATCAAGATTGGTCCATGCTTCAAAGCTTTGTACTTGCTGTCTGTAGGGAAGTACTCTTTCAGAAGTCTTCCATTTTTGTACATCTTTACAGAGTCAGCATTTGTGATGATGTAGCAATCACCTCTGTTTGAAGCCGGATGCTCTCCGATATCCATAGAGCTGGTAAGCTCGAGAACTGTTTCCTCTGAGTTCTCAGCTGCATATACGTAGGAAGCTGTCTTTGGATTTCTAAACATATCCATTACACCGTGGTAGCAAATTCTGTCTCCACTTCCGAAATCCTTGTGCGTATTGTAATCAAACATACACCAACCGAAAGAACCAGCTATATCGTTCTCACTGGCGATGGCATTCAATACGTTTGCATGACGAAGCACATGGTTTCTACGATGTTCTTCCCAATCGAAGCTCTTTGTCGGATACATATGTCCGTTGTACTCAGTTACGAGATAACCTTTGGACATATCATTTGTTGCTTTTTCTTTTTTCAAACAACCTTCGTTATCACCTGAGTGAACGAAGTCGTTATATGTAAACACATCTTCTAAAATGTTTGTATTCTTATCAGCAGTTCTGCAGCGAACACCACCAGTCTGTCTAGTGTTGTCAAAGATATGTGCAACCGCATTCGTTCTGACATAGAACTCGTCGTTGTCCACTGACTCGTTGATGCGGACGCCCCAAATCATGATAGATGGATGATTTCTATACTGAGTAACCATCTCTACTACATTTCCTACTGCGATATCCTGCCATTCTCTTCCACCGATGTGCTGCCAACCAGGAATCTCAGTAAATACGAGAAGTCCGAGTCGATCACATTCTTCGATGAAATAATGTGACTGAGGATAATGAGAAGTACGAACCGCATTAACTCCGAGCTCGTTCTTCAAAATCTGTGCATCATAACGCTGCATACTTTCAGGCATCGCATATCCTACATAAGCATAAGACTGATGTCTGTTCAATCCGCGGATTCTAAATTTCTTTCCGTTCAAATAGAAACCGTCAGCTCTGAATTCTATATTTCTAAACCCTATATTTGATGAATATGAATCAAGTTCTTCTCCATCCACGAACAGCGAAACTTTCGCCTGATAGAGAACCGGATTCTCTGTATCCCAAGGCTCAACCTCAGTTTCAACCTCTAAAGTGATCACTTCTTCAGACTTAAGCCCTGTCAGGAAATCGTCCAGATTCTTCTCTCCATGTAAATCTGAAAGTGTGATTTCTCTACGTATAAGTTCCTGCTCATCTAAGTAAAGCGCGATTTCAACCTTACGTTTCTCGTCAGACGCTTCATTCTTTATGAGAATATCTTTTAAGCCTGCAGAAATCTGGATATCTGAGGCAAGCGTAGATTTGCAAGGTGTGTTTTTTTCAGCGGAACGCTGTGAGTTCACTTCCTTCTCGCTCACTTTGCGGTCATCCAATTCGAGATGTGGCTTGAAGAAGACATCGTCGATCGACTCCTGCTCGCGAATCTCCAAATACACATCACGGTAGATTCCGCCGTATGTCATGTAATCGATAACATATCCAAAAGGTGGCTGATTTAGCGTCTCGCGTGAATCGAGCTTCACCGTCACGAGGTTGTCTTCGCCGAAACGAAGCATAGAATCGACCTCAACGGAAAAAGCTGTATATCCAGAATCATGTGTCGCAACTGAAACCCCATTCACGAACACTTCTGCCTGATGAGCCGCGCCCTCAAAAGTGAGGATTACGCGCTTGCCTTCCCACTCAGGTTCAGCGAAAAGCATCTTCTGATAAGTAGAAAGCTTCTGGTAAACCTGCTCATCAAAATAATCATAAGGTGTGACTTCAACTGTGTGAGGAATCGTAACTGTATCCCCATCCTGAATCAGGGTCGCTTTAAAGTCATCCTCAAATCTGTCTACATAGTTCCATCCCCTATTCAGGTAAATGCGATTTCTCATCGACTTATTCCTCCCACTAGCATATCCACTAGCTCACGTAGTGCATCGCCATATTTAACATGATTTCTACTCAGTTCATCACCGTTTAGAAATCTCTCCAATGTAGCCTCAAAAGTAATCTGGAATACAGTTTCATTTACATCTTTAAAGATGCCCTCTTCTTTTCCCTGGCGCAGAAGCTCTAATGTCTTCTCCCAGTCGCTCTCCAGTCTGCGTCTTACTTTCTCGTCTACCTCTGGATATCTACCACGCATCTCATACAAAGAAGCAAAATCCATATCCGCAGAAGCCTCTGGCATCGCGCCGAGAATTCTCGTGAACTTTTCCTTTGTATCAAGTGTATCATCTTCCCAAATACGATTTTCATTCTCCTTTAGAGAATCAAAGAAATAATCGACAAGCTCTAAGAGCAAAGATTTCTTATCATCAAACTGGACGTAAATAGTCTTCTTTGAGATACCCAGTTCTTTAGAAATATCGCTCATCGTAAAGCTCGCGCCCTTCTTCCTAAAGACTTCAATCGTTCCGTCTAATATCTTTTTCTTTAAATCTCTCTGGGGTCTTAAAAAGCCGCTCATAACTCTCCCTCCCTGTTTTATGCTAGAAAATGGGGTTTGGTGGTGGCCTGGCATGCTTTGCGTCTGGCCGCGGCCGCATTTTCGCTGGCCCGCGCCACCTTTCGCGCCTGCGCGGCGCTAGGCTATGTCCTTGATTCGCGCCTGCTTTGTGCCTGCGCCGCGGCGCATTTTCTCTGGCCCGCGGCGCTATTTCTTGCTTCAATCCCCTAAATATCACTGATTCAAGAAACCAAGAAACCCATTTCAGTTTTCTAGTTTCCTATATCATACCATTTCTCAACAGGTTTCCTCAATATGACGAAATAACTAATAATAAGAGTCGATTTTTGTTTATTTTTACATTTGAGTTTCCCTTGACTATCAAAGTATTCCATGGACTAATTGGATCTCTAGCTTCCAAGTCGTTGTTTTCTGTGTTTTCTCTACTTCTTCCTCAAAAACACAGACTTTCTTCCTGCTTTTCTCCTTCGCTGGAAAGCGCTTCGAATTTTATGTGGTGTGAGATTAACGGAATTTCTAGTCTCACACTAGTGTCTAAAATGCAGGGTGGTGTGTAATCTGGAAAAGCTTCAGTTTCACACTATTATTTCAAGATTTAATATGGTGTGAAAAGCAAGAAATAGTTAATCTCACACCAATGTGTTTTCGGGAGGCTGGTGTGAGATTAACTATTCCCAGCGTCCTACACCACCGGTACGCAGTGCTTATCATTAATTTCAGCGACTTTTTCCACACGACGGCGGTACTTTGCCTCAGTAAGTGGCTCTGTTGCCATCCAAGTCTTCACGATTTCCATCGCCATCATGCCACCGATAATCTTGCCACCGATGCAAAGAACATTAGAATCAGTATGCTCACGAGCGAGCTTTGCGCAGAATGGATCCTGGCAAACAGCTGCGTAGATTCCATTAATCTTGTTCGCAATAAGCGCACTACCATATCCTACGCCATCGACAAAGATTCCTCTTTCGCATTCTCCCTTTGCTACAGCGAGTGAAGCAGGATATACAAAATCAGACAAATCACATGATTCTTCATCATATGTACCAAAGTCTACAACCTCATGTCCCTGCTCTTCCAGATACTTCTTGATCTCATTCTTTAAATTTGTTCCAGCATGATCATTTGCCATTGCAATTTTCATATTGCCACCTCCATTAATTCCCGTTTCTCTTTCCGGCCTTAGTAACTGACTGGCTGCTTTAGTTTATCCGATTATAAGAAACACTATTCATTCTTTAAAATCCACTCATAAATATCTTTATAAATCTGATCACGATCAGTTTCATTCAAAATCTCATGACGATCATTCTCATAGAGTTTCAAGTCGATATTTGTGATTCCACAATCCAGGAATTTGTTATAAGCAGCTTCTACTCCTTTTCCGAGATTTCCGACCGGGTCGTCCTTTCCGGAAACGAAGAGGATAGGCAAGTCTTTTTTAATCTTGTCTATGTTTTCCTTACGGTTATCATAGCCTGTACAATCGAGCAGAACTTTGTAACCGTTCAGCGAGAACATGTAGTTGTCGAGCGGATTTGCATAGTAGGCTTTTACGCTCTCTACATTCTTTGAAAGCCAGCTGTTCTCTGGATTTGCACCAGTTACATCGTATTTCTTATAAGGCGCACCATACATCAAATTCGCTACAAACTTAGAACGATGGTCTCTGCCCTTCATAGAAATGAGCATATTTACTACGAGCTTGCCCATCTTTATCGCCGCGTCTGCCTCTGTACCAGTTCCCATGATGATAGCGGCATTCAGTCCGGAGAGCGAAAGTGCTTTTTCCGAAAGGAAACGACGAAGCAAATATGAACCCATAGAATGACCGAGGATCGTATAAGGGAGCTTCGGATATTCCCTCTTCGTCATCTCGTAATTTGTGAGAATGTCCTCGACCATAACCTCTGCAGGTCGGTCTGTATGCATGATTCCTAGCTCGTCCTGATTGCGGACAGAAAGTCCGTGGCCGATGTGATCGTGTCCGACCACTACGAAACCGCGGTCCGCCATGTACGTCGCGAACTCGTCATAGCGCAGGATGTACTCCTGCATTCCGTGACAAATCTGGAGCACGCCTACGTACTCATCATCTTCAGGCAGCCATCTTACTGCATGTATCTGTGTCTTTGGATCATCGTGTGATTGAAAGAAATACTCACTTCTCTTCGCCATCTTTTATTCCCCCTAAAATCCTCTCTAACTCTGTGTCATTCTTCTCGGAATTTGAAATCGTATATTTAAACTTCTCTGAAATGTTTGCCATTCTATCCTGCAGCCCTGCAAGGTTTTCCTCGAGATTCTCGAGTTCTGAGATAAGCCCTTCTGCGGAAAAAGATTCCTCCATCTCATTCTGCTTCTGTCTCGCTGCCAGGAAAGTCTCAGTTTCTTCTGAGATTCGCTTTAACTCTGCGTCTTCGCGCAGGAATGTATCCTCTAGCTTGATGATGCCATCGCGACTCTGGTAGAAACCGTCCTTTATATCCATAAACGTCTTTGCGGCGATTTCCGCTTTCTGCTTGTATTCTTCGGACATCGTACGCATTTTTTCCGCTGTCTCTACATAGCGAACGCCCTGTTCACCGAGGTGGCCGGCTTCGATTGCGGAGTTAAGCGATGCGACGCTCATACTCTTTGCGATGTTCTGCAAGTTCAGAACCAGCTCTTCGAGATCGTCAACCGACTTATCAATCTTTCCTGAAGGATTCTTTATAGAACCGAGATAGTTCATCTTCTTCTTCTTCAGCTCTGAATAGTCCTCGAGCAAGCGACTCAGCTGATTCCAACGGTCTTCCTCGTCCTGGTTTACGGACTTCGCATTTGCGTCCTTGTCCAGGAGCAGAGAAAGTCCTCTCTTTATAACTTTCATATCCTTCTCGATAGCTTCGCGATTTACGCTACCGTCGAGGATAGTCTTCTCTATTTCATTGAATCCACGCAAGTTTTCCTTGTGCGCGATATTTAAATCACTAAGCTCCGTCGCAGCGATAGTGAGCATCGATTTCAGTTTCTGATTCTCCTGCTCGAGCTCAGCCACTCTAAGCTGTAATTCGTCTAATTCTTTCTTGCCTTTACCAAACAAAATAAAACCTCTTTCTAGTTTTAATGTTTAATCTTATCAGTGATTTAATTCTAATAATTCTATAATCTGAATTCAACTATAATATCACATCTGAAATCATGACTTGAACTTTCGTCTCGTCCCTGAAAGTATTCAACGACGGGTAAAAAGTAAACGTCAGCTTAACATCTGCCCCACGTCTCGAAAGCATGTCTCGATATGTACTCTCGCCGAATTTGTCATAGAAACTGTCTTTGAAATCTTCGCATCCTCTAAACATCAGAGCATCGATAGTTCCACCGTTCTCAGTTCGAAGTGTGAACTTCAGATACTGACCTTCCTTTCCAATTTCTCGCGCTGAAACTACAGGGATTCCCGTCGCGCCAAAGACTGGCTTCTCGTTCTGGTTTCCAAAAGGATCTAGGCGATCTATCTCCTCAACCAGTCGCTGATTTAAATATGAAAGAGGCATTCTAGCGTCCAGGTAAACTTTTTCCACGAGGTCCTCGTCAGAAAGAGTTGTGTTCTCGTTCAGGCGCAGGCGGAGTTCGTCGACATCCTCTTCGTTTAGCGAAAGTCCCGCTGCCATCGGGTGTCCGCCGAATTTCACAAGCAAGTCACTGCATTTGTTGAGTTCCTCGTACATAGAATAGGCTTCGATGGAACGCCCCGAGCCTTTGACCATAACCGCCGCATTTGCCGCATCGCCTTCCTGGTTCATCGCGCGCACGAGCACGATCGAAGGTTTGCCCGTGTTCTCTCGCACGCGGCCCGCGATGATTCCGGCCACACTCTCGTTCACCTCTGGCAGGTAGATTACGAGGACTTTGTCGTCTTCATATTCTGCTGCGGCCTCGAGGGCTAGCGTTGTTCCCTGCTCTGTCTGGTCTTTTCGTGCCTGATTAAGCTCATACAGCCTCGTCGCGAGGCGCTCCGCCTCCGCTTCATCCTCTGACAGGAGCAACTCGACTCCGAGAGTCGCATCCGAGAGTCGACCCGACGCGTTCATCATCGGACCCAGCACGAACCCGATGGAAAAAGCTGACAATTTGTCTCTATCGATGCCAGCCACACGGATTAGTGTCCTCATGCCGAGGTTCTCAGTTTCGCGAAGTCGATTAAGAGTGAGCTTCACAAGCGAACGGTTCTCGAGAACGAGCGGCATGACATCACCTACTGTCGCAAAACCTGCATTTTCGAGGCGCTTCCAGACGAAACTGTCGTCCGCGCCCATCTCTTCATATATTACGAAGCAGACCTTCCAGGCTACTACCGCTCCGCAGATGTCTTTGAACTTAGAAGTGTCGCCTGCAAGATGAGGGTTCACTACATGGTTTGCTGGTGGAATGATTTCTCTCTTCTCGCCATCCACTTCCTCAAAAGGTACGATATGGTGATCAGTAACCACGATATCGAGACCGAGTTCTCTCGCGCGCTTCACCGCATCGAAAGCAGCGATTCCATTATCACAAGTGATGATAGCTTCTCGGCCATCTTCCTGTGCTTCCTCTACCAGACGCTCGTTCAGGCCATAGCCATCACGAACTCTGTGCGGAATGCGGTAGTCCACATCCGCTCCGAGATTTCTCAGACAGGAAACTAATATATAAGTAGACATGATTCCATCTATATCATAATCACCGATGATACGGATACGTTTGTTGGCTCGAATATATCCTGCTATCTCAACTGCTGCTTCGCGGACATTTAACAGTTCGCCAGGATCGTTCAAATCCTCTTCAGAAGGATGCAGATAAGTCTGCATATCCTCCTCAGCAACTCCTCTATTCACCATAAGTCGCACGATCAAAGGATCGACATTTAACTCCTCTGCGATTCTATTAAAATCCGCACCGATACGTTTTTCTAAATATTTCTTTCTCAATTTATCTTCCTTTATTTGCTGTTTTTATAAACTGACTTACCGAACGTGTCAGTTTATAAATTGACTCCATCCCCGCAAATTTATAAACTGACGCATTCTACGTCAATTTATTATATTAAACTGCGCTGTCCAAAAAAACTCTCACCACATCAAAGAATTCAGGATCTATAGTTGTGAGTTTCTCTATATCATAGCTCTCGGACACCTTAAGTTTCAGTCCTTCTGGAAGCTTTCCACCATTCTCCTTCTGAAGCTTGGTTAGTTCCTCGCACTTCTCATTAAAGTAAGGATTATTCTCAATCACTCCAAAGTAATCGTTATGTCCAGAGCCACCCTTTCTGTTTATTTCATGATATTTAACATATGGATTTGTAATGCTGTCTTTTTTCCCGTAAATCGCAGTCGAATTTATCTTTATAAAGTTGTCTTCCACACCGTGGATCAAAAGAACCGGAATACCAGCATGATTTATAGACTCGTGCGCTCTTACATTTGAATCAGTACCAAAATAAATCAGCTGCAGAGTCGCTATAAACGGATAAAGCAGTCTAGCGAGAGGTCCCACCATATTGACTCCTGCATCGATAGTCATCTCCATCGGCTCATCAAATCCCGAAAGAGAAACCGCAGCCGCTATAGGGAAGTCATACTTTAATACCGCACAAGTCGCATAAGCTCCCCAGCTATGTCCTAGCAAACATATTCTCTTTCCGGCAAACTTCGGCTCATTCGTGATGTACTCCAGCGCAGCCTTCAAATCAAACATAGAATTTGCGAGACCGTGCGCCCACTTTCCTTCGCTGGCATTGTAGGCTGTGTAATTATAAGTAAATACCTCATAGCCTGCATTTACCAATGCTTCGATCAACATCATATATTCTTCCGGACCAGACCAGATTCCATGTGAGAAGACGATAAGTCCCTTTGAAGCTGAATCGTCTGATGAAGCAGGCTTTCCCGCTGAGGTCGACTTTTTTCGATAGATATAACCTCGGAGAATATTCCCTCTCGACATGAACTCGATTGGCGCACACTCAAGCCCCGGAAAAGCATCTATCGGCGCATACGGACACACCGAATCCATCAAGATATCGATTCGCCTAAAAGTCTGTTTCAAAAAATAGTATGAAATCGCGTACCCGAGCACAACGTATGCCGCGAAAACGATTAGTATTATCTTTAATGCCATAATTAACCCCTTTGTAGATAAAAAAAGAGCCTCGCCAAATCTCCAGCGAGGCCCCACATATTCGTATTAAACTAGAACAGCAGTGATAATTGCCATGGAGAATACTTCCTGTGCTGTGCATCCTCTAGATAGATCGTTGATAGGTGCGTTCAGTCCTAAGAGAATAGGTCCGTAAGCATCGAACTCTCCGAGACGCTGAGCAATCTTGTATCCGATATTTCCAGCGTTGATATCTGGGAAGATAAATGTGTTTGCATGACCTGCTACCTTTGAATCAGGAGCTTTAGTCTTTGCAACTTCTGTAGATACGGCTGCGTCAAACTGGAACTCGCCATCGATGTCCATATCTGTGTATCTTTCCTGTGCTTTCTTGCAAGCATTTACCATCTTGTCTACTGTTTCGCCAGCGCCTGAACCCTTTGTTGAGTAGCTGAGGAATGCAACCTTTGGCTCTACTCCGAATTCTCTAGCGCAATTTGCTGTCTCACCACAGATTTCTACGAGCTGGTCTTCGTCTGGGTTAAGGTTAATAGCGCAGTCGCCCATAGCGATTACTTCGTTTCCACCGTTCTTCTTGTCTGGACGAACGAGGATGAAGCATGAAGAAACGCAAGTGTTTCCTGGCTTTGTCTTAATAACCTGAAGTGCAGGACGTACAGTGTCAGCTGTGCTGTATGTAGCACCACCTAGAAGTGAATCAGCTACGCCCATCTTTACGAGCATAGTTCCGAAATAGTTTGAATGTGAAAGGATTTCCTTTGCCTGCTCAGGTGTAACCCCCTTCTTCTTACGAAGCTCGCAGAACAAATCAACCATTTCATCGAATCTATCATAATTTGCTGGATCGATGATTTCAGCTCCTTCGATGTTGAAGTTTCTCTCCTTTGCAACTGCGAGGATTTCCTCACGATTACCTACTAGAATAGGTTTAAGGAAATCATCAGCACATAAACGTGATGTTGCTTCCAGGATTCTAGGATCTGAACCTTCTGTAAAAACGATAGATTTAGGATCCATCTTAAGTTTCTGAATCATCTGTGTAAAATCATACATAACTCTAAACCTCTTTCCCTCTCAATTATTTATAAAAATAAATTAATTATCGCCACATAAATAGTATTATAGCTTTATATGGTGTTTATTTCTATAAATTTGAATGTACTAATTTATGAACTTAAATTAATTCATAAACTCAGTCAGCACTACGTCTCCACTCTTCAAACTCTCCTGAACATCGATAATCCTCTGATTCTCAGAACCTCTGAATCTCAGAGAAATATTCTTCTTTGCCAGCACGAACTCACCATCTACCAGCACATCGATATTCTCCAAAATCTTTGAAGTAAACTCTGTCTGTGTACGTTTATTCTGAGGGTCTCTAAGTTCTTCCCAGGTATAACCTGAATATATCCAGATACTTTTTCCCGGAACTTCCTTTCTAATTCTCTCGATCAGTCGCCAAACCTCTGGCTGGTTTCTAACCTCCATCGGCTCACCGCCGAGTATCGTCAAACCATTGATGTAGGCCGGTTTTAAGGAATCCACTATCTCCGTGGCTACTTTTTCCGTAAAAAGTTCACCGTAATCGAAATTCCACGTTTCAGGGTTGAAGCATCCCTCGCAATGATGTGAGCAACCGCTTACAAATAGCGCAGTTCTGCAGCCAACGCCGTTTGCTGTATCCGTGAAATAAACCTGTCCGTAGTTCATAATCTCCTCCCAAAGAAAAAAGCACGTCGCATTGACGTCTCCCCCTCTTATCAAGTAATCGGGGAAGGGGTCAAATATTGACGTGCTTTTTATAAACATAAATTTAAGTTTATGAAAGTACTCCGCTTACGTCAGAGTCAAGCTTACCGATTCCGATATGAAGAACTCGATCCTTAATCTCCTGAGTACGTCCCTGGTTCCAGAACTGTGTTCCGATATAACCACAAGTACGTCTAGCTACTGACATCTTGTTCTGATCACGGTTGCCACAGTTTGGGCACTCCCAGATAAGCTTTCCGCTATTCTCGTCTTCTTTGATCTGAATCTCACCGTCAAATCCGCAAACTTCACAGTAATCTGACTTTGTATTCAATTCAGCGTACATGATATTGTCATAAATATACTGCATGATTGAGATAACAGCTTCGAGGTTATTCTGCATGTTTGGAACCTCTACGTAGCTGATAGCTCCACCTGGAGACAATCTCTGGAATTCTGACTCGAATTTCAGTTTGTCGAATGCACTGATTTTTTCAGTAACATGTACGTGGTAAGAATTTGTGATGTAGTTCTTATCAGTTACATGTGGGATGATACCGAATCTCTTCTGGAGGCACTTAGCAAATTTGTAAGTTGTAGACTCCATAGGAGTTCCGTAGAGTGAGTAGCTGATGTTCTCAGCGGCTCTCCACTCGTTGCACTTGTCGTTAAGCTTCTGCATAACTTTGAGTGCGAACTCTTTGCCCTTCTCGTCTGTATGACTTACGCCGAGCATTCTATAGCACATCTCGCTGACACCTGCGTAACCAAGTGAAATAGTTGAGTAGTTGTTAAAGAGAAGCTTGTCGATAGTTTCGCCTTTTTTCAAACGGGCGATAGCTCCGTACTGCCAAAGGATAGGCGCTACATCAGACTTCGTTCCAAGCAATCTCTCGTGACGGCATCTAAGTGCTCTATGACAAAGTTCCAATCTATCCTCGAGGATTTCCCAGAATTTGTCCATGTCGCCATAAGATGAACAAGCTACATCTACGAGGTTGATAGTTACAACACCCTGGTTGAAACGACCATAATATTTATGTGATCCATCAGCGTTCAAGCCAACTGTATCTGGTGTGAGGAACGAACGGCAGCCCATGCATGGGTAAACATCACCGTTTTTATATTCCTTCATCTTTTTCGCTGAAATATAATCAGGAACCATACGCTTTGCAGTACACTTAGCCGCAATCTTTGTAAGCTCAAAGTACTTGCTGTCTGGTGTTACGTTGTCCTCGTCGAGCACGTAAATAAGCTTTGGGAACGCTGGTGTAATCCAAACACCTTTTTCGTTCTTAACGCCCTTCATACGCTGAACGAGAACTTCTTTGATGATCTTTGCGAGGTCTTCACGAGTCTGACCATCTTCTACCTCGTCGAGGTACATGAACATAGTTACGAATGGTGCCTGTCCGTTACAAGTCATCAGTGTGATGAGCTGGTACTGGATAGTCTGGATACCATTTGTGATTTCCTGATCAAGTCTGGTCTCTGTGATCTTGTCGATAATTTCGTCGTCAAGTGAATCACCTACGAGAGTTCTCTCTTCGATAACCTGCTTTCTAATCTTCTTTCTAGACACATCGACAAAAGGTGCGAGGTGTGAAAGTGTGAAAGACTGGCCACCGTACTGGTTAGAAGCGACCTGAGCCACGATCTGAGTAGTTACATTACATGCTGTAAAAAAGCTGTGTGGACGCTCGATCATAGTCTCTGAAATGACAGTTCCGTTCTGAAGCATGTCTTCAAGGTTGATCAAGTCACAGTTGTGCTCTTTCTGAGCGAAGTAATCAGAATCATGGAAGTGGATGATACCCTCTCTATGAGCCTTTACGATTTCTTCTGGAAGGAGAAGTCTAGTTGTGAGATCCTTTGAAACCTCACCTGCCATATAATCTCTCTGTGTTGAGTTGATTACTGGGTTTTTGTTTGAGTTCTCCTGCTTAACTTCTTCGTTATTCTGTTCGATAAGAGACAAGATTCCGTCGTCAGTTGTATTCGTCTTACGAGTAAGCTCACGCTTATATCTGTAACGAACATACTTCTGAGCGACTTCATAGCCACGCATCTCCATGATACCAGTCTCCACCATATCCTGTATGTCTTCGACATTTACAGCATGTGATGAATTCTTCACGGCATCAGCAATATTCGCTGCAATTGCCTCAATCTGTGATTCGTTCATCTGATGAATAGCCTCGACTTCATGATTAGCGGCTTTGATGGCATTTACAATCTTGTTAATATCAAAATCTACCTCATTACCATTTCTCTTGATAACTCGAGTTTTTACATCTGTAGGTGTTGACTTTACTAGTGACATTTCCTTATTATCTCCCTTTCTTTTTTATTACTAAATGTTGATTATACTTTTATATCTCAGCCACAATATCTTGTGGCAATACTTATGATAATTCAATATATAGAAAAAATCAAGGGGTCATTTTTACGTCTGCACCACAATATCTAGTGGTCTAAATTGTTATAATTGTCAGACAAGCCCCTAAATACTGATGTTTCCGCGTTCCCTTCTTCGCCTCCCACTTGTACTTCCTCACCAAGCCACTATATATAGGGATTGAAATTTATAAAAATATCATATTTCGCGAGCCTCTGTGCGCGCAGCGCACACTTGCTTAATCATGTAAAACCTTAACTCTAGCTTGTTAGCTCCGCAGTGTATAGGGAATTCCTTTATATCAAGCTATTTCCCTATACCAAAGCTCCTAAATCAAGCTTGTCAGCTCCGCAAAGTATAGGGAATTCCTCTATATCAAGCTATTTCCCTATACCAAAGTGCCAAAAGCAAGTGCGGCTTCGCCGCGCGCCGGGGAGCTGGCGAAGATATTTGTCATTTTTCTTTATCTCTTCGCCGCACACCTCATTTCCAGCGAAGAGATTTGTTGTTTTCCTTTATATCTTCGCCGCGCTCTATATCAAGCTCTTTCCCTATACCAGGCCTTCCAAAAAAGCAAGTGCGGCTCCGCCGCAGACAACTCCTATTATGTTTGCTTGATCACACCTTTTCATCAAAAAAGCGGCCTGTCAAGGATGGCGAAGCCACCGAAGGCTTACGTCCTTGACAGTCTGCTTTCTTTGATGAATATAATCAGCCAAGCAAACATATATCTCATTTTGTGCGCATGCACACAACCTAGAATCTTGCCTAAAACCATCGCGAACAAAGTCCACTCTGTGAGCGTAGCGAACACTCGATTAACACCTAAAGCATAAAGCAAGTCAAAAGATTTGGTGTGAATCTCTACTTTTCCTGGATTACACACCAGCCTCAATTTCAGGCACTAGTGTGAAACTACTACTTCCGTTAATCTCACACCACCAATGAGCTTGAAATAATGGTGTGATTCCTAGCATTTCCTCAATTTCACACCACTCCTAAAAGAAACCACTGGTGTGAGATTAACTATTTCTTGTTTTTCACACCATATAAAATCTTGAAATGATGGTGGGAAACTGAAGCTTTTCCTGATTTCACACCATACCTCATTTCAGGCACTAGTGTGAAACTACTACTTCCGTTAA
>JAZNMP010000021.1:0-13714 GCA_045579705.1 Lachnospiraceae bacterium
ACAGGTCTCATGTTCTTCTCTAAAATTCCATAAAACTCCGTATCAGAATTGCCCTTACGATACAACTCCTGATTTGCCCATATAGAGTGCAAATTATCCCTATAACATGCCTCATACAGTTTTCTAATGCCTTCTCGCTCATGAATCATCTCATACATTATGTACTGATTTCTCGCAAATCGTATGAAGAAATCGTTCCAGTCCGGCAATCTATTATTCTTAGCTGAATTTAGTGAGGAATCCATCGGCATCAAATTCCACAGTTCGTCATTCATTACAAATGACCATGGAATAAAATGATCGATATCATATTTTCCTTTTTCAATCGGTGTATCCTTAAACACATCTATAATTGGCTGCTGTTCAAGAATCAGCTCCCATAAATTTCTAACATGATTAAGCTTACGCATTTTTTCATCCATAGGCGCGAGTTTATACACCAGGCTTGGTACCTCCGGATTATTGCTTTGCAGCCATTTCACCTTTTCAAATTGAATCCAGCCTAATATGGAAACAGTATTATCTTTGATTAGGCTTATCCATTCATCGCTGAAAGTCACTTCACGCTTTAATCCCGTACTCTCACCGATGACATATGGTAGCGGTGTAGATTTGTTTAATAAATGAGCATACTTAATCAATGCTCCAGTTCTTCCCCAATCCACATTTTGATTAGCGTTATCAAAAAAGCCTGAAAGCGCTCTATATGGAACATTTCTCGTTAATCTGTTCTTATATTCACGAAGTTCATTATCATATTTGACAATTTCATTTCTAATGCTTTCTGCATCAGCATCTGCCCTCAAGTCACTCAACTCCTGTAGTTTGATAACTGCATGTTCAAGCGCATCGCGAGGCTCGCCAAGTAAAAAGCCACTCAAATGAACATGGAACTCCAACACGGTATACCATGCATTACAAATCATTTCATCAATAATGTCATTAAAAGATGTATTTACAACATCTCGGGAAATCATTTTGACGATTGCTTCGAGCCAATAAAACTTATAGCAATAAGACGGATCTTTTAACATCTGTGAGAAGCCGACTACATCTAAATTATTATAATATTTCCCATCAATATTAAGGTCGAGCTCACTGTTCATCATTCATTGCCCTCCCAGAATATTCGATCCTTGAAACCGCCTCTTTTGTCCTGCTTATCCTGCTTAACTTTCATCAGTTGCTCAATTGAGTATCCTCTAGCCTCACAGATAGCAAATAACACTTCTAAAACATCAGCCATTTCTTCAATAGATTTATCAGCCTGATATTCAGCAACTTCCTCATTAAGTTTTGTATCTAATTCCTGAAGGTATTCTTCCTCAAGCAAAATCCTAGTTATCGGATTCTTGCCATCAGATTTTATTATCTCAGGGATTCGATCTCTCACAAGCTTTCCCATATATACCTATTCCCCCTTATAAATCCGTATATTTCGCACTACTTCCCTTTGCTTTCTCCACCGGATATTTCGCTTCATTCTGTTCCATCTTCATATTCACGATTTCATCTGGATCTAAACCAAGTTTATCTGCGAGATTCTGACAGTAAACCATTACATCAGCCAATTCTTCTTTAACATGCTGCTCATCGTATTTTTCATCATCCCACTGAAAGCACTCTAATAATTCTGCTGCCTCTATGACAATAGACTTAGCTAAATTAGATGGAGAATGAAATTGATCCCAATCACGATCTTCTGTAAATTTTCTAATTCTATTTATTGTTTCCTGTTTCATTTTAATCCCTCTACTTTGAAGCCTTAATAAGTTCCGCCTGAAGTTCTGGATCACATGCATAGATATACATACCATTCACACCACGAGTCATAAGCACTCGCACCTCATGCTGGATCAGCATCTCACCAAACTTCTTCTTTGTTCCATCAGATAATGTTCTATTTCTTACAGCCTTACTATTGTGACTAGCAGATGGATCAAAAATAATCTTTCCATTTCTATACTTTACAGAAGGCCCCAGAATTATACCTGCATAATTCAGGTCAAATCCTTGAATTGTAAATGTTGAACCAACCTCATCGATTGTCTGAGGCTGTTCTGCCCAAGCCAATCCTTTGATAGCTCGCTTTTCCTTTTTAGAGAGCTCTGATTCTAACTCTCTGTTCCAAGGTTTATGCCACTTTCCAATGAGCACTTCCCAGTATTTCATCAAACGAGCTTCTGGTTTTTTATTTGAACTGTATTCCCAATCGTAAGTAGCAATCACTCGAGAAAGCGCTGAATCGCTCTCGCTTGCTTTCTTTCTAATCTCTTTATCTAGAAGTTCAGGACTATCAAAAACCTTAATGCTATACCCTGAAGAAGAAACCGGTATCTTCTTTAATTCACCTTCTTTTGTAAATGAATCAATCCAATCCATCGTTTCAGGATCTGCTTGCATACGAAGCTGTTTTTCTAACACCACGTAATTATCAGAAGCCTTTGCTCGCTCACGATACTGTTCTAGAATCTGAGCCTCCCAGAATTGTTCAGTCGTCAGAATCTGTTTTTCATCAAACATCACAACTGTGACACGTGATCTCTCAATGATATCCTGCAATTGATTCTGTCCCTGATATGACTGCTTACCTTGTGTAAGAAGCAAATGTGCCTCATCCACAAAAGCAACATCAACCGGATCATCTTCCGTATGATTATTAATAAACGAAGTCGGTTTACTAACCACTTTTCCATACTTTTCAGTGAGCCCTAGTTTTTCCGCTATTTGCTCATAAACTGTAATCTGCTCATCATGATTTACAAGCAGATGACAATCCAACTCTTCTTTTTCTTCTTCCGCCCTACAATACAATTCATAAAACGTACTACTATTAAGAACAGTCTTACCGGTTCCAGCTTCACCTTCTATAAAAATCAACTGTTTCGTCTCATTCTTCTCAAGTGCTCTTTTGACCTTCTGGATAATTAAATCCCTGGCATTTTCCTGCTCTTTTGTTAATTTGTGTAATGGTGATGCTTTGTAAATAGCCGAGTCTTTGATAGAACTCTCCGTTGGAAAAAGCTCTTTATTCTCGCGACGCAATCCTCTCCAAATACTACGGAATATAGCATCGAGCTCTTCCACCGGATAATAACTAGACTGCGGATTTCCTCTTCCATTATGCACATGCTTCACACGATCTATACTCATCATGTAATGCATCAATCGATTTTCTATATCAAGTGTAAGTGATTTATTAAAGTGCTCATGACCTATGATAAACAGGCTCGCATCCTTCTCTAAAAGTTTGCTCTGCCATGCTTTCTTATCCGACGCAGCACCATAATGTTCACGTGTTCTTCTAAAAATATCATTGGTCTCACCAACATATACTTCAAAATCACCTGACTCTTGCCAGTTATGAATGTATACAGTTGGAAAGTTCATAATGATATCCTGTGTTTTTTCATCCTCCGCAGGCAAAGTAACGCTCTCAAAGAAATCCAGTGCGTCCTGATTGTCTTCAATTTTTCTAATGATAGGATTTGCAACTCTAGCGCTCATTCTTCTTTGCCTTTCTCGGATCCTCGGGCTTAACAGCATCAGTCGGTACAAAATTCATGTAGCACCTCCATAAAAATAGGCGTCATTTCACAACATTTTAAGTATATTCCTATAGGCGAATAGTTTCAACAAACCTGCCCAAGCACATCAATCATCAGAGCAATCTTCTCTGCCATTGACATTCCCGGACGGTCATGACATTTGTCATCAAACATAATGACACATTTCACTAGAAACCACAGCCCGTCTTCAATATTATTATATCAGGATTCAATACGGAAACATAAACTTAAATATATAAGGAGAATTCAAATGAGTACAAACGTAATATCAATTGACAACCTAGTGAAACGTTATGGTGAAAAGGTCGCTGTAGAGCATTTCTCACTCGAAATCAAAGAAGGGGAAATCTTAGGCCTGCTCGGTCCTAACGGTTCCGGAAAAACCACGACAATCAACTGTTTGCTCTCACTCTTAACCTATGATAAAGGTGAGATAAAAATCTTTGGCAAACCGATGCGTCCGGAAAGCTACGATATCAAATCAGATATAGGTGTAGTTATGCAGAATGTCGCAGTTATCGATACCCTCACCGTCTATGAGAATGTCGATTTCTTCTGCGGACTTTATATCAAGAATAAGAAACTTAGAAAAGAATATGTCGAGGAAGCGCTTGAATTCACAGGACTTTCTGAGTATAAGAAATACAAACCGAAGAAACTCTCAGGCGGTCTGCTTCGCCGACTTAATATAGCATGTGGAATTGCTCACAAGCCTAAGCTAATCATCTTTGATGAGCCTACTGTCGCTGTAGATCCTCAGAGCAGAAATTCAATCCTAGAAGGAATCAAAAAGATGAATAAAAACGGAGCAACTATCATCTATACATCTCATTACATGGAGGAAGTCGAGGAACTCTGCTCCAGAGTTGTCATCATGGATCACGGCAAAAACATCGCCAATGGCACCTCACAGGAACTGAAGTCTTCTCTGATCAGTCGTGAAACCATCCGAATCGGACTACCAAATCGTACTGAGAAAATACTTCAGGATATCAAAGAAATCAATCACGTCTATAAAGTAAAAATGGACGGAGATGATCTGATTATTAAATGCGATGGCGGTGAACACAATCTGGTCCACATCCTTAGCTACTTCACCGACAATAATATCCCATTCGGTCACGTAGTTACGGAACAGCCTACACTAAATGATGTATTCTTGGAAATCACAGGAAAGGAGCTTAGAGACTGATGTTCTTACAAATGTTTATCTACAAAACAAAAGAACTCGGAAGAAAGTATTGGCTAATCGGCTGGAACTTCCTGTTTCCAATCGTACTCTCCACCGCTTTCTTCCTTGGATTCGGAAATCTAATCAAAGACGATCCAGACACCTTTAAGACACTGAACGTCGGCTATGTGTGCGAGATTCAAAATTCAAACGGATTTGAACAAGTCCTAAAGGAACTCTCCTCAGACAAAGAAGCCGAAACAAAAGTTTTAAAATACAAAGCTTTTTCCAATGAAGACAAAGCCAAAAAAGCTATGAATAACAATAAAATAGATGGTTACTATATCGAGAAAGAAAATAAAATCGAAACAATCATTCCATCAAACGGTCTCAGCTCAACCATCATGACCGAGGTAGTACGTTCCTACGATAACTACACCGCCGTCATACATCAAGTTGCCAAAGACCATCCCGAGAAACTCGAAGAAGCCATTCATACTATCACGAGTAAACACAATTTCGTGAAAGAACACAGTTTCGGAGCTGATACGAGTCATTATATCCAGTATTTTTACGCACTGCTTGCTATGACATCTCTCTTCAGTTCCTGGATAGGAACTAAGATGCTGGATAGTATCTGCGCCAACCTGTCTGAGTGCGGAAAAAGAGTAGAATGCGCACCTGGTTCAAAACTTTTAAAAATCAGTGCAGGATTCCTGTCCGGAATACTACTCCAATCCGTATCAAACCTGATTATTGTTGCTTACATCCAGAATGTTCTTCATATTAATCTGGGTATGCCGCTCCAGTCTGTCTTACTCATCTGCACAATTGGTAGTGGAGTCGGAATGGCTACTGGTACCCTTATGGGTTCAATTATCAAAGACGAAAATCTTCTGGTAGCTGTACCTCTGTTTTTCACAATGGTTTGCTCCTTCTTCAGTGGACTGATGTGGGGAGAAATCAAGCAGATTATTCAGTACAACATGCCTATTATTAACAAGCTTAACCCTGCTGCCCTGTTGACAGATGCAATGTATATCAGAGCAACATATGGAGCTACTGCAGATTACAAAGAAGATATTCTTATCATGAGCATTATGATCATAATATGCTTATTAGTAAGCGCATTCTTCTTAAGGAGGAGAAAATATGTCAGTCTATAAAGCCATACTTAAATCATTAAAAGCATGTACAACCACAATCATAGTATACTTTACAGTTTTTGCCATATTCGGAAATCTATCTGCAAAAGCAACTACATCTTCCCGTGACAAAATGTTTAAAGATTCAAAAGTCACTGTTGCTATCACCGATCATGACAAATCTACTCTGAGTCAGGGACTTGTTAAATACCTAAGAGACACACAGAACGTAGTCAGTCCTAAGACCAAAAGCATACGAGAAATGAACGATAATGTACGATTCTTAATCTACGATTACGCACTTATCATTCCAGATGATTTTTCAGAGAAAGCACTTTCTGGTAAGACAGAAAATCTACTCGAATATGTGGCTCCGGGACAGACCGCTCCACAATTTCTGTTAAGTGAAAAAATAAATACATACATTCAGAATGTTATGGTATATTTAAAAAGTGGTTATAGCGAAAATGAAGCCATCGAATTAGCAAATAAAAACATGACTAAACTTTCGAAGACTACAGCAACAGTCCTAGATACTGCTGACAAAAACCACCGTTCATACTACACGGGTATGTTTACTTTTAATGGTTATACACTTCTGATGATGGTATGTATTTCTGTATGTGGTGTCCTGTCATTTACAAAAGAAGAAGATGTAAGAAACCGTATCAATGTGAGCGGAATGCCATTTAAAACCCGAAATACTGCATCCATTCTCGCAGTAATTACAATCGGATTTATAATCACAACAGCTGTAAACATAGCAGTTGCTATCACGGGAGCCTCAGACTATAATGACAAGCTTCTGTTCTACTGCCTGAATTCATACGTACTTATGCTGGTAGGACTCGGGCTCGCCTTTCTCATAAGTGCAATAACTACAAACTCAAATATTGTAAATATGATTACAAACATGCTGGTACTGTCTATGAGTTTCTTATGTGGAGTTTTCATAGATTTAGCATTCTTATCAGAAAACATTGTAAAAGCAGCTCATTTCATGCCGCTTTACTGGTACACAGCTGCTGTCAGATATATTAATGACACGGCCATAAACAAAATTTTCAGTACAACATTTTTTGAGTACCTCCTGCTTCAGCTATTATTTGCAACTATATTCTTTGGAGCCGGTCTGGTAATCTCGAAGAAAAAGGAACAATATGCTATTTGACATTCTGATTCGAACACTTTCGGCAACTGGATTATCGATTCTTATAAATGCAGACGACATTACGGTCATGAGTACCGTAATGTCTGTTTGCGTCTTTTTACTTATGGAAAGCAGTCAGTTATTCGAAATGAAGTATCTATCATATGGGACTTGTATTTCTAGTTTCGTTATAACAGAAATATTCTTCTTCCTAACTTCAGCGGATGCAATCCTGATTAAGTCGATAGCACTTCTGATACTATTAATGTATACCTGTATTTCACTTCATATGTATGAAAGTATTGTTGCATTAAAAGAATCGCTTCATAAAACTCGCGATGACAGCACAGAACTTGAATCGATGCTTCGTGAAAAAAACAAACGTCTGTTAGCAGACCAGGACCGCGAAGTACATTTAGCTACTCTTGCTGAGAGAAACAGAATCGCACGAGATATTCACGATAATGTAGGTCACCTTCTCTCAAGAGCAATCCTTATTCTAGGAGCGATTAAAACAGTAAACACGAATGTATCAATTTCACCTCAGCTTAACCTGCTCTCGGATACGCTAGACGAATCCATGGCAAAGATGCGTAGCTCAGTACACGATCTTCATGATGATTCTATTGACCTGAAGAAAAACATAAATGAGATTTTAAGCGAACTAAGAGGATTCGAGGTAAAAACAGAACTTGATTTAGACAGAGAGCTATCCGTAGAACTGAAACTATCGATAATAGGAATACTAAAAGAATCTATAACAAATATAATAAAGCACTCAAACGGTTCTACTGTATCAATTATATTGCACCAAAATTACAATTTTTGTACACTGTCCATAACAGATAACGGAACATTAGACGAAGCTGAAAAAACCAAAATAGCAACTGAAGGATATGACGGTATCGGTCTTAATAATATTAAAAACAGAGCAAAAGCTCTCGGAGGAGATGCATACTTCTATACAAACGATGGTTTTACAGTATTTGCAAGATTGCCATTTAATTAGAAACGAAGGAAGATTATGGATACAAAGAAAATATTACTCATAGATGATGATGAACTGATTACAATGTCATTAAAAATGATTATTGAAGCAGAAGATGGATTTCAAGTAATAGGTGCTGGTCAAAACGGAGCAGATGCCGTATCTCTTTACGAAGAACTTAAACCAGACCTCCTTCTCATGGATATTCGTATGCCGGATATGAACGGATTAGAAGCGGCTGAAACAATCCTTTCCAAACATAAGGACGCAGTCATCCTGTTTCTGACCACCTTCTCGGATGATGAATACATCGTCAAAGCTCTTAAACTCGGAGTAAAAGGTTATCTTCTAAAACAGGACTATAAATCACTTCCTGCGTCGCTTCATGCAGCTATAAATAATCAAAGCGTATTTGGAGGAGCAATTGTAGACAAACTTCCTGAACTGATGTCCACTTCGAGAAAAACCGATGAATTTGATTACTCGAATTTCGACATCACTGAAAAAGAATACGAAGTGATACAGTTAGTTTCTGAAGGTTTTTCCAATAAAGAGATTTCTCAAAAACTCTTCCTTTCAGAAGGAACCATTCGAAACTACCTGTCCACTATTCTAGAGAAACTTAATCTACGAGACCGTACACAGCTTGCTATCTTCTATTTAAAAAACAGATAACACATTTTATAAATGACAATAAGTATGAAGTTTCTCATCCAGCAAACTTAATGTAATCCTCATCTGATACGGGCTCCAACCATTCATTACTGGTTTCTTCACCGTCCACTTCGATTGCAAGATGTGAGAACCATGAGTCAGTTGCTGCTCCATGCCAATGTTTAACCTCCGGAGGAATATTTATAACTTTACCCGGAGTCATCTCTATAGCTTCTTTCCCCCATTCCTGGTAGTATCCTCTTCCTCCAATACAAATAAGCATCTGCCCCCCGCCACTCTTTGCATGGTGAATATGCCAGTTATTGCGGCATCCCGGTTCAAAGGTTACATTAAACACAGTTACCTGCTCAGTGGAAACGGGTGCTAGATAGCTCTGTCCAACAAAAAACTCACCATACGGATTTGGTTCTCCTATCGGAAATGCTATCGAGTTCTGATATTTGTCCTTTTCTGTCAGCTCCAGCACTTCATCATTCCATACCTCACCGAATAGGACATCATCATTCAAATGTGCAAACATCGGTGCGAAATCTCCTAACTGTTCTCTTCCTGCTGTCTGTACAATCTTTTTCTGCATAATTAACACTCCTTCTGTCAACAAATTTACCACAATAATCATCACAAACAAAACGTCATATATGCAGGAATGCATATAATGTTATCTTTTTTTCTCAAACTCCGGTTTCCATCCAGCAAACTGAATAAGCTGTTCATCAGTTCTGTGATAATATCTCTCGTTCTTATCAAGCTTGGCGATTTCTGCCATTTCTTCATCTGTAAGCTTAAAATCGAGAATGTCTAGATTATCCTTGATGTGATCCACATTTTTACTTCCCGGGATAACAACAAATTCCATCTGTGTATGCCAGCGAAGTATAATCTGTGCTGATGACTTGCCATATTTCTTACCAAGCTCAGCAAATACAGGCTCGTTAATAAGAGACTTGTCACCATGTCCAAGTGGATACCAGCTCATAAGCTTAATATCATATTTGTCCAAAGTCTTACGAAGCTCTGTCTGTGTATAATAAGGATGTGCTTCTACCTGAATAAACTGAGGTACGATTTCCCATTTAGTCTCAAGCTCTTCGATATACTTTCCTTCGAAATTTGAGATGCCAATAGCCTTCGCCATTTTTATTTCTTTATATCAATCCATTTGCTGCAAACCACTTTTCTACTGCAGCCTTCGCATTTGCAGCCTGACTTCCGGTAATTGCAAGTCCATTTTGCACATCTGCGCCCTTAGCATATTTTTTCACATCACGTTCACTGGAACCCATTCCACTTCCTTCATTGGTACAAAGCGGAAGTACGGTCTTTCCTGAAAAATCATACCTTTCAAGGAAAGTTGCAACTGCCATTGGAAATGTTCCCCAGTAATTTGGATAAGCAAGCACAATAGTGTCATACTCATCAATACTATCTAAGTAATTTGTAAGCTCAGGACGAGCATTTTCTCTTAAATCTTTCTTTGCTTCATTGATGCAGGTCATGTAAACAGGTGAATAAGGATTTACCATCTCAATCTTAAATGTATCTGCATCTATCAGTTCTTTCATCTGGTTAACAACGATTTCTGTGTTACCGACCTTTACATATCTCATTGCCCCGCCAAAATAGTTTTCATCCGCTCTTGAGAAAAAAGCGATTAATGTTTTTGCCATCTTTATTTCCTCCATTCAGAATTTCTATCAATATCTGTTATTCCCAATTGGTTCTGTCTTTGTTGTTTACATTATCTCACGCCAGTTTTATAATATCCAATAGAAACACTAGATAGTTGATTTAATTTTTAAATATCAGAGGTGTGCTATGACAACAAAACAGATAGATTATTGTATAGAACTGTCTCGTACGGAGAGCTTTTCCAGAGGTGCTGAGAACATGTTTGTAAGCCAGCCTACTTTTTCCTATCAGATAAAGCTACTTGAAGAGGAAGTTGGTTTTGAAATATTTGTAAGAAATGGAAAAGGAGCCACTCTTACTCCTGCTGGTCAGCAGTTTGTAACCTACCTTTCAAATATGCGCGAAGAAATGAAAAGAGCCATCGAACAGGGCCAAAATTTCAGTGCAAAATACAAAGAGAATATAACAATTAGTATGATGGTTCGACAGGCTATCTATTTTCTGCCTGAAGCAATCAGAGAATTTGAGAAAGAAGCACCAGGCACTCAGATCACACCACTATTCCAATATAAAAACGACATAGATAGCTTTTTGAAAAATGAATCAGATGTTGTATTTGCCTTGGAAGAACAGACAAAACAGCTTGCCGGCACTTCAGTCCACAAGCTGTTTCAAAGTCATATTTATTTAATTTGTGATAAGAATGATCCTCTGGCAGAAAAAAATCTCATTACTGATGAAGACATTTATGGTCGCACTCTTATGGTAGGTGGCGGCTCACCGGCACTCCTCCGCTCCGTTCAGCAAAAGCTTATTTCATCAGGTAAGATTGAATATTTTAATAGTCCAGATCATGACACTACACTTACTAACATTGCTTCAGGCAAAGGAATCTGCCTGGCTCCCGGTTTTCTTAATGACCACAGCGGACAGTTTGCCTGGATTCCTTATGACTGCAACGATACTTTTTCATGCGTTCTCTGCACTCATAAATCAGATCATCGTCATAGCCTCGAAGCTTTTATTAAAGTGTTGCAGAAGCTGTACAACGAAACTGTGGCGTTTCCGCTGTAAGAAGAATTAAAATTTTTCGTAGGCCGGGCTCTGCTCCAAAGCAAGTCAGCTCCGCAAACAACGGAAAATCCTACACAAATCGTCGTTTTCCCGTAGGTAGACAAGCTGCGATTTGCTGATATCACTGGTGTCCATTCGTCCCCAAAAGGTTCTCTACGTACTCCTTAATTGATTTCCAATCCTTAACCCTCTTAAAGTTTTCATTTGGAAAATCACATTCCTGATTCCAAGGTCTATCGAATACCATAACTTTCAAATCCGGAAAATGCTCCAGATAAGGGAATGCAAAGGGAGAATCTTCCACTGCAAAGTCAAACTGCATCTGGTAAAAATCCTCCAGTTCCAGATTATGCTCTCCCGCTTGATAAAATGCATCCCTGCCATATTTATTTAAGCAAAACAGCTTCACTCGCTCCAAACCATGCTCATCCAGCCACTGGCGAGATGGCTCATAAGCACTATAAGGTCTACCGGTGATGATATATACTTCATGTCCTCTATCTAACCACTCATTGATCACCTGGGAACATCCAGGAGTCTCTTCATAGGACAGTAAAACTTCCGGGCGATGTCCCTCCTCCATCAGAATCTGATACTCCTCTTCGTTCAAATCAAAGGTCTTTTGGAGATTAAAGAATCTCACATCTCCACGCCTGTTTTATTTATACATATCATCCAATGTAATTAATTTACAATCACTTGCATTCTCTTTCACATATTCTGAAAAACCGCCAAGAGAAAACACACATACTACTGGATTGGTTGTAGGAATATATTTTATTTTATCCAATAATTTTTCATATTCAGTTTTGTCAAACTGAGAATTCTTAAATTTGCATTCCCCAACTAAAAAAATTTGTTTTCCATTCCTTCCCAGCAAATCAATTTCAATTTGCTTCTGTTTTCTCTCTTCATCTAATACTGTATCCTGGTAGTCTGTAATATCAGTAAGAATAGGGAAATCATCTACACCTGCATGTAACAAAAGATATTCCTTTGCCATTTTTTCAAATACTTTTCCCATAAAATCATGTAAGTGATCTTTTACCGTAGAATAAAAATAGGCTTCACCGTTATCTGCATTTATAAGACTGATTGCTCTATTTACATATTTGAACCAAAATTCAAGCATACTATCATTAAGAATATAATACGGTTTCTTTGTAACTCGCCTTTCCAGCAATTCGGCCTTAACAAGTACTTTTAATGGATAAGTCACTTCATCAGCCCCAACATACGATGCAATTTCACTATTCTTTGTGTGCCCAGTTGCTACTGCAGAAATAATAGAATTGTATAATGCTGGATTTTTTTTGTCGTTACTGACTACCGTTTTAATTTGCTCTTCTGAAAAGTATCCACCAACAGAATAAAACTGGTCAATTATATTTTCTTCCAAAGATTCCGATACATCAAACTGTTCGATATACTTTGCAACACCATTTGTAAGTCCATAACAAATAGCTTTTTCTTCGTTGGTATATCCATCCAGAAATTCTGCAGTTTCAATATAATTAAAAGGACGCAACTTTAATTCTAGGTCGCTTCGACCATGTAAAGGAGCTGTTTCTGCCAATACTTCATCCTTCATAAAACTAACCAAAGAACCGCATATTATAAAGAACAGATTACCTTTTTTCCACTTTGTATCAATCTGCTTCTGAAGAACAGACTGAATATAAGGGCACTGTTTTGCAAGATAAGGATATTCATCTATAAAAAAAACTATTCTTTCCTTTTCAGCCTGTTTTCCTATATAATCAAATAAATTTTCAAAACTATTAAAACTAATATTTCCTAACAATTCCGGTGACAAGGCGTTTAAAACAGATTCCGTCATCATAGATAATAGTTCTGCCTCGCCTCGTTCAACTGCTGTGAAAGATATGCTCTTGCAGTCATGATCATGCATGAATTTATTAATAAGTTTCGTTTTACCAATTCGACGACGTCCATACAGAACAGTCATTACAAAACCACTCTGTTTAAATTTCTTATCAAGAATTCTTAATTCTGTTTTTCTACCTCTAAATATATCCTGCATATGGCACCTCCATAAGCCGTAATCATTTTCACCGAAGTTCACTTCGCCTAAATGAACTTCGGTGAAATAATTATATACGTAAATACACCAACTAGCAAGCAAAGAGCAGCTATCACTTTCCTGCAGGTTCCCCGTGTGCCAGAATAGATGTCAGTGAAGCTTGAAGCTATGTGTGATATCATTTTAGATATCGCAGGAAGGAGCTTCACATGGGATACAGTCCAGAACTTAAGGAGGCAATGCTTAGACGATTGCTTCCTCCAAACAAT
>JAZNMP010000022.1:0-20315 GCA_045579705.1 Lachnospiraceae bacterium
ATAATATGAACCTTCGCCATTCAGATAGGCCTTGGCTACTTCAATCTTGAACTCAGGTGAATATTTTGGCTTGGACATAGAAAAATCCCCCTTAAGAGACTTTGTATATTTTCATTGTCTACTTAAGAGGGATCATATCAATATTTGAACGGCTGTTTTTTTCGTAAATGGCTTTTTATTTAAATGAACAAAATCGTTTTCGTTGTGATAGAATTATTATAACTATTGGAAAAAAGTGATTAATGCTTGAGATTAAGTTGACGTAAAGCACAGGGGGATAAAATGTCTAGAATTGCAATTATCACAGCCCGAGGAGGCTCAAAAAGAATCCCAAAGAAAAACATTAAAGAATTTTGTGGAAAACCGATTATTGTCTATAGTATTGTAGCTGCTCTTTCAAGTGGGCTATTTGATGAGGTTATGGTTTCTACAGATAGTGAAGAGATAGCAGAGGTTGCTCGCAAATATGGAGCCCAGGTTCCTTTTATGAGAAGTGCAGAAACTGCTTCAGATTATGCAACAACTCGTGATGTTTTGATGGAAGTTCTGAATGAGTATGAAAAGCGAGGAATGCATTTCGATACAATGGTTTGTATTTATCCAACAGCACCATTTGTTACAGGAGAGAAACTTAGGGAAGCATGTGAAGAGTATGAAAGAATTGGCGCGAAGGTTTTAATTCCAGTTGTAAAATTCTCATACCCACCACAGAGATGTTTTGTGATAAAAAATGATAATCTTTATTTCAAGTGGGATGAATATAGGAATTCAAGATCACAAGATTTAGAGCCGTTTTATCATGATGTAGGACAGTTTTATTTCTATGATGTAAAAGAGTATTTAGATAAAGATGGAGTAATTATTGAGAATGTAGCTCCATATATTATGTCTGAGGCAGAAGTTCAGGATATTGATAACGAAGATGACTGGAAGATTGCTGAGATGAAATATGAAATTATGAAAAAATAGAAGTAGTTTATGACTTTAAGTTTTAAGATAGGGTAGAAATAGATGGCGAAGATAGCAGTTCTCGGAGCAGGAATACTTCAAAATTACATAATAGATGCTATTCATGAGAAGGGGCATATTGCGGTTGCCTTTGATGGAAATGCAGAGTGCGCTTCTGTCACGAGAGCGGATGAGTTTGTTCATTTGGATTTCTCAGACAGGGAAAGTGTTCTTAAAGAGTGCGCTTCACGAAACATTTCAGGAATTCTTACCTACGCTTCCGATGCCGCTGCGCCTATAGTTTCGTATGTTGCAGAGAAACTAAGTCTTCCGTGTAATCCATTTAAGTCTGTTGAAATACTTACTGATAAAGCTAAGACTAGAACTTTTCTAGAAGAGAATGGGTTTAATGTGCCGAAGTTTAAAGAGGTTCATTCTTTGGAAGAGGGACTGGAAGTGTCTCAAGAGTTTGAGTTTCCTTATATCGTAAAGCCGATAGACGGTTGTGGAAGTAGAGGTTTTTCAAAGATCACTTGTGCGGACGAGATAGAAGGTGCGATTAGAGAAGCTTTTTACAATTCTAGAAAAGGTGTGGTGATTCTTGAGGAGTTTATCGAGAGAAGCGGTTATTTCCTGGAAGTGGAATGTTATCTCAAAGATAGTGAGATTTTCTATTTCGAGCCTATGTATCAGCATAGGGATGAGATGGCGCCGTATTCACCTATAGGAGATAGTCTTCCAATTGATAGAAGAAGTATCAATGGAAAAACTTATGGTGAAGCGGATAGATTTAAAATTGTAAAAGAAGAACTTCAGAGAATCTATAAACTTCTCGATATGAAATATGGAATCTATAATGTCGAGTTTGTTTTTGATAAAGATGGGAAGCTTTATTTTATGGAGATTGCGCCTAGAGCAGGTGGAAATCTGATTTCTGAGGCAAACTATTATGCGACTGGATTCAATATGAGAGAAGCGCTTGTTGCTTCGACTCTCGGGGAAGAGTTCGAGGCAGGCTTTTTCCCAGAGAGGAAAAATGTATGCTGTTTACTAGTGCATAGCGATAAAAATGGAGTTTATTCCGGATATAAGTTGGTAGAGGGATTTAAAGGGAAGGTGCTTCATGAAGAATGGTTTGTAAAGCCAGGTGATGAGATTTATGCATTCACAAATGGAAAGTACGGTTTGGGGCTTTTGATAATAGAGTTCCAGACGAGAGAAGATATGCTTGAAGTAATGGATAATAGCAGAGAGTACGTGAAAGTTGTGCTTGCGTAAGGGGGAGAAGATGGAATACGGTTCAAAGAATATTTACGAAAAAGAGTTGTATAAAAACATAGACGTGCTCATAGAGCGTGATGTTCTGGACGGAAAAAGCATCTTTTTCTACGGGATCACGAACGCTCATAATTATGCTATTAAATATCTTGTGAAAAAAGGTTTTTCTGTCTCGGGTATAGTGGACAAAGCTGCCGAAGACAGAAAAGCACTTTCTAGTGAAAATGTAAATTTATATACCCCTAATATTTTAAGTGAATTGGATATAAATAAAACAGTATTTCTCATCGGAGGAAATCATAATGATACGATGTGTAGGATCCTATCAGAATATGATTTCCTAGAGGGAAAGAATGTGTTTAGGATATTTAACCCGTTGGATTATGTTTCTGAGAATGACAGTAGAGAAGTAACTGAAGAAGAGGAATTAAAGATATCATTAGATGCGTTAGAATATCTTGATGACGTATGTTCTAAAATAGGAGTAGATTATTTTTTGGCATTTGGAACGCTTATTGGAGCGGTGCGACATAAGGGATGTATTCCTTGGGATAATGATATAGACGTTCTTATAAGAGCAAGAGATTTAAAGGCAATACGTGATTATATAGAATCTGATAGTGAGAATACAAAGTATAAATTACTATTACCTGGATTTGATGACAAATTTCCTTTTCTTACAGGAATGTTAATAAACAAAGATACATATGCAAGTCGAGTTGATTTCCCTTTACAGATAACAAATGGAGTGGGAATAGATATTTCAATTTTAGTTGAACTGGGAGATACAGAAGAGGAAGCAATAAAAAATAGAGATTTAGACTTTGAATTTGCAAATAGTTTCAGAGCTTCATTGGAAAGTGGAAGAAGTAACTATTGTTTTGAAGACATTTTTGAGCGAACAACTCTAGGGGGAGGTAATCATAAATATGTGGGATGCATGTGGGGAAACACATATAAAAGTGTTTATGAGTCAAAATGGTTTGAAGAAACTTGTATAGTAGAATTTGAGGGGAAAAGCTTTAAAGCACCTATTGGTATACATGAATATCTTACACTTTTATATAATGATTATATGAAACTTCCACCGGTTGAAGATAGAAATCATATGAATCATGTATGGAAGAATTATTGGGTGAAGTAGAGTAACTGTAAATATATTGCTAAAAATCAAGAGGAAATTATATGAAGGCTTTGATTTTAAACTCTGGAATGGGCAGCAGAATGGGTGTTTTGGCTTCAGAACATCCTAAATGTATGACTGAGGTTGCACCGAATGAAACGATTCTAGGAAGACAACTTAATCAGTTATTAGAATATGGAATTACAGATGTCGTTATTACTACAGGTAAGTTTGACGAGGTTTTGGTCTCTTATGTTGAAAACTTGGATTTGCAGATGAATATCAAATTTGTAAAGAATTCAAAGTATGATTCTACAAATTATATTTATAGTATTTACTGCGCAAGAGATCTTATGGATGATGATATCGTGCTTATGCATGGAGATTTGGTTTTTGAGAACCAGGTTCTTGAGAAAGTATTGGTTTCAAGTGAGTCTGTTATGACTGTATCATCTACAAAGCCTCTTCCGAAGAAAGACTTCAAAGCTATAATAGAATGCGGAAAGATTAAAGCAATTGACGTAAATCGTTTTGATGATGCACTTTCGGCACAGCCTTTGTATAAATTTAATAGAACTGATTTTAGAATTTGGTTAGATGAGATAATTAGGTTCTGCGAAAGTGGAAATACGAATGTTTATGCAGAAAATGCTTTTAATGAACTAAATGGAAAAGTCGAGTTATATCCGCTTGATTGTGAAGACATGCTGTGCAGTGAGATAGATAATCCAGAAGATTTAGAGATTGTTTCTGAAGAATTAAAGAAAGTGGAGTCTAGAACTGTTTTTATGTCTTTTTCTGCAGATGTGCTTCATGGTGGGCATGTGTCAATTATAAATAAGGCGGCTAGACTAGGAAAACTTACGATAGGAGTACTGACAGATGAAGCGGTAGCATCTTATAAGAGATTTCCATTGATTCCAGCAACAGAAAGAAAACTGCTTTTTTCAAATCTAAAAGGTGTAAGTAAAGCGGTTTTTCAGAATGAACTTTCGTATAAGAACATCTTGGAAGAATTGAAGCCTGATTATGTAGTTCATGGAACGGACTGGAGAGAAGGCGTTCAGGCACCTGTCCGAGATGAAGTAATAAAGATTTTAGAATCGTATGGCGGTAAACTCGTAGAGTACGAGTATTCAGATGAACCTAAATACCGCGAGATTGAAAAAAACGCGAGAAAGGAACTTTCGCTTCCGGATAGAAGACGAGGCAGACTTAAGAAGACGCTTGAGATGAAAGGCTTCTTAAACGCTATTGAAGCTCACAGCGGAATCACAGGACTTATTGCAGAAAAAACTGTAGTCTATCACGATGGAGAGGGACATCAGTTTGACGCAATGTGGTTGAGCTCACTCTGTGATTCGACAGCAAAAGGAAAACCGGATATCGAACTTGTAGATTTATCGAGTCGACTTAGAACCGTTGAAGATATTATGGAGGTTACGACAAAACCTATTATCTTTGATGGAGATACGGGCGGACAGATAGAACACTTCGTTTATACAGTAAGAACTTTGGAGCGTGTTGGTGTTTCTATGGTGATTATTGAGGATAAGACGGGGCTTAAGAAGAATAGTCTATTTGGAACAGAAGTAAAACAGACACAGGATACAGTTGAGAATTTCTGCGCTAAGATTTCTGCGGGTAAGAAGGCACAGAAATCAGATGATTTTATGATCTGTGCAAGAATTGAAAGTTTGATTCTCGAGCAAGGAATGGATGATGCTCTTAAAAGAGCAAAAGCATATGTGGAAGCAGGTGCAGATGCTATTATGATTCATTCTAGACGAAAAGAACCTGATGAAATTTTTGAATTCATTCGTCTCTTTAGAGAAGAGAACAAGGAGACACCGATAGTATTAGTTCCTACATCGTTTAATTCTGTTACAGAGGAAGAGTTTAAAGATAGAGGGGCGAATATTATTATTTATGCAAACCAGCTGACGAGAACAGGTTTCCCAGCTATGAAGGCAGCAGCTACTTCTATTCTTGAACATCATAGAGCAAAAGAATGTGATGTGAATTGTATGAGTATAAAAGATATCATTACATTAATTCCGGAGGAATAGGCATGGAACAGTGGCTAGTTGAAGAGGAAGATTGTCATTTGTTTTTAGATGAATGGCTTCACGACAAAAAGGCAATGGTTGTCTGTAGTAAATCGGTATCACGTTATAAGAGTTACTATGATGTATTGCAAAAGTATGATGTTGTATATTTTCAGGATTTTGAACCAAATCCAAGTTATGAGTCTACACTAAAAGGTAGAGAAGTCTTTTTAGAAAAAAAGTGTAATGCAATTGTTGCTATCGGAGGTGGTTCTGCGATGGATGTGGCAAAGTGCATAAGACTATTTGCTAGAAAAGATGGTGATTTCTTGGATGGAGTATATGAGAATACTGGTATTCCTTTTGTGGTTATTCCGACAACAGCTGGGACTGGTTCGGAAGGAACTCGTTTCGCTGTAGTGTATAGAGGGACAGAAAAACTTTCAATTAATAGTGAATATTCTATGCCTGAGTATATAATACATGATCCTAAACTTTTGGAAACACTTTCGGATTATCAAAGAAAATCAACTATGCTCGATGCACTTTCACATGCTATTGAATCATTATGGTCTGTAAATAGTACAGAGGAAAGCAAAGATTATGTTGATTTAGCATTGGACTTATTTTTAAAGTACAAAGATGAATATCTCAGTAATACATTTGAGGGCAATAAGCAGATGCAGTATATATCCTATATTGCAGGACGAGCAATTAATCTGACAGAGACTACGGCAGGCCATGCTATGTGCTATCAACTTACGAAGAAGTATGGAGTAGCTCATGGACACGCGGCAATGCTTGTAAATCGAGTGCTACTTCCTTTTATGATTGCGCACATAAATAAGTGTTGTGATCCAAGAGGCGAAATATATTTGGATGCGGTGTTTAGATATATAAAGGATAAGTTCAAGTTAAAGGATATGTCTGAAACATCGAATTTTTTGGCTAAGCTGTTTAAAGAATTAGAGCTTGAAGTTCCGGTTGCTACTATAAATGAGATTGATGAATTGGTTTCGAACGTGAATATGGATAGATTAAAGAATACTCCAATTCAGCTTACGCAGGAAGACATAAGAAGTATGTATAAAAGAATTTTGAGGGTTAAATAATTATGGAAGCAAAAGAGCTTTTTAATATACTAGATTCAAAGTTTTATACAGGTGTTCCAGATTCTCTTTTGCGCCCTATGTGCGATTGCATTATGGACGAATATGAATTGAATCCTAAGCATCACATAATAGCTGCCAATGAAGGAAATGCGGTAGCGCTTGCTGCAGGATATTATCTTTCTACGGGAAAGACGGCTGTATGCTATATGCAGAATTCAGGAGAGGGAAATGCTGTTAATCCAATAGCATCTCTTCTTAATGATAAAGTTTATGGTATTCCTGTAATCTTTGTAATCGGATGGCGTGGAGAACCAGGCGTACATGATGAACCTCAGCATGCATTCCAGGGTGAAATCACTACTAAACTTTTAGATGTGATGGATACACCTTATTTCATAATTGGTAAAGAGACAGAAGAAAATGAGGTTTGTAGGGCAATGGATGAATTTCGTGGTCTTTTGTCAGAAGGTAAGCAGGTTGCTTTTGTTGTGAAAAAGGGTGCACTTTCAAATTCTAACAAAAGAAGTTATTCAAATAATAACGAAATGACTCGAGAAGAGGCAATCGAGTGTATTGCTAAATATTCGGGTGTAGATGCAATTATTTCAACAACTGGAAAGGCATCGAGAGAACTATTTGAAATCAGAGAGAAGAATGAAGAGACACATGGTAAGGACTTCCTGACAGTTGGATCTATGGGGCACGCATCTTCGATTGCACTTTCTATTGCTTTACAGAAGCCAGATAAACGAATTTGGTGTATAGATGGCGATGGCGCAGCTATTATGCATATGGGAGCTATGGCTGTAATTGGAGAATGCAATCCGAATAACTTGATTCATATTGTTATAAACAACGCTGCGCATGAATCTGTAGGAGGGCTTCCTACAGCAGGTGGAAGAATTAATCTTTGTGAGATTGCAAAAGCAAGTGGATATAACAAAGCTTTTTCCGTTAATACACGAGAAGAATTGGAGAAGGTTCTTAAGGATGTAAAGGAAACGAATGAACTTACATTTATCGAAGTGAAAGCTAAGATTGGTTCGCGTGCTGATCTCGGAAGACCGACTACAAGTGCAAAAGAGAATAAGGAAGCGTTTATATCCTATTTAAATGATTGGGACTCGTTTATAGATGGGATAAATGGATTATCTGATGATTTTATGGCTGATGGTAGATTGAATGATTTTAAACAGAAACGTGAGGAGATGTAGGATATAGAAAGGATTCTATGGGGGATAGGGATGAATTAAAAGTCCTTTGTTATTTAGATACGGATTTGTATAGTTGTGTTTCACCTGATATAGCAACGGAGAAGGTTGTTTTGACCAATAAGGCTGTTTATCATATTATTGATCATCACCCGGAAGCATATAATGATGTGTTGATTGATTTGAAGCAGACTATATTAGAACCGGATTATATAATAAAGGATGAACGACATTTAAATACTGGATTAGTTGTGAAGGAGATTATTTCTGAATCAGAGGAAAAAGAACACACTTTTATAGTGTTAAAAATATGTACGAATACAGAAGATGGGCGGTTTTCCAATTCAATTATTTCGGGATGGAAAATTAGTGAAAAACGATTACAAAGTTACTTACGTAACAAAGCTATTCTTTACAAAAGAGGAGTTTTTTGATAAAGTAATAGTATAAATAAAAGGTATTTGAGGTGGTAAATTTCGTTGCAACCACACACCTTATGGGTCAAAAGAGATGCTACAGAGGCGACGGTAGCCAAATATCTTAAATACGTGAGGGCTTCGAGAAATCGAAGCCCTTTTTTATTAAGAAAAGGGAGTATTATGAGCGATTTAAATGCATCAATGTGGGAAGAGTTACATAAAGAGATTCGTCATCAGCCGAAGTATCCGGTTGAGGATGTAGTTCGCTTCGTGAAAGTGAATTTCAAAAACGGGGGAAAGATACTGGATGATGGTTGTGGAGCAGGAAGACATGTAAAATTTCTGGCTGATGAAGGATATACTCCGTTTGGTATCGATATAAGTGAGCATGGGGTAGAGTGTACGAAGCTTAGACTCAAGGATGCAGGATATGATTTCGACGAGAACATTCTACAGGCTTCATGCGATGAGCTTCCTTTTGAAGATGGCATCTTTGATGCTGTTATTTCATATGGGGTATTTTATTACCTTCACGATAAAGAAATTCGTAAATCAATAGATGAGATGTATCGTGTATTGAAGAATGGCGGAAGAGCGCTTGTTAATGTAAGAAGTATGGAGGATTATAGATTTAATCCGGCTACAATAAGTGAAAGTGATCCACATGAGTGTGTGATAGATGAAGGTCAGGAGGATAGAAGTGCCTTTAAAGAGAATGGAATGCACATGCATTTCTTTGATAGAGGTGAACTAAAAGAGCTTTTTCAGGAATTCAGTGAAGTAAAGATTAATTCTATCAAGATATATCATGGCGAAGATACATATGCAGATGTGGATTATTTGATAGAGTGCGTAAAGTAAGGGGCTAAAGATGATTTTCATTCGAACAGATTCAAATGAGAGAATAGCGACAGGTCATATGATGAGGTGTCTCACTATTGCTAAAGAACTTAGGACTTTGGGAGAAACGGTTACCTTTTTGGTTTCTGATTGTGAATCTGAGAAACTGCTTTTGGATGAGGATTTTAATTTTGAAGTTCTCAATACTAAGTGGGATGATTTGAATACAGATGATGAAATCTCGAAGATGAAGGTAATTCTGGAAGAGGCGATTAATCCAGTTCTTTTTGTAGATTCGTATTTTGCTTCAAATGAATATTATGTTGCACTTAAGCCCTATGCGAAGATAGCGTGTTTCGATGATTTTTTTGATGAAAAATATGATGTGGACCTTCTTATAAATTATTCGATTTTTAATGATATGTATGATTACGAGTCGAGATATGCAGCTTCGGAAACTAAATGCTTGATTGGTCCAGAGTATGTTCCTCTAAGAAGGCAGTTTATAGAGGAGAAGAAGACGTGTATATTTAGTAAGGACTTACTAAATGTTCTTGTGATGTGTGGCGGCGGGGATATAAATAATGTTCTCGCGGGTTTATGCGAATATGGAATTCGTGAAGGCTTGATTTCGAACGAGGCCGTAGGCTTTCAGAATGCATTTCATATTATAGTGGGAGCATATAATCCTAATATTGAAAGGCTTAGAGAGTTAGCGTCTAAATATCCGCAAATAAAACTCTATGAAAATGTTTCGAATATAGCTTCTATGATGGCGGAATGTGATGTATTAGTATCAGCAGCAAGTACAGTGCTCTACGAAGCGTGTGCTATGGGGATGCCTACTATATTCTTCTGTATGGCAGATGATCAGGTAAATGATGCAAAATATTTTGTTAGGGATGCTTCATTTCTATATGCTGGAGATGTGAGAGAGAATAAAAGCAAGTGTTTAGCTAATGTTTTTTCCAGTATTAGAGACTTAAAAGAGAATCCTACTCTTATTAGGCAGATTAGTAAGAAGTCTAGAGAGCTTGTAGACGGATTAGGTGCAAAGAAGATAGCAGAGGAGATTATTAATCTATGAATGCTAGATATGAAATCGGTAGTTTTTTTGAAAAAGAGGATTTGATAGAGTCTTTCTTCGGCGGAGAAGCGAAGGAGAGTTTCTATGACTGGCTTATTGATAAAGGAGATTATCATTTTTTCGAATCGGGAAGATCTGCTATTTCGGCTGTGGTTAGCGATATTGAGAAGAAGACAGATAATAAGGTTTGCTTGATCCCGGCATACACGTGTGATACGGTTGTAATTCCATTTTCTTTAAAGGGCTGGGAGGTTTATTTTTATCAGCTAAATGAGAATTTGGAACCGATGGAGGATGAGCTTACAGAATTAATCAGGGAATATAATCCTAGTGTGATATTTACTATTCTTTATTATGGAAATGATTCGATAAAGAAGTTGCGTCCGTTTTTAAAGAAATGGGAAGAATATGAGAAACATTTTTGTATAGAGGATTTGACTCAGGCGATTTTCTATTTAGAGGAGTTGAAATCTGGTAAAGTTTTGAAGATGAAGTATCAGACTGCGAGTCTCAGGAAGTGGCTTCCTGTATCAGATGGAGGAATGTCGACTCTGTATGTAGAACCTGAGTATACGAAGAAGGATGAACCCAAGTATAGTGAGCCTCAGAATAAAGCGCAGGAATTGAAGAAGCGATATCTTTTGGGCGAGAATGTTTCTAAGGAGGAGCTTCTTTCGTATCATAGAATTGCTGAGAGCGCGCTGGATGAAAGATATGAGATTCTTCCTATTGATCCTGTGTCATATCAGGCACTTAGACTGATAGATTGGAAGAAGATATATCATAGACGTCATGAGAATGCTGTTTTTTTGAAGAGTAGATTAGATTCTTTTTCAGAAATAGATTTGTTTATAGATTTTGATGAGGCAGCAGCGCCGCTGTATGTTCCGATAATTGTTGAGAACAGGGAGGCGATTCAAGGGTTTATGAGCGAGCGTGGTGTGTTCCTTCCTGTCTTGTGGCCTATTCCAGAGGATGTGGGTGAAAATTTGAGTCCTTTTTTGAAGAGGGTATATGAGAATATGCTTGCGATTTCGTGTGACCACAGGTATTCGATAGAAGATATGGAGCATATTGTGCGTCTGTTTGAAGAGTTTTATTCTGAGGGCTAGATGTCTGAAACTTACACGGTTATTTAAGAAATAATTCACGGTAAAAACGCAAATTACATGCTATAATATATGTATCTGAAATGAACGATTTAACCTATGTAATTTGAACCTACATTTACTTTAAACGGGATTCCTACATTGCATGTTGGATGTCAGGTCTCAAGTCGTGGAAGGCAGAAGATATGTTGCGGTAACCTACCTAGCAACAGCTAGGAGTCAAACACATAGGCCCGTCATTTCGGGACATATAAAAATTTCAATTCCCCTTCGGTGTAACCGGAGGGGAATTTTTATTTTGGAGTATTGGGTTTGCGGGGTTTTTAGTGCAATTTCGTAGTTTGCGGAGCTGACTAGTTTATTCAGAGAGTTTCGCTTACGAAAAATCGACGATTAGTATAGGAAATTTCGTATTTAGAGGACAAGCAAGTGTTCGCTTCGCTCACAGAGTGGGATTGGTGCGAGAGCGCAGGATATTGATATATGTTTGTTTGGCTGATTATATTCATCAAAGAAAGCAGCCTGTCAAGGACGTAAGCCTTCGGTGGCTTCGCCATCCTTGACAGGCTACTTTTAGTACCATAAAAGTGTAGTTGTTAGAGAGTAATTAACTCTGACATCTGCACTTATTTTTTATAATACGAGGGAGATTAAAAGTGTACATAATAATAGGTGCTTCAAGTTTCATAGGCGTGTATACGGCGACTTATTTTGCTGAGCAGGGCGAAGATGTCATCGTGACGGGTCGAAACGGCAAATTCCGCGAGTATTATGAGAAGCTCGGCGTGAAATATGTAAATCTCGATTTAAAGAATGAGGCTGATTTTGAGAAGCTTCCAAAGGAAGGCGTGGATGGCGTCATCCTGATTTCTGGTGCGCTTCCTGCTTCAGAAGATGCGGATTTAAAAGACCACGAGAATGCAGCGGAGTACATCGAAGTAAATACTATAGGCACGATTCGTGCGCTAGAGTATTGCAGACGAAATGGTATTAGGAGACTTATAAATACGATTTCTTTTGCTGATGTAGCAAATGCGCTTAGATTAGATCCGCCTATAGATGAGACAGAGCCTCGCGATTTCTCGTATGAAGGTGACCACAGCGTCTATGTCAAAGATGTCGCACAGGCCTACTACAAAGTTGCAAAGAGTGAAGATGCGTCCGGTCTCTACAACATCACATCTGGTCATGCAACTACGCTGTTGGAGCAGGCTGAGGTGTGCCGCGATATTTTTGCAGTAAATGGCAAACGTTCCGAAGTGATCTATAACGATATTGAGAACAAAGGCAAATCTTACCTGTTCTCCATCGAAAAGGCAAAACGTGATTTTGGTTACGCGCCTAAATATGCGGGTTTTAAAGAGATGATGCGGGATTATGCTTATGAACTTGAGAGAGGTGTGTACAGCGACCTGTTCTCGACGAGAGAGGTTTAGATGAAATCGATATTTATATTGGGCGCCAGCCCGTTGCAGGTGCCTGCAATCAAGAAAGCGAAAGAACGCGGTCTATATGTTTACGTTCTCGATTATGATGAGAACGCCGTCGGAATCAAAGATGCTGACGAGTTCCTGAATATCAGCACGACAGATATCGATGAGGTTTATGAGGCTGCGCTTAAATATAAGCCGGACTACGTAATCACTTCCACCAGCGACATGCCGGTGCGTACGGTCGCCTGGGTGAATGAGAAGCTTGGACGGAAGAATGACATCTCCTATCAGGGTGCCTTGTGGGCGACTGATAAAGGTCTCATGCGAGATCGTATGAAAGCGTGTAACGTTCCAATCCCCGAGTTTAGAAAAGTCACGACTTTCGAGGAATTCCATGCAGCTCTCGATGATATGCCGGAGCGTTTCGTGATAAAGCCGGCCGATAATGCTGCGAGCCGGGGTGTAGTCCTGGCTGATAGGCAGACTGTGGAGCTGGACGAACTTTTTTCATATGCGAAAAAATATTCCAGATCCGGGGTAGTGCTACTCGAAGAGTATATGGATGGACCTGAGATGAGCGTGGAATCCTATACGGTTGACGGTGAGCCGCACATCATCACGATTACGGATAAGCTGGTTACGGAGGAGCCGTACCTTGTGGAGCTCGGACACACGGAGCCGAGTAGGTTGGCACCTGATATTCAGGATGAGATTCGAAAAGTTGCTCTTGCAGCCATTCGAGCGCTTGGGATGCAGGATGGCCCGAACCGCACGGAGATCAAGGTTACAAAGGATGGTCCGAAGCTGGTTGAGATAGCTGCCAGATTAGGTGGAGATTTCATAACTTCAAAGCTAGTGCCGCTTTCTACCGGGGTAGATATGGTGGAATGCTCGTACGAAACATTGTTAGGGGAAGAAGTGCATGTGGAGCCAACCGTAGCGCGCGGCGCGGCGATACGATTTATAGGATTGGAAGAGGATGGATTTACATCCGATGCGACTGAAGGCGTGTTCGGCGGCGTGAAGGGATTAGACGAGGCTGTGATGATGGACGGTGTCGTTGAAATCGAAATAAATCCTAAACAAAACGATAAAATATGTCATTTGAAGAATAGTTCTGATAGAATTGGACATATAATAGCAGTTGGACGTGATGCAGATGAGGCAGCGGAGTGTGCGGAAAGTGCACTTAGAAAGATAGAAGTAATTATTAAGTAGTTTTGGTATTTAAGCTTGGTTTGTAATTAGCTGGGGTTAGCTATAAAGGAGATGCAAATGATATTTATCAGAACGGATTTTAATGAATCTATTGATGCGAGTCACATGATTAGATGCATGACTTTGGCCAGGGAACTGGCAAGCAGTGGATTGGATTCTGCTTTTTTGATTTCTGATCAGAATTCTGCGGTTTTCCTCGAGGAAGAGGGACTCCTGTACACGGTGCTGGATACTTATTGGGATAATCTCGACAATCCTGAGGAACTCGAGAAGATGACAGATATCCTGTCTGACGAAGAGAATCCAGTTTTAATAGTTGATTCTGAATATGTGACTGCAGAGTATTTAAAGAAGTTGGGCAGACTTGCGAAAGTCGTATATTTTGATGATCTGTTTAAGGAAAAATACGATGTCGATGTTTTGATCAATCACTCTATCTGTGTGGATTTGTTTGATTATAAAGCCAGATATGGAGATACGAATATTCCCAAGCGCTTGCTCGGACCGCAGTATGCGTTGCTCCGTAAGCAGTTTGAGGATATTAATATAGATAGAAGAGATAATACAAATACTGATTTGGATATTCTGTTTATCTGTGGTGATGGTGATCCGCTGAATCTGTTATATGGTATCTTTGAATTTGGAATCGAGAATTCGATGTTTAAAGAGACTGATGAATACCATATCGTTATCGGTGCTTATAATCCTCATGAGAAAGAGCTTCTCGAGCTATCTCAGAAGTATTTTAATATTAATCTGTATCGTGATATTTCAAATCTATCCGATGTCATGGAAGAATGTGACGTAGTTGTAGCTCCGGCAGGTATAACTCTGTATGAATGCTGTGCTGTTGGGGTACCTGCTATTTCCTATAGTATGACTGATGACCAGGTAAACAATGGTAAATACTTCATGCGTGACGCCGGATTCATTTATGCAGGTGATGTAAGAACGGATAGAGAGTCTGTCTTCTATACTATATATAACATGATAGATGATCTAAGAAATGATGCTGATATGCAGAGAAGTATCTCTCTAAAAGCGCATAAGCTGGTAGATGGAAATGGTGCGATTAGAATTACTCGAGAGATATTAAAATTGTGATATTTAGCGGGTTTTGCGCAGGTGTCTGATTATAGCAGTCTTTTTTTAGAGATAATTAACTTTTGAATAGAGGTTTCTATGCTATAATAATGACACCTGAAATGAACGATTAAACCTATGTAATTTGAACCTACATTTACTTTAAACGGGATTCCTACATTGCATGTTGGATGTCAGGCCTCAAGTCGTGGAAGGCAGAAGATATGTTGCGGTAACCCACCTAGCAACAGCTAGGAGTCAAACACATAGGCCCGTCATTTCGGGACATATAAAAATTCCAATTCCCCTTCGGTGTAACCGGAGGGGGATTTTTTGTCTTGGAGTGCCCAGAATACGGAAGATTTGATGGTTTTAGGCAAGATTCTATGTTGTGTGCATGCGCACAAAATGAGATATATGTTTGCTTGGCTGATTATACTCATCAAAGAAAGCAGCCTGTCAAGGACGTAAGCCTTCGGTGGCTTCGCCATCCTTGACAGGCTGCTTTTTGATGAAAGGCTGTTATCAAGCAAACATAATAGGATACACCTGCGGCGTAGCCGCACTTGCTTTGTAATTATGGACTGGGGGAGAGCTGGTCTGTGTTTTCTTATGAGATTTTGAAATAACACAGAGTTTTAAGGAAGGCTGGGCAGCTTTAGCTACGTAGTTTCTGTGTTTTATGAGAGATACTGCTTAAAACACAGAGTTTCGAGCTTGTAGTAGACTTTGTAATCTGTGAAGTTCTGTGTTTTTGAAGATAAAGGTAAGAATACACAGAGAATACATGTGGTGGCCGTCTGGAGTATTAGAGAAAGTCTGTGTTTTCTAGTGAATATGAAATAAAACACAGACTTTAGGAGTTGAATCAGGACTTACGAGCAGACAAACTCTGCGTTTTTGATTATTTATGCTTAAAAACACAGAAAAGCCATTCTTGCGGCGTAGCCGCACTTGCTTTTTTTCACTTTGGTATAGGGAAAAGCTTGATAGAGCGGAATTCCCAATACTATATCGAGCTGACAAGCTTGATTTAGGAGCTTTGGTATAGGGAAAGAGCTTGAAATAGAGAGATTCCCTATAAGTACGTGAAAACGTGTGCATGCCACATATAGATATAGCTTTGAGGCAGACATAGGAAAGATTTTTTTATTTTTTCTTAAAAAACTATAAACTTTATAAACACATTCTCCGATATATATGTTCGTGAGCTTTGGGAAGGTCCATGGAGCCCAAGGTTCACAGTTACTAGTTATTTTTAGCAAACCGAATGCAAAGGAATGTATTCGGGCAAATCAAGGAGGAACATAATTATGGCAATGGTAGTACAGCATAATATGCAGGCGATGAACTCAAATCGTATGCTTGGCGCTACAACAACAGCACAGGCAAAGTCAACAGAGAAGCTTTCTTCAGGATTTAAGATCAACCGTGCAGCAGATGATGCAGCTGGTCTTACAATTTCTGAGAAGATGAGAAAGCAGATCAAAGGTCTTAACCGTGCTTCAACAAACGCACAGGATGGTGTATCTGCAGTACAGACAGCTGAAGGTGCTCTTACAGAAGTTCACTCAATGCTTCAGAGAATGAACGAACTTGCAGTACAGGCTGCAAACGGTACAAACTCTAAGTCTGACAGAGATGCTATTCAGTCAGAAATCGGTCAGCTTACAACAGAAATCGATCGTGTAGCTGATACAACAAAGTTCAATGAGACTTACCTTCTTAAGGGAGACAAGACTCAGGCTTCTAAGACTGTAAACATGGCTGCTCATGATGCAGGTCTTAAAGGAACACTTGTTGACAACGGAGACGGAACAGCTACATTCACAATGGATAAGCTTAAGGCTTCTGACTCAGTAACAATCGGTGGTAGAAACTACACAATCGGTGCTTCAGCTGATACAGCTGAAGGTCTTGCAAAAGAAGGTCTTGGCAAGAAGGCTTCTGATTCTTGGGTTGCTGGAGATAAGATCAAAGTTAATAATGTTGAGTACACTTATAAGGCTGCTGGTAAGGATGCTGCAGGCGAAGATGCTGAGGCAGGATTCTATGCTGGTGATCTTAAGAAGGGCGAAAACAAATCAGCTTCAGATCTTATTAAAGCTGGTGCAAATGTTGAAGCTGGAACACAGAGCTTCCACGTTCTTGATGATAATAATAGCGGTGTTGATAAGAATGACGCTACAGTTATCTCAAGCCAGAAAGCTTATGATCTTGCAAAGGCTGAACTCAAGACAGCTAACGCTATTGGTGATACAAAGGGAACTGCTAATGTAACTGCAGATTCTACAAACAATAACAAGTTTAAAATCACTACTGGTTCAGCAGATGTACCTTCAGCACTTTCATTCAACCTTCACGTTGGATCAGATGCTGATATGACAAACAAGATCAATGTAAACGTAGAAGCTATGACATCTGATTATCTTGGAATCAAGGGACTTAACGTATCAGATGATAACGGAAACGCTGCTACATATGCTATCGACGCTATCGCAGATGCGGTTTCAAAAGTATCATCACAGAGATCATCTCTCGGTGCTGTTCAGAACCGTCTCGAGCACACAATTGCAAACTTGGATAACATTTCAGAGAATACTACAGCTGCTGAGTCACGTATCCGCGACACAGATATGGCTTCTGAAATGGTAACATATTCAAAGAACAATATCCTCGCTCAGGCTGGTCAGTCAATGCTCGCACAGGCAAACCAGAGCACACAGGGTGTTCTTTCACTTCTCGGCTAATAATCACGTCGCGTAAGTGTAAGACTTTGAAATATGTTAGTAATTCTAAGCATGTTGCAAAAGTAAGCTAGTCTAAGAGAATCCAATCCGTAAGGGTTGGATTCTTTTTTTGTGTTTGACTGAGAAAAAGCAGAATGTTAATGTGGAAATCAGGGAATAGTTAAGTAAAGTATTAATTTAGAAGAGTATTAAATCTCGGATATTTTAGGAGGGGGATATGGGAAAAAAAGAAGTAAAGCTACGTCGATTTGCCTTGATTTTGATATTTCTATTAATAGCAGGGGGAGCTATGAGTCTGATTCCGACTTTGACAGGGCATGATGATGGAAAAGGGGTTAATACGGATGCCCAAATGACAAAGACATCCAGTGGGAAAAAGTCAAGTATCAAATATGATTTCATAAATCCGAGCGGTGAAACTCTTGAAACCAGAATCAATACTCCGAAGGGATTTGTACGTTCAAATGCCGAGAAGGAATCTCTGACTGAATTTATAAGAAATTATCACGTGGAAGCCGATGGAACACCAGTTCATCTATATACAGGTAAAGCTAAAACATCAAAGAATCATGTTGCAGTTTTTTCCATGAAGGTTGGGGAAAAAGACCTGCAGCAATGTGCTGATTCTGTAATTAGAATGTATGCGGAATATTTCAGAAGTGTTGGAAAGGATTCTTTGATTTCGTTTCATTTTACAAATGGGTTTAAATGTGATTGGGATAGTTTCAGGTCTGGAAAACGTATCTCAGTTTCAGGAAACAATGTAGACTGGGGAAAAAGCGGACCAGCAGGAAATACAGATGAGATATTTGAGGCATATCTCAATACAGTTTTTACGTATGCAGGAACTGCTTCTATGAATAACGAAGTGAAGAAGATATCGGAGGATGAAATTCAGGTTGGCGATGTATTCCTAAAGGGCGGTTCTCCGGGACATGTTGTAATGGTAGTCGATACATGTGAAAAAGATGGAAAGAAAGCGTTTCTTCTGGCACAGGGGTATATGCCTGCTCAGCAGTTTCACGTGCTGAAAAATCCATTACACAAAGATGACCCTTGGTATTACGTGGATGAGATTAAATATCCTTTTTACACACCGGAATATACTTTTGGTAAGGAAAGTCTAAAGAGACCGCTTTATCAAGAGTTTTAAGGCTATTGCGTTTAGGTCCGTCTAATAGAGAGTAATTAATGTCGAATACTAAACTTTGTCTTAAAGATTTCGATTTTAGTGGAATTGCTTTTTGCGCTGTCATATAATAACGATGTAAAAAATGCGAAGAAATAATAAGCCTAGATATTATTTCTTTACATACATTGTAGTACCCGAGCCTCAAGGATGGAGGCCGGTCATATCAAGGAGGAAAAAATTATGGCAATGGTAGTACAGCACAACATGCAGGCGATGAACTCAAATCGTATGCTTGGAACAACAACTAGTGCACAGGCAAAATCTACAGAGAAACTTTCATCAGGTTTCAAAATCAACAGAGCTGCTGATGATGCAGCAGGGCTCACAATCTCAGAAAAGATGAGAAAACAGATTAAAGGTCTAGATAGAGCTTCAACAAACGCACAGGATGGTGTATCTGCAGTGCAGACAGCTGAAGGTGCTCTTACAGAAGTTCATTCTATGCTTCAGCGTATGAACGAGCTTGCAGTTCAGGCAGCTAACGGAACAAACTCTAAATCTGACAGAGATGCAATCCAGTCTGAAATCGAGCAGCTTACAACTGAAGTAGACCGTGTTGCTGAGACAACAAAGTTCAACGAGACATACCTTCTTAAAGGTGACAGCACTCAGGCTTCAAAGACTATCAATCTTGCAGCACATGATGCTGGTCTTAAAGGAACACTCGTAGATAATGGTGATGGTACAGCTACATTCACAATGGATAAGCTCAAGGTTGCTGATAGTGTAACTATCGGTGGAAAGACTTATACAATCGGTGCAGCAACTACATCAGCAGAGAACCTCGTAAAGAAGGGACTCGGAATGTCTACAGCATCAGCATTTACAGCAGGTAAAACAGTTACAGTTAACAATGTAGAGTACAAGTACTCATCAGGCGGATCAACAGCAGCAGGTTCAGCTTACACAGCTGGATGGTATGCAGGAACACCTGCAGTAGGTGCTGGAAAGGGTGCAACATCACTCTTCGCAGCAGGTGCAGACGTTGTAGCCGGAACAAACAAGTTCCATGTTATCAAAGATTCTAATAACGATAAAATTGATGATAACGATGCTACAGTAATCACAGCTCAGAAGGCTTATGACCTTGCAAAGGCTGAGCTTAAGACTGCAAACGCTGTAGGTGATACAAAGGGCCATGCTGCAGTTACAGCAGATGCAAGCAAGCCTAATAAGTTTACAATCCAGACAGGTCAGGCAGAAATTCCATCTGCACTTTCATTCAATCTTCATGTTGGATCAGATGCTGATATGACAAACAAGATTAATGTAAATGTAGAGTCTATGACTTCTGACTACCTCGGAATCAAGGGACTTAACGTGTCTGATGACACTGGAAATGCTGCAACATATGCAATCGATGCAATCGCAGACGCAGTAGCAAAGGTTTCTTCACAGAGATCTTCACTCGGTGCTATCCAGAATCGTCTCGAGCACACAATCGCTAACTTGGACAACATTTCA
>JAZNMP010000023.1:0-18837 GCA_045579705.1 Lachnospiraceae bacterium
GAAACCACTGGTGTGAGATTAACTATTTCTTGTTTTTCACACCATATAAAATCTTGAAATGATGGTGGGAAACTGAAGCTTTTCCTGATTTCACACCATACCTCATTTCAGGCACTAGTGTGAAACTACTACTTCCGTTAACCTCACACCACCAAAGAGCCAAATGTGATGGTGTGATACCTATCATTTCCTCTATTTCACACCACGCCTCAAAAAAGTCACTGGTGTGAGATTAACTATTTCTTACTTTTCTCACCATATAAAATCTTGAAATGATGGTGTGAAACTGATGCTTTTCCTGATTTCACACTATACCTCATTTCAAGTGCGGCTACGCCGCAGAAGTATCCCTGCGAGCCCTCAAAAAACAAAAAAATCATGTGAACCTGCGCTGAGAGGCAGATCCACATGACCCAAATCATTTTTTCATAAAATCAAGTGCGGCTAGCGCCGCAAAAAACGCCCACAACAGCCTACCGCAGCTCAACTAACACCGCCACAACCTGGCGCCGCTAAACTTACGTCGCAAAACTACCCTTCCCTCGAGAAATCAACCTTCGCCTTTCTCAACATATATGAAAAGTAGATCCAGAGCAGCAGGAACACGATGATTGCGATTGCATTTACACGGTTGCCGAAGTTCAGAAATTCGTCGAGGATACCCTCGAGGCCAAAAGCGACACTTCCTATTCCAAATACGACGCAATTAGGGAAGATTTCCTTGATGAAACCGCCTTCGTCGCGGATACTCTTCATCTCGAAGCTGGAAACGAACAAGCTTGGAACGACGCCTTTTTTCTTCATACGAAGTGCTCTATAGATTATCAGCAATCCCAGCAGTAGAACCAGGATTTCAAATATCAACATAAAACTAATACCCTTCATTACATATCCTCCAAATTCTAAGTACAAATCTTTCAGTCTGTAGCAACAAATTGTCAACGCAAATCACGTTTGAAATCGATTACTTATCAAATAATACACATTCCCATTTAAAACTTCAATAATTAATGTATTCATATCTAAAACGTTTGAATATAGGTGACCTTTGTTGTATTATATTTTTTGTAAGTGATTTATAAATGGAGGGGACTTATGAGCGTACCTACAATACTAATTTGTGATGATTCCATTTTAGCTCGCAAGCAGTTACATGACGTAGTTCAACGTTATGTCCCTGATGCAAATGTAGTCGAAGCTACTGATGGTAAGAGCGCTGTTGAAATATTCCAACAGAACAAACCTTCCCTGGTTTTCATCGATATCACTATGCCTGTCATGAACGGCATAGACGCTATCAAAGAAATCAAAAAAATAGACGATGATGCTTCCATCGTTGTCGTCTCTTCTGTTGGTACTAAAACTGAGCTCAAAGAAGCCATAATAGCTGGTGCGAAGGACTTCATTCAGAAGCCTTTTGCCGTAAGTCAGATCAAGCTTCTACTCGAATCGTATTTCAAGGAGGACTAAGTATATGTTTGCACAGTTTTTCGGAAGCTATCTTCTGAACAACAAAATCGTCACACCTGAGCAGCTTTCCGAAGCTATAGCCAAACTCAAACAATCTCATATCAAACTTGGTACATTAGCTATGCACCAGGGACTTATGACTGCCGCTGAAGTAGACGAAGTGTGCTACCTTCAGTCGCGCGAAGATAAGCGTTTTGGCGAAATTGCTATCGAAAGAGATTATCTTACAGACGATCAGGTCGAAGAATTGCTCCATTCACAGAATCCGGACTATCTATTACTGGGCCAGAATCTGGTTGATATGGAAGTAATCACAAACGAACAGCTTCAGGATGTTCTACTCGATTACCAGAATGACACAGAAATCTACGATATGGACATCGAGAACCAGACACATTTTGATCAGCTTGTAAAAAAATTCCTGCTCGTTTCAGAAAATGCCTTAGACGATTACGCAAAATCTTACTTGAAGTTACTCTTCAACGATTTCGTACGATTCATAGGCGAAGATTTCATACCTATGGCACCTGTTCCTGCAACAGAGTATCCTATTAACTACTGTGTAGAGCAGCGTATCAGCGGTGACATCGAGGCAATCACATATTTGGACATGCCTAAATCCACTGCAATAGCATTTGCATCACGTTACGCAAGCATGGAGTTCGAGGAATTTAATGAGTACGTGAAAGCTTCTATTGAAGATTTCCTCAACTTGCACAATGGCTTGTATGGTGTAAACATTTCCAATTCCCATTCCGTGGAGCTCTCCCTAGAGCCACCAACCACAGTGAATGAAGACATCTTGGAGCTGGAAACAAATTCATACGTAATTCCATTTATATATCCGTTTGGAACACTACACCTAATCGTAACGTTCCATAAAGAGTCGTGAAATTAAAAACCATTATATAAAAAAAGGCATCCCACAACGTGGGGTGCCTTACTTACTTTCTTTTTCCTCATTTAAAGAAATCCACAAAATTCTCAGAAAGCTTTATCTCATAGTAGATTTCCGCGTACTCTCTCGGAGAAACTTCATCCACATAATTCTGCGGAAAATCCTTATCAAAACCGTGTTCTTTAGCATAATCAACAGCTTTGTTATACGCTATCGCTGCTCTGACCTCGTCCTTAAATCTGCCAACAATATAATCGCCATTCAAATGAATCTTCGTCTCGTAGTAAGGTTTCGCCGCTAGGACTTCTTTTTTCCTAACTCCAAAATAAGGATTCACAACTACCACATTCGCAGACCTAAAATCAAGTTCGTCGCCATTAACAAAAGTGTAGTCGACGCCAGATACCGAATTATGATGGATACCGTAGCGATCGAGGATGCGATACTGCATACCAAAATCATTCACATAGAGCGAGTTGCCGCGCTTCAAGATTCGATGCGAACTGTAGTAAAACAGCTCATCCATATCGAACTTCAGCTCCTTGCCATCGCGCATGAAATAGGAAATGTAACCATTTCGAATATAGATCGGCGTCTTTATGTAAATGTTGTGATCACGATGATTTATGATCGAAACGACCTTGTCCGAAGGCAGGTGCGCACTCTTAATCTTCTCGCGCAAACGATCTCCCAGAAATACTTCATCAATCGAAATCGAATCATCCTGATAGAGCGTCTTCGCCTCAACGTATGCCCCATTCGCCTCAACCTCAGTCTCATAAGTTCCCAGAGAAACCGATTTTCCACGATAGGAAATCTTTGAACGAAACACCGTCTTTCCATCTTTAGTTGTCGCCTGATAAGCACCAGTTTTCACTTTATAAATTCTCCAAACAGGTTCAACTTTATAAATTAACTACGCGTCGAAATTCAACTTTATTAAATTAACTACACGTTAAAATTTAACTTTATAAATTATCGGGAACAGCTCTATAAATCGAAAAGATTGCCTCTGAATTATACTTCTGTGTCAGAGCCACATCATCCGGATCGTACTGCTTCTCTCTAAACACTTCGAGAAGCGGCTTCCCGATAGCCTTCATATAAGCTTCCTTCATCGTCCAGATTCTATAGAAAGCCCCCGGAAGTGCCCTCTCATCTCCACCAGTTGCCTGATGGATAAGCTCGATCTCCTCTGGCAGAAAATATTTGTCAGCGACCTTCATCAGCTTGTTCAAGTCACGCTTCTTTGAAGTAACGTCCTCGACATCGATGCCGACACTGTATTTGTCCGAAACCACCGCCGTCGCAAAATTTCCGCTATGAGATATTGAAAAATAAATCTCTTTCTTTCCTTCACTCGCCGCGCTACCCTTCACGTTTTCAAACTCCGTGTTCTCCATATCGAGAAGCGGCTTTCCACCTGGAGTCGTCGTGTATCGAACAGGTCTCTTCACGCCCATTCCTTCAAGCAAACGCTCAAGCTGAAAACTAGCGAGCACAGACAATTTCCAGTCTTGTTTCAGTTTGTATGAATCAGCTTTTTTCCGCCTATCCTCAGAAATATAATTATAAAAATCCTGGAACTGCTCATCCGTAAAATAGCGCAGGTCCGCAATCGAATACGAAACGTCGTCGTTCTGCGGCCCGTTCAAGTTCTGTCTATCGTTCATAAGTCACCCTTTGTTCAAATCCATAATATAAGAAAACATGAGATACGCCGTCTTCAGCGCGTCGTGGCGAATCGAGCCGTCCTCCGTCGAATAAATTTTGTCAGAAATGAGCTCGATATGCTTCTCCGCGATCAGCGCGCCATCGATTGCAACCGGGTCTTTGCCTTCCGAATTTGCAAAAAGCTTCAAATCTTTCGGCAGCTCCCTATCGTTCGCGATAACGACATCAATCGCGCCCTCGCCCAGATATTTTTCCAGCATCTCAACATGCTTCGAAACCGTAAAATCGTCCGTCTCGCCCGGCTGCGTCAGGATGTTGCAAACGTACATCTTTCGCGCCTTTGACGCGCGCACCGCCTCCTGAATCTCCGGGATGATGATGTGTGGCATGATGCTCGTCACGAGCGATCCCGAGCTGAAGATGATGAGGTCAGCCTCGCGCAAAGCCTTCAAAACACGTGGATTCGCGGTAACATCTTTGTCGTACTGCAGCTCGCGAATTCGGCTTCGTGCCTCAGTAATCTGGCTTTCGCCCATGATTCGCGTGCCATCGTCCGTGATTCCGACGAGGTCGACATTGTCTTCCGTTACCGGAAAAATATTACCCTTAATATCTAGTAGTTCCGCCAAAATCGGAATAGAATGTGCGAAGTCGCCCTGCGTTTCGAGCAACGCCGTCATAATCAGATTCTTTATAGAATGGCCATTCAGAGAGCTTTGTTCATCGAAACGATACATGAACAAATCCTTTACAGCCTGAGGTTTGTCAGACATAGCCATCATTACTTTCGTTATATCTCCCACCGCTGGGATATCAAATTCCTTTCGGAGCGCGCCAGTGCTCTTTCCGTTGTCAGAAACAGAAACCACCGCAGTCACCTCCCAAGGGAAGTTCACCATACCTTTTAATAACTGTGAAAGTCCACTTCCACCGCCAAATATAACCGCTTTAAACATTATCTTGCCTCCATTTAATTATTATAAAATATTGGTTCGGAAATGTCTTTAATTAATAATTGTTAATTTTATAAATATTCCCTTTGGGAAATTCCTTATTTTATAAATATTTCCTTTGGGGAATCCCTTGTTTTATAAATATTTCCTTTGGGGAATTCCTTGTTTTATAAATGAATTCTCCCGCAAATTATAAACTTTATAAACGTGACCACCTGGAAATTGTAAAATTAATAAATATAGAAGTGGTAATTATATTTATTAATGTTATGATAGAAATATAGCGGGTTAAGTATTTGAAAGAGAGGACAGATTATGAAGATTTTCAAATGCATGAAATGTAAGAAAGTTCATCTACAGCTCCATGGCAGCCCATGCGACACCATTTGTTGCGATGAGCCTATGAAGGAACTCCGTGCTGGCGAAGTAGATGCAGCTACAGAAAAACATGTTCCAGTAGTAACTGTAAACGGTAATCTCGTTCACGTAGAAGTCGGCGAAGTAATTCACCCAAGTGAAGAAGCTCACTACATCGAATTCATCGCTCTCGAAACTACAAATGGTTACCAGATCAAGAACTTAAACCCTGGTGACAAACCAGAAGCAGACTTCGTCCTCCTCGATGGCGAAAAGGTCGTAGAAGCTTACGAGCTCTGCAACCTCCACGGTCTCTGGAAGAAAGAATTGTAAACAACAGCACTCAATAGTTTTCTTAAATCATTAAAGCAAAGCCACGCCAAGCACATCACCTGGCGTGGTTTTGTATTCTAGCCTCTGTGTGCGCAGCGCACACTTGCTTAATCATGTGAATCGAGAAGTCATTGAGCTTTCACATGACTTCTCGCGCCCAGCCCTACCCATAAGCCAACTTAGATTAATCAAGTGCGGCTGCGCCGCAGAGGTATCCTATTATGTTTGCTTGATAACACCGTTTCATCAAAAAGCAGCCAAGCAAACATATATCAGAATTCTGCACTCCGTCACCAAGTCAACTCTGTGAGCGAAGCGAACACTCGATTAACACCTAAAGCATAAAGCAAGTCAAAAGAACTGGTGTGAATCTCTGATTTTCCTGGATTGCACACCAGCCTCAATTTCAGGCACTAGTGTGAAACTGCACCTTCCGTTAATCTCACACCACCACAGGGCTTGAAGTAATGGTGTGAATCCAAACAAATTCTCAATTTCACACCACTCCCAAAAGAAACCACTGGTGTGAGATTAACCATTTCTTGCTTTTCACTCCATATAAAATCTTGAAATGATAGTGTGAATCTTGAGCTTTTCCTGATTTCACACCATACCTCATTTTAGGCACTAGTGTGAAACCGCACCTTCCGTTAATCTCACACCACCACAGGGCTTGAAGTAATGGTGTGAATTCATGCATCTCCTCTATTTCACACCACGCCTCAAAAAAGTCACTGGTGTGAGATTAACCATTTCTTGCTTTTCACACCATAAAAAATCTTGAAACGATGGTGTGAAACTGAAGCTTTTCCTGATTTCACACCATACCTCATTTTAGGCACTAGTGTGAAACTGCATCTTCCGTTAATCTCACACCACTCCGACAAGCTTTTCTATGGCGTGAAGTATAGGTAAAAGCTTGTCTCACACCATACCACGTTCCCCAAAACCACAAACCCCCTCGCATCCGCGAGGGGGTCCAAATAATCAATAATCAAAATTCAATTATCAAAACTCAATTATTTGTTATTTACACGTGAGAGGTACTCACCTGTTCTAGTATCAATCTTGATAACGTCGCCTGTATCTACGAAAAGAGGAACATATACTTCAGCGCCAGTTTCAACAGTTGCTGGTTTTGTAGCACCCTGTGCTGTGTTACCCTTGAAACCAGGTTCTGTCTGAGTGATTTCAAGCTCTACGAAGAGAGGTGGCTCTACTGCGAATACATTTCCTTTGTAAGAATCAAGCTTAACAACTTCGTTTTCTTTAACGAATTTAAGAGAATCTCCGATGTTCTCTGCTGTAAGAGAAATCTGATCATATGTCTCTGCGTTCATGAAGTAATACATTTCACCATCGTTGTAAAGGTATGTATAATCCTGTCTCTCGATATGTGCCTGCTCAAATTTCTCAGTTGGGCGGAATGTCGTTTCGTTAACACCACCGTTTACGATATCTTTAAGTTTAGTACGTACGAAAGCAGCACCCTTTCCAGGTTTAACGTGCTGGAATTCTACGATCTGCCAAACCTTTCCATCCCATTCAATAGTAAGGCCGTTTTTAAAATCTCCGGCTGAAACCATAAGTTATTCCTCCTTATTTTAAAAAAATCACAAGCTATATTGTATATTCAATCAACGATTTTGTCAATTTTTACAGTATATTTCGATTACAAAAAATGCAATTATCTAATCCGCCATACACAAATTAATGATTTCCCTAATCCGCACTACACAAATTAATGATTTCTCTTGTCCACATCATCAATCATGTTCACGCGGCGCTCATGTCTGCCACCGAGGAACTCTGCTCCGAAGAAGGCATCTACGATTCCTTTTGCCTCTTCAAGTCCAACGATACGCGCACCGAAAGCGATGATGTTTGCATTGTTGTGCTCACGGCTGAGTCTGGCTGATACTGGCTCAGATACAACTGCTGCGCGAATTCCTGGAACCTTGTTTGCTGCGAGCGAAATTCCGATTCCTGTTCCACAGATGAGGACACCGAGGTCTACCTCTCCATCGCGAATAGCTGTGGCAACCTTCTCGCCATAGAGCGGATAATCCACACTCTCGTTTGTGTCAGTTCCAAAGTTTACAACCTCGAAGCCTTTGCCCTCCAGATATGATACGATTTCCTGCTTCATCTCAACTGCTGCATGATCATTTGCAATTCCGATTTTCATTTTCTTCTCCTAACCTCTCTAATCATTTTTTGAAAAAATTATTTCATAGGAACTTTCTTTATTCCTCTTCCCGTTCTAGTGTGAAGCTTGAAGAACAGAAGCACGATAGCTTCGAGAAATCTCTTCAAGACGATCTGTGGTTCTTCCTTCCATTTCAAAACCGGCTTGACCATCGCGTTTCTGATGCCCGCATTTTTCGCGCCCATCACATCCGTAAAAATCTGGTCGCCAAAGAAGAACGCCTCATCCGCTCTCACGCCAGTCAGCGCAATCGCGCGAAGGTACGCACGTGGAGATGGCTTGTTACACTTAAAGATGTAACCATCACCGCCGACTGCCTCGCAGAAGCTCTTTACTCGACCTTCCTTGTTATTAGACAGGAAGTAGAACTTGAAGCCTATCTCTTTCAGCTCTGAAAAAAGTTCCTTCGCTCTCTCATCTGCCGGAGCACCATGCGGTACCAAAGTATTATCTACGTCAAATAGTAGCAAACGATAGCCTTCTTCAAATAGTTTCTTGAAATCGACATCATAGACGCTACTTATATAATCATCTGGGTATAATTTACTCAATTTATAAATCCTCTTTTTAAATTAATATTAATAAATAAATAAACGAATGCTCATTCATCTTTATAAATAAACAAACAAACGCTCATTCATCTTTATAAATTACAGCGTTTAGTATTATAGCAAAAAAAATCCATAAAAAAAATCCCTAGATACTATTTAGTATCTAGAGATTGAATATACATATTTTTTTAAATATCAAATTTCAAAGTTCTCGATAGCACGTGTTACGTTTGTCTGTGCTGCTTCTGTAACTTTGTTTCCTACAAAATACTGATACTGCTGAAGTGCTGTATCTTTCTGCATAGCAGAGATAGCGTTTTCAACATCAAGTGTACGAATATCTGCGTTAGCGCCTTTCAAAGAGTAAGACTTACGAGCGTCATACTGCTTTGCCAAATCTGCTGATGAAAATGTCTGCTTAGATGTATCTCTTTCAGGTACGTCAGCCTTTACAGTTGTATCGCCGATAGCGCTAGACTGTGTAGCCAAATCCTGTGAAACAGCTTCGTTGTTCTCTATGAAGTTTACATTGTGGATTCCATAAATCCCAGACAAAGGTCTGATTCCAGAAACGTTCATCCGCAAATCTCCATTACTAACTTCCTTGTTTGTTACATATTATATATCGGATGATCCCCGCAAAGCTTAACCCCTACAGGAAAAATTTTCTGCCTCGTCTACAAATGCTGCCTCTCCGACTAATCAGCGAGCTTCTGAAGCTCACTCATAAATGTATCTACATCCTTAAATTCCTTGTATACAGATGCAAATCTAACATATGCTACAGAATCTAAAGCCTTAAGCTTTCGCATCAAAGCTTCACCGATTTCTGAACTAGGGATTTCCCTCTCTTCCCTAGAGTACAAGTCTTTCTCGATGTCGTCCACCAACTGTCTGATCTGGTCAGCAGAAACCGGACGCTTATGGCATGACAGAAGCACACCTTTCTCAATCTTTGACCTATCATACTGTTCGCGGTTATTATCCTTCTTAATAATAATCAGAGGGATAGTCTCGACTTTCTCATATGTAGTAAATCTCTTACCGCATGAATCGCATGAGCGTCTACGACGTGTAGATGCGTTGTCGTCAGCAGGTCTAGAATCAATTACACTTGTATTCGCGTTACCACAATATGGGCATTTCATAGTTTATGCCCCTCCCCATTCTTATAAAACCAAGCCGATAGATTCAAAAAAAATACACATGATGCAGGAAAACCCACATCATGTGTAAATTATATTATAATTCCACAAATTATGCAAGAAATTGATTTAAAATTCTGTAATTATCGCACATATTGTGGTTGAGGCATCAAAAACTATCTCGCACGAACTTTTTTCACTGCCAAATAAGTGCCAGAAAGTGTTCCAGCCACGATAAACAGCATAACTAGTGAAAGGCCGCTGGTCTTTGGTGACTTCTTCGCGGCGCCATCCACCTTCACTTCCTTCGTAACATAGTCTCCACCGTTGTAATCAGCGACTTTTACGAGATATGTTCCTTCGGAAAAAACATGATCCATCGTGTAATTATACCCCGAATCTGTAACCGCACATGTTTCCATGGCGATCATATTCTCACCTTTTGCATCGAAAACCAAAACTGCACAAGCGAGAACCTCTGAATCAGTAGTTCCCTTTACTGTAATCTTATTCTCTGCACTTGTTACTTCCAGAGTGGATACCTGCGCAGCCTCTGCATATGCGGAAGCAGCAAACATCATTCCGAAAGAAAGAGCCAATGCTAATAATAGCTTATTTATTCTCTTCATAATAATCTACCTCTAATTTGGAACCTTTGTAATAATGTTTTCTACTGTAATACCGCTGCCGCCACCAAAGAGTGCGCCACCAAACTTAGTAGCACTAGTTGCGCCATGTTTTACTGCTGTGACAGACACGCTAACTGGAGCTTCTGTATCCGAAGCACCACTCCAAACTATGTAATCTCCAGCTTTAAGTGTTGGATCACTCGCGTTTGCTGTTTCACCATAACCAGTAACAACCTTTGTCTCTGTATGGCCGTCTTTAAAAGTAAGGTTGGCTACCATGTCGAAATCTTTGTATGTTTTTTCTGCATCATAGAAAAATGTTGCAACTATATTAGTTTTTCCAACTCCGGCTGCACCTGTAATATCTGATCCCGTCTGTGAACCATGGTAAGGTTGTGTTCTGTACTCGTTTCTAGGATTCAACGTAGTAGGTCTAACTACATCCAAACTGATTCCAAGACGTTCGATCTCTACATATCCTACGTTTCCGTCAGCCAGAGTAACCTTCAGAACTACCTTATTATAGAAGCCCGAATTAAACTTAACTACACCATTATTAATAGTTACAGCCTTACTTTCTGAAGCTTTCGCTGTTTCAATCTTTGAAATATCAGCACCATTGCCAACCTTTGACAGGTCGATATTTCCGCAATCATAATAAACAGCAGCCTGTGCAGGCTTAGCAGATGTAGTATTTGTTATATCTATAGTCTTTGAATAAACAGTATCCTGATACATATCAGGTGTCTTATCAAAATCAACCTTTACACCTTTAAAACCTTCTACTACAAAGCTAATATCTCTAATGTAGAATCCCGGTACTTCCTTGTTTGCCGCATTTGGATCATCTTCTGCGTGATAAATCAAACTAAAAGTCCACATCGAAGCAGTCTTTGTTATTGTCTGAACTTCGAGAAGATATCTGCCGTCTGTATCCTTACCGCTATTTGATCCTATTCCCTGAAGTGGAAGTCTTACTATATTATTTCCATCTGTATAGTCTACATACTCATCGACCATAAAGTTAACATCAGACAAATCAGAAACACCCTCCAGCGTTACAACCTTGTTATCTGGAGTAATCTCATAACTATGACCGCCTACATTAAGTACCAGTCCTTCTAATATTTCTGCATCTGGGAAAGGTGCTGGATCTTGGCCCGGATTATTCGGGTTAGAACCAGATTCAGAACCAGGATCAGGGTTAGAACCAGGGTCAGGGTTAGACTGAGATGATTTAGCACGTATTATAAATTCTAATGATTCATTCGGATATCCGCCATCAGACGTTCTACTTGCTAAAGAGGTCGTTCCATCACTGCCAACATTTAATTCTACCCAAAAATTTGTAGCAGTGTTTTGAACAATACATTCCATAGTTTCACTGTTAAACCCCTCTAGTACGATTACATCATTTAAACCGAGAGATATATCTTCTCCTCCGTTTATCAGCGTGCCTTTAACAGTAGCTATACTTACTGTTTCCGTGCTTCCAATGTGAAATTCCTTTGCCGAAAACGTTACTTGATACGTCGGATCCTGAGTCGGATCACCCGCCTTAACATTTATTGTGCCATACAAGATCACGAGACATAAACTCATAATCAATGCTATGGCTTTCCTAAGTCGCTTCATAGATGTCCCCCTTTCATGAAAAAAATCATAAAACATCATCATTTCAGACAACTGACCTACGTGATTCTCGATAAGTTCGTCCATTCGCAGTCGTCAGACACATTGTACTATTACTCGATTTTTTCTGTCAAATTCCAAGCATATAATAAAAGCCTGCAAGCCCTTGAAAATAGAGCCTGCAAGCTTCTTTATAAAAATATAATAATTTGACGTATTCTTGCCTAACTACATCTAGTATTAGACATTAAATCTAAACACAATTACATCGCCATCCTGAACCACGTACTCTTTTCCTTCGAGGCGGACCAGACCGGCTTCTTTGGCTCCTTTTTCCCCACCGTACTGCATGAGAACGTCATAGGAAACTACTTCAGCTCTGATAAATCCACGCTCAAAGTCTGTATGGATCTTTCCTGCTGCCTGAGGTGCCTTTGTGCCCTCCTTGATAGTCCAAGCACGAGTCTCGTCCTCACCTGATGTCAGGAATGAAATGAGTCCGAGGAGCTTGTAGCTGGCCTTGATCAGCTTATCGAGGCCTGATTCCTTCATGCCAAGCTCTTCGAGGAACATCTGTCTCTCCTCGTCATCAAGCTCTGACATCTCCTGCTCCATCTCTGCGCAAACCACATAAACCTGAGCACCGTCAGCTTCGGCCTTCTCGCGAACTTTTTTCACGAAATCGTTGTTTGCAGCATCGTCAGCGATATCGTCTTCTGAAACATTTGCCGCATAGATAACCGGCTTTGAAGTAAGGAGGTCATATGTTGAGAAGTAAGCTTCCTCATCTTCATCCTTGAGTTCAAATGCTGACGCCATATTTCCATCCTCGAGGAACTTCTTCAAACGCTCGAGCATAGCCACTTCCTTCTGGAGAGTTTTGTCCATACGTGACTGCTTAGCGATCTTTGAATAACGGCGCTCGATGATTTCCATATCTGAAAAAAGAAGCTCCAAGTTGATAGTTTCTATATCTCTGATAGGGTCGATGCTTCCGTCGACATGAACGATATTTGAATTTTCAAAACAACGAACTACGTGAACGATAGCGTCACACTCACGGATATTTGCAAGGAACTGATTTCCCAGACCTTCACCTTTGCTGGCACCTTTTACGAGACCAGCGATATCAACGAACTGAATAACTGCAGGAATCTTTTTCTTTGAATGGTATAGCTCTGCAAGTTTATCTACTCTCTCATCAGGTACATTTACTACACCGATGTTTGGGTCGATCGTAGCGAATGGATAGTTCGCAGCAAGCGCACCTGCCTTTGTAAGTGAATTAAAAAGTGTGGATTTACCGACGTTTGGTAAGCCTACGATTCCAAGTTTCATAATTTATTCCTCCATGCCCGTATTTCCGGGATTTCTTCTTTCATTTTTTCTTTCTTCAGCACCAATTTACGCCAGAAATCGTAAGTTTTGATTATTTTTTTACTCCCGAAATAACTGAGATAAAAAAATAAATCCATCATACTGCCTCGAATTGCATCATCGCAGCCTGCAATGAATCATCTGTAACATGTACATATGTATCCATTGTAGTCGACAACTGTGCATGACCCAAGATTTTCTGTAATGATTTTGGATTAACTCCTCTTTCTATGCATCTGGTAGCAAAAGTGTGTCTCAACGCATGCATGCTAAATGGTTTAATACCTGCATTTCTACAAAGCTTTTCAAGATTTGTATCATACGTTGAATTTTTGGTTGGCTCGCCTGTACGCCAATTGATAAATATCAAATCCCGCATACATACTTCGCGTTCCAATCCTGTTCTAGGATCCTTGAACTTCAACACCTGTGATAGTGTTTTGGATTCCTTTCTAGAATGTCTCTTCTGGTATAACTCAAAAAGAATATCATAAGCTTCGTTTGTTAGCGGTATTGTACGAAATCCAGACATCGTCTTAGGCGGTCCAGCTCTCCAATAACCTCTCTCATAGCGATACTCTAATGTCTTATCGACGGTAAGCGTTCTATTTATTCTGTCAAAGTTATCCCAGGTAAGCCCTATCAGTTCACCTGTTCTTAATCCTGTTTGCAATACCAAGCGAAAAGCCTTAGCATTGCTGTTTTTGTCAGCAACCTCAAGGAAGAGTTCCTGTTCATGTAAATCCAAAAATCGAATTGGTTTTCTCATCTTGGAACATTTGAAATCAACACCATCTAGCGGATGCTTTGTAATCAGGTCATTCTTCAGTGCTGACTTAAACATAGAGCCTATACAGATGTAAGTCTGATAGATTGTAGATTTTGCGTAATATGGTTCCATATCATTTAAAATCTTCTGGCAATGCATTGCCCTTACATCCATCAGAAGCATGTCACCGATTTCCGCCTTAACATCGTTATAATACCGTTCCGTATAATTACGAATCGTATTAGGCGATAAATCTCGCTTAAAAGTCTTCATCCAGTAATTAAACCATTGATCTACCGTCATGGTATATTCAAGGGCAGTCTCATCTTCCTGTTCATCTTGAAGCTTGTTGTACATGTACCATTTTCTAGCTTCTGAAACAGTTCCGAAGTACTTTTCGACTCTAAGTCCTCTTCTATTGGTATACCGAGCCGAGTATAGGCCATCTTTGCGTTGCATGATGCCTTCGCCCATCTCTCGACCTCTTAAATCTTTTCCCATAAAAAACGCTCCTTTTTTCATAAAAAAGAGCATCCTCATGCGTATTACAAAATAACACAGAAACGTGATATTTTCAAGCATAGCTACTCCTACAACAATTGGACGCTACGCAAATACTCATCGAATGCTTCTCTCTTTATCAGTACCTTCTTCCCTACTTTGAATGAAAACTTTGTTACAGGATCTTTGCATAAGTCTCGAATTCGATTGACTCCAATATTGGAATACTCAGCAGCTTCCTCTACAGTAAGGGATGCCTTGTGCCAAATTGGTATGCCATTATTATAGTTTTTTACGCCAATCTCATTTTCAGAATATGCATCTAACCCTTGATTTTTCTGGGTTTGTCCCCTCTTTGCTTTTACGCCAGTTTCTGGCGTAAGAAGCCCTAATTGAATTAGTAGCGTTTTATCAATATGAGAAATCATAAACTTATCTGCCAAATGTCCTATGTACCGTACCAACTTCTCTCGGCTGATTGTAGTTATCTGTTCAGCCATGGATGCTGATTCCTCGTCTAATCCTCCCATATGATCTAGGATGGCATGGGTTGGGAATCCTTTGCTCCTATGAATTTTGGTTGTAATTGGTATTACGGTAATGGTTGGTGAGTATCTGTTTCCTTTATTATTCTGAACGACTATCACAGGTCGTTCTCCTCGCTGTACAGACCCGATATTCTCCCCAAGATCTGCCAGGTATATATCACCTCGTTTTATCTCTTTCATATATTCTTCTCCTAAAATATAGGTAAAAGAAGGCTCCATCGCCAGTACACAATGGAGCCTCCTTACAATACAGTTATCTACTCTCTTATTTGTCCACGACACCCCAGAGAACGGGAAATCACTAAGCGGCTGCAGCACAGCTCCATAGGCTCTAACCTCCCCGCGGTTCTCGCCGGGCCGCTCCCATTACGATGTGTTGTGGCTAAGCGGAAGTATCATTATACCCGTAGTCATCATGGCCAAGGCCGGTGCTACCGACTTTCCAGTGAGGCTATCTCGCGCAAGGCGTACCTTTGGGGCTCCAAGCTACGGGAACGTACTTAGTGAATGTATATTCTGTTGTCAAGGAACATAGGAGAAAAAAGTTCCTCCTACTTATTGGGACTGGGAGAGGGCAAATTATAGGGTAAAAAATTATAAAATTTTTAAATTCTTAGCATATATCTCAATTTGTTAAGCCCATCCTGGATAGATTCATGAATAGATGACTGCGCTACACCTTCTATTCTCGCAATCTCATCTTCAGTAAAACCATAGAAGAAAAACAAGCGAAATCTTCTTTGCTGCTTCTGGGATAAATTATCTAGGGCCAACCTGACCATAAATGCAGAAAAGCGATCCTCATTATCTGCATATGCAGTAATTTCATGCAGAACCTGATTTGCTGCTTGATACATCTCCTGTCCTTCGATATATCCTCGTGGATCATGACAGCGCGTTGCACGTTTCTTATGCTTCTCCTCATTGCGATTGTATTCTTTGAACACTTCCGCCTGCTCCGTCGAAATCAAGAGCAGTGGCTTATACATCCCCAACTCTTCTCCATACTTCTGAAACAGCTCCTCATTAGACAAGTCAGTTGCCACAGCCCATCTGCATCCGCCCTGGATACCTGGATACTCTACTTCCAAATTGATAAGTTCATAGTCCTTGTTATTCATATCTGACCTCCGATTCTTGAAAATTGATAAGTTTCAAAAACCGGCAGTCAGGGATATCTACCTACATACGCTTCCCATTCGTGCACTGATATTCACCATCAGAGCAACAGAAAGAAGCACAAAAAAAGAAGGCAAAGCAAAACAGAGTACAATACTGTACTTCCTTCTGTTTTGCTCCGCCTTCCAACGAATCTTTGTCGTTCTAGCTGATAACAAACTCTTGCTGCCTGCCGCAAGCTTTCCTGGATCTATGCCGGATTCCTTATCTCTGCAGACAGCTCAGTTATTCAGTTGTAATAGTTCACTTACTCCTAAGCTTTAAACTTTCTACATTAATCAGTATTTGTAAATGCTTAGCTTCAGCTTTTACAATGGCCCCACAAGGGCACTTAATACTAATATCCTCAAAACTCTTCCCCGTAAATAGCTTGTTGCCGCATACCGGGCAACAAATCCAAACTTTGATGTCCTTCACCGTTTCCACGCCATATACAACCTCCTCATTATCATATTCCCCCACGGGTACATCCCCTGCTGGTAAATAGAATAACATGAATACCAGCTGTGCAGCCCATCAACACGTTATCAATCGATTCTCAACAAACCATCTTGCAACCATCAAACATCCATCAAAAAAAAAAAAAGGCTGCTGTCTCACATCTACATGCAAAACAGCAGCCTATAGCTCACTTGCTTCCATTATTTGATTCCTTTTCACTTTCCTCGCATTCCCTGCGATATGCATATCGGTACATGCTTATTCCAAAGCATTTGATGGCTTCGCGCTTCTTGCGCTCAATTGATGCAGATGAAAGACTCTCAGTTCTCGACATCTCATCATTGGACATAGGATTATCATTCAGGTAATAGTTCTCTATAATCCGCTTATACAGCTGCCCCTCATCAACAGTAGCTGCAATTTCTTCTAAAACCTGTTAAATCAACAGTCGCATCCACGAGCAGTCACGAAGCTCTTGAAATAGGCTGTCCTGAAGATCTAGGGAATCATCCATCGGCAAGCGTATCGCTTCTAAGAAATCTCGCCTCATAGTATCCTTTTGTTTCTTCAGATCCTCCTCTGTAAGATTCGGATGGAACATATCTGAGATTTTTAATCCGCTTCGGAAATGTTCCAAAAGCACCCTTGTCAATTCTAGCACTAACGTCGGTTCAAAATTTTCGCGCATACACCAGTTATCAATGCGCTGCTCATTTTTTGACATAACCTTGCCTCCCTCCAACAATGTCCTTTTCTAAATAACAAAAACGAGAAGGCTGGAATTGCTTCCAATCTTCTCGCTTAATAAACAACTATAAGATTTCAATTCCGCCGCGAATTCTGCTATTTAATTTCCAACAAGACCTTCAGCGTATGCCTGGAGTCTTCCTTTTTGTTCAGGATTTGCTTTTCTAGATAAAGCAACAAGGTCCAACTCATACTCAGAGAAATAATCTCCGTTTTGTGGTTTCTTATTAGTATCAAAAAATTCGCTCAGCGATACGCCTAACGCTATGCATACCAGTTGAATGGTTCTAAATGTTGGATCACTGCCATTAGATCTCATCTTGCTTATTGTTCCTGACGACAGTTTCACCTTTTTATGAATATCACTATCTGACATGCATCTTTCGTTCAAGAGTTCATCTAATCTAGCAATAAAGTCCTTCCCCGTCATTAAAGTGTCCATGGTGAAAACACCTCCTATCTCCCTCGAAAGTGCTACACCATTATTGTAAGAAAAGTTCTTACTGCGGCGGGAAGGACTATTCTTACTGCGGTAAGATATTGCTAGACTTACCATAGCGAACTACTTAATATTATGTTTTTTATCTCCCCACTGAATTAACTGCTTACCTCTTTCTGTAAGCTTTAGCATACTTATATTCGGTCTATCTTTTGAATTCTCAATTTTAAGTTCAACATAACCAGTGAGTTTCCCTAAATTTCTTTCTCCTGTCATATAATCAATACTGCTCTGCAGAATCTTATTAATATCATTGGTTTTTTCCAACCTAATATTCATATTGGCCGCTGACAAGAAATCCGTACCTATTGCCTCAATGGTCTTAAGGCAATTATAGAGATCCTCAATCTCATTTTGATAATTCTTTTTATCCAAATAGATTGCTATCTTATCAATGATTTCAGATGCATCAAATAAAATCAGACGATAATCGCATCCAGGATTCTGCTCAGCAAATTCCAATGCATCACTATGTAATCTTCCAAGTCGTTTTCTCGCCTCTGAAAGTTTTTTCATCGTAGCATTAAATCCACCATACTTCTCAAAAAATGCAAACTCTAACTGAAACTTAGCGTCTCCTCTTCGCTCACGCTTTGAATACTTACTATCCCATCTTACATACTCAACATAGCCTAACATATCAAGCTCTTCTGCAGATGCGTAGCACTGCTTAATTGAAATCAGTTCCTGTGAATCAGCTGAAAACAAAAATACCGGCAAGTTTCCAAATTCATCAGTACCATCTTCATTATAGGCTGCTGTACTAATCTCACCTACTATTCTAGTGATATCAACTTGATTAGTAATCCCAAGTGCCTTTAAGTACTTATTCAAGTTTTCACCACTTGGAAGATTTCTACCATGCTCCCAATTCTGAATAGTGTTTACTGTTACATCTAGCATATCCGATAATTGTGCTTGTGTT